>JBEAYU010000066.1:0-5852 GCA_041170435.1 Bacteroidota bacterium
AGGTTATTTCTCAACGTGAATGTTGAGGGGGCTGTGTTCGCCCCAATGTTAATGTGCCGCGACAACGTCGAGCGAGTGACCACGAGATTGTTCTGGAAGACGTTGTCACCACACGGCAAAAACCGCGTCGTGTCCACTGTCTCCTGCAGGATGCGGAACACCCAACGCTCGGGATGAATGATCGTGTTGTTGGTCACTGATACGCGAACCGAACCAACGTAGGCGATCGGGGTGACGGAGCCAACGAAGACGTTCGCCACCACCATGATGTCAGCGGCTTCGAACCGTGCGTCCTGCGGACGGAAGAAGGCCAGTCCGGTGGAGCCGCCAAGATTCAGTGCTCGCTGTCCACCGTCGATGAACGCGTTGCGCTCGATGCGGATGAACTGCGTGCCCCCTTTGGCCTGAATGCAGTTCGAGCCCAGACGTCGGAACGTGTTGCGTCGGAACACTCCTCGGTGGCACCCCACCATGTCGGCTCCGCTTCCACCAGGCGAACCGTCTTCGAACGTGCAGTCTTCGATCACAAAGTCGTCCAGGCCGGAGAGCTTTAGCTGATCGTTGTTGCCAGTGGCAGCCATCGCACCAAAGGTGATGCCACGAAACGTGATGTGGTGGGTGGGGGTCTCAAACGTGCCGCCGTCATCGCAGTTCATGCCGTTGCTGGTTTGCCCCCTTACAGTGAAGTTCTCAACGATCAGATGCGAACAATCGGAAAAGTGCATCGACTCAGATCCACCGTCAAAAACAACAGCGGTACGATCTGTGCCACGGATAATGATCGATGCCTCGGCGCTGCCGTTGAGATTCTCGATCCAGAACGTCCCTCGGTACGTACCCGGATGGATCAGTACCGTATCGCCCGGCTTGGCCTGCAAGCATGCCGCCCGCGGATCGGGGTACTGCCGCCCCTCTCCGACGTGCAGCGTTGTAGCCTGCAATGATGATCCAACATCAAAGAGGATGGCCAGCAGCAAAAGGGGTCTTACGGCGCGGTGCGAAAGAATCATGTGACGAATGTAACCAATCGGCGCACCAAGGCTTCCTGTGCCGGGAATCTCTTTCAATGTTGGACATTTCATGACAACGATGCATCATCTTTGGCGCGGCATTGCCGTATTCGTAGCAGTCCTGCTCACTGCACAGCCACTCTCATCGCAAGAGTACAGTGTGATCCTTGGACGTCCAACGGACAAGTCCATCACTGCAAGCGTGTATTTCGCCAAGGCGACCGAATACTACCTCGAGTTTGGTCGAATCCAAGGTATGTACTCGTCGCAGACAGAACCGGTCACCTGCAAGGCCGGGGAAGCGTTGAAGATCGACCTAACCGGTCTTACGCCAAATACAATGAACTTCTATCGTGTCAGGTACCGCTCTCCCGGAGCAGGCCCCTATCAGTCCACGCCCGAGTATAGCTTTCGCACACAGCGGGCACGGGGCGAGGAGTTCACCTTCCTTGTCGAGGCCGACGAGCATCTCTACGACAAGAAAGGTATTCGAAGTATGTATCAGATCACGCTCGACAACATGAAGCGTGACAGTGCTGACTTCATGCTATCGCTCGGCGATACGTTTGGGGATGACCATGAGCCGACGACGACGACCAGTCAGGATATGGACGATCTCCATCGTGACTACCTTCAGTATCTCGGCTCGATCTGCCATTCAGTGCCATTCTTCTTCTGCCTTGGCAACCATGAGGGTGAGACGGGGTACTATCTGAAGCAGAACGCACCAAACAACATTGCTGTCTGGGGCACGCTTTGGCGCAAGTACTACTACGCGAACCCGTTTCCGAATGGCTTCTATAGCGGCAACATGGTCCGCGAGCCCCATGGCATCGATCATCCCGAGAACTACTACGCGTGGGAATGGGGCGATGCATTGTTTGTGGTTCTCGACGTTTACCGCGACTGCGATGTGAACGAGAAGCCGCAGAACTGGGACTGGACCCTTGGCGAGGCCCAGTACAGGTGGATGCGCAGTACTCTTGAGGGAAGCAATGCCAAGTACAAGTTCGTCTTCGCCCATCACACGCGCGGACAGGGCCGTGGTGGAGTCAATACAGCGAAAGGGGCTGAGTGGGGCGGCTATTCCAACAAGGGCGTGTACGAGTTCGACAAGTATCGTCCGGGCTGGGGCCTTCCGATTCATCAGCTCATGGTGAAGACCGGCGTCAACGTCTTCTTCCAAGGCCATGACCATCTCTATGCCAAGGAAGAACTTGACGGCGTCGTGTATCAGGAAGTTCCCATGCCGAGCGACTCTACATATGAGATCGGCATGTTGGCAAATGCAGATGCCTACACCGATGTGACCATGCGCGGGACTGGACATATCCGTGTGAAGGTTTCTGATGCCGGTGTCGTTGTCGACTTTGTTCGCTCCTACATGCCAAAGGACACCGTTGGCGGCGCAAACAAGAATGGCGATGTTGGTTACTCCTACACCGTTAAGCAGCGGCCGGTTTCCGTTGATGAGGATACTCCCGCTGGTGATTGTTTGATTGCACCAAACCCGGCTCGCGAAACGCTGAACATCCTTGCTCCGACAACCTCATCGGTGGACGTAACGATCATGAATGTTCTTGGTGAGACTGTTCTTCGTTCCGCTTCGACGTCCATCAATGTTGCCTCGCTTCCCTATGGACTCTATGACGTAGTGGCTCGAATCGATGGATCAACGACGCGCCAGACCATCATGATCGGAGGACGATAATGAAGACGACTCTCGCCGCCCTCATCCTCTGCATAACCTGCACTACGGCTCAAACCCTTGAGCATCGCGAGCTACTGGGCAGGCCAACGGACCGCTCAGTAACCCTCCAGCTGATTCCCAATAGCTCGGTAGAGATGCGCGTGAAGTACGGAGTATCGGCTGATGCGCTCGATGGTCAGACCGCGTGGACCAAGGTCGACTCTGCCGCACCGGCAAACATTGTCATCGACGGACTCCAACCCGACACCAAGTACTTCTATCAGGTCGTGTATCGCACAACGCAGGGGTCTCCCTCCGTCACACGTCCAACATATTCGTTCCAAACGCAGCGGAAACGCGGAGCCCCTTTCACGTTTGTCATCCAGGCAGACCCGCATCTTGACGAGCAGAGCGACACGTCGGTGTACCTGCGAACGCTGCGCAACGAGCTGGAAGACGAGCCCGATTTCATGATCGACCTCGGCGATATTCTCATGTCGGACAAGCTCACCAATGCCCAGAAGAAGGTGCCTCGTGATACGATCACATATCGTGCTCACCTTCTTCGCTCCTACTACGAAGAGGTATGCCATTCGGTACCCTTGTTTATCACCCTTGGTAATCACGAGGGCGAAGCGGGCTGGCTCAACAACGGTACGTCCGAGAATGTGCCGGTATGGGGCACGATCGATCGTAAGAAGTACTTCCTCAATCCCGAGCCGGATGGTTTCTACACCGGCGATACAACGCAATACCCGTTCGTAGGACGTCGGGCCGCCTACTATGCGTGGGAATGGGGCGATGCACTCTTCATGGTGATCGATCCGTACTGGAACACCAAGCCTAAGCCGGATTCACTGAATGGCTGGCGGTGGACGCTTGGCAGAGAGCAGTATGAATGGCTGCGATCAACGCTGGCCAAGAGCACGGCAACGTTCAAGTTCATCTTCTCACATCAGCTGGTAGGGGGCGATCCCGACGGACGCGGTGGGGTGGAGTTTGCCGATCTCTACGAATGGGGCGGAAAGAACCTCGATCGCACCGAGGGCTTTGCCACGAACAGGCCTGGATGGGAGATGCCCATCAAGGACCTCTTGAAGCGCCATCGCGTGAACGTGTTCTTTCACGGACATGACCATTTCTACGCACAACAGCAGAAAGACTGCCTGATCTATCAGGAGGTCCCGCAGCCGAGTCACTCCAACTTTTCGGGAGCGAACCAGGCCGTCAAGTATGGCTATCTCGAGGGACTCATCCTTCCGAACTCCGGACACATGCGCGTGAGCGTCAGCCCAGAGGCCGTCAAGCTCGAATATGTGCGTAGCTATCCACCGAAGAATGAGACAGGTTCTCGCAAGAACAAAGACGTGTCGGCCATGTACGTGATCGGTGCGAAGAACTGCTATGACTCCGTTGCCACCAGCATACCGGTGCTGTGGAATACCGACTATCTCGACGAGCATATCTATCCCAATCCATCGGCTGAGCAGATGTCCATCGCCTTCACGATCCCCGGTGCAGACATCATCCTGATCGACATCGTGGATGGCCAGGGGGCTCTTGTCCGCGCACTGGTGCAAGAGACGCCGGTTGAGGAAGGACGCTACACGGTGATCTGGGATGGGCTTACGAATGCGGGTACACCTGCAGCTGCCGGCACGTATCGATATGTCCTGCGTGGGCAAAGAGTCGGTAGCGCGTCAGGCACTCTTATTCGCATTCGCTAACGTGCCACCGAGTCAGCCAATGTCGGGCCGTCAGAGTCGAGCGCGCAATGACGTGACGATGTTCCGTCCGGGTGCCGATATCCCCGATCCTGCCGGACGGTACTGAAGATCGAAGATGTTCTCCACGGCCAGCTGGGCGGTGAGCATTGATGAGACGTCATACGATGCTCGCACTCCGGCGATGGTCCATGCAGGCAACCCACCGGCCGGGTACTGGACATTGAGTGCGGCCTCCGCGGCAGGTATCATCGACGGTGTCCATGCTGCCGACCACCGTGCGTCGGCAGTGATCTGCAGTGTCTGAGTCGGACTCCATGAAAGGCGTGCCATTCCGAAGGCCGGAGTGATGTGCATCAGCACAGCACCCGTGTTATCGCGTCCGGTTGTGACCGAAGCCGTGGCCAGGAACGAGAGGTCTCCTACGCGACCGTCAAGCACAAGAGAGACGCCATCAAGATACCCCGTGCCAACATTCTGCAGTGAGGTCACTTGGCTTGGCACGTCGTTGAAGATGATGCTATCGGCACCATTGAACGTCCATGGGCGGATCTGCATCACGTCTGCCAACCACGAGTGAAAGACCGTTGTCGAGAGTGTCCAACCGTCGATCGGGGTGACTGCCAAGCCCCCTTCCACGGTTGTCACGGTCATAGGACCAAGTAACGGATTCGGCACCACCACGCTACCGGGTCGAGAGTCGAACACCTTGCCGATATCATCAACGTTGGGGGCACGGAATCCCGAGGAGACATTTCCGCGCACGGTAAGCCATGAAGATGCCAGCCAAGTGAGTCCTACCGAGCCGGTCAGTGCCGACGGGTCGGTCTCGATCGTTCGGTATGGCAGGCCGAGGACGTTGGTGGCGGACAATTCCGAGAGCAGCTGCACAAGCGTCCACCGCAGCCCTCCGGCCAGCACAAGCTCTTCGCCGAACTCCCACCGGGTTTGAGCATAGGCAGCATACGAGTTGTAGGTCGACCCTCCGTCGGGATACCGTGTGATCCCAGGAGAATACGCTCCGGTGACGATGTTTACATCCGTTGCCGAGGAGCTCGCCCCTTGGAGTGATACTTCGATGCCGTAGTAGAGATCACGATCGTGTTCATTGTCATCCAGGCGAATGCGCGCATCAACATTCAGGTTGGTCACCGAAACGGCTTCACGCTGATCACGGCGAACATCACTGCGGAAGCTCCGTGTGTGACGTGACTCTTCGTACCACTGCTGCGAGAGCGTGATCGACAGGTCGTCCATGAAGGGGGCGACGTTGCTCCCCGTCAACGTCAGAGCATTGAGACTCAGAAACTGCGGTCCATAGTACCATTCGGACTGACGTGGGTTGGTAACGCCATTTGATGTGCGCAGCTCGAAGAGTCGGTCATATCGCGGGATGTCGCTCGACGTGGTGAACAGCGCCGTCAGCCC
>JBEAYU010000067.1:0-9865 GCA_041170435.1 Bacteroidota bacterium
GACGCATAGGAACCTCAAGTAAACAATTGAATCTAAAGATGCTAGAAACAACATAAGATAATGACAGCATGAGGAATCACTAAACTAACCCCCCTCAACAACCGAAGATGCGCTCGAGCGCGAGGTCAACGTCTGGTGATGTTGCTCACCCTGCCGGCAGAAAGTTCAACGATCATATCCGCGTCGGCGACGGTATCTAAACGGTGCGCGATCGTCAATACCGTTACGTCACGGAACTCTTCGCGTATCGTTCGCTGGATCAGCGCATCGGTCACGATGTCCACACTTGCCGTTGCCTCGTCCAAAACGATCACTCGTGCCTTGATGAGGATGGCCCGAGCCATGCAGAGGAGTTGGCGCTGACCCTGGGAGAAGTTCGAGCCCCCTTCAACGACGGGTGCCGATAGGCCTCCGGGCAGAGAGCGAATGACCTCCGCAAGCCGCACGCGCCCCAAGGCCTGCCAGATCTCCTCGTCGGTGCACTCGTTGAATCGGTCGAGGTTCAGACGGACGGTGCCGATGAAGAGCGTTGGGTCCTGCGGAATGATGGCAATGTTGCGTCGCAGACGCTCGAGCGGAATGGACGTGATATCAATGCCATCGATCAGAATACGTCCCCGTTCCGGTTCGACGAATCGAAACAACGTCTGGAAGAGCGTCGATTTGCCGGAACCCGTGCGGCCGATTATCCCGACGTTTGTAGACGGCTCGACGCTGAAGGTCACACCGTGCAGGACCATTGGCAGGTGAGGCGCATATCGCACATGGAGGTCATCGATCTGAACAGCCCCCTTCAACGGCCACGGTGCCGAGGGATCAAGTACGGGTGCGCTGGTGGTAGGGGGCTCACTAGGCAGGTTGGCAAATGTCTCAAGGCGTTCGACGGATGTCATACGCGACTCGACCTCGCTGAAGGCGCGAATGGTCCAATTGAGCGTGGCCCAGAAACTTATTGCATACGTCATCACCAGTCCGGCCAGCCCGGCCGAAATCGACCCGTTCCATGCAGCTATGATGATCAGCACACTGGTTCCAAGCGCAACGAGTCCACCGGTGAGTGGCACCCGCGTAGAGAACCACCTGTTGAGCATGATGTTGCACCAGTAGGCACGCTGGTAGCGCGACAGAATGCTGCGGTGTGTGTCAATGAAATGCCTCTCCCTGGCAAAGCCATGGATCACGTCGAGCCCCGTGACAAGTTCCTTGAAGTGGGCGTAGCGAGAGGAGCGACTGATCGACTCCAGACGCTTGGCCTCGCGGGCGCTCATGCGGTAATCACGCTGAAGGCGGTAGTAGAGAATCAGAACCGGCACAAAAACGATGAGGATCAGCGGTAGCACGCTCATGATGAGGATCAATGAGCCAATGGTCTGTGTGAGCGATTTGAAGGACTGTTCAATGTTCCACGACAGGTGGTCGTCGACGCCTTCCATGTCGCGCGCAAAGCGATTCAGGATGCGTCCCATCGGCGTGGAATCGAAGAATCGCAGAGGGGCAGCGAGCACGCCGCGCAGGGCATCGTTGTGGATGGTCCGGGAGGCAATTGCCGTGCGCGACAACCACAGGAGGCGTTCCATGGCCCACGAGCTCAGAACGACAGTTCCGATGAGGCCGTAGAGTGCCACTGCCGTTGATGCATCGAGGTCCTTCATCGAGAGCATGCCCGATAGCCACGACCACACGCCGCCAACGGCCGTGCCTGATCGGGCATCGGACCACGAGCCGAGCCATGACGCTTGAAGCATCGGCAGTACGGTGATCAGTACCACCGAGCTCAGCAGGGCCATCAGCAGGAAGGGGGCTGTCCAGCGCCGTCCGATCATCGCCCGCAGATAGGCACGGTACACCGGCAGGCCCACGGCTCCGGTGACGCGGTCCTCGTCGACCGTGACGCGGGAACCTGTATCTGCAACAGGTGTAGCTTCTTCGGAGCGTACCTCTTGAGCTGAGGCCGCCCGCATCGTACCAGCGATGGTATCGGCATCAGCGTTCTCATGCTGAACCAGCTCTTGGAAGTCGACGTGGTCCTTAAGCTCTTCAAATGTTCCGCTGGCAATGATGCGCCCCTTCTCCATCATCACGATCCGATCGAACCGCTGCAGATGGGCAAGACGATGCGTGGCCACGATGCGCGTCACGGCCGACCATTCGCCGAAGATCAGCCGGTCGATCAGCACCTCTTCGGTGTGCACGTCCACGGCCGACAGGGGATCGTCAAGGATCACCATTCCGGGCCGGTGGTAGGCTGCACGCGCCAGCGCCACGCGCTGCTTTTGTCCACCCGAGAGGTTGACGCCTCGTTCCCCGATCTCCGTCTGAAGTCCGCTGGGCATCAGCGCCATGTCAGCGGCAAGGGCGCTCACGCTCACAGCTCTTTCCAAACGCGCCTCGTCGAGTTCCTCCCCAAAGAGGATGTTCTGCTGCACGGTGGCGTTCATGATGAATGCTTCCTGCGGAACGTAGCCGATGCGTGGACGCAGCGATGCGTCGAGGTTCGTTGCCGCAATGCTGCCCGTGGTGGGAACATGGAGTCCGGCCAGCGTGCGTAGCAGCGAACTCTTACCGGCGCCGACAGCGCCGACAACGGCCACGCTGGAGCCGGGCGGGATATCGAGGTCGATGGACTGCACAGCCGGCGTGGTTGCACCGGGATACGTCAGCGACACGTTGCTCGATGTCAATCCGACCGCATGCCAGGGGGCCGATGGCTCGCGCTCATCGCTCTGGCGCACGTTCGCCGAAAAGAACCCATGCAGACGTCCGGTGGCAACGCGTGCATGCTGAAGGTTCGACAAAAGATGACTGACGATCCCGAAGGGCTCTTCGAGCATCGTGAACAGGGCAAGGCACGCAAAGATCAGTGGCGTGGTGAGCTCGCCGCCCATGGCCACATAGGCCGAGAATCCGGCAAATCCAACCAGCGTGGAGGTGCTGACGAAGATCATCGTGCTCAGCGCGTCCGTGCGGACGATGCGCACGCGCGTGCCGATCTCCTTGCCGCGCACGGCAGAGACCTCCTGGCCTACGCTGGACTCCCAGGCGTGGTACTTGACCACGCGGATGCCTTGCAGGATCTGCGACATGAGTGTGACGCGCTCATCACGCAATTGCATCAGCTCATGGTCCAGCCGTCGATACCGTCTGGCCACGAGCACCGAAAGCGGCGCGATCAACGCCAGAGTTGCGAACGAGGCCAAGGCGGCAGCGCCGAGATACCACCATAGCATCACCATCACGGTGAGCGTCTGGAACACCGTATTGAAGAACTCCGGGATGAAGAACATCGCCTCGGCCATCGCATCGGTATCGCTCGAGAGGTGATTGACCAGGTCACCCGTCTGCATGGACGCACGAGAGGAACGCCGAAGTCGCAGAGCATGGTGGATGATGCGGTCGTTGAGGCCGTTGACGATCGTCGCAAAGCCCTGCAGCATGTTGAAGAATATGTGCTGATTGAGCAGTGCACCTGCAATGCCGACCATGCCAAGGGCAATGGCCGTCAGCATGGCGCCCGACGGAAAGTCAACGCTGCCGGCGACCGATGGAATGGACGTCAGAACGGCATGCAACAAGATGGGCGTCAGAAGCACCACAAGATTGCGCACGAAGATGATCGTCAGCGTTCGCCATGCCGGACGTCCCGTGGCCCGGAAGACGCCGAAGAGAAAGCTCGCGAAGGACCTCGTCGGAATCGTGGCGAAGGCCGCTGCCGACTCTTCGGGACGCAGTCCCCGGGGGAGTGGCGGGGCGTCGTCCGAGGTCAGGGGGCGCGTGCGCCCCAATCGGATGATCGGTGTGGCGCTCTGAAAGAAGAGGTCACGAATCACGATACTGGGTCCTAGGTTCGACCCGTCAGGTCTGTGGCGGGGGAACCGCGATGGGCCTTGAGTGCATCAAACAGACGCGCCACGTCGGCATCGCGCAGAAGGATGTCGGCATGGCGTTGCTCAACAAATCCCTGGTCAACCATGTGTGCGTTCATGGCCAGAAGTGGGTCGAAGTATCCAGCCGTGTTCAGCACTCCAATGGGGCGATCATGCAGTCCAAGCTGACGCCACGTGATGGCCTCAAACAGCTCGTCCATCGTGCCGAAGCCCCCTGGCAGAGCCAATAGAGCATCAGAGCGTTCGATCATCAGCTGTTTGCGCACGTGCATGGTAGGAACCTGGATCAGCTCCGAGCACTCCCACAAGGCCACCTCGCGCGTTGCCAAGAACGTTGGGATTATGCCCGTCACATGGCCGCCCCCTTCGAAGACCCTCCGGGCGATTGCGCCCATCAGTCCGATGCCACCGCCGCCATAGACCAAGTTCCAGCCGCGTCGGAGCAACTCGTCGGCAACCGAGTGTGCGATGTCCTGAAAGATCGGTTCGTTACCACTGCGCGAGCCGCAGTAGATGCAAATGTTCATGTGCGCGGGATGAAGAGTTGTTGCTTCAGACCGAAGCGCTTCACAACGCGCGCGCGCAGGAAGTCTTCCATCTCATCGATGCTGTCGGTGACAAGGAACAGGTCAAGATCGTCCTTCGAGATCGTACCTTCCTGGACCATGCGCTCGCGGATGGTGCCAACCAGCTCGGAGTAGTATTCTTTGCCCATCAGGACGATCGGGAAGTTGGTGATCTTCTTCGTCTGGATGAGCGTGATGGCCTCAAACAGTTCGTCCATCGTGCCAAATCCGCCGGGCATGACCACGAAGCCGAGGGAGTACTTGACGAGCATGACCTTGCGCACGAAGAAGTGCTCGAAGGTCACCATCACGTCAAGCCATGGATTGGCATGTTGCTCAAACGGCAGCTCGATGTTCAGTCCGATGCTCGTACCACCGGCTTCCTTGGCGCCCCGGTTGGCGGCCTCCATGATACCGGGGCCGCCGCCGGTCATCACGGTGAACCCCATGTCGGCAAGACGTGCTCCCACAGCACGGGCAGCATCGTAGTGAGGATGATCTTCTTTGAAACGAGCCGAGCCAAAGACCGTGATGCATGGACCGACGAAGTGCAGCACGCGAAAACCGCGGATGAATTCCTTCATCACGCGAACAACGAACATGAATTCACGGAACCGTGAATGCGGCCCGGATAGAAACTCGCGTTCGTTCCCCTTGTTATGTGGGCCGCTGAGTTTCGGATTGCTGTCTGACATCTATTTGATCAGGAACGTGAACAAAAACGGAAGTATAGCCAGAAGGATCAGGCACATGACGATGCGCATGACGTAGGTGACCTGACGTTGTTGCCTCTCTTCGGGTGTCAGATCAAGATCGACCAGCCGAAGGCGACCGATCTTCTTGAAATTCGTCCACGCATACCAAACAACGCCCATCGTAATGATGGCAAGGATCATGTGTTGCATCTGTATGGCCCGCTCACTTGCTTACGATGAACGTGCGACGCACGCTGCGGCCGTCCTCGGCCACTAGAGACGCGATGTATGTTCCCGTGCCGAGCATGTCATCGGGAATCCTGATTACCAGCGCTTGTTCGGCTTCTTGCATGTAGCTCGGACCTGTCCACACGGTGCGCCCCGTCACGTCGGTGATCGATGGCGTTATCATGCGGCTACTGCCGACGGAGCTGACGGAGATGAAGGAGGTTGATGAGACCGGATGCGGAGCGATCGATACCACGCCGTCGAGAACACGAGCCTCATCAGCAACGGACGTCGTTGGTGGTGGTTCGAAACGCAGTCCGGTAATCTTGAAGATCGTGCCACCATACTCGCTGATCCACATCGTGTTATCACGAACGTCGGCCTCGACGCCACGTGCGTTGATCAGACCGTTGGGTGTTTCGAGAGGCAACGACTGGGTGATGCGTGTTGGGTTGCTGATCGGGATCTCGGCGATCGAGGCATTCATAAGAGCGCCACCGCCGTCGGCAAACCCCGTGCAGACTTGCAGGAAGTTGCCGTCACCGTCTTGGGTCAGGCAGCGTGGACCATAAAACTGCTGAAACGGATTCGAAACGGTCGACAGCAGCGCTCCCGTTTGTGGGTTCATGCCAACAATGCGACGCTCCCCGTCACGCTCGGCTCCGTAGAGGACACCGTTGACAAGTTCGAGGCCCAGACCATATCTGCGCGCGGCACTGGGGAACGTCCGCAGGAGCTTGCCATTGGTGTCGACCACCGACACGATCGTGTTGAGTCCTTCCGTGCTCTCGAGTCGATGCACGTATATCTCATGCTTCTCACGGTCATAACACAGATCCGTGAACAGGCTATCGCCAGCCCCTTGCATGGTGACCGTCTTGACGGGCTTAAGCGTATTGTAATCAAGTTTATGAAGAGTCTTTGTACGGAAATTGGTTGTCCAGAGCGACGTCTTGCCGTCGTAAGAAAGTCCGTACGGGATCCAGCCGACGGATGCCTGTGAGATAACCATTCCACGAAGCAGCTGGATGATCGAGAAGGGGCGGCTGACGGCGAAGATTGATGGATTGGACTCCGACGTCACGCGAACGAGAGCGAACATGGTGGGCGCATTGGGTACTTCCCACGAGAATGCAGAACCTTGCTGTTGAGCAACGATGACGCGCCAGGACGCCCCGTTGTCGATCGAGAACTCAATGCGGCAAGGGGCTGGCACGCCCCTCCACGTGATACGTGTGCTTGAGAGGCCCACGAACTGTTCGCCACCGATCGGCGTGGCGATAATGGGATCGGCAGGCGCAACCGACATCAGCGGCGCTTCCCAAATGGAGCGTCCATGCGTTCCGGCGCGGATGTAGCCGTTGGCAATGTCGATCTTGAGATCCAGGATCGGAGTGCGCGGAAGATCCTTCCCGTAGGGCATCCAGTTGAGTCCGGCATCGAAGGTAACGAACACTCCCACGTCGGTACCGGCAAAGACGATGTTGGCATCATCGGGGTGAAGTTCGATCGAATTGACCGGTACATCCGGCATGCCCGTCCAGCGCGGTTCCCACGTTTGTCCAAGATCGGTGGTGCGCCATACGTGCTCTTTGCCATAGGATGAATAACTGATCCATACCGTTGAACGGTCATTTTCCGGACAGACGATGTCGCTGATGAATGCCGAGCTCAGGCCATTCTGATCGACGCGTTTCCAGGTGGTTGCATAGTCAGTACTGACGAACAGGTCTCCCAGACGTCCACCGGCCCAGAGGACTTCTTGGTCCGCCAAGGAAAACGCCACAGCCGAAACTGTAGACTCGAAGATCGGCGAGGTCGCTTGCCATAGGTCACCACGATTCTCCGACAGATACACGCGTCTGCGGCCGGTGATCATGGCATCAGGGTTGAACGGATCAATGGCCACGGGTGCCACCCATTCACATTCTTCGGCATTGTTAAGTCCCGTGGTAATGCGCGTAAACCGCCCTGCACCAAAGTCGAGCCGGAAAAGTGCTCCGTTGGGATTGGATCCGTACACCAGAGAAGGGATCGTTGGATGAACGAGCGTTGTCATGCCATCGCCCCCTGCCACACGTTCCCAGTCAACGATGCCTTCGGTGCCAAGCGTTCCGTTATCCTGTGTACCTCCGTACATGCGCTCTCGGGCACTGCGATCGATGTCGAAGGAGTAGAACTGCGTCACCGCAAGGTTGGTGTTGATCAGGTACCACGAGTTGCCTCCGTCCGGACTGCGCAGCATGCCCCCGTCGTTGCCGGCATAGACCATGTTTGGGGTGTGCGGGTCGAAGGCCACCACATGCTGGTCGACGTGGGGCGCATTTGCGCCATCGCCATCGCTATAGCCGTTGGTGACGTTGATCCATTGCTGACCGCCATTGGTGGTAAGCCACAGATCGATACCGCCAACAAAGGCGCGGTTGGGGTTCTTCGGATCGACCGACACGAGGTTGTCGTAAAAGCCTTGGCTTGCATCCGGCGAGCATGCGCCGGCAAAGAAGCAGCCTTGAGCGTCGCGATACTGCACAGACCACGAGGCACCGGCATTGGTGGACTTGGCAACGACGGCCAGACTGTTGAGCTCGGCCAGACAGTAGAGCGTCGAAGGTTGTGAAGGGGCGAACTGTACGCTAATGCGCCCAATGCTGCCGACGAGTCCGTTCATTCTAGTGGCCCATGTTGCTCCACCGTCAGTGGAGATCACGATGCCCTCCCCAGAGACAGCCGCCGCCCAATTTTCGGGGTCATCCGGATTCATCGACAGGTCATAGATCTGCCCTGTGCGGACGCGGTTCCACGTGGCCCCCTTATCGGTACTCTTCCACACGCCGGCACTTGCTCCCATGGTGCCGCACATCATCAGGTTCTTGTTCTTCGGGTGGATGTAGACACGCGAGAACGCCCCCACGTTGGTGAGCGCGAACACGTTCCACGTCTGCCCGGCATCGGTAGAGCGCATCAGGCCACAGCCGAAGTATGTGTTGGCATTGATCACCTGCTCGCCGGTGCCGGCATAGATGATGTTTGGATCGTCAGGATCGATACACAGTGCACCCATGGCGATGGCGTTGACCTGGTCCATCATGGGCATCCATTCTTCACCGCCGTTGGTTGTCTTCCATACACCGCCGGCTGCGGCGCCGATATAGATCACATCCTTCTTGACAGGATCGAAGGCGATCGTCTTGATGCGTCCTCCAACGGCATACGGACCCTTCTGAACCCAGCGCGGCGTTTCGGCCTGCGTCTCGGCAGCAAGCTTGCGAGACTTGCTCTGAATCGCATCCAGAGCCTTTACGCGCAGGTTCTCTGAAGGGGGCTGTCCGGTGCCGAATCGGCGGTTATGATAGTCCTGGAACCGCCCTCGGATCTTGTCAGCACCATCGAGTTTCACATTCATCTTTGGGTCGGTTCCGGCACTCGAAGCGGCCGCAACGAGTGCGAGGAGAACCAGCAGGGGAGCAGTGTTTTTCTTCATGCACAAATCTACTGTGGAAACGTCCGCATTGTCCTTTCGTTTCGAAGCAAGAATTGGCCTTCCTATTCTCGGAACGGCCCGGCACTTGGCGGTGTTATCATGCGCCATGACATCTGCACAAACACATTCAACCTCGACGTTGGTTCTCGGCGCCGGGTATGCCGGCCTGACCTGCGCGGCGCTGCTGGCCCACGAAGGGCACGAGGTGACGCTGCTGGAGTCGCACGACACGCTCGGCGGCTGCGCTTCGTTCTACCGCGTTGGTGAATGCACGTTCGACGTAGGAGCCACAACGGTCAGCGGCGTGGTGCCTACGCAGCCGGCCGGCCGGGTATTCGGTCACCTCGGGATCGAGCCGGAGTTCATCAAGCAGGATCCGGGCATGCTCATTCGTATGCCTCAGTTTGATGTCATCCGCCATGCCAACGTCCATGCCTGGATCGACGAGGCTGAACGTCGGTTCCCCGGTGGACGTCAGGGGGCGTTCTGGAGCGAGCTGTACCGTCTGGAGTCGCGTGTGTGGTCGCTGGTGCAGGGGCTGACGCATTTTCCTCCGACCGGAGTGGGAGATCTCGTGCGGCTTGCCAAACCGTCGCTGCTTGCCGGCGCTCCTCTTTCCTTGGGCTTGATCCGCCCCATGGATGTGCTCATGGAGCGATATGGTGTACATCGCAACGCGGCGTTTGGTCGGTTCATCAACGAACAGCTTCTTATCTCTACGCAGAATACGTCTCAATCAGCCCCTTACCTGACTGGGGCCATGGGGCTGACGTATCCGAGTGAGACCTACTACCCGGTCGGTGGCATGTATCGTCCGGCCCTGCAGCTGATGCGCCATGCCACGGCACGTGGCGCACGCGTGAAGTTTCGCCGACGTGTCACGCAGATCACGCGGGACGGAAAGCAGTGGCGCGTTCAGTGTGCCAATGGCGAAGAGTACCGCGCACAACGCGTCGTGTCCTCGATCCCGATCTGGAACATGGCGCGGCTGACCGATGAGCAACCGCGCGC
>JBEAYU010000068.1:0-21715 GCA_041170435.1 Bacteroidota bacterium
TTTACTAGCCCCGGGCCTTGGCCCGGGGTACGGAATGGGCGATGCGCGTGTCGCGGTGATTCATGACGATTGATGTCGGCCATCCCCGTTACCCATGGATCCCCGCTTTCGCGGGGATGACAGTTGTCGCCCCGGAGCAGGCCGGGGCCCGGATGACGAGAACATTGTTACGCAGCATGCTGTGTAATAATGCGCGCTATACTGCGTATTTGTATATTGCGACATGCAACCCTATGTACGACAACATGTTGCTGAGGTGAAGCGACGGCTTAGGGAGCCCCGTTCCACGATACTCGCGCTCACCGGCCCACGCCAGGTGGGGAAGACGACCATTGTCCGGCAGGCTGTTGAGGGTGTCGATGTGCCGGTGATCTACACGTCTGCCGATGGGATCGTGTCGGGCGTGCACGACTGGGTAGGGCAGGCCTGGCGCGAGGCGCGAGCTCGCGCGCAGCAGGCCCACGGAACCGCCGTGCTCATCCTGGATGAGATCCAGAAGGTTCCGCTGTGGAGTGACCATGTAAAGCGATACTGGGATGAGGATACATGGAATCAGCGCGATATCCGAGTCATCATTCTCGGCTCTTCCGTTGCGCTACTCAACGATGGTCTGCGGGAAAGTCTTGCCGGACGCTTTGAGAGGATACACGTCATGCCATGGTCGTACTCCGAAATGCGCGATGCGTTTGGGTGGGACCTCGATACATATGCGATCTATGGTGGGTATCCCGGATCAGCCCCCTATCAACATGACAGGGGGCGATGGCTGGCGTATATGCAAGAGAGCATTATTGAACCAGTTGTGCTAAAGGACATTCTGCAACGAAGACGCATCGATAAGCCATATCTCCTTCGCGATACATTGCACGCAGGCGCGCGGCTCAGTGGGCGTGAGATTTCGTACACCAAGCTCATGCAGGAGCTTCCGGAGGCGGGTAACACTTCGACGCTGGTTCAGTACCTGGAGCTGTTCGAGGAGACGGGCCTGGTCTGCGCGTTACAGAAGTATTCGCGTGCTGTGGTAAAACGCCGATCAAGTCCAAAACTACAGGTGTTTACGAACGCTATCGCCACAGCTTCAGGTGCTGCTTGGACTGAGAACATGTCGCCAACGAATCGCGGGCGCTGTTACGAAAGCTTGGTCGGAGGTCATCTACGATGCGCCGTACCCGGCACACTCTTCGACCTGTCATGGTGGCGTGATGGGATCGACGAAGTCGACTACGTGATCCACTCTCCCACGTCAACCGTTGCTATCGAGGTCTCCACCTCAGCGGCACATCGCCGTATTGGACTCTCTTCATTCGTCCGACAATTCCCCGATGCTAAGACTCTGCTCATCGGCGAAGGGGGCATACCCTTTGAGATCTTCCTGACAATGAAGGTCGAAGATCTTGTGATGTGATTGAATAGAAACTTGGCAGGGGGCTCCCCCTTGATTCCAGGGCTGAAGCCATGGGAAATGACGGAATCTAAAATCCTGTGCATGCTGATTTGTCATGGGGCTGTTTTCTTTCTGTCCCAGGGTTGAAGCCCTGGGCAGTTATGCGAAGAGGCAGGCCGGGGCCCAGGTGGTAAACTCTTCGCATAATTGCCCATGGCTTCAGCCATGGGACGCGTTATGGGCGGGGAATCATGCGGTTGATCGTCATCGCGATTGTTTTTCGCGCATCGCGCATTCCGTACCCCGGGCCAAGGCCCGGGGCTAGTAAATCCATGATGTCGATCGTTGGATTGCGTTGACTTTAGATGGTGAAATGTTGAAATGCGGTGTGGGACAATGTGGCAAACACACGCCACGGATTTACTAGCCCCGGGCCTTGGCCCGGGGTACGCGATGTGTGATGCGCGAAAAGATCGGGAAGACGACGATCGTCATTCCCGCGAAAGCGGGAATCCATGCGCATTGTCGATCACGCGTCCCATGGCTGAAGCCATGGGCTGTTATGCGAAGAGGCAATTCTCTGTGGTGCATGGATTCCCGCTTTCGCCGGGATGACGGTTCGCCGGGGATGATGATACGCCCGTCAACCGCGTGAGGTCCTTCGGCCCTTCGGGCCTCAGGATGACGCAGCGCGCATTGATTTTGGGGGAATATGTACGTCGCCGCGCTGCGCGCGGCGATAACGGTGATGTTTATTAAGGCGACGTTGCTGGCGTCATCCTGAGGCCCGAAGGGCCGAAGGACCTCGCGGGGATGACGAGCGGGATGCCCCTGAACATTCCACCACCAATACGTAACGCAAAGCCACGATCGGCATCATGGATTTACTAGCCCCGGGCCTTGGCCCGGGGTACGAAATGTGCGATGCGCGTGTCGCGGTGATTCATGACGATTGATGTCGGCCATCCCCGTTACCCATGGATCCCCGCTTTCGCGGGGATGACGCTGCCCGTACAACGTCACTCGTCCCCGGGCCAAGGCCCGGGGCTAATACCGTCACTTGTCCCCGGGCCAAGGCCCGGGGCTAATACCGTCACTCGTCCCCGGGCCAAGGCCCGGGGCTAATACCGTCACTCGTCACTCGTCACTTGGTTTGCCCCTTGAACGAGAATTGATTCCGAGGTGAGCCACGGTTGGGGAGCGAGGATCTCCGTGCGGCCGTTGCTGGTGTTGCCGGTTTGTACGAGCCGGCGCACCAGCAGTGTGGGCGAGCCGGTATAGATGAATGCCTGTGCGCCTGAGCGAACAACGGCTGATTCGGGTACGGTGATGGCCGGGCGAGGCTTGGCGCTGATGGTTGCCTTGACGGATGAGCCGGGTGTTAGAGATCCATCGTGACGGTCGAGGTGGACGTGGACGGGCACCGTTCGGTCGGTGCGGACCTCTTTGCCGACCAGGTGGACGTGCGCAGGGCGCGCTGAATCGTTGGCGTTGGTGATGCTGACCATCACGCGATCGTCGGTGCGGATCGCCTGCACGTCACGCTCAAAGACCGAGAGCTCGATGTGCATGTGGTCAGTGTCCACCACTTCGACCACCGGGGTGTTGGGCTGGATGTAGGTGCCAACGTTCACGTTGATCGTTGTGACGTAGCCGTCGATCGGTGCCGTGAGGGTGACCACTCTGGATAGGTTCGACTCGGTAAGCGTCGATGCCTTGATGTTCAGCAGAGCAAGCTTCTCGGCCAGCCCCTTGCGCTGGATGCGCAGCATGCTCACCTCGCCCTGGGCCCGCTCGAGAGACTTGCGCGCATTGATGCTGTCACGAGCCAAAAGGGTCTGACGCTTGAGTTCCTGCTCCGCCATCTCGAGCTGCGCCGATGTCACCAGATAGTCCTGCTGCATGCTCACAAAGTCCTGATGCTCCAACGTCACCAGCACGCTGCCGGCGCGCACGCGACTTCCTTCGAGGACGCGTACCGAGCGGACGATGCCACCGAATGGGGCCGTGATGCTGTAGGCATACTGCGGAGGAACGTGTATGCGGCCGTAGGCCAGAACGTCCGTGGCGATCGTTCCCTGCACCGCGCGATCAAACACCAAGTTCGCGTTCTTGATCTGCTCCGGTCGCAAACGGATCGTGTCGCTCGATGTGCCTGGTGCTTCCGTCGTGGTCTGCGAACTCTCCGCAGCGCAGCCGGTGATCATCATGATCAGCGGCATGATCGCCGTGAGCAGGGCCAGCAATCCACCGTTGGATAGGGGGCGTGTTGTTACTGTGTGGTGTGTCATGATCATTGTCCACTGAGGAATTCGTAGTTGGAGAGAAGTTCGGCCAGACCCATCCGGGCGTCGATCTCGGCCAGTTGTACGTCAAGTGCCTGACGATAGGCCATGCTCACGTCGGACCATGATGCCTGTCCAAGTTCATACGCACGATGCGTCTGCTCGAGCAGAAGCGTTGCGTCGCGCAGAGCCCCCTTCGAGAACACCTCGAGGATTTGACGCTGCGACGTGATCGAGGAGCGGAGCATGCGCAGTTCGTGCGTGATGGTCTGCGCGCCAATGCGCAGACGTTGCTCGGCAATGCGACGGTCGATGCCTGCTTGCTTGGCGCGCGCAGCCGTGGGCATGAACCACAGCGGAACGCTCAGTCCCACCATGAAGCCCTCGAACCTGTCGGAAGATCCGGCCAGCACGGCCGGTGCATTGGACTGCGGCAGGGGAGTGCCGATCAGCGTCTGGTTGAAGTACCCGAGCGTGATGTCGGGCCAGAACTGCGCTGAGGCTGCCGACGTGGCCTCTTCGGCCACACGCACTTGCTGCTCGAGCACGTCGATGAGGGGGCTCGATACCGAATCGAGTTCCGCCGGAATGGCCCCCACGACAACCACCGTGTCGGCGGTGATCAATTCCTGACGCACACCGCATGCAATGCCAAGGGCACTTTGTGCTGCGCGAAGACTCGACACTTCCTGTTGCCGGCGAGCGAGCAGTTCCGTGCGATAGGTCTCCGCGGTGAGCCGGTCAAGGGGCGGGGCATCACCCGACTCGACCCTGCGAGCCGCTGCTTGCGCTGTTCTGGTAACGATGGTTATCATCTCGGTCAGGTGCCGTAGACGCTCTCGATGCCGACACGCCTGCATGTAGGCGCGGCGCACCGCATGATCGACCTCGCGGTGCGTGACGATCTGCCGCAGTGTGGACTCGCGATGCTGCTCGGCTGCCAGATCCGCAACGGCCATCAGCTTGGCCGGAAACGGAATCGTCTGCGTGAGCGTGATGTTGTTGTCGCTCGAGGTCGAGTTGTACTGTCCACCCATATACGTCAGCTGGGTCGACGGAATATCGATCGCAGCAGAGCGTTCAAGACTGCTGCGCTCAACGCCGAGTGCTGCGATGCGGATCGACGGATGGTTGGCGCGAGCAAGGTCCAGAGCTTGGTCGAGACCCACCACCTGCTGGGCATGCAGCGACGTCGCAGCGACCATGCAGATGGTCAGCATGGCCACGGCACGTCGACGGGATCGACGTGATGCGACGCGCTGTTCGACGATTAGAAAGAGGATCGGCAGAAGGATCATCGTCAGCAACGTGGAGGTTACCAAGCCCCCTATCACCACGGTCGCCAGCGGTCGCTGAACCTCGGCACCGTCCCCGGTAGAAAGGGCCATTGGCAGAAAGCCAAGGGAGGCCACCAGCGCCGTCATCGTAACCGGACGCAGGCGCTCGCGTGTGCCCGTGATGATGGTGCGAAGGGGGCTGTGCATGCCCTGCGCACGGAGGGACCGGAAGGCCGCAAGAAGTACGATGCCGTTCAGAACGGCCACGCCGAAGAGGGCAATGAAGCCCACGCCGGCCGAGATGCTAAATGGCATGCCTCGCAGCCAGAGGGCGATGATGCCACCGATGGAAGCGAGCGGTACCGCAGAGAAGATCATCATGGCGTGTCGGGCATTCGAGAACGTGAGATACAGCAGGAACAGGATCAGCATCATCGCCACCGGCACGGCCAGACTCAGGCGTTCGGTGGCGGCGGCAAGGTTCTCGAACTGACCTCCGTAGGTGATGCGATAGCCAGGGGGCAGGCGAAGATCCGAGGCGATGCGTGATTGCAGTTCGGTGACGATGCTCTGCACGTCGCGTCCGCGTACGTTAAAACCAACGCTGATGCGGCGCTGGGCGTCCTCGCGCTGGATCTGATTCGGGCCGACGATCGTTTCGATGCGCGCTAGCTGGGTGATGGGTACATGCACACCGGCTTGCGTGGTCACAAGCAGTGATGACAGATCATCGACCGATACGCGCCACGCCGAGTCGAGTCGTACGGCAATGTCAAACCGTCGATCACCTTCGAACACTTGGCCCACCAGATCGCCGGCGAAGGCAGCGCGGACCGCGGTGTTGACGTCGTCCACGCTGGCGCCGATGCGTGCGCATGCCGCACGGTCGATCGCCACCGTGATCTGCGGCAGGCCGCTGATCGGTTCCACATAGACGTCCTCAGCCCCTTGAACCTGCTCCGTCAGCCGGCCAATACGTGCGGCGATCGCGGCGAGCGAGTCGAGATCGTCTCCAAAGATCTTCACCACCACGTCCTGTCGGGCACCCGTCATCAGCTCATTGAAGCGCATCTGGATCGGTTGCTGGAACGAGAACTCTACGCCCGGAATGTCTTCGAGGGCCTTCTGCATCGCGGCTGCCAGCTCCTCTCGGGAGGTGGCCGACGTCCACGCGTGTTTGTCTTTGAGGACAATGATCAGGTCGCCCGACTCCATTGGCATTGGATCTAGGGGGATCTCCGACGTGCCGATCTTGCCCACCACGCGTTCGACCTCCGAGAATCGGTTGTGAAGGATCGAAGCGGCGCGCATGGCACGATCGATCGACGAGGTGAGGGACTGACCTGTGGCCAGACGCATTTCAACGGCGAAGTCACCCTCATCGAGCTGAGGGATGAACTCGCCGCCCATCCTCAGAAACAGGGTGATGGCCGCGCCGAAGGCCACGAGAGTTGCTGCGATCACGAGCCCTGATCTGCGCAGGGAGAATCGTTGAACGGGGCGATACATCTGCCCGATCCATCCCATGATCGTATCGGCAATGCGCCAGGTGCGAATTCCGGGTTTGAGTAGCAGGGATGACATCATGGGCACGTAGGTCGTGCTCAGAAGAAAGGCACCGGCGACGGCAAAGATCACCGTCTCGGCCATGGGGCGGAACATCTTGCCCTCGATGCCCACCAGCGCGAGGATCGGCACATAGACGATCATGATGATGACCTCGCCGAAGGCCGCCGAGCGTCGAATGCCAATGGATGCCTCACGCACGGTCTCGATGCCGGTGCCGGCTGCGGCGTGCCGAGACGTCAGTGCATGGATCACGGCTTCGACGATGATCACAGCGCCATCGACGATCAGACCGAAGTCGAGGGCTCCCAGTGACATGAGGTTGCCGCTGACCCCGAACAGGCGCATCATGCTCACGGCAAAGAGCATCGACAGGGGGATGACGCTGGCGACGATCAGGCCGGCCCGGAGGTTACCCAACAGCAGCACCAACACGAAGATCACGATCAGTGCTCCCTCGATCAGATTCTTGCTCACCGTGCCAATGGCCTTGTTGACCAGTCGGGTCCTGTCCAAGAACGGCTCGATCACCACGCCCTCGGGGAGTGAGCCGGAGATCTCATCAATGCGCTCTTTGACCGTGGTGATGACCTCGGAGGAGTTCGCCCCTTTCAGCATCAGAACGATGCCGCCCACAGCTTCGGACGCGTCATTGTACGTCATCGCCCCGTAGCGTATCGCATGCCCCTCGCGCACCGTTGCCACGTCACGCACGCGTACCGGTGCTCCATCGGCTCTGTGTCGGACGACGATCTCGGCAACATCATCGACCGATCTGACAAGGCCATCGGTGCGGATGTACTGCACACCCGAGCGACGTTCGATGTACGCGCCGCCGCTGTTGGCATTGTTCGCTTCGATGGCGGCGATGACTTGGCCGATACTCACTTCGGTGGACTGAAGGCGCACGGGATCGAGGGCGATCTCCGTCTGGCGCAGGTATCCGCCAAAGCTCGACACGTCGGCCACCCCCGGAGTGCCGATCAATCTGCGTCGGACGATCCAATCCTGGATGGTTCGCAGCTCACTCAGCGAATAGTGAGATTCATAGCCCGGGGCGGCCTTGATGACGTATTGATAGATCTCGCCCAGACCCGTTGTGACCGGTGCCAGGATCGGCTGACCTGTGCCCGGGGGGATCTCGCGCTGCACCTCGATAAGGCGCTGATCCACTTGGGCGCGGGCCCAGTACACATCCACGTCGTCGTCAAAGACGATCGTCACCACCGACAATCCGAAGCGCGAGATCGACCGCAGCTCCCGGATTCCGGGGATGGAGGCCATCGTCAGCTCCACCGGGGCGGTGATGAGCTTTTCGACCTCTTGCGGGGCCAATGACGGCGATCGGGTGACGATCTGGACTTGGTTGTTGGTAATGTCGGGCACGGCATCGATCGGCAACGATCGCAGTGAGACGATGCCCCATATGATCAGGCCGATAACGCCCAGACCAACGATCAGCGGATTGCTGATCGAAAACGAGATGATCTTTCGAAACATTGATTCCTCGCAGAGATTCCCGATGACGTCTCCGGCATGATGGCCGGACGACCAAGGTCATCAGCTCTGTCGAGGGGGCTGAAACACGTCGAGCGCGCTTTGATGTGGAACGCCGTTGGCGTCGGTCCGAAAAGGAGGCGGTGCGTCGGCTACCGCCACGGTAAGGTCCATTGACAACGTCGGAAGTTCTACCGATGTCGTCACCACCGAACAGCCTCCCAGAAGAGGAAGGGATTCATGCTCGGCATCACCGGTGGTCGAGCCATCAAAATGTTCGTTCAGAAACTCGAGAAATGTCAGCGTCGATTCACCATGATCGTTGACGTGGTGCACGTAGTGTCGCACCAGATTGCCCACTTTTCCCATCTCAGAGGCGTCATACGAGCCCAGCAGGGACCCGGCCACGAGTGCGGGCAGCAGAAGGAGGCTGACAAAGGTCTTCATCGTCATGACATCAAGGCTATCCACTTTGTGGATAACTTCACGAAATATGAATGCGAATTCATTGGTTCACGATGGGTGAGTTACGAACTTTGTTCCCGCCGGAGCCATGGAACGAACGCAAACCTACATACTGGTTGGCGTACGCGCCATGAGATTCGTCAGTTCATTGACAATTGGACTAGCCATTTGCAGTTTTTTGTGCAGTTCGTGTGTCGGCCACAAGCCGGCACCAATAGAGAGTTTGTCAGAGTTCATATACAATGAACCTGATGGGATTCTGAGCTTGGACCCGGCACAGGCATCGTACCGTAGCGCGTTGTGGACGTCTTCGCACCTCTTCAACGGCTTGGTAGAGCTCGACTCCGCGCTCCGCATAGCCCCTTGCATTGCAAGGAGTTGGAGTGTTGACAAGGGCGGAACGACGTGGACGTTTCATCTTCGGACAGACGTTCAGTTTCATCCAGATGCATGTTTCGGATCCGTTCGTACGCGGCGCGTGGTTGCCCGAGACGTCAAGTACAGTCTCGAGCGCATCCTCGATGCCCGAACGAAATCGACAGGCCTCTGGGCATTCCGCACCACCATTTCCGGCGCCGATGAGTTTCATCAGGCAACGCGGGAAGGTCGGTCGGGATCTGTCGAAGGCATCACGGTCGTTAACGACTCCGTCATCACCATTCGTCTCACAAAACCATTTGCTCCGTTTCTGGCCGTTCTCACCATGCCATACGGCTCGATTATTCCGAGGGAAGCGATCGAAGCGTATGGAGCCGATTATGGACGACATCCCGTTGGTACGGGCCCGTTCATGTTCGGACTCTGGAACCAGGACCGAGAGCTCACGTTGAGCCGAAATCCGCACTACTTTAAGGTCGATTCGCTGGGGCGGCGCCTGCCGTACCTTGAGCGCATTCGTATAACCTTTGTGCGTGACCCCAAGAGCGAGTTTCTTGAATTCACCAAGGGTGCATTCGACGTCATCTCCTCTGTTGACGAGTCTTTTTCACCGAGTGTCTTTGAACCCGATGGTCGGTTGCGTCGGCCGTATGATCGTTTCCGTGTCTTGCGCACAGCCGCAAACACGATCGAGTATTATGGCATTCTTCTCGATACGACGTTACCCGCAGGGCGCACATCGCCCCTTGCCCGGTCGAAGGCTCTCCGTCAGGCATTGAATTATGCGATCGACCGGCACCGCATCGTAACCTATCTCCTCGGTGGTCGAGGGATTCCGGCATATCACGGCGTTTTACCGCCAACGATGCCCGGATACAACGATTCCATCCAGGGATATCGATACGATCCTGAGCGTGCCCGTCGACTTCTTGCCCAAGCAGGGTATCCCAATGGGAAGGGGCTTCCAAAGCTCCTGTTGCAACTTGGAAACAGCCAACGTACCGCTTCGATCGCCGAGGCTGTACAGGCGCAGTGGAAGGATGTCGGGATCGACGTCGAGCTGCGCCAGGTTGACTTTCCGCAGCACCTTTCGATGGTGCGGTCCGGTGACTTGGCGTTATGGAGGACGAGTTGGATCGGGGACTATCCCGATCCCGAGAACTTCATGGCACTGTTCATTTCATCGACCATTGCCCCGAAGGGTCCCAACACGACGCGTATCGACCGGAATGACCTTGATTCGCTCTATGATGCGGCACTCTCGCCGCGCCTTGATGACGCGTCACGAAATGCCCTGTACTCCCGCATGGAACGCATTGTTGTGGAAGAGGCACCGTGGGTGTTTCTCTACTACCATGTTGTTCTTCGCGTTTTTCAGCCCCATGTCAAGGGGCTTACACTCGACGGTTCGGACCGGTTGATCCTTGAACGGGTCAGCAAGGTGCCACGCCGCGAGAATGTTTCACCCTGAAGTTTGAAGGAGGCGTATGATGACGATGAAGCTGCCTGGCGCGACGCTCCTTTCAATCCTTCTCATGGTTGTGTTCGCGCTCTCCAGCGTGCTGCCCGAAATCGCTTCGGCCAGCCCTTCGCCGACGGCCGCCAAGGTATCCAAGGCGTCTCGGAAGGTATCGCGCAAGAAGCGCTCACGTCGATCCAAGTGCTCACCCGCTGCCCGCGCGGCCGGAAAGCGTCAAGCGATCGACCTGATCCGTACACAGAGTCCGGAGCTATGCCGTCTTACCGGCATCAAGATGGCTTCGGGAGATTCGATCATCAATACCACAGAGATTCTGAATAATGACGGAGAACTGACCGATGTTCAGACTGGCGAGAATCTTCCGTACGAAGAAGGGGAGATCATTGCCGAGCTCGAGCAGGAGGACGACGTCACGCCCGACCTTGAGGCATTCCGAACGTTGTGGTTGTCGATGATCGACGAGAAGGATGGCGGAGCTGCCGATCAAGGTATTCTTCCCAAGCAGAAGTTGGCCGATCTCGTGATGGAATGGCTCGGTACACGCTACCACTTTGGTGGCATGGCCCGCACCGGCATCGATTGCTCGGCATTCACGCAAATGCTTTTTGCAACTTCTATGAACGTCACACTACCGCGCACGTCGGTTGCCCAAGCAACCCTCGGCCAGTCAGTGGGGCGTCGATCGGAACTCCAGTTCGGAGATCTGGTCTTCTTCCGCACACGCTCACGTCGAGGTATCTCACACGTTGGCATGTATCTCGGCGACAACCTGTTCGCGCACTCGTCCTCACGCTACGGTGTGACGATCTCTTCTTTGGAGTCAACCTACTACTCCAAGCGCCTCGTGGCTGCCCGCCGCATCGGCCAAGAGGATATCGCCCGCCTGGCCGGTCAGAGCACATCTTCGAATGTGAACTGAGACAGGTTACAGGTTACAGGTTACAGGTTACAGGTTACAGGTTGCAGGTTACGGTAGGGGCGAGACGCAGTCTTGCCCGCGAGGTTGGCGACAACGAACGAACGAGCGTCGTGCAGATAATGCGCGGCGCTCGTTCTGCATGTGGCCAAGATCAGCCAAGTGTTTCATCATGGCGCAAGATCATTTGCGACCGCTCTAGCTTTCCCGAGACCTGCGCCTGCCAGACCGTTGCTTCATCTTCGTCTGCGTCTCTTCGACGAGCTCCAGTGTTTCGATCAGGTCCTGCTGGTCTTCAGACAAGACGAGGTCGATCATGCGTTTTTCGGTATTGGCCTTGGCGATGCGCACGCGCACCAGTGATCCGTAGCGGAAGACGCGGCGTGTGCGCCGGCCATAGATCCGCATCCGCTGTTCGTCAAACACATAGTAGTCATCGTCAATGTCCCGGATGTGCAGGAGGCCTTCGATCATAAGATCCTTGATCGTGATGAAGACGCCGAACGTTGCGACACCCGTGACGTAGCCGACGTGATCAGAGCCGATGTGTTCGCGGGCAAGGATCGTTTGTGCGAGCTTCACCGATGCGCGCTCGGCCTCGATGCTTGCACGCTCGGTAGCTGAGCATTGGTCGCCGGCATGGCTGACGATGTTCTCCAGCTGACGCAGGCGGCGGGCATCTGGTTGCCCCTTTGCATACTCCTTGAGCAGTCGGTGAACGACGAGGTCAGGGTAGCGACGGATTGGGGACGTGAAGTGAGCATAGTCTGAGAAGCCCAGCCCAAAGTGGCCGATGTTATAGTCGGCATACACGGCCTTGGCCATGGAGCGCAGAAACAGTGTGTTCACCACCGGCTGTTCCACACGGCCTTGGGCCTGACGAAGGATGTTGTTGATGGTGGAGGGGGCGAGCTGTCCGCTTGGTACATCGAAGCCCAACGTGCGGATGATGCCCACGGCCGTGCTGATCTTCTCGGCATCCGGTTTGTCGTGAACGCGATAGAGATACGGAGGCAGATCCTTCCACTTCCATCGCTTTCGGAGCTCATGGAGATGTTCTGCCACACAGCGGTTGGCCGCCAGCATGCATTCCTCGACCAGGGAGGTCGACTCAGTGCGTCGTTTGACGACGGCCCGCGTGGGCATCTTGGATTCGTCCAGCAGGAACTTCACTTCCTCGGTCTCGAAGTCGATACCACCAGCCTTCATGCGACGCTTGAAGAGTGCATCGGCAAGCGCTCGCAGTTGGATCAGTAGTTCGGAATGGTCGCCCGGCTCTCCGAGAATAATGCGCTGAGCTTCGTCGTACGTGAATCGGCGTACACTCTTGATGAGCGACTCTTCAATTCGGTATTTCTTGCGCTCACCGGTGGGAGTGAATTCCATGAAGACCGAGTACGCAAACCGGGGTTTGTCGGGAACGAGTGAGCAGATGTTGTTCGACAGGTGCTCCGGTAGCATTGGCACAACGCAATCGACAAGGTACGTGCTGTTGCCACGCTCCAGCGCCTGCCTGTCAAGGGCGGATCCCTCGGGCACGTAATGGGAAACATCGGCAATGTGTACACCCAACTCCACGTTGCCATTGTCCAACACCGTCAGCGACAGAGCATCGTCGAAATCTCGGGCATCTTCCGGGTCGATGGTGATGATCGTTGTGCCGCGCAGGTCTGTTCGTCCAGCCGGTGGTTCGGCAGTTGGCTCGCTGTGCTGCTGTGCCTGCGCATCGACCTCGGGCGGGAAAGAGGTTGGGAGTCGAAACTCCTTCAGGATGGCCGCAAATTCAACTGCTGCGGAACCGGATGTGCCGATCACTTCGATGATGACGGCTTCCGGGGCCGCATGATCATGCGTCCACCGAGCGAGATTTCCCACGACCTTGTCGCCCGGGCGAGCCCCCTTCAAATTCGATTGCGACACGAGAAAGTCGACGTGGTAGCGCGCATCGTCGGGAATGAGGTAGGCGAAGCTTCCGTCAACATCAACCGTGCCGGTGATCACGTGTTCGGCGCGGGCGATGATCTCGACGATCTCACCGCGAGGTTTGCGTCCGGGTGCCTGCGCGTGGAGTCGAACACTCACGGTGTCACCATCGAGAGCCGTATCCATGTCGTGCCGACGCACATGGACCACGGGCACTGCCGGATCATTGGTCCGTACGGTCCCGTTGTCATGATACATCGCAAACACACCTTGCAACGTCCCTTCGGCGCGCTGCGGCAGGCCATATCGACGTCGGCTCATGCGCGTGATAGCCCCCTCCTGAGCCATGTGCTCGAGGAGTCCACGCAGGTGCTCGTAGTCATCGGACCCGGCCCGCAGCCGTAGCTGTTTCGATAGATCGAGAAGTTGCAGCGGCACCATCGCCTTACCAAGTGCCTCGAGCACGTCTGACCTCAGGTCACGGATCTCTGTGATTCTTTTCATCACGCAATATGCGGAAGTGTTGGCCGTTCGATGGTACGCTCAAATCCCGTAGAATCGCACCATGAAAATCATGTTCATCGCCTCATGCGTCCTCATCGCCCTTGTCGGTGTGGTCATGGCACAGGAAGCAAGCGAGTGGTTCGGTAGGGGGCTGAATGCCTTTAATAACGGACAATACGCCGAGGCGGTAAAACTCTACACCAAGGCCATCGAGCTCGACAGTGCAGCGGCTCCTGCATGGTACAACCGAGCTACGGCGCACATCCGACTGAAGCAGTTTGAAGATGCACACAGAGATCTTGATCAGTGTTTGAAGATCTTTCCCGGAGCGACAAACGTCAAGATGCAGCGTGCGATCGTGCGCTCGGAACTCGGTCGATATGCCGAGGCACTCGACGACGTCAACACCGTCATCCGAGGCGATACGAGCTTCCCGAAGGCGCGGCTGTTGCGCGGCCGGATCCTGCTGGCGGTATACAAGGACACGGTGCGTGCCTGCGCAGACCTCAGAGCCACGCTGGCTCTGGGTGACAGTGCAGCGCTTCGCTATCTGCAGGGAGTGTGCCGGTGATCGTTCGTTGGCCGCTTCTGCTGGCGGCATGCTTCATGCTCCTCTCTGTGGGCCTTGCCGCACAGAGCGCCCCGCTTCTGCGTACGGATTCTATTGTGGCCGAGTTCATCGGAAACAATGCACGACCACGGTGCGTCATCCGCGGCGTTTTCGTAGATGGACGCGTCGATACAGTTCGGGCGGCTCTTCTGACGTCGACAATTCGGACCACCGTAGGGGGCTATGCGCGCTACAAACCGATGATCGATTCCGTGTGGTTGACTCCTGTTTCGGATAACCGTCACGAAATGCAGATCCGGCTTCGCCTGACCGGTCAGCGCCTGCCCCTTCCCGCGCGCGGTGTCCGCGGAGTGGTGCGGCTGACGGTGGCTGCCGCGGTGTGGACCGGTTCGGACTGGGCCGCCACCTCGAGTGAGGAGCTGGAAGTACCGATCGCCAATCTCGAGATACCGCGCCCGATCATCGGCATCGGATCCATGACCGTCAAGCGCATGCGCAGTACGCCCCGCGCGCTGGAGTTTGAGATCAGCGGCATCAGTCTTAGCATTCCAAAGCCGGACAGTGTTGCTGGTCAGATCGACGTGCGATCATACGACGTGGATAATGTGACGGCACAGTTTGACGATGGAACATTGCAGACGTCCGACCCGGAGCATGATAGCTTGCGCAGCGTTCGACTGACGGCGTCGTATGACGCTGCGGGCGGCATCACGATCCGCGGTGTGCTCAACTCTCCGGGTGCACGACCAGGTGCAAAGGTCATTGAGCTCACCTCTGTCAAACTCTCATTTCAGTTACGAGCCCGACTACGATGCAGAGGCGATGCAGGCCCGTTTCGCATGCGGCTGATCGAGATCGATCTGTGATCGATCAACGGAGCGCTATCGGAAGATCAGCCGGCTTCGACGTTGGTTCACGTGCAGATACACACCGCTTGGCAGGGGGCTTTGCCGAAGCGCATGCGTCGGACCGTGGAATACGTGCTGTCCCAGCACGGTATAAACATCTACGACATCTTCATCCACGTGCTCGTCGTCATCGTTTCCGTTGGGCACCGAACTGGGTATCACCATCGCACCGAGTCCATCCCACATTGAGCGGCGTCCGCCATCGTACCCGAGTGCCCAGAAGCCAACGCCACGAAGCCCCTTACTCCTGATGTGCCTGTACTTGGCATCGAGTGAAAGAGAGTCATCGATCCACGTCTGCTTGATCACCCCGGTCGATGCATCGTTGAACCACGAGACGCGCGTGAGCTCGTCGTGCAGACGAGAGCTCATTCCGACAAGATTCTGTGCGCTGCTATACGTGGGCGTCGACGAGTTGGTGCCGCTCACAACGCTTGCCTTCCGTGCGGTGCTCGAAACTGTCCACGTGCGTCCGTACAACGGCACGGCGGCAACGAGCCGCTCGGGGTCGACCCCGGCATTGAGGTGTGCGTCGATAGATCGTGTGAGATTGTACGTCTCGCCTTTGAGCGGAGACACGGGTCCGGCCGTGGTGCTGCCCGACCAGTAATAGTCGTAGCCCATGATCACCAAGAAGTCCGCGATGCGCGCCAGAGTTGCATAGTCCCAGGAAGAGTTCCAATCCACCGACGGTGTGGCGATGGTGATCTCCTTCTGAGGTAGAGCCGCGCGCAATGCTTGAATGAAGGATACCATGTTGGCGCGTTGAGATGACGGAAGACTCTCGAAGTCGATGTTCACGCCGTCTGCCTGACGAATCTCAAGTGCGCTGACGATGTCGGCAATGCATCGGGCGCGCTTGGCGGGCGACGATAGCAGGGCACGCAGCTCGGCCGATCCGAAGCAGGTAATGGTCAGGTGAACCTTCAGCCCCTTACCCTTTGCCCACGTCACGACGCTGGTGGACTTCCATTGGTCCGTCGAGCCAAGTGCTCCCGTGGCGGTATCGACGCCGATGCTGAACCACGCGATATGGGTAAGCAATTCCGCGCGCATCGAAGCTGCTGCCGCACTGGTGGTCCAGTACGGATACCAACCATAGACGATGTTGAAGGGGGCACCCAGCACGCGCAACGGCTCCGGCGATTCCTCGGCCGGCAGCGGCATGCTCTGAACATCCAGATACAATTCCCGTGGATGCTGGCGCGCTGCCTCTGCGTGTGGCATCTCAAGTGGCAGGTCCTGCGCCAATAACGATGCGCCGCACAATTGGATCGCGACAACAAGCACTGCGCTACATCGAGTCAGGCAGTGCGACGCCACAAACATGTTGACCTCGTGGAAGGTTCGAACTATACTTCGGTATGACTCTCCTGCAGGAACCTGCGGGCTGGCAAGCTACAAAGCATATAACTCAGAAGAATGACTAGCAGCCATCCCCAGAATTCGATTGGTAGTGGGACAAGTCCCAGATCGTTTGCCAAGGCCGAGTAGGGAAGAACGACGGCAATGCCGAGCACAAGCACGGAGGTGATGATCAACGCTCTACCGGGCATGGCAGCCTTCCACGGAGGCAGATCTGACCGCAGCAGGAATACGATCAGCAGTTGTGAGCAGAGAGATTCAACAAACCATCCGGTATGGAAGAGGGAAGGACTACTTGCGGCATGCAGCGGCCATAAAAGGACGGCGAATGTCGCATAATCAAACAGCGAACTCAGGGGGCCAAACACGATGATCGTCCGACGGATCTCGGAGAGCGACCAGTGCCTTGGGCGCTGCAGCCACGACTCTTCGACCGAATCGCTTGGCAAGGTCGTCTGCGACAGGTCGTAAAGTAGATTGTTGAGCATGATCTGAACGGGAAGCATCGGGAGAAATGGCAGAAAGATGCTGGCCCCAACAACGCTGAGCATGTTGCCGACATTCGAACTGGCGGCCATGCGAAGGTACTTGACCACGTTGCCGAAGACCTTGCGTCCTTCAACCACGGCGTCATGAAGCACGGCAAGGTTTTGCTCGAGCAAGATGATGTCGGACGACTCCTTGGCCACATCGACAGCATCGTCAACGCTGACGCCGACGTCGGCCCGCCGCAGGGCCGGTGCGTCGTTAATGCCATCACCGAGGAAGCCAACAACGTGACCATTTGCTCGCAGGCAGGAGATGACGCGCTCTTTGTGCAATGGAGTGAGCTTAGCAAAGATGGTCGTGCGCTCAACGGCTGTTTGCAGCTCGGCATCATTGAGTGCGTCGATCTGTGACCCAATCAATGCCCCCTGCGACGGCAGTCCGACGGTGTGGCTGACGTATTCGGTGACGGCGAGGCGATCGCCCGTGAGGATCTTGACGGTCACATGTGAATCGGCCAGCTCTTTGAGAGCATTCATCGCCGACTCCTTCGGTGGATCGAGAAAGGCAAGAAAGCCCTCAAGGGTCATTCCGACCTCATCGGAAACACGAATGCTACTGCATCCCTCCGGCATGGTCCGGGTTGCAACGGCAACAACACGAAAGCCCTGCTCATTCAGGTGATCGGCAACGGAGAGCGCCGACTCCGGCACGCCGTCGCAGACGGCCAGTGTTTCCTCCAAAGCCCCCTTGCAGATCATCATAGGGGGCGAACCCGGCTGCTGCAGAAGTACCGAGAGCCTGCGGCGCTCGAAGTCGAACGGCTGTTCGTCGAGCTTCTCCCACAACTCGGTGGCAATGCGATTCTCAAGATGTGCATGGGCAAGGATCGCCTCGTCCATGAGGTTGCGCATGCCGGATTCAAACGTGCTATTGAGAAATCCCAACCACAGCACATTCTCGCTCTCCGTACCGTCGGGCAGCACGTGGTGCATCAGGATGATGCGCCCTTGCGTCAAGGTTCCGGTCTTGTCGGTGCACAGCACATCCATCGCACCGAGGTTTTGAATCGCGCTCAGGTGCTTGACGATCACTTTGCGTCGGGCCATGGCCACGGCGCCTTTGGAGAGGTTCACCGTGACGATCATCGGCAGCATCTCGGGAGTGATTCCAACGGCAACGGCCGTGGCAAAGAGCAGTGCTTCAAGCCAATCGTGCCGCAGAAGGCCGTTGATCAGAAACACCAACGGCACGAGAATGAGAATGATGCGAAGCATCAGCCACGTGAATGACCTGATACCATGGTCGAACGCGGTCAGGGGGCGTGCCGCTCGAACGTGCGAGGCGATCGACCCGAAGTAGGTGTCATTGCCCGTGCTCAGAACGACCGCCGTTGCGTAGCCTGTTTGGACCGTCGATCCTTGGAAGCAGAATCGTTGATCATCAAGGGGCTCGGGGGCAGGCGGTCCGGTGGCTGACTTTTCGACCGGCAGCGACTCACCAGTGAGGATGTGCTGGTCAACGTGCAGATCGTCGGACTCGATCAGCCGCACATCGGCCGGCACCATGTCGCCTGCAGAAAGAGCAACAACGTCGCCGGCAACCACTTCGTCCACTGCAACATCCTGCTTCGCCCCTTGCCGAATGACGCTTACTCGCACGCGAACAAGTTCCTGCAGGGCAGCAACGGCCCGCTCGGAGCGGGTTTCCTGGAAGTAACGGAGAACCGATCCGATGATGATCATAGCAGCGATCATCACCGTGGCTGCCGGGTCACCTGTCACATAGGAGACGGCGCAGAGGCATAGAAGGAGCACGTTCAGAGGGTTGCTGACAAGGTCTAACAGATGCTGCATCCAAGCAGGACGCCGCGATGCTGCGCGGCGGGCTGAGCGTGAGCTCTCACGTCGGAGCTTGGCCTCTTGGTCGGAAAGTCCATTGCGCGTCGTGCCGAGATCACTCATCAGCTCATCAATGCTGGCCGCAGTCCACGATGCTTGCCGTTCCGTGCTGGTCATAGTGCTCCATGTTACTTAATTGACATCTACCAATGGCAAAGCATGTAGGAATATGAATGCATCGATGCGACCATCGGGTACGTATGTTGTGCCCCTGTGGGGAATGAACACGTCGACAAACGCACCGCGCGCATCGAATCTTTGGATGCGACGGTCTGGTGCGACCAGCTACGACGATCAGCTTTGAGCAGGCCTTGGGACGTGCTGTTTCCGCCCGAAGTGCTGTATCGAGCAGGATCAGGCTTCGAGGTTGGCACCGATCTGAACTTCTGTGTGGTTCGAGAGGGACAGAATGCGGTGGCGGCCTTTGTCCTTGCCATGCGTGATCGAGACTCGTGCTTGATCGATGTACGGGCTGATCAAGGGGCTGATATGGCGTGGATCGACCTCATGTTCGAACACTGGCACGAGCACGCAAAACTCTGTCGGGCGCGTGCGATGGTCGGCCCCGTGGGAGCCTTTGCCTTCATCACCGACGGAGTGGCGTCCGACGGTGGCATCGTAGAAAGTATCCACATTGCCCAGTATCCTAGTACAATAGTTGACAGTTTCCAGCGCCGTGGGTATGTTCACGCCTGGTCTGGGACGATCTGGGGACGTATCGGGACTGATGAGTCATTCTCTCAGAGTCAACGCGAGCGTTCACCAAACGTCCGGCGGGGCACGTGGATGAATCTTCTATCAACCGTTCGGGTGCTGGAGCGAGTGCTCTCAACATCGTTCTCTTCGCTACCATGGCACCGTGGAAGCGGAGCCGCACTGGCGTCTCTGGCGCGGCGATACATGCTTGTAGGGCATCCATCGCTCATGCTCACCGGTACAGCCGACGGTATGCCCGCTGGTGCGGTCCTGATGTATCACGATCTGCCGAGCGTGCCCGCAACGATCCAGCGACGGCCCCGTCTGATGCGTGATCTATGGTTGTTTCTCACATCGCGCCGCACGGCACGACTGCATGTGAGCGTCATTGGCATCGTTCCCGAACACCGAGCTTCGAGGCTGAGCGCAAGCCTCTTTGATGCCGCGGCTGCGATCATGGCAGGGGCAAAGAGTGTTACCACATCGTGGATCCGTGACGACAACAGAGCGTCGGGCTTGATGGCACGACGTGCAGGACTTGTTCCACTCGAAAAGCGAACCGTGTACAGCAAAGAACTTCCCATGTTTCTATTCACAACCGGAGAACGAGAATGAAACTTCTCATACGTTCTTTTACCCTCACGTTCATGATCGCTCTTGCAACGGTGGTAGCCGTCGCACAGGGTGTACTCAGCGGACGCATTACCGGACCGAGCGGACAGGCAGTCCCCGGTGCTTCGATCAAGGTCAGCGTCCCCAATGGCTCCTTAACACGGGGAGGCTACTCGGATTCACGCGGGCGATACACCATCAAGGGGCTTCCCGACGGTAGCTATACCCTGGTTGTCACATGCGTCGGCTACCAGAAGAGCGTCTCGGAGAACATCGAGATCAGCGGTGCTACCACACGCGACGTCTCGCTGGTGGAGACGGCCATCGATATGGACGTCACCGTGGTGACGGCATCGCGTGTGCAGCAGAAAGCATCTGAGGCCCCGGCATCGGTTACGGTCGTCGAGCCGCGCTCTATTCGCGAAGCTCCAAAGGCCACGCCCGTTGAGCATATCCGTGGACTTGCCGGTATCGATTACTCGCAAACTGGTATCGCTCAGCAGAACGTGAGCGTTCGCGGTTTCAACAATGTGTTCAGCGGTTCGCTGCTGACGCTTACGGATTACCGTCCGGCCGGCGTCCCGAGCTTGCGCGTGAACGTTGGCTACTTTGTTCCGGCCTCCAACGAAGACATCGAGCGTATGGAGCTCGTGCGCGGTCCGGCATCGGCTCTGTACGGTCCGAATGCCTCCCAGGGCGTGCTGAACATCATTACGCGCTCGCCGTTCTCTTCTCAGGGTACAACAGTGTTCCTCGCCGGTGGTGAGCGCGGACTTCTGAACGCGGGCCTGCGTCATGCCGGCACGCTTGGCGATGACTTCGGATACAAGATCACCGGACAGTACTTCTCTGCCGATGACTGGGTGTTTGAAGATAGCATTGAAGTCAATGCACGTACAGCGGCACTTGCCGTTCCGGGTGTCAACCCTGACACCGTGAAGATTGGCAACCGCAAGGGCAGCAAGCACGAGCGATTCAATGTTGACGCAGGTGCCTATTACATGCTTGGCGAAAACACGATGGTGCAGATCAATGGTGGCATCTCGCAGGCAGTCAACACCATCGAGATGACCGGTCTCGGTGCTGCCGTCGGTAGCGACTGGCGCTATACGTATGCGAATGCGCAGCTGACCTCAGGAGATCTGTTTGCTCAAGTGTTCACTAACATGAGTGACGCTGGTAACACGTACTTCCTGCGCACGGGTAACCCGATCGTGGACCGCTCGACGCTGCTCGGCGGACGTCTTCAGCATGCGTATAAGGTCAACGATGACATTCGTCTGACCTACGGTGCCGACTTCTTTGCGACGAATCCGGTCACTGACGGAACGATCAACGGTGTGAACGAAGAGAATGACAACTACACCGAGATCGGTGGATACCTTCAGGGCGACTGGAGGATCACATCGGACCTGTCGGCTCTTGCTGCCGTGCGTGTTGACCAGCACTCGGTGATCGGCGAAATGGTCATGTCGCCGCGCGTTGCACTCCTCTACAAGCT
>JBEAYU010000069.1:0-11037 GCA_041170435.1 Bacteroidota bacterium
ATGCAGGGAGGGGGCGTCGGAGGCGGCAAGGGCATCTTCTCCTTCGGCCGCAGCCGCGCACGCATGCTCACAGACGGGCAACTCTCGGTAACGTTCACCGACGTCGCCGGCGCCGACGAGGCCAAGGAAGAGCTCAAGGAGATCGTGGAATTCCTTCGTGATCCCGGACGCTTCACGCGTCTGGGCGGAAAGATCCCGCGCGGCGTTCTGCTGCTGGGTCCTCCGGGCACAGGCAAGACCCTGCTGGCACGTGCCGTGGCCGGTGAAGCCGGAGTGCCGTTCTTCACGATCTCCGGTGCCGACTTCGTGGAGATGTTCGTGGGCGTGGGCGCAAGCCGCGTGCGTGATCTGTTCGAGCAGGCCAAGAAGCAAGCCCCTTGCATCGTGTTCATCGATGAGATCGACGCCGTGGGACGTCACCGCGGTGCCGGGTTAGGGGGCGGACACGACGAACGCGAGCAGACATTGAACCAGCTCCTGGTGGAGATGGATGGATTCGAACAGAACTCGGGGATCATCATCGTTGCCGCAACAAACCGTCCGGACGTGCTGGATCCTGCGCTTCTGCGTCCGGGTCGTTTCGACCGTCAGGTCGTGGTGGACCGTCCGGATGTGCACGGCCGCGAGGGCATCCTGAAAGTCCACACGCGCCGCGTACCAATGGCGAAGGACGTCAAGCTCGACGTTATTGCCCGCGGTACTCCGGGCATGAGCGGAGCCGACCTTGCGAACCTCGTCAATGAGGCAGCCCTGCTGGCGGCTCGGCGCAATAGCACTGAGGTGACGATGTACGACTTCGAGAGCGCCAAGGACAAGGTTCTGATGGGGGTCGAGCGTAAGTCGATGGTGATGAGTGATCGCGAAAAGGAAACAACGGCATATCACGAGATCGGCCATGCCCTTGCCGGCAAGCTGGTACCGCACGGCGATCAGGTGCATAAGGTCACGATCATCCCTCGTGGCCGCGCCCTCGGCGTGACCTCCTACCTACCCAGCGAAGAAATGCATACCATGAGTCGTGATCAGCTCACCACACGCCTCGTGACGCTGCTAGCCGGACGAGCCGCCGAGCGCGTGGTCTTCGATCAGCTCAATACCGGTGCATCCAACGATCTGGAACGTGCCACCGCCATCGCAAAGAAGATGGTCTGCGAATTCGGTATGAGCGACCTCATCGGACCGGTTCGCTATGCGAGCCACCAAGACGAAGTGTTCTTGGGACGTGAGATCTCTCAGCCCCGTGACCATTCGGAAGAGACCGCTCGCACCATCGACGGTGAGGTACGACGTATCATCATCGATGCCGAACAACGTGCCGAGCAGTTGATGCGAGACAACCTCGACTTGCTGCACAGATGCTCCAAGGCTCTCATTGAACGGGAAACTTTGGACGCGGAAGAGCTCGATCTGCTCATCAAGGGCGAGCCCCTTCGTCCGATCATCAAAGACGTCGAGGCGTTCCGCGAGCGCATCAAGGCCGCTGCCCCAGAAGAACCAAAGACCGATCTCGATGATGCTCCAAGCGATGGTCTGGCCCTGAGCCCGTCGTAAGAGAAGACTTTCGTCGCCCCGCCCAACGTCATCCCCGCGAAAGCCGGGATCCATGCGCCACAGAGAATTGCCTCTTCGCATAACTGCCCATGGCTTCAGCCATGGGACAGAAAGAGTGTGGCCCCATGACAAATCAGCATGCACAGGATTTTTGATTCCCTCATTTCCCAGGGCTGAAGCCTTGGGCAGTTATGCGAAGAGCTTGCCGCTCATCACTGGATGCCGGCCTTCGCCGGGATAACTGTACGTTCTCAGTACTTGATCTTCAGGAAGATCCGCTCTGGGATCATCTTGATGATCATCATGATGTAGCGCCAAAACCACGGTGTGTAGAGGACGCCCCTGCGCTTGTCGATGGCGGCAATGATATCCTTGGCAACGGCATCGACAGTGGCTGCAAGCGTGAGCGTGCGGCCCGCCATCATGGGGGTATCGACCGGGCCCGGTTTGATGTCGAGCACATTGATGCCAAGGGGCAGATACCGACCGCGCATGCCGGCTACAAAGTGTGAGACGGCGGCCTTTGTCGAACCATACGTGTAAAGTGACCGCCTACCGCGATCTCCCGCAACGGAGCTGATGATGGCGATGGTACCGGATCGTTGTGGTTCGAGGGCGACGCCGAAGCGGTGAAGTAGCGATACGGATGACCGTGCATTGACGTCGAAAACACGTAGCATGTCATCAGCGTTGTGGTCTACTTCCTCTTGGTTTCGCAGAATGCCGTGGGCAATCAGAACAACGGAGATGCTACCGCACGCTTCTTGAGCACGCTTCACGATCTCGTCGTGACGCGTCACATCGGCCAGGTCGGCGACCATGGTATTGACCTGCGCCGCGCCACGGGCAACGAGATCAGACTCCATGGCCTGCAAGGCATCAGCATTGCGGGCCACAAGGAAAAGTCGCCACCCACGCATTGCATACAGGCGCGCAACTCCTTGAGCGATGCCCGAGGTTGCTCCAATGATCACGACCGAGGGAGTATTCATTGCGTATCCTTTGCATCGTTCATAACTCGGCGCCAGAAGCTGCTCGACATCGCGGGATCGATCATGGGCAAGAATCGACGAAGCTGTTCAGCATACATGTCTCGAAACATCTCCCCTTTCACGCGAGCATCTTTGGCCGCATAGATTCGTCCGCCCGCCGAGTGAACGAGTTCGTCGCACCGGTCCAGCGCACGGAACATCTTTTCACCGCCAATTGGGATGTCGAGAGTAAGCGTCAAACCCGGACGCGGGAAAGACATCATGCCCGGTGATGGAACATCGCCGAACTTCTTGAGTACCGCAAGGAAGGAGGACACGCCACCGCGCTGCATTTCCTCGAGAATCCGTCGCATCAGGTGCTCGCCGTCCTCGATCGGAATCACGCATTGATACTGCAGCATGCCACGTCGACCATACAGAAGGTTCCAGCTGCCAACGCCATCGAGAGGATAGAAGAACGGTTCAACATCGAGCATGGCTCGCTTGACGCTGCCCATCTGACGGTGGTACCAGACGTTGTTGAAGATCTTGATCGTTGGTGCGCTGAGCAACCACGAAGGGGCTTCAAACGGAACCGTGATCAGCGAACCTTTCCATGTTTTCGAAAGTGTACCGTCAGACGCTTCACTGAATCGCCCACGCAGAACAAGCCCCCTACCAAGGGAGCTGCCGCGCGACATAACATCGATCCAGCTTACGGTGTAGTCCCAATCTGCATCGGACTCGTCCGTGCGACGGATGAGCTCGTTCAGAGATCGGACCTTGAGGCTTTCCTGTTCGATCTGACGTGAGGCGATGGGAAGAAGAGCGATCTCAATCCACGTGATGATTCCCGTAAGCCCCATACCAGCGATGGTGGCAGCGAACAATTCCGGGTTTTGTGTTGGCGAGCAGACCAGCACAGAACCATCGCTTCGACGTAGCTCAAGGCAGCGTACGTGACGTCCAAACGTACCAACCCGATGGTGATTCTTCCCATGCACGTCGTTGGCAACAGCGCCGCCAAGCGTCACGTATCGAGTGCCGGGGGTGACTGGTACAAACCATCCGCGCGGCACACAGATGCGCAGCAGATCCGCAATGGAAAGTCCTGATTCAGCCCTTAGGATGCCTTTCTCCGCGTCGAAAGCAAGTACGCGGTCACACCGATGCATTCGCACCACGGTGCCCTTATCGTTGAGACAGACGTCACCATAGGACCGACCAAGCCCATAGGCCAGGATCGAGCCCTCAGCAGCTGGAGGAACATCGGACGTCCATGCAGCATCCATGACATGCTTGGCACGAGATTCGGGATAACGTCCCCATGACGACGGTTGTTGCATCATCAGTGCGTACGAACCATTCGTTAGGTTGCTGAAACGGCGATCGCTGCAATGGCAACCCCCACGGCCCACGAATGCTTGTCGCGCGCGGCAAACACGATCGGGTCATCGTGCATCCCGCCTCTGTGAGCTGTGAGCCACAGATGGCTGACCCAATACACGAGGCAGGGGGCGATGAGCCACATACGATATGGGTGTCTGTAGAGAGTCTGCACTTGGGGACCGTTGACGTAGAGCGTGAAGACCAGAACGGCAACAAATCCGAGTGCGGTGCCGGCCATAAGAACGAACTCAGCATCGCCAACATGATAACCGCGACCCGACACGTGCGTGCCTTCGCGTTCGATCGTATCACGCAGTTCGGCATATCTCTTCAGAAAGGCCAGACTCATGAAGAGAAAGAGTGAAAATCCAAGCAGCCACGGCGAGACTTCGACACTTGCTGCTGCGCCCCCTGCCGCAATGCGCAGTGCATAGAGTCCGGCAAGGGCGATCACATCGACCAATGCGATTCGCTTCAAAACAAACGAATATGCCGTGGTGGCCACGGCATAGGTGATAAGCCAAAGGGTGAACGACTGCGGCATCACCGTTGCGCAGATCGCTGAGGCCACCACAACGCACACGGCCACAACGGACCAGGCAAGGGGCAACGAAATGGCACCGCTGGCAAGTGGACGGAACCTCTTGCGAGGGTGCGCGCGATCATGCTCAAGGTCAGAGATGTCGTTGACGATATACACGCTCGATGCCACGAGACTAAATGCCACAATACCCCAGATGCAGGCAACAAGTGCGTCGGTATCGCCTGTTCGATGTGCCAGCGCTAGAGGTACGATCAGCAGCAGATTCTTCACCCACTGATAGACGCGCATCTGGCGCACCAGACTCACAAATGTTGACGTGGTATCAGGCATGGTGCGCAAAATAGAGATCAATCTCGGCTTCGAATATCCCATCTCTTGCGTCCAGCTCATCGAGATAGTTGGCATCATCTGCCGAAAGGAACTCCGTAACGGCCAGCCGTTCAAAGATGTCACAGCAGCGTTTGGCGTCCTCAACATGATTATGGAACCGCATTTCGGCATAATCGCGGGCCGACTCAGTGGAGATCAGGAACTGCCAGTCGGAGGCCTGTGCAAGCAGCAACTCACGCATCATCGTGCGAGCCACGCGGCGCATCTGCAACGTCCAGCGATGGCCGGGATGCTTCTGCATGAGGCTTCGCACCTGGAACTCGAGGCGGTACTCACGCTCCCAGGTCCACTGCGTCTGGTCGTTCATCCACACCGAGTGATTGCCATCTCGGCCCCATGACGATTCTGGAAGGGCCACCAGGCAATCCGGCCGGACAACATCATGACATTCGCCGAGGGTAACGGCGGCCGTATCGGGTGCCTCGTGCAATGAGCGCAAAACTTCTTCGAGGAAGATGGGGCCTTCAAACCACCAATGGCCGAACAGTTCCGTGTCAAACGGTAACGTCAGCATCGCGTGCCCGTCACACTGTGTCCGTCGCTGGCGCAGTGCATCAACGATCATACCGGCGTAATGTCGACCATGCTCTCGGGCACGATTCTCTGCCCACTGCGGCACATACGGTTGCTTGTATGCCATGTCGGCCTGATTATCGGTCACTCTCCAGTAACGAAGCGCCGAATTCGTGTACTTCTTGTGAAAATCAAGATAGTCTGCATCACCCGGGTAGCCTGTTGTGCCACTCCAAACCTGCAGAGCGGTGTCTGTGTGGCGTGTGAAGACCGAAGCCGTTGCCGGTGACGTTTCCGATCCAGCACGAAACACATCCATGGCAGAGCGCTCGTCGAGCCGACGTCGGATCGCTCCATACGTCTGATCAAGGGGCGTACGGTGTCCGAATTCATTGATGAATCCGAGCGGACGGGCCGAGCGCAGAGCAGCCTCATCGGTAACAAAGTACTGCAACCCATGACGTTCCAAGACGCTTTCAATGGATTCGCGTTGCGCCGGCTTTGAATACGCATACACCGGCAGCAGCGTTCGCCAGGCATAGGCCGGACGGTAGGCGCACTCCGGCAGCCAGATTCCGCGCGGACGTCGGCCGAAGTGCCTTTCATGGGCGTGAACGGCGATCTCGACCTGACGCTCGATGCTCGCATCCTCTGCCAGCAAGGGGAAGTACCCGTGCGTCGCACCACAGGTCATGATCTCGATCACTCCGGCATCTTGAAGTCTGCGAAACTGCCCGACGATGTCGCGTCCATACTCTTCTTCAAACACCTCCGCGCGATCAACATACCAGCGTTGCCACTCGTGGGCCATGGCAACTCGCTCGGCCTCAGCCCCCTGCTTACGGAACTGCTCAGCGTCGGCCGCAGCAAGATCAGCGTGTTCCTTACAGTAGCGTAGAAACAGCTCCGGAAAGTCCGGATGTGCCAACTGCTCGCAGAGGATTGGAGAAACATCAAACGTCAGGCCGGGACGGATACCATCATTCAGGAGCCTATCGCACATACCGATAAGCGGCACATAGCACTCTGCAACGGCTTCGCAGAGCCAGTCGCTCCCGTGCGGCCATGCTCCGTGGTGGAGCACGTATGGCAGGTGTGTATGCAGTACGAAGCAGGTCATGATCAGGATGGCAACGAATTTACCACGGCACAAAACGACAAACGCCACGGCATCGTGTACCGTGGCGCTTGCTGTAAGGGCGAGTGACGGGGCTTGAACCCGCGACAACCAGAGTCACAATCTGGGGCTCTACCAACTGAGCTACACCCGCCGTGAAGCACAAATATACGAAGTCCTGGCGTGACGGACTTGGTGAGCATGTTCTTGTCGTATATTGCCTGCCGAACGCGCCGCACAGACAGCCGCAGAGCATCGCTACACAAGCCCGACGCGTCAATTCCTTGCTCTCTCCCTCTTGTAGAAAAAGCGCATCATCGCCGCGGCAAAGACCGTGCCGGCGCCGGTGACACGACGACACACAACGACCATTTTTCCGTATCCGTAGACCACAGCATGTCCGACGAGAAACCAGAGCGCGCAGCCAAAACAACGCGTGCACGTAAGGCAACAAAGGTTGCCAAGACAGAAAACGAACAACCAACACAAGCTCCGCCATCGGCCCCTGAGCCTGCTACGGAAGCGGCTCGCCCGTCTCCTCGACGCCGCACTCGCAGCGTTGCCGCTGACGCACCCGCATCGGCTGAGCCGGCACCTGCCCCTCGCGCAGAGGAACGTTCTTCTGAACGCAGAGCAGAAGCCGCTCCTTCCGACGCCGCCGAGCGGCGCGATGAACCACGTTCTGCGCCTCGCGAGGATCGCCGTGATTTCCGTCGGGACGACCGCCGAGATGACCGTCGCGACGACCGCCGAGACGACCGCCGCGATGTCCGTCAGGACGACCGCCGAGACGATCGTCGAGACGATCGTCGAGAGGCGCGCGGACCCCAGGATCGGGAGCAACGAGACTTCCGAGGGGGCGATCGGTTTGACCGCGACCGCGGTCGTAACCGACGTCGAGGCCGTGGCCGTGATCGCCGAGAAGGTTTTCGCGACCGAGCATTCGAGGCAGAGATCGAACGCGAGGAGCGTGAGCTGATGCTGGCCGGTCCGGTGATCGACCTCAACGAGCTCAAGCTCAAGAAGATCGCCGAGCTTGTCGAGCTGGCACAGTCGCTCGATATCGAGGATTTTGCCGACCTCAAGAAGCAGGACCTGATCAACCGCATCGTTGAGGCCGAGAACGCGCGTCAAATGCGTGACTATCAGCGTGAGGGTGTGAGTCTGACCACCGGCGTCGTTGAGCTGATCCCCGACGGATACGGCTTTCTGCGTTCTGCCGACTTCAATTACCTCCCATCGCCTGACGATGTGTACATCGCCCCCTCCCAAGTGAAGCGCTACGGATTGCGTACAGGCGATACAGTGAAATGCTACATTCGGGCACCACGCCAAGGCGAGCGTTTCTTTGCCATGATCAAGGTTGACTCGATCAACTACATCCCGTTCATCGAGAATACTCCCCGACCGCTGTTTGAGAACCTCACGCCGTATTATCCGAAGGTGCGTCTGCGCTTGGAGACCATGCAGCAGGAGTATGCTACGCGGATCGTGGACCTTGTGTCGCCGATCGGCAAGGGGCAGCGTGGACTCATCGTCTCGCCTCCCAAAGCGGGCAAGACGATCTTGATGCAGAAGCTCGCAAATGCGATCGCGCGTAATCATCCCGAGGTAAAGCTCATCGTTCTGCTCATCGACGAGCGTCCTGAAGAGGTCACCGACATGATGCGCTCTGTGAATGCCGAGGTCATTGCCTCGACGTTTGACGAGCCGGCAGAGCGCCACGTAGCCGTCAGCGAAATGGTCATCGAAAAGGCCAAGCGCCTTGTTGAGGCCAAGCAGGATGTGGTCATCCTCCTGGATTCGATCACACGTCTGGCGCGCGCGCACAACACGGTCCAGCCGGGCTCAGGCAAGCTCCTTTCGGGCGGTGTTGATGCCAATGCCATGCAGCGTCCAAAGCGGTTCTTCGGTGCGGCGCGTAACATCGAGGAAGGGGGCTCGCTGACGATCATCGCCACGGCTCTTGTGGAGACGAATTCTCGCATGGACGAGGTGATCTTCGAGGAGTTCAAGGGAACCGGCAACATGGAGCTGGTGCTTGAGCGCAAGATCGCCGAGCGGCGAATCTTCCCGGCCATCGACGTGAACCGCTCCGGCACGCGGCGCGAAGAGCTTCTTCTGGAGCCTGACGTGTTGGCCAAGATCTGGGTGCTTCGCAAGGTACTTGCCAATGACCCACCGGTGGAAGCAATGGAGACGATGCTCGAGCGAATGCGTGCTACGCGTTCCAACGAAGAGTTCATCAAGACGCTCAATTCATAGACAAACGTGATGCTGAGCAACGAGCAAAGCATCAACCGTCGAGCGATGAATCTGTCGCTGGCCACGGGTGTGCTGATGCTCGTGGCCAAGTGGATCGCCTATCTGATGACCGGCTCGTCGGTGATCTTCTCCGACGCTGCCGAGAGTGTGGTGCATATCGTTGCGGTCTGGTTCGCCTGGTATGCTTTGCGGGTGGGTGCCAAGCCCCCTGACGAGGAGCATCCGTACGGACACGACAAGGTCAGCTTCATGTCGGCCGGAGTCGAAGGTGGCCTGATCTGTATTGCGGCCATCGTCATCATCATCAGCGCCACAGAGAAGCTCGTCTCGGGGGTGACCCTGCAGAAGCTCGACATCGGCATGTCGATAACCGCCGGTGCGGCCCTGGTGAACCTGGCACTCGGCTGGTACTTGATCAAGATTGGAACGAAGCACAAGTCCCTCGTGATCGAGGCCAACGGACGTCATGTCATGACCGACGTCTGGACCAGTGCCGGTGCCGTTGGTGGACTTTTCATCGCCCAATGGACGGGCATGTTGTGGATGGATCCGGTCATCGCCATCATCTTCGGTGCCAACATCATCCGAGAAGGAGGCAAGCTCGTCTCAACCTCGGTCAGGGGGCTCATGGATGCAACCGACCCCGAGCTCCTTCAGCGCGTCCAACTTGTCTTAACCGACTTTTGTGTTGACCACGACTGCAGCTACCACCGACTGCGCCTGCGCTCATCAGGAAACATGGTGCATGTGGACTACCATCTGATCCTGCCCGATACGATGACGATGCACGAGGCACACAGTCTTGCAACGTCGTGCGAAGACCTGGTCCGAGCCGCCATCGACCATAACACCGAGGTCTTCACGCACCTCGAAAGCGTGAGTCAGCCGGATGGGCATGTGTGAGAGGCTCTGAATAACGCCTCGTCATCCCCGCGAATCTTCGTCATCCCCGCGGAAGCGGGGATGCATCTTCGTGGAGTTGCTCGGAGAAAACGAACATTCAACTCTGCTCAACTAAGTCACGCGCCAGTTTGCTTGTAGGTTTCTCTTGTCTGTACTGTTTGAGCTGAAGCGGTACACAGCCGCGCGCCGAAGTCGATGGCGTTCCCCTCTCCCTTAACCTCGTTATCATTCTCCTTGCCGTTATACCCAAACCTGCCTGCCCCTTCGCCGGTGGCTCTCCAGCGGCGGCCAGGCATTTCCATGCCGAATGGGTAGTAATCGCGTCGGTCGATCACCTCGGCGTCCTGCGTGGCATAGCCGAAGCCCGTTGGACGGTCCACCAGCAGGTCCGAGATCACGGCGCGGACGAGACTATATGTGACACTGTTACGTGTCATTTCCACCCAGGATACAGCTGCTTGATCTCCGCTGGATAATCTAACACCGGAGACTTCCAGGGCTCGGCAGAGGCCGGCGTACACGGATCGCCGATGTAGTCATAACCGAGCACTTGAAAGTTATACAGCCCGTATGAGCCGACGGTGTCACGCTCAAAAAGCCAGCACTTGTCCCAGAATGCCTCGTCCTGGATATTGTAGCCATACGCTGCAAGCACTTTATGCCCCTTTCGTGGACCTGATTGGGCAATGCGGTACATCTCCTTTTTCTTCAACCCCTTAAAGTAGAATCTATCCATTATTGGCAGCATGCTAAGGGAGTCGGGATAGCATATACACATTAGGTCTTGAAAGGGATAGAGCTGCCAAGGCTGATCGGTATGAACACGAATACCGATAACGGCGTCCATGCCGTAGATCGTGTCACCCGAGTTAGGACAGATCTTTCTACCCTCATTCGACCGGCTCAAGGCATTTGGCTTTCTCTCGCCAACCCAGAACAAGGCCTTGCGCCGGTCCGGGCTGTAGAAGGCTGCTTCGACGTAGTGGGTTATCTCCTCCAAGGTGAGGTACTCCAAATCTGCACGCACTCCATAAGTCTGCCAGTCAAGACGCGCCCACTCTCGGACGGTATAGGCCACATAAAGGCTATCGCGCTGCTCGATGGGTTGGCGTTTGCGGAGCTCTTCATAGGCATGGAGCGCCCGCTCACCCGTGTCGCACCCTCCTTTGAACCAGAGTAGCAGAACCAAGAGCTGGAGAATCGTATTTATGCTCACGGCTTGCCTTGGTTATTACTTCCTTGTTCGATATCGCGCTTATCCCCTCCGTTACCGAGTGGTTTGATGCGGTCTCTGCTCATACGTTGGATGTTGTGCCCCTTGGTCTTGTCATCCGTCGTGGAGATGTCTTTTGAACCTAGCACAGGCCCTACCGTTGGAACGGAGTCCATGAGTC
>JBEAYU010000070.1:0-30237 GCA_041170435.1 Bacteroidota bacterium
GTCGGCTTCGGCGGTGATCTCAAGCCTCGACGCATCAACGACTCCCAGACCATCACGCTTGCCAAGATGGTGCGATTCCGACTCGCCCCCTACCGCAATAGTGCCGTTGACCGCGAGAAAGAAAATGCCGTTGCCATCACGATGATCTCCATGTCGCGATGTGGATGCGTGCCGAACCCCTCTCCCGCCGCCACGATGTCATCGTTGAGAACACGCAGCGCACCAAAGTTCATTCGCGACGGGTCATGGTACTGACCGAAGCTGAACGTGTGATAGGTATTGAGCCATCCGAAATCAAAGTGGCCACGCTGGCCGGCAGTACGTTGCCACTAACCGATGACATGAGACGGCGCAGGTCCGTCTGCGCACGCACGGCCCCGAAGTTCCCCGGGCTTGCGCCGACGATCGCCACGGGCTTGTCGATAAAGGGGCGATGGGTTCCCCGCTTGGCTGCGAATCCGTGTCGAGGCCCCGCCCCCGCGAGATCTTCGAGCGAAGTCGAGAAGCAAGCGGCGTAGAACGCCCGGAAGTTCAACAGTGTCGAGGCCCGTACCCGCGAGGTCTTCGAGCCCTTCGGCTCCGCTCGGGACGGCGCTCGATCTTCGCTCGAAGACCTCGCGGGAGAAGCGCTCGCTATAGGGAGTCTTGCGCAAAGCGCAGCGTGCGCGTGTTGAGCTTCCAAACCTCCAGTTTCGCTTGCTTTCCCTCACCTCTCCGTCTCTTCTTACAAAGCCGAAATCCTTCTGACTGAAGCCCTTAATCACTTGCAACGTTGTTCTCCTACTCCGTTGGCTCATTCTCCTCGAACCGGTTTCTTAGGTAGTGCTCGTGTAGATCATGATCCTGTGCTGCCTGATTGAGGCACATTGGGGCTCTAGAATATAACGACGGCCTCCTTCTTGAAGGTCGCGTCAAAGGTCTGATGTTTACGCTTTGAATCGTTCTCTAGCCAGACCACTCTAACGAAAGTTATGGGTAAAGCCAAGGTCTATCACCATATATGCTCAACCATTTTTTCGGGGGAGGTCCACAGAAAAAAGGCCATGATTTACAACGAAATCATGGCCTTTTCTTTTCTGAGCAGACCCACCCGGATCACCTTGCCACAACTACGCGACCGACATATAGAAACGGGCCGTCGTAAATGCTTACAACATAAGTGCCGTTTACAAGTGAAGCGGTTGATATGCGCAGCTGCGGAAGTTCGCCTATGGAGCAACTCAATTTCTTCGATCCCAGAGCATCGCTGACCACCACAAGGGCATCATTACTGTATCCCGAAGCATTAATGGTAAAGAAATCCTGCGCGGGGTTCGGTGTGATGGACAAATGTAGATCAGTATTCCTCTGGTCCACAGAAGTGACTTTAGGTACGATGGAGAAGAGTGAATCGCTCATTGCACTCACAGCTTGGAAACGGATAATTCTTCCCAACCAATCATTACCCGTCGTCAGGAAGGCGGTACCGTCGGGACTGAATCGTGCTGCCGATACATCCGTAGCGCAGACTTCAAGAGAGCGCAACTTTTCGAATGTTTGCGCATCCCAGATAGCCACGGCACCATCGCGTCCAGAAGTTATGATGTTGCGCCCATCCATGCTGTACTCCACGCTCCACACCCATGACTTATGAAATGAAAGTACGCCTTTCATCTCGTATGTCTGAGCATCGAACACATAGGCATTACCATCTCTGCACGCAGCAATGATGCGGTCTCCGGCGGGATTCCATACGGCCCAGTCTGATTTATCAGGTAACGAGATTTTCTTTATCGCACTAGCAGACTGGATATCCCAAATCATCACTGACCGATCCCACGATGCTGTAATAATCTTGTCTCCACGTGGATGAAAAAACGACGAGCTAACAATATCGGAGTGTCCGATCAACGCCTTAATGTACTGTCCATTATATGCATTCCAGATTCGTGCGGTACTATCCCAGCAGGCGGCAGCCACGAGCAGGCCATCCGGGCTGAAGCTCGAGCGGTTCATCGCTGAAGACGGTGTACTCCTCATGATAAACAGCCTCCGCCCACTAGCAACATCCCACATGGCCGCGGAGCCGTCGAAGCTGGAGGTAAGCAACTTATTGTCGTCCGGCGAAAAGCTTGCATACATCACATCAAGCTCGTGCCCTACGTACGTCTGCAATCGCTCACCGCTTTGGGCATTCCACACAATGGCAATGTCATCGTCACTTGCGGTAACTACAAGCTTACCGTCGTTACTATAGCTTCCTGTATTTACATAATACCCATGTCCTTCCAGGACGATAGCTGTATAACTCGATCCACTCGCCCGCACCTTACACCATTTGCTGTTAACATTTGGAATACGCCAGACATAATCGGATTGCATAGCTGAATCGGTGATGAGAGTCCACGTATCTCCCGCATCAGTGCTATACTCCAGCCGCACAAACGTATTGGGACTGCTTATCCCGCTCCAAGTGATAGCATGATAATCGCCGGGATTCAATATCTGCCCGCTTCTTGGCGAGGTTACCTTCAATTCTTGGGTATGGACTGTAAGAACGGCGATTACCATAAGCAACATCGCCGTAATCGGCTTCGAGAGCATAGATTTCATATGCGTACCAGGAGTGTCCATTTTTTAGTTCAAACATCACCAGACCCCAGCGTGTTCGTAATTACGAATTTCTTTTGAGATAGCCTGTGCGAGAGAATCGAGGGCGTGGTAGTTGCCCAGTCTGTTCATTCGTGTTTCGTGGTGCAGTGCAGCTAATTCTGCCCAACGCAATCGCTGGTCTTTCTCCGACCAATAGCCCAATTGGCGAGTGAAGCGTTCCATGCATCGGTTGAGATTCTCAATGCGGTCTGTTGTTCTGAACCGCTTCTCATGAAGTAGGACAACCAAGCAAAAGTAGTCAGCACCAGATTGGCGCTGAACTCACAACGAAAGAAACGGCGACGTCCGATCTCGGAGATCTGTGAGTAGCCCCGGAACGTGCACGAATACTGGTGCATTGAGACACGTTCATTATACTTTGTTCGGCCGAGCCACGCGTCCATTTGCTTACAGGTTTCTCTTGTTTGTCCTGTTAGGGCTGAAGCGATACAATTCCGAGGATGGTCATGGTTCAATTGACTTTTATGTGTTTCAACACGCGATTATAACGCATGTTTGCAGAATTAACTCTGAAGCGCTGTTCAGTACGTTGGAGGAACAGACATATGTTGAAAACAGTACAATGGTGGCAGATGTTCCGACGCCGGTTGTCAGTCAATAGCTGTAGCCAATGCGCTTGGATCACGCGTATCATTTCTTTGTATGTTGATGATCTAGAGCCCTTGATGCTTTTTCAATGTTATTGAGGTAATCGTGGTTCCGTCGGCATTTAGGTCAATATTGGTAGTCATCTTCGTGGTTTTGATAGGATCTAGTACAACCTCGGCGCAGCCACCATGTGACCCTGGGTTCGTCAAATTGACACAAGAGTTTTCGGCTCCAGTGCCGGGAGGCGGCTGTTGCACAATCACAGTTGTCTTTTGTTACCAGCTCGAAGGAACAACTCTCAGAATTGTTACACATACCGTTACTGTTCCGGCCGATTGCCCACTGGTCGTTGGTCCCGGTCTCTTCAATTGGCTTAGAAAAAAGATTGTGTATCGGCTAAGTCAAGGTGGAATACTACCCAGTATTCCCAATTGCCCTGGGTCGGCACTGTTGACCGTGGAGACTAGTGTTTCGAGCTGCTATGCAAGAACACTCTCGGATGTTCCAGACGGGCCGGTAAACATCTACAATCCATGCGGTACGTCTGTCTGCACCAAGCGATGTGCAGTGTGTTTGTCAACGTCTGATACAGACCCTTGCTCTGACCCAGCGAACGAACCAATGTTGCAATATGTTGGATGCCAGAACATTGTTGCGCCCTGCGAACCTGATACCTCGAAGCCTGATTGCATCTACAACACATGTGATAGCAACTGATGAGACTTTCATACCTGAGTTGAGGATATTGTGAAATACATCCTGTTGCTGCTTGTTTGTCTTTCTGTCAGCATTGCCTCGTATTCACAAGAGCCATTTATTGAACAGATTTTTGGGTTCGAGCATGCTGAGCCGAGATCGATACTCGAGCACGCTGGTCAGTACTTCTGTTCATACAACAATGGACAGGTATCGGTCTTCGATTCCAAGGCCCTACAACCACGATCGGTGCAAACTCCATCGGGGACGTACGTGACGGATCTGTATTCGTCAGACGGACTCCTCTGGATTCACACCAGCTCAGGCCGCCTGTATTATTCGTCGAATAGCGGTGTCTCATGGGTAATGTACGGTCAAAGAGTTGCAGCGCTATTCAAACCGTCTGGCGATGGCATTTATGTTGTATCCGTAGATACAATCCGCTTCCTAAGGCGCAATGGCGCAAAGATTTCTGATTCGGTTGTACGCGTGCTGCCGGGCTCGCGTTCTATCGAATCGTTTGCAGTCAAATCAGACACCACGATAGTGATGTATCAAGCTAGTGACTCAATGACCGTACTCGTTGGGAACTCGTCATCTGCCAGATCATTGCAACCATGGGAACGTGCTGGACGCTTCAATCAGTTTAGCGACGGATCAGTTGTATACGTTTCAACATACAACCGCGTATACATTCAGCATTCAAGCCTTGAATCAGGATTTCGAGATTTCACATCGCAAATTCCAATCCCTGCCTTAACGGCTCACGGCACAGGCAGCATTGAATCAGCTCTCACACTTGTGTTCGCTGGCTACAACAGCCGCCAGAACCCGGATACAATCATCGTAAGCAGGATTGGTCCAACACGAGATGGCCGCTACGTCCTTGTTCGTCAAGCTATTCCTTCTATATCCATCGGTACAATCACATTGCATGACGATACGGTCTACACGCTATCTGGCAACGGCAAGGTCATCCGACATACTGAAACATCTCTAGATTCCTCCGAGTCTATCATTCCTGACCAATCGTCCAGCACGTTTGCACACGCCAACGTGCTGCGCATCGATGGCATCACCAGATCACTACGCGCATATTCAAAAGAGATTGGCTACCGCTGTTTACTTTACACAGAGCAAGAAGTGACAGAGCCATTTGTTTCGGAGTCGATCGACTTTAGGGATTCGATTGGCGAACTACATCAACTCCTAGGCGACGAACAGAATGGATTCACAGCCTCCGGTAGCAAGTGTATAGCATTTTCTGCGTCATTGCTCGGGCCTTGGCGACGGACGTTGCAAGTGAAAGGCGGCAATATCTTCAGACTTGGTGATGGCGGCATGGTTGCGTCATTGAAGGGCAATGCGATTGGTCTTTCGGAAGACACCGGAAAATCATGGTCCATACACTACGTCAAGGGAATGTTCGGTGGTTTCGTACAAGCTGTGGAATCTAAAGACTTCTTAGCGCTCAATCGACGCAGTGAACTGTATATAGTACCAAGATATCTTGTCGGAGATACTGTAGAGCGATACCAATACACACCTGTCTACGGTAATGATCTTTCAATACTTGGAATGCAAGGAGATACAGCATATCTCATTCATCCGCGATTCGAAGATGCCGCAATGCAATCTGTCAACCGCTTCGTGTTGCTTCACGTGTCTCGTCTCGGTGTATTGGACTCCGTTGTCATTCAACTCGAAAGGCCCTTGGTCTCACATTCTCGCGTAACAGCAAGATTGATAAATGACACAATTGTCGTCTATGACCGCGTATCATCGAGGTTTATGCTCATTAAGAACGGTAGCCTAGTTTTCGATTCGACGTTGTCGGACAATCTTCGTGATCCTTTTTCAAGGACTCCCCTTGCAACTGTACAGATATTGAGTACGAATCATGTTAGGATCATCCTTCCTAGTAACGGAATCGCTGCCGATATCTTCCCACTAGGAAAAGACAATACTGTTTCGGTTACCGATCAGAACATATCACATTGGGATGTTTCAGCTGTCTACCCAAATCCCGGTTCGATGACGGTCAGTGTCGATATCAGCAAGTTCGTTACCGCCGACCAATCAGGCGTCACACTTAAGCTGTGTTCGATTGAAGGACGTATTGAACGGGACTACACTTCACAGCTGCCAAGTTTTGGAGGTAGTAATGAAGTTCGAAGTATTTCGCTGGATGTTTCAGACATCCCCCAAGGTGTATATCTACTCGTGATACGAAATGCACAGAATACCAGCGCACGTAAACTGATTATTGATCGTTAAGAGTCGCACGTTACACCGCAGGTGTGGGCTCGTCGGTGTTGCCACCATGAGCATTGACTTTTGCCTTGACGTTGCTTACGAGCAACTCCGGACGAGGCAGTACGTTGCCACTAACCGATGACATGAGACGGCGCAGGGCCGTCTGCGCGCGCACGGCCCCAAAGTTCCCCGGACTTGCTCCCACGATCGCCACGGGCTTGTCGATAAAGGGGCGATGGGTTCCCCGCGTTATCCAGTCAATGGCATTCTTCAAGACTCCTGGGTACGAGTAGTTGTACTCCGGAGTGGCAATCAGAACTCCATCGGCCTGAGCGATCTGCTCCTTCAGTGCCGTAACCGCGCTTGGCTGAGAAGCCGTATCGAGGCCCGCGTCGTAGAACGGAACATCACGAATTGATGCGATCGTGTCCGTGACCCCTTCGGGAGCGATGGTGGTGGCGGTACGAAGCAGTCCAGTATTGAATGAGCCTTCGCGAAGAGAGCCGGAGATTCCGAGGATGGTCATGGTTCAATAGTCCTTTTTGTGTGTTGCAACACACGATTGTACGAAACTTCATGATTCATACGATTCCGCAGGTCGTGTACCTATAGTGCCATTTACTCAGCGCTCCACATTCAACGCTGAACATTGAACTCGAGCGAAGGAGCAACAGTGATGCTAGCGCACGATCACGCAGCGCGTCACCAACGCCGTTATGTAGTTACTCACATGGATGAGATGCGTACCAACTTCAAGCGGATCGACGTTGACATGCAGAGACCCACTTGAGGGAGCGACGGTGAATTCAAGCGCTGTTGAACGGCCGAGAGCATCGAATGACAGAACCTTCAACGTGCCATCGAGTGCGACGTCATCCGGAAGGTTTACCCGCAGCTCAGAGGATGCAGGATTGGGATAGGCTTGGAGTTGACGTACCAAGGGCACATCAATAACGTCTGTAAGGCCTCCGTTGCGGAGAGTGACGATCCAAGCATCGCCACCTCCTTTGCTAACCTGAACGTCCCCATTTGCCGAGTTGGTGAAACCGGCAAGAACAAACATGCTGTCAGCAAGCCATGCCACGGCTAGACCATTGTCCGTGCCCGTACCTCCGATAACCTTTTGCCAAAGGTAGTTCCCGGTCGTTTCAGCAAGACCCACCAAGACGATGTCCTCGTTCCCGCGCTTGGTAATGTTATCTACGGGATTGATGGCCAAGCCGGAGACAAGCAGCTGTCCACTGGCCGACAACGATACGCTCAGCGCATCGGCACAATTGGTCCGATCCAGAAACGACACCCACTGCAGAACTCCGGCACTGTCTGTCTTAAGAACGGCCGCACCGCTACCTGGTTCATTTGCCGGTGGGACACGTCCGCAGGTGATAAGCCCGCCATCACGAGTTTCGATAACTGACTGTAGCCAGTCGGCATTCGCCGAGCTACCATAGGTTCTTTGCCAGAGCAGCTGTCCATCAGCACTGAACTTGATCAGCCAAGCATCGCTCGACTCCCAGCCACGTGGGCTACTTCCAAGTTCGCCAGCCACGATGAACGAACCATCCCGAACTTCTATGACGGAATAGGCAAAGTCGTTAAGGTCATTGCCAAACGTGGCATTCCAAAGCATGGTGCCAACCGAATCAAGCTTTATGAGCCAACCATCGGTTCCTCCCCGATTCAACTGAACATCACCGTCTGATGAGCCTGTTACGCCGACGATGACGAGCGAGTGGTCGGAGGTTTCCGTAACGGACTTCGCATACTCACTTGCACTGCCACCAAACGTCTTCTGCCAAAGCACCTTGCCGTTGCCATCAAGTTTGATGACCCAAAGATCCGAGTTGCCGCGTGTTGGACCCACGTCACCGTCACTTGATCGCGTTGACCCCACAACAAGAATGCCACCATCGGCGGTCTCGATGACATCCTCGGCACCATCATCGGAACTCCCGCCGAGAATGGTCTTCCAGACGATGTCGCCCTTTGCATTGAATCTTGCTACCCATAGATCATAGCTGCTGCGAGCCCCCTCACAATCACCATCCGTTGAGTTTGTCGATCCGACGATGATCAAAGAGCCATCGCGGCCATGACAAACCGCGGTCGCCTTCTCACTGCCTGTACCACCGAACGTACGTTGCCATACGATGCCCACATCATCCATGCCGTAGGCAGTTGTTGAAAGCCAAACAACCGAGAAGAGAATCCACGCATAGCGACTCATGTTCAGTGCCTCAGCTCGATTAAGTCGTGGTTGGTATCCCATCTGGGCAGTTATGTCGTGGTGCAATCAAGGCTACGATACTACACCGTAAACCGTATCCGACTGCGGATCTTGCCAACGTGGCGGGTCTTCTTTAGCACGGCACCACCTTCGCGTGAACCGGCGCCGTCGGTGTTGCCTTCAATGGTGCGGACGTTCCCATTCTTGTCGGGCGCAGATAGTGCGATACCGATGTGACTGAACGTGAACACCACGATATCACCAGGCTTGATGTCGTTGCGATGGGGCTTCTTGGTACTTGTGGACGCGTCCTGCGCCTTGGACCAGTTCTCAAAGTCCCATGCTCCGGCCGTACGTGGACGCTTAAACGTCTTGGTTTCCTTTGTTCCCGTTACGTCCATCGCCTGCTTCACGCACCAGCAGACAAAGGCCGCGCACCAGGGCCAGCCGAGCTTGGGATTGAGCCACGTTGCGGCTTTGTATTCGTCGACCCTCGGACCGCAGTTCGAGCTGTTGACTTCCATCACTCCCACCTCTGGGAGTGCAACGTTAACGAGAGCTTCAGGGAGCTTCGCCATGGGACACCTATAAATTTGTTGATTGATACGGTATCGTCGAACTTACAGAGCATGTGCGACACTACCGAACAACGTCCATGCGGGTTTGCAGACTGATATTGGCGCTCGTAAGCACCACGATGTATGGCCCGGGGGCAAGCGCCGACACATCAACAGAGCGTACGTAGGCACCCGGCTGGAGAAGGGGCTCTTGAACAGGTGTCAGGACTGTCTGTCCGGTATAGTCCACAATTCTGATGTTCACGCCGGTGGGCTCGGCCAAACCAAAATGCAGATCCATTGTTGACGATACTGGGTTCGGACGAGAAGCAAGACTGAACTTCGCGTCGCCCGGGACGAAGAGTCGCACGCCCCCTTCCTCACATATGCCGGTGATCGTAACAGATCCATCGCGGGTGGTCACATCTGTGCCCAGCAGCGAATCCAACCAGTCGAAACTGATGATCTGCAGCGGCGATCTGCCGGTGGTGCCAAGCGTGGCCATGGCCGGGATGCGCACGAGCACGGTGTCATTCGTGCGGCGTCCTGAGAGCACATAGCGGCATGTGTTTACGTCTACCTGCTGACACGTCAACGATGGATCAGTCACATGCACGACCGTAGGGTTCAAGGCGATTGTGGCCGTGAAGTTAACGGGTGCATCGGCACGTTCGAGTTTTGATGATTGTGTGATACTTAGCGCAAGAGGAAACAACTCCCCTGCCCTTGCCGTTATGTCCGGCAGGGTGATCGTGGTTTGGACGGTGTCGGGAACAACGCCTTCACCATAGAGCTGAACCGTGGCCGGGCTGCCCAGCCCATTATACGAGAACTCCAATCGTCCGCTCGTGCGCCCCACATCACGCGGCAGAAAGCGAAGGTTCATTGTCAGTGAATCACCGGGTTGCAGGACTACGGCACCAGAACCGGCAAGCGTAGAGAAGTCAACATCATTCGGTGGACCATGACGTATGCCGAGGATATTCATCGCCGACGAGCCGACGTTGCGAAGGGTCGTCACACCCAAAGAATCTTTCGATGTCCTCACAAGGACAGGACCAAAGTTGATGATCGAGTTGACAATCTGAAGCGAAGGGGCTACCCCAAAACCGCGGATGTTGTGCACTATTGTGTCGGACTGCGTGACGATTACCATCTCCGCCTGATGAAGCCCCGTGCGCGTCGGCCGAAAGCTCAGCTCTCCGAGTGCAACTGAATTGGGGGCTACTGAATACTCCGGAAGGCCAGAAATGAGACGAAATGCCATAGAATCTGCGCCCCGAAAGCCGATGCTCCTGACGGAGAACCCATAGGAACCGAGATTGCGCACGAGATCAACAATCACCGAGTCCTTGGACTTGCCAACAAGCACCTGACCCATTTCGACATCACGCGAACTGGCAATTGGCTCGACGATGGCAAAGGTGGTATCGGAATAATCACTCTGAAGGACAACTCCGTTCGAACTAAGCTTGAAGACCCAAAAGTCCTTGTTACCTGACCCACCCCGTTTGTTCTGTACGTCAATTCCGCGGGACGACGTGAAGCCAGCAACTACGTACGACTCGTCAGACGTCTCGATAATCGAAGAAGCAACATCATCCATAGAGCCTCCCAGAGTCCTCTGCCAAACAATCTGTCCATCGGCAGTTAGCTTTACAACCCATACATCGCTTTCAGCCAGGATAAGTCGCCTACCGGACACGTCGAGGTCTTTCGATCGTGTTGAGGCTGCCAGGATCAGAGAGCCGTCTTTGGTTTCGATGATAGAAGCCGCAAAATCATCCAGAGTACCGCCGAGCGTCTTCTGCCAGAGCAGTGTACCATTGGCATCAAGCTTCATAAGCCAGACATCGTAGTTGCCTTGTCCTCCTCGTTTACTTGTGACATCAATATCGACTGACTCCGTCGTCCCTGCCACGAGGAGCGAGCCGTCTGGTCGTGCGACGATGGAATTTGCGAAGTCGCTTCTGGACCCACCGAGAGTCTTTTGCCAGACGATGGAACCATCGACGTTCAACTTGACGACCCAGATGTCTGAATCACTCAAGCCCCCTCGTTTGTCCTGCACATCACCGGTGTTGGAGGATGTGCTCCCAGCCATGACGATTGAACCATCAGCAGACTGAACAATATCTGCTGCACCATCAACATTTGATCCGCCGATAGTCTTCTCCCAAAGCAGATTGCCCATTGCGTCGAGCTTGATCACCCACACATCCTTGTTTGCTGCATCGCCCCGCTTTACTGCAACATCTACGTCATTGGATGAGGTTTCCCCAGCCACCCAAAGCGTTCCGTCAGAGGCTTCAATAATGGAACTTGCTTCATCAGCAGATGTTCCACCGAGAACCCTCTTCCATAGAACAACACCTCGGCTGTTAACCTTTGTAACCCAGAGATCAGAGTTATCTGCTCCACCGCGCTTGTCTGTCACATCAAGATCCGTTGACATCGTGCCGCCGGTAAATACTAGTGATCCGTCGGCAGTTTCTATCAGTGTGCTTGTTCCATCATTGCCAGTTCCTCCGTAACTCCTTTGCCAAAGTATCGCACCATTGGCGTCGAGGGCCGCAATCCATGAATCTCTGTTGGTACCGACAAATCCACCGCGTTTGTTCACAACATCAAGATCATTCGACTCAACATTCCCAGCAACGATCAGTCCGCCGCTGGCTGATTCTAAAATGGTGCTTGCTTCATCATTCAAGCTCCCGCCGAGGGTTCTCTGCCAAACGCATTCTGGTGCTGGATTCAATGGATCTATGTCACCGGATAACTCCGGGTGGATGACGCGGATGCGATAATTCTGACCCGTCGGACGAGGAATGTTCTTCCACGGGTACGACAGGCCCGATACCTTCTCGGCTACGGGATACCATGATACACCGTTGTCCGGACTTATGTCCAGATTCACCAATTCCGTTCGGGGCAAGCCTTCCCATTCAATCAGTGTATCAGTGCCGACAACGAACGACTCCCCCCCATTGGGCCGCTTGAGCCTGAGATCAGGATTCTTTGGCCTTCCGCCGTGATACCCTCCCGAGGTGAAGTAGGTCTGTTCGCAGACGTCAGTCGTAAAGTCGAACCTGCAAAAGGTCAGGCTACTATCCACCGCTCGATAGCGCACCACGAGCTTTCTGCTTTCATTTGGCTGCAGAGTGAACGATTCAGGCGAGATCGTGAAGGAAGCAGCCGACGAAACAATACTCTTAACAGTGAACGTCGCATTACGTGCCGTTACAATCACGTCTTGAGTCATATCCGATCCGATGATCGGATCGTAGAAACGATACCGTAAAGGAGAAAACTCCAAACGTGCGACACGGTTTGATGGCACTACATAGCTTTGCTGTGCGCGTCGACCCTGAAATGAGATTTCAACTAAACGCGTGGCTTCTTGACACGCAGTGCGGCTCTGCCATGTGATCTCGCACGAAACTTTTGCTTGTAACAATCGGAGTATCGAGCGATAGACTTGTTCAGCCTGAGAAATGGTAGTCACGTTCTCAAAGACACGTCCACCTGTTTGATCAGCGATATCTTTCAAGACTTGGGGAGCCGGCATATTGAGCGTCACAAAGTAGATCTGACACGACTGCCGTTTCGCCTCTGCCACGATGGCTTCAACGTTCGGGCGATCTGCCCTTCCGTCCGTGAGCATCACGATTACGCGTTTATTGCGCCCACGTGAGCTAACGACTAACCCTCCAGCCATGGGGTTGATAAGTGCAGCATCGTAATCAGTCCCTCCCTGTGGGCGAAGTTGTTCAATGGCCGCTAGAAGCTTCCGTCTATCAATGGTGTAATCCTGGATCATGTAGCTCTCCGTGTCAAAACTCGCAATAGCGCATTCGTTCTTACCGGGAGGTAATCCAGTGACCCAGGCTCGAGCTGCCGCCTTGGCCAAATCGATTCTCATAGCGCCGTCATCTTGCGAACTCATCGAGCCGCTGACATCAATTATCAGAACGGACGAAAGAACTGATAAAGGCGGGACTGGAGGGCACGACGTGCCAATGATTGTGCTCACAGCCCCATCCTCACTAAGCGTAAGTTCCGCAGCCGTCGGACGCTGTGGAGTACCCTGCTCATCAAAGGCATAAAACTTAGCCTTCATGATAGGAAAGGCCGACGCATCGATATCAAAGAGATCGATTGATTGTGCTGATAACGAGATCAACGAAACCGTCGTACCTACGTAGAAAAGACAAATGATTTTCAGCAGAAGTGAATCAGGACGATTGCGGCTCATAAATGTCTCAATGACTATGGTTGCACGGGGGTTTCTACAATAACGTCAACGGTTCGGGTGTATAATCGACCTTCAGGAAGATCAGGTGCATACGTAGCCGCATTGCCGTTTGCGCGTATGATACCGATGTTGACTACACCAAGAGATTTTGCCACGCTGCGGGCACGGCTTTCGGCCAATGTCTCATTTTGTGAGGCATTGCCGAGGCGATCCGTGAGTCCGGTAAGCGTGACCGTAGATGTTTGCCGAATGTAGGGTCTTATTAGATCAATGACAGATTTGTTGGCCTGACTTAGCTCTGATGATCGAATGTCGAACAGGATCAGACTGAAACGATCTATCTCTTTATCGGCTATGCTCTCAGTGCGTTTCTTGCTGACCGTAATCAGTCGAACGGGGAGCTGTCCTCTGACCGATGCGCGATGTCCCTCAGTATCCTCTGCTTCAAGCTGGTAATCCAACGGCGCATCACGTCGAGGCTGGGTACTGCTCTCTTGCTGAACATGCCAGTCAAGCACGTTGGGAACAGCTCCGGTGCCACTGAATGTCTTGAGCGTCACATCGGACTGAAGTATGCGTATCTGCCACCGCGCAATGGCATGGTCGGCGATAACTGCTGGCCTCATTCTCACGGAAGGGGGCGAAATCGTGCGTAGAGTATCGCGGGAGATGATCGGCGTCAGAATGGACGGATCCGATGCAATGATCTCCACACGCCGATTCTCTTGAGCTGCCCCAGGTACTTTCGACAGTGCAGCCTTTTCAGGAAGATTACGTTGTTGCAAGATCATTCTGCCCTCGGCGATCCCCCATACATCATTCAGGTACTGGCGAACCTGCAGAGCCCTGCGCATCGAGAGGTCTGTGTTGCCGTATTCAATGCCAACATCTGCGTTGCACCCAACGAGGGTGATGGTTGCCACAGATGATCGCCGCAGTCGACTTCCGATGATGTTCAGTACTTGGTAGTAAGTTGGAAGTCGATCAGCACTGTTTATAAGCTCTTCGCGGAATGTAGAAGTTTCATCGCTAGTGATTCGACTGTATCGGCTGGGCAGGCTGGCCTCTCCTTCGTCGAAGAACACGTAGTTCAACAGTGGAGTCATCATGACCGATGCGAACTCTTCGGTTCTTATCACGAAGTCCGACAACTCTGTTCCGTCGGATTCAACTCCAGATACGGACATCGTCAACGTCAACGATGCTGCGCTCTTGGGCTCAGTTCCCGCCGTGCCATCGTCCGGTTTCGACGACGCAACAACAGCCGTATCGACACGTGGACGCTGATCATCCTCCTGCTGACGTACCTGCTGCACCGGCTCCGCAACAGGGACTGTCGATGGTGCCCACACGATAGATGCCCCAATGCGCAGCTGGTGCACATTCCATGACAGCTGATCCACAACTGAGGTCGGGTTGTAGGCGTAGGAGATCTCCGGCACCAGTAACAAGGTCGATGCGGCATTCAACGGCAGATCGGCCTGCACCCCCGCAACAGCAGCAACAGTGACGGGCAGGGTGTTTGGAATGGCTGCGTCGGTGACGACGTTCTGCACCCGTGAACCATTCGGGAACGTTCCACGTAACGGCTCAATGATGGTCTCCTTCTGACTGAACCGTGCCGTACTGACCACACCAATGCGAGTGCCGATATAGGCATGAAGGGGGCCTGCCAGCCGAATGCCGATCATGGGCTCAAGTGTCAGCGCACTCAGCGAAGCATCGACGCGATGCTCGAACTGTCCGGGGATGCCCCCTGAAACAACCGTGTTCTCAAGACGCGTCAGTGTGCCGCCCAACGTGGTGTATCCGAGCCGCAGCTCGGCACGGAGTGCGCTGCTCAGGGGCAATCGGCCCAATGCACCGAACGCCATGCCCGTGCCCGAACCGGACTGAAACAACGGACAGCAGTTCGGAACGCCCGGGAAGGATCGGAAATCCGCCGAGTGCTGATTGAGCGTCAACGCACCGTATCCGCCCCACGATGTCCGCGATCCGGTCTGTGCTAACACGAACGAGCACGCCAAAACACAGAATGCGGCATGCAGCATCCACCTTTTGCCATTGCTGTACATGGTATCTACACCTACCATCCTACCCTATCAATGAAGCCGAGAAGACCGACCTACCAACGGCGACAAGTTACTCATGTTTACTTCGTATACCCCTTCCCTAGATTTGCCCCATGCCCCCTCACGTCTCCACATCTATGCGTGCATCCATGCTTGAACGGCGCCGCCTAAGGGCATGGGAACTGCATAATCAGGGGTGGCGAGCTGTCGATATCGCCGCAGCACTTGATGTCTCTGCCTCGGCGGTGAGTCAGTGGCTGCGGATAGCCAGATCCCAGGGGGCCGACGGGCTCCTGTCGCGCCCGAAGCCGGGGGCGCCGCGAGCCTTGTCGGACCGACATATGCTCATGCTCAGGGCACTGGTGGCAAGCTCCCCACGCGATCATCGCATCGATAGCGACGTCTGGACACGCCAGCTGCTGGCAACGATGATCGAACGACTCTTCGGCCCTCGGTTCTCGTTGCAACATGTCGGACGTTTACTACATCGAATCGAGTCCGAAACTCAGCCGATACCAAAGATCGTACACGTTGAACTTCGCGATCTGCTTCGTGGGACAGATGTGTCCCGAATTCGTTCACAAATCCGACGTCGCCATGGCCGCCACTGACAACGACACTGCCCGCATCATCACGATGCTGACCGAGCTTATGAACAACGTTTCCGAAACACGTCGTGCCGCCACGACGAATGAACAGAAGCTGATCCAGTCGCAAACCATCCTCTCAGAGAACCAACGTTTCGTGATGGATGCCCACACGACGCTTGTGGAGACCATGAACAAGGTGATCGCAAACCAGCAGACCATCAAGGGCAATCAGAGCACGATCATTGCCAATCAGAATACGATCATCTCATACCTGAAAATGCTCAGTGGCAACGAGTGAGCGCTGCATGAACCTGCGTCACCTTCGCTACTATCTTCCCTTTGCTCTCATCGTTCTTAGCGCGGTGGTGTGGAGCACATTCGCCTTCGACATTCTTGATGAGGTGATCTCCTGGTGGCCCGCTGCGCTGACAATGGTCTTCGGTTCCTTCATCGCCGGGGCCAGTGCCGAGGGGGGCGGAGCGATCGCCTTTCCGGTCTTCACGCTGATCTTGAAGATCGCTCCGGTGGATGCACGTTCGTTCTCGTTTGCGATCCAGAGCATCGGCATGGTGTCGGCCTCCCTGCTGATCATCGGTCGTGGCATTCCAATTGAGGTCCGGGCTGTGATCTTTCCGGCGATCGGCGGCATCATTGGACTGCTCCTGGGTACGTGGTTCGTAGCCCCCTTCCTTGAGCCGATCGAAACGAAGCTCTTCTTTGTGTCCCTGTGGATGGCCTTCGGGATCGGTCTCTTCCGAGCCAATCGGAACAGGGCGCGGATCGTGAAGTCACGTCTTGATGGACGCATCACGATCCCGATGATGATGACGCTTGTGACGGCCGGATGCATGGGCGGCATTGTCACGGCCATCTTCGGAAATGGCGTGGACATGGTAACGTTCTGCGTGTTGACGCTCTGGTATGGTCTTGACGAAAAGATCGCCACACCAACGTCGGTTGTCTTGATGAGTATCCTTACCGTGTGCGGCTTTGCTCTTCATGCATTCGTTGTGCGCGACGTCTCTGCCCAGATGTACCATGCCTGGCTGGCCGCCGCACCCGTCGTACTCGTGTTTGCACCCTTGGGTGCCTTCGTGATATCGAAATGGAACCGCCTTGCCATTGCCAACCTGCTCATCACGATCATCGTGGTGCAGCTTGTTGGAGCCCTTTGGGTTCTGCAGCCTACCGTCGAACACATCGTCTTCAGCGCCGTGGTCATTTTCTTGGGCTCGGTCATCATGCGGCTGCTTGATCGAACCAAGAAGGTCACGTTGTAGCATGCCACGAACGCAGGGCGTTGCGTAGTTTCCACCATGCGAACTCGACTGCTGATACTCGTTCCGGTGCTACTTGGCGTTGCCTTTGTGCTTGGCCCCAGCCCGTCCCGTCCAACCTACGGCACGTCGTTGCCGTCACTTCCCTCTGCTGCCTCCGACCTCGAGCAGATGATCAACGCTAACGAGCGATCCCTGCCACTCAAACCTGATGTGGAAGCGCGCATCGTCTGGGCCGACACGTCGAAGCAGATGACAGACGTCGCGATCGTGTACCTGCATGGGTTCTCAGGCACGTGGCATGACGGTTCCCCTGCCATCGAAGAGGTGGCACGCCGAATGGGCGCCAACCTCTACCTTGCCCGCCTGCATGGTCATGGCCTGCAGGTTGCCGAGCCCCTTGCCGACTACTCACCCGACTCGGTGTACGCCGATGCTGTGCGGGCCCTTGCCGTTGGCAAACGGCTCGGACGCAAGGTCGTGGTCATCGGTACCTCCACCGGCGCAACCCTTGGCCTGATGCTGGCATCCCGCTTCCCGAGCGACGTCCACTCCGTCGTCAACTGGTCGCCCAACATCCGCCTGCGTCACCCCTTGAGCTTTCTTGCCAACGGCCCATGGGGCCTTGCTCTTACGCGTGTTGTTGTAGGGGGCGATTACCGTCACACCAAGATGCAGAACCCGGAACGCGCCAAGTACTGGTATATGAAGTATCGCATCGAGGGCATCACCCAGCTTCAGGAACTCGTCGAGACATCCATGACCGAGGAGACCTTCGCGGCGATCAAGCAGCCGGTGCTGACCATGTGCTGGTACCGGGATGAACAGACGCAAGACTCCATCGTCAGCGTCGATGCCATGCGCACGATGCACGACCAGCTCGGCTCGACGCGTAAACGATTCCTCCCCCTCGATGCCGATGCCCACGAGATCGGCTACGGCCCGGAATCAAAAGTGGTGACACGGGTTGTTGAGGAAACCGTGATGTGGGCTACCGAATAAAGCGCGGATGCATAAGGTTCTCCAGGCTGAAGATCTCATCGATCTTTTCGTCGGAGAGGAGCCCCTTCGCACGCACGATATCGATGACCGAGCCGCCGGTCTCAAAGGCCTCTTTGGCGATCTCGGCGCTGGTCTCATAGCCGAGGATCGGATTGAGTGCGGTCACAATACCCACCGAGTTGAGCACCATCGAACGTGTGCGTTCAGCGTTTGCCGTGATGCCATCAACGCAGCGCAGGCGCAGCGTCGTGCAGGCACGCTCCAGCGTTTCGATGCTCTGGAACAGGCAATATGCCAGCACCGGCTCCATGACGTTCAGCTGGAGCTGTCCTGCCTCGGCAGCGAACGTCACGGTCACGTCGTTGCCGATGACCAGGAAGCATACCTGGTTTACCACTTCAGGGATCACCGGGTTGACCTTGCCGGGCATGATGCTTGAGCCCGGTTGAAGGGGCGGCAGGTTGATCTCGTTGAAACCACAGCGTGGACCCGATGACAGAAGGCGCAGGTCGTTGCAGATCTTCGAAAGCTTTACGGCAACACGCTTGAGTACGCCGCTCATCTGCACATACGCACCGTTGTCCCACGTGGCTTCAATAAGATTCTGCGAAAGCGTCACCGGAACACCCGAAACCTCTGCCAGGTACTTGACGGCAAGGGGCGGATAGCCCTCGGGAGCGTTGATGCTGGTGCCAATGGCCGTGGCGCCGAGATTCACCTCGGTCACAAGGGCACGGGCTTCTTCCAATCGACGCAGATCCTCGCCAATGTTCACGGCAAAGGAATCGAACTCCTGACCCAGCGTCATCGGCACGGCATCCTGCAGCTGCGTGCGCCCCATCTTGATGATGTCCGAAAACTCCTGACCCTTTCGCGCAAAGGAATCCCGCAAGAATCCCAGGGCTGTGATGAGCTTGCCGATCTCCGTGTACAAACTCAGGCGGAACGCCGTCGGATACGCATCGTTTGTGCTCTGTGAGCAGTTGACGTGGTTGTTCGGATGAACGATGTCATAGGTGCCCTTGGGGTGACCCAGTATCTCCAGAGCAAGGTTGGCAATGACCTCGTTGGCGTTCATGTTCGTGGATGTCCCGGCGCCACCCTGGATCACATCAACGATGAACTGGTCGTGGAGCTCGCCGGCCGCGATTCGATCGCAGGCCCCACAGATCGCATCGGCGACGTCAGGTTCGATCACTCCAAGATCCCTATTGGCCAGTGCCGCTGCCTTCTTGACATGTGCAAATGCCACAATGAAGGATGTTGCATGACTGATCGGGATGCCCGTGATGTGAAAGTTCTCTCTTCCACGCAATGTCTGCACGCCGTAATAGACGTCATCCGCAAGTTCGCGTTCACCAAGAAAGTCGTGTTCGATGCGCATGTGGTATTGTCCTTACAGAACCAGTTTTTCAGAATAGGCCGGCATGTAGGCGTTGACGTTCGTGAGCTCGCTGAGTTTGTCCTTGAGAGCCGTGCGGGCATCTTGTTCGCCATGCGTCAGAAAGGTAAGGGGCGTCCCATTCGTCGAGATGTGCTTGAACCACGCAATGAGATCCGTCTGGCCGGCATGGGCACTGAAGCCACCCAACGTGTGGATCCTTGCACGGACGTGCTTTCTCTCCCCCATCACAAACACCTCCGATGCACCGTCAACCAAGTGGCGTCCCAGTGAGCCCCTTGCCTGATATCCGGCGATGACGAAGTGTGCATTCGAATCATCAATACTGTTGCGAAGGTGATGCATGATGCGTCCGGCCGTGCACATCCCCGATCCGGCGATGACGATGAACGGACCCTCAGCCTGATTGATCATCTTGGACTCCTGCGCCGAGGTGCACAGAACCAGAGATCGAAGGTCATGCATCATCTGACCGTTGGTCGTCAGCTCCGTGCTTTCGGCATCGAATAGCTCGCGGTGCATTCGATAGACGTTCACGGCCTTGATGGCCATCGGACTGTCCAGATAGATCTGCACTGCCGGAATGCGCTGCTTGCGGATGAGCTCGGCGATGTGAAACATCATCTGCTGTGCGCGGCCGATGGCAAAGGATGGGATGAAGACCTTGCCCCTGGACTCGACAGCTTCGACAAGGATCTTCTCAAACTCGGCAACGGTCTCATCGAGTGACTTGTGATCACGGTCACCATAGGTGGACTCGAGGAACACCACGTCTGCCTTGACAGGGGGCTCGGGGTCACGCAAGTATGGAAAGTTCGGCGGGCCAACGTCACCACTGAAGACCACCACACGCGTCGATCCATCCTCCTGATCGATGTGTAACTCCACACTCGCAGAGCCGAGCATGTGTCCGGCATCGTGGAAGATTGCCTGACAGTCCTTTGTCACGCGCGTCAGCACCTTGTAGTCCGTCTCCTCGATCAACTCCAGCGTCTGCGTCACATCCTCTGTGTCATACAGCGGCTGATCATAGCGGTTCAGCTTGCGCCCCCGTTGCTCGGATCGACGTCTGCGGCGCTCAAAGTCCGACTCCATGATGTGTGCTGCGTCGAGAAGAATGATCTCGGCGAGGTCTCGAGCCGCCGGTGTGCAGTAGATCGGTCCGCGATATCCTTCCCGCACAAGCAGCGGCAACCGACCGCAGTGATCAAGGTGCGCATGCGTTAACAGTACGGCATCGATGTCCATGCGATGGATGCGGCCCGGTATGACGTTTCGGGCATCGTCGTCCTTGTCGCCCTGAAACATTCCGAAGTCCAGTAGTAGCGTCGATGACCCGGTCTCGATCAGGTAGGCAGAGCCGGTCACTTCGCCGGCGGCGCCGTAGGGCGTGATGGTTAACATGGTGCAAAAGTACGATGCGTAACTTTGCGGCATGTCCGTTCAACAGGCCGAAGCCGAAACCGATGCCAGCAAGGTCGATTACCGGCTGCTTCGGCGCCTCCTATCCTTCCTCGCCCCCTACCGATTCTACATTGTCGGCGCTGTGACGCTGACGTTGGTCTCGTCGGCCCTGGGGCCGCTTCGACCGTACCTGACGCGGATCGCTGTCGACGAACACATCGTCAAAGGCGACCTCCCGGGCCTTGGAGTCTTCATCGCAATCATCCTCGGACTCGTCATCCTGCAGGGGGCGACGCAGTACGCGTTGTCGCTGCTCATGACCTGGATCGGTCAGAGTGTGCTGCTGGACATTCGCAACACGCTTTACCGGCATGTCGAGCGCATGGCCCTACGGTTCTATGACACCACCCCCGTTGGACGGATCGTCACACGCGTGACGAGTGACGTCGAAGTCCTCAATGAGCTCTTCTCGTCCGGCGTGGTGCTGATGATCTCCGACATCATGGTCATCGCCTGGATCCTGACCTTCATGTGGAACACCTCGGCAACTCTGACGATGCTGACGATCGTCATCCTCCCGTTCCTGCTCGTGGCATCGTTCGTTTTCCGCCGCAAGGTTCGCGTGGTCTATAATCTGATCCGACGTCAGGTTGCCCGCATGAATTCGTTCATGAATGAATACGTCACGGGCATGAGCGTTGTGCAGCTGTTCCGTCAAGAAGACCGCATGTCGAAACAGTTCGCCGAGATCAATGCCGAGCACCGTGACCTTCAGGACCGATCGATCTTCTACTACGCCACGTTCTTTCCGGTGGTGGAGTTTCTTTCCGCCGTTGCACTTGCGATCATCGTATGGTACGCGGCCGGCCACATCACCTCGGGCGAGATGACCATTGGCATGCTGATCGCCTTTGCCCAGTTCACGGAAATGTTCTTTCGTCCCGTGCGCGACCTGACCGAGAAGTACAACACCCTGCAGTCAAGTGTGGTGGCCTCGGAGCGCATCTTCAACCTTCTCGACACGAAGCTCACCGTGGACGATGCGCCGAATGCCGTGCCCCTTGCCCAACTTGAGAAGGGCATCGTCTTCAACAACGTCAGTTTCAGCTACGACGGCGCCTCAACGGTGCTGCGCAACGTGAGCTTCTCGGTTGAAAAGGGGCAGACAGTGGCCATCGTTGGAGCGACCGGAGCCGGTAAGAGTTCGATCATCAACCTGCTGTGTCGGTTCTATGAGTACCAGTCGGGTGACATCCTGATTGATGGCAGGAGCATCCGAGACATCAGGCAGGAGTCGCTTCGGCGTCGCATCGCAGTGGTTCTGCAGGATGTCTTTCTGTTCTCCAGAAGCGTCGAAGACAATATCACGCTGGGCCGCACGGACATCTCGCACGAGCACGTCGTGAACGTTGCCAAGGCCCTTGGAGCACACGACTTCATCACGCGACTCCCGAACGGCTATGACACTAACGTCCGCGAGCGTGGCGCGGTGCTGAGCGTAGGCCAGAAGCAGCTCATTTCATTCTGCCGTGCGTTGGCCACCGATCCGGACATCCTGATCCTCGACGAAGCAACGTCGAGCATCGATACGGAAACTGAGCAGCTGATCGAGTCCTCGATCTCTACCATGCTGAAGGGGCGCACATCGATCGTGATCGCACACCGACTCTCGACGATACAGCGTGCCGACAGGATTATCGTTCTGCATCGCGGCGAGGTCGCCGAATCAGGCACGCACCGCGAACTAATGGAATTGGAAGGGCTGTATGCGAAACTGCATGCCCTCCAGTTCTCCCAACCCACAGGATAGGGCTGCGCCGAACAGGTCAGTCAGCCTCGTCGGCGGCGGCTACTCGGTCCAAACGCCCATGCCGTAGAACTTCTCTCTCCGCTGGCGAACAAGCGTGTCCGCCTCCATGGCGCACAGCCGATCGAGTTCCTCGGCGAGAACCGCGTTCATCGTCGTGAACATCGTCTCAGGATCTCGATGCGCACCTCCAATGGGCTCTGGGATGATGCGGTCGATCACGCCAACCTCGATGAGATCCTTGGCACCCAGACGCAGTGCCTCGGCGGCCTGCTCCTTGTAGTCCCAACTGCGCCAAAGAATCGACGAGCATGATTCCGGAGCGATGACGCTGTACCATGCATTCTCGAGCATGAGCACACGGTTGCCGATCCCAATACCAAGCGCACCACCACTGGCGCCTTCGCCGATGACGACGATGACGATGGGCGTCTTGAGCTGCGACATCAGAAGTAGATTCTTGGCGATGGCCTCGGCTTGTCCGCGCTCCTCTGCCTCGAGGCCGGGATACGCTCCGGGCGTATCGAGGAAGCACACAACCGGCAACGAGAATTTCTCTGCCATTTGCAAGAGCCGGTAAGCCTTGCGGTAGCCCTCCGGATTGGGCATGCCGAAGTTTCGGTGCACGTTGGTCTTGGTGTCTCGACCCTTCTGATGGCCAATGACCATGATGTGCCGGCCGCCAAAGCTGGCCAGTCCACCCACGATCGCCGGATCATCGCGAAACGTACGATCTCCATGCAGCTCCACGAAATCCGTGAAGCAATGCGTGATGTAATCGAGGGTGTACGGACGGTCCGGATGCCGCGCGATCTGCACGCGCTGCCAGCTGGTGAGATTACGATAGACCTCCCCGCGAAGCAGCTCAACCTGCTGCTCGAGTTCTTCGATCTGCGGCTGGATGTCCAGCGTGTCGGTGAGCGCCTTCATTTCTTCGATCTTCTTTTCGAGCTCGAAGATGGGCTTCTCAAATTCAAGTGCGGTTGTCGTTGGCACGGTTACGCCGGAATAGATGTTTCAAAATGATCTCTACGTCAAGCGCAAGGGAATACGCATCGACATAGTAGTCGTTGAGCTGCTGTGCAGCCGAAGCCGACAGCTCATGTGGACGAGAAATGTGTACAAGCCCGGTCAGACCCGGCTTGCCGCTTGTCCGCGGTGTGCCGTCCGGCCATAGACCTACAATGCTCATTCGCCCACGCAGAACCTCCCACCACGGCTGGAGACGTCTGCGCAGGCCCGGCAAAATTAGAGCCGGTGTGGCGAGCGTCAAAACAACGAGCGCCACGGTAAAGTCAGCCACACGCTTGGCCACACGGTTGCGGAATCGCAGGAGCGGTGCAACGGTAACGGTTGGCTCGAGTCCGGCTACGTCGTTGATGATGCGGGCGGTGACAACGTCATCATAGTCTTGGGCGATATGGAACCTGGCCCTGTAAGAAGACGAGGCCATCATCAGTTGCATGATCGCATTACGGGGCATGGCGGTATCGGTTAGGATCACCTCCTGCGCACCTGTTGCATCGAGAATTCGTCCGAGGTACGAGGTGTCACCAAGAACGGTAAGTCCCGACCACTGCCGGACGTTGAACGGGGCGGTAGCAACGATGCCGACCACCTCGGCATGACGACGCTCGGCACTCGAGAGCGCCGCGGCCAGCCGCGTCGAATGCTCGTTGAGTCCAACCAACACGATGCGTCGGGCTCTGCTTCGCCCCTTGGCATCCATCCACGACGTGATGGCCCTGGTAATGGCAAAGAACACTCCGCTCAGTCCCATCGTCATGAGCAGAACCCCCCTGCTGAAGCCGAAGTCCTTAAAGAAATAGGTCAACGACGAAAGAACGAAGAACGTGATGAGCAACCCAACGGCGCTGCGCCGGATGGTCGGTCGATACTCAACGTATTCGCCGACGGCAACTAATGAGAGTGTGCCGATGAGCGTGATCATGATCGGCACGATGGGATAGGCATAGTCCGGAAAGCCGAACGGGCGTTCGAAGCGCACGGTCGTGGCGATCAACAGCGATGCGTTGACAAACAACATGTCAACCATCCATGTGAGCACCTCGATGCGGCGCCGGGCAAGCCGGGCCAGTATCGCGCGAACAGCAATGCCAAGTCGCAGAAAGGCAAGGAAGAGCTTTGATCCGCCAAAGTGTTTGCGGGCGAAGATCTCCATTGCCTCATAGAAGACACGTACTTCGTTAAGGGAGGAGCGCTTGGTGCTCTCGCCTTTGTAGTGAATGATGCTCGTTTCGTGCACATACTGCACGTCGAATCCTGCCTGTTTGACGCGGTAGCAGAGGTCGATATCCTCGCCATACATGAAGAACTCGGCATCAAATCCGCCGAGCCTTCGAACAAGTTCCGTCCGCCCCATCATGAACGCACCAATGAGTGCATCCACAGCGTAGGTCTCATCGATCGAGCGGTACATCAGGTTATAGCCCGAGAAGAGCTTCACTGAGGGAAACAATGCCTGCAGCCCAAAGAGCTTACAGAACGATGCCCAGGGAGTGGGCAAGCCTCTTCGGCATGCTACCTGAAACGAGCCGTCCGGATTGAGAACCTTGCAGCCGGCCATGCCGACGTTCTGGTGGGCATCGAGATAGCGCACCATCGTCAGGAGTGTTTCCTGTCCAACGATCGTATCGGGATTGAGAAACAAGACGTATCGGCCGCGTGCATGTTCGAGGCCGACATTATTGGCACGGCCGAAGCCGATGTTCTCGCTCAGTGCGTGCCATTGGACGTGTGCAAACTCCGGGGCAAGATCCGTGACGCTCCCGTCCGTGGAGTTGTTGTCCACCACGATGACCTCTGCCGTAAGGGGCTTGCAGGCCTCGTCGAGAGAACGTAGACACTGAAGAAGGTAGTCTTTGACGTTGTAGTTGACGATGATGACGCTAAGGTCGATCTCGCCGAGGGTCGATGTCAACCCGGCACCCATGTCTTAGCGCTTTCCGAACGAAAAGACCGTGGTGAGCTTGAGCTTCCATACCAGGAAGGCGGCCTCATAGACGATGTTCTTGCTCATCTTCGAGACGCCTTGAACGCGATCCGTAAACACGATCGGTATCTCCTTGATGCGTGCGCCCCCTCTCCATGCCTTGTAATTCATCTCGATCTGGAAGGCATAGCCGTTTGAGCGGATTCGCTTGAGGTCGATCCCACGCAGCACCTTCGCACGAAAGCACTTGAAGCCCCCGGTAGCATCGGCGATCGGCATTCCCGTGATGATACGGGTGTAGAGGTTCGCAAACCAGCTCAGCAACAGCCGGCTCATTGGCCAGTTGATGACGTTCACGCCTTGGATATACCGAGAACCGATCACGAGGTCGGCATCGGTGATGGATTCCAGTAAACGCAGGGTGTCCTTGGGGTCGTGCGAGAAGTCAGCATCCATCTCCATGATCAGCTCGAAGTCGTGCTCCAGCGCATAGGCAAAGCCCGCGCAGTAGGCTGTTCCGAGCCCCATCTTGCCGGCACGCTCAATGATGTGGATGCGCGCGTCGGTAGCCATGCGCCCCTTGACGAGGCCCGCCGTTCCGTCCGGCGACCCGTCGTCGATCACCAAGATGTGTGCCTCGGGGATGACCGCCTGCAGGGCATCGATCATCCGAATGATGTTCTCGCTCTCGTTGTACGTCGGTATGCAGACGATGGTTTTCACGCCTTGCCGTGTCCTTTCAGCATCACGAACACGGTGCGCACCATGATCTCAAGATCAAGTTTGAACGACATGTTCTCGATGTAAAAAAAGTCATATCTCAGCCGCTGTTGAATCTCTTCGAGTGACTCGGGATTGGACTTTGCCTTGACCTGCCACCAGCCGGTCACGCCTGGGCGGACCTTATGGCGACGTCGATAATACGGAAGCATGGCCGTAAACTTCTCAACGTAAAATGGTTGCTCGGGTCGTGGTCCCACGAGCGACATTTCGCCCTTGAGCACGTTCCAGAGCTGCGGAATCTCGTCGAGGTGCGTCTTCCGGATGAATCTTCCGAACGGCGTCACGCGTGGATCATTCTTGTCGGTCCACGTCGGCCCCCTCTTTTCGTCCACCGTCATCGATCGAAACTTGGCCATTCGAAAAACGCGTCCATTACGGCCTACTCTGTCCTGCACAAAGAACATGGGTCCGGGCGACGTGAGCTTGACGCAGATGCCCACCACAGCCCAGATGGGCGCGCCGATGCCAAGTACCAAGGCACTGACGACGATGTCGCTGGCACGCTTTGCGATCTCCTCCCACGGCTGCATCAGTCGTGGGCTTACGTCGATAAGGGGCGAACCGTAGATCTGGTGTGTGCGGGCCTGACCCGAGAAGATCTCATACAGGTCGGGCACGATCTTGACAAGGCAACCAAGTTCGGCTGCTTCGGCTGCAAGATTCAGAAGTCGTTCATGATCGGCAGCGTCGATGGAGATGAGGACCTCGCTGATCTTTCCAGAGGTGATCGCCCCACGAAGTTCATCGGTACTCCCGACAATCGGGAATCCATCGATGGACGTTGTCTGAAACGCCCCATCAAGCAGGATGATCCCACGCACGTCATAGCCCCAGGCCGGTTCGTTGCGAAGATCATCAATGAGGTCCGAGACTCTCTGCATCGTACCCACGACAAGTGTCGGGATGCGAATGATGCGGAGCTCACGAAGTCGTCCCTGAACATGGCGTGCCACAAGCCTGCCAACGGTGATCAGGAAGAACAGCACGGCCCAGTACACGACGAAGACCGGCCTGACACCAAGCGATGACGTGGTGACGATCGCAAGAAAGATCACCGCCGATCCGATGAATGTCATTCTGAACACTGCCGAGATCTCGTCCAATGGAGAGCGTATGTAGAAGTCACGGTACAGTCCACCCATCCAAAACACAAGCGTCCAATACAGACAGGAAAGCAGGGCAACCAGGGAGTGATCGACGAGTGTGAACGATCGCACATCTGACAAGGACCATGAGCGCACAAACTGGTAGAGCGCAAAACTGAGGGCCAGTCCTACCAGATCGGCCACGAGCTGCATGCTCTGAGGCCCAAGGAGCACATGGATATAGCGTCCGTTCGAGGGTGCTATCGGTTGTTTTGACCGCGCGCTCATACTCCGGCAAGCCCCTTTCGAAGACGCATCACGTCATGGTGAGTGACCAGCCCGAAGAGCATCGCACAGGCTGTAACTCCAACGACCGCGCCGGCAAGGCGCAGCAGCAGCGAGCCGGCAACGGCAAAGGTGACCGTGGATATGCGAACAGTCGCATCGGTGAGCCACAGCGCAATACCCGCAGAGAAAGCCGTTACGACCAGACAACGTAGGGCAAACGTCAGGCTGATGCGCATGCCCAAGCTCGCACGAAGCAGTCGTAGGCTGACGGCAGCCCCCACGACCGAGGTGATGATCTTGGCCACAACGGCACCGAGCGAACTCATGGTGGGTATCAGCAACAGACCGAAGCCGATCGTGCTGACCACCAGCGCTGCGGCAATCGTCAGCAGGTGGCGTTGACGCTGCAGCGCCACACTCAGCTCTTGGGCATAGACAAGGATGGACACGAAGGGGGCGGACCAGACGAACCACACAAACATGTCGAGCGCTTGCAGGTACCGACCCTTTGTGACAATGTCCACGAACAGTGGCATGAGGATCGTAGCAATCGACGTCACCACCAGAGAGATGACCAGCAGATGTTTCATGACTCCGACGGCTACATCAAGCCCCCTTGACTCATCGGAGGTCAAGAGGCGCGCCACATCCGGCATGGCCGCATAGGAAACGGCCATCGGTATCACGGCCAGGAGGGGTCCAAGCGTGGTGTACGCCGCACCAAGCACACCAACGTCAGCACGTCCGGAGAATGATTCGACCAGGAACGCATCGACCTTGTCGTGCACGGCAATGAGCACCGTTGCAGCAACAACCGGAAGCGCTTCGGCGGCGATCGCTCGCATCTCACGTGTCGAGGCGGCAGCCCACGACGTGGAGCGTCCACGATCGACAACCAACAGGATGATGAAGCCCGGTATGGCACTCAGCACAAAGGCCTGAATGACGAGGCTCGGCGTGAGCACGTCTCGCCACAGCGTGACCAGGGCGGTGAAGATCACAGCATCGGCCACGGCAAGTGCCGAGGGAAGTCGAAAGTCAGAGATAGCACGAAGGCGTGTCTCGAGGGTATATCGCAGAAGAGCCGAACGAGAAGCGATCAGCATGTAGAAGGCCCACAACAAGACGTCGGCAAGAGCAAGTTGACCGGCAAAACCGGCAACGCCCACGATGACCGTGCAAAGACTCCACAAAGCCAGTCGAGCATAGAACGCCGAGGCCAGGATCTGTGGGGCGCGCTCCGGCTGCTGTGCCACCCGTCGCACGACGATGCCATTCATGCCGAAATCGGCAAGGATGCCGATGACCACCTCGGCAATGCGACGCTCCAAGAACAGCGTGCCGTTGCTGACCGGATCAAGCGTCGAAAGGATGATGCGCTGAGCCACAAAGACCAGCAGCAACGTGATGATCTGCGAGCCAAACACCCACAGGCTTGCGGCGATCACTCGTGCAGAGACCGAGCCCGACCTGGTGTCGTGGAACGTCAACCCGCGAGCCCCTTACTTGCCCAAGACGTTGATGAGCGTTGCCGCAAGCACGGCCACGCTGGCAACGATACTGGCAATGACCGAAAGGGTCTGTATCTCCGTGCCGATCGGCACATCGGGTGGACGTGGAACGTACACCTCATCACCGGGCTCAACGTACACGTTATCGTCATCCTGCACCCACACGCGCGAGCGACCACGGATGATACGAGCGCGATCTTCCTCCGCACCGGTGGCATAGCCGCCGGCGCGTTCGATGTACCAATCAAGTTTGCGATTGGCAACAAAGGGTACATAGCCCGGACGGTTGACCTGGCCATAGACAAAGACGCGCTCCGGATTCGTTGCCACAACGATCACGTCTCCCGACATCAAGGTCGGGTCATCAGCACTGTTGGGATTCTTCAGGGCCGCACCGACGTCGCACGAGACGTAGGGCATCTTGTACTTCTGATCGTAGTTGTACCGGGTGGTATCCTCAAGTTTCAGGTCCGAGTATTGGAACGACCTGTTGGCCTCGTCACGCATCTGTGCAAGCGTGGGTAGGAGCTTCTCAGCACGAACGACATAGGACAGGCCGAGGGCCGCACGCGGAGTCACCCCGCCTGACTTTTCGATCACCGCCGACAGACGCGTCGTACCCGGCGTGATGATAACGGAACCCGGACGTGATACTTCGCCATAGATCTGCACAACACCCAGCTTCGGGCGGTCTCCGGCGAGCCCCTTACGCTCAACGATCACCGTCGTACCGGGCCGGAGTTCCGGATCATCACCCTTGGGCACAAGGTCCGTTCCAACCTCAACGGTCTTGATCGCCGAACCATCGGGGGCGACCATCACGACGTTCGTC
>JBEAYU010000071.1:0-2942 GCA_041170435.1 Bacteroidota bacterium
CCCGGACTGTACATGGCTGAGTGCGCGACGGATTCGAGTATCCGTGTTGAGCCGATACTTGTTGTATCAGAATAGCGGTATCCGCCCGAGCTAGTGCATGGCGTGTGTTAGGCCTGCATGCCGAGATCGGTTTTTTTCGGCAGCAGGGTGCAAGTAGCGCGCTGCTCCAATACTCAAGCGTGCTCGCTGAGCTCGAGCCAGCGGAGGGTGAGACTGTCGAGTTGCTCAGTTAGCGCTGCATGCTCGGCTGCCCATGCGTGATGATCTGTGTAGGTTCCCTCACCGGAAGCCATGCGAGCCTCGAGGTCCGAGATCTTCGCTTCTGTTTCGGGAATCGCGCGCTCCAGAGCCTGGAGTTCCTTCTGTTCCTTGAAGGTCAGTTTCTGCTTGATAGGGGGCTTGGCATCGGCCTTTGCTTCGGCTGCTTTGGACTTCGACTCTCGATCGGCGGAGGCCGACTTGGCTTCGAGCTTTTCGAGGTAGGCCGAGTAGTTGCCTGGATACTCCTTGATGCGTCCGCCCTCTTCAAATGCCCAAATGGTGGTCACGGTCTTGTCGAGAAAGGCACGGTCGTGCGAGACGATGATCAATACGCCTTTGAAGTAGGCAAGGTATTCCTCAAGGGCCGATAGGGTGACAAGGTCGAAGTCGTTCGTGGGCTCGTCCAGGAAGAGGACGTTGGGGTTGCGCATGAGAATGCGCAGCAGGCCCAGACGCCTGCGCTCGCCCCCTGACAATGTATGCACAAAGGCATGCTGCTGCTTGGGTGAAAAGCCGAAGCGGTCGCACAGCTCCTTGGCGGTGATGTATCGCTCGCGTCCAACGCCAACGTCGATGTACTCGGCAATGGCGCGCACGTTCGAGAGCACCGTCTCGTTCTCGCTGAGGTCGCGGATCTCCTGCTCGAAGAAGCCAAAGTTCACGGTGTCACCAATGGTTACGTGACCCTTCGTTGTGCTGCGACGTCCGGCCAGGACGTTTAAGAGTGTTGTCTTGCCAGCCCCATTTGGACCGATGATTCCGATCCGGTCAAGTGGCGAGGCACGATAAGTAAAGTTCGTTACGAGCGATTCGATGGAGACGTCAATGGCATCGATGATCTTTCCGCCAAGGAACTTCCCGCCGACCTCGATGTCGATGTCGCGGAACTCGGTGCTTTCAGTGCGCTGCTCCTGCTGCATCTTCTCGATCCAGTCGATGCGGCTCTGCTGCTTCGTGCGCCGTGCCTTTGCCCCCTTCTGCAGCCATGCAAGCTCCGTGCGGAGCTTGTTGCGCTGGTGCGCGGCCGTTGCATCGGCAACGGCGATCATGGCCTCCTTACGTTCGAGGTACTTCTCGTACGAGCCTTCGTAGGAGAAAAGCCGATGCTCATCGATCTCCACGATGCGGTTGCACACGGCGTCGAGAAAGTACCGGTCGTGCGTTACCAGCAGCAGCGCGCGTGGGGAATTCTGCAGCGTGTCCTGCAGCCACTGCACGCTTGCCGCGTCAAGGTGGTTCGTTGGCTCGTCCAGGATGAGCAGGTCCGGCTCGGCGATCAGCGCGCGGGCAATGGCCACGCGTTTGCGCTGTCCGCCCGACATGGCATGAACGCTGCGAAGGGGCTCATGGATGCCCAATCGTCCGAGGGTCTGCCGTGCCCGTGTTTCGAGTTCCCATTCTTCGAGATGACCATGCTGCTGGTCGTAGGCGTTCATCACAGTGGTCAGCGCCAGGTCGTCGACCTCGAACGTCGGCAGCTGTGCGAGATACTCGAAGCGTGCTTCGCGATTGAAGGCGATCTCTCCCGCATCCGGCTCATCGATACCGGCGATGATGCGCAGTAGCGAGGTTTTGCCAGCCCCATTGCGACCGATAATGCCGACGCGTTCGCCGGCTTGCATGCCGAAGGAGATGTTCTCGAAGAGGGTCTTTTCGAAGTACGACTTCGAAAGTTGTGAGGCCGAAAAAAGTGTCACGCTTCTTCGAGAACCTCTTCCTCTTCCGTCAGGGCCAGCGTCTGGACGTTCAAGGCGTTTGTCTGACTGTCGATGCGGCGCTTTTGCATAAGCGATTCCGGAATGCGGGTCACCTTGCTGACAAGGCCGATGCGTTCAAACAGGCGGATCATGAAACCCGTCGGATCGATCTGCCACCAGGCCAGACCGTGAATGGCCGATGATGGGAAGGCGTGATGGTTGTTGTGCCAGCCTTCGCCCAGGGCCAGGAGTCCTACGATCGGGTTGTTGCGGCTGTGGTCCGTGGTGGTGTAGGTGCGAGCGCCAAAGTAGTGGCACACAGAATTCACGCTCCACGTGACGTGCGAGGAGATGAAGATGCGCACCAGACCGCCCCAAAGAAATCCCGTCCATGCGCCGTGCCAGCCCCCTACCATGTATCCGAGCACTGCCGGAATGATGAGACTCAGCACAGCCCAGAACAGAAACGTCGAGGTGAACCACACCAGCATAGGGTCTTTCTTATAGCGCGAGCCCCATTTCTCAACAACCGTATCCAGCTCCTTGCTGTTCATCTCCAACAGCCACTCGAAGTGGGCATGGATAAACCCACCGATCGTGGGCGAATGCGGGTCGCCCTCCTGATCGCTGTGTGCGTGGTGCTTGGTGTGTACGCTGGCCCAATGCAGCACCGGACCCTGAAATGCCATCGACCCGAAGGCCAACGTAATGGCCTTGATCACCGGATGTGCCTCAAAGGCCTTGTGCACCACCATGCGGTGGTAGGCGAATGTGATGCCGAACTCCGTCAGCACCACACCAACAAGACACATACCAACGTTGAACATCGACACGTCGCCGGTGAATGCCTGGTAAGCAACAATGATGACGGCGGCAAGGGGCAGGCCAATAAGACCGTAGATCGGAAGAGAAGACATAGAGGCAAAGTTACGGAGTGACGAGTGACGCAACCGTCATCCCGGCGCAGGCCGGGATCCATCTTCA
>JBEAYU010000072.1:0-73453 GCA_041170435.1 Bacteroidota bacterium
TTCCGCATCATGATGAGCGACCCGCATGTCGAAGCGGTGCTGATCAACATCTTTGGCGGAATTGTCCGTTGCGACCGCGTGGCCAATGGCATTTTGCAGGCGCTTCAGCAGGTCGAGGTAAAGGTACCTGTGATCGTACGACTCGACGGTACGAATGCCGTTGAAGCTCGCGAGATACTTCAATCGTCTGGACTTAACTTCTTGGTGGCTGCCACCTTACAGGACGCTGCGGACCGCGTTACAGAAGCTCTTGGGATCTCCACTTCTGCAACATAATCTGCATTATGTAAACTAATCAAACCTGCCACGCCCCTTTCCTAGACGAGCTGCTATGAAGCGCAACCATGACCTTTGGATGACACTGACGATCGTCGGCATCGCATTTACGCGTCTGTTACCGCACTGGCCGAACTTCACGCCTGTGCTCGCTGTGGCGCTGTGTGGCGGTATGCTGCTCAATGACCGTCGGTCGATCATTGTCCCACTCGCAGCCATGCTCTTGAGTGACGCAGCCATGGGCATGGCCTTTGGCGCTGAATATGCACTGCATGCGGCCCAACCGTATGTGTATGGATGCATCCTTCTGACGGCTCTTCTGGGTCGTAGCTTAGCACACTGGGCCTCGGCGAAGGCACTTTTCGTTGGCGGCAGTGCCGCTGGAATCGGTTTCTTCCTGGTCACCAACGGCGCAGTATGGATGCATGGCACGATGTATCCTCGCACTCTAGAAGGCCTTATCACATGCTACGCAGCCGGTCTGGCATTCTACCGTGACTCGGGCAACTTTCTGTTGAATGGCGTTGTTTCGACGTGGCTCTTTGGTGGCATCATTCTTGCGGCTCATAGTGCCTTGCGGCGGCCGCTTGGGCGACGCACGACCTGACGTTGTCCCCTGCAGGACTCTGAGCCCAAGCACGACTGCGCAGATTGCCGTGGATAACTTTTACAACCGTTGTCATCAACTTTGCTGGCAACGGTTTTTCTTTTTGTTACTTTATGCAATCGCAATATGACTCAGGGGTGAATCTACTGCGATACGGGGCCACAATTAGGAACGTACGGGAGTCGCCATCGTCAGCACCACGTGACGGGGCCAAGGGGGAAAACGCCAGAGGTGGCGTGAGCATGGAAGAATCGTAACCGGAGGGTTATTGTCCCGTTTGATGGTGAGAATGATCGACGACGTGAAGTCACACAGAAGACATTTTTCTTCCACTTTTTCGTGCAGGAGTATGAAACGAGTTTTCTACCTCTTTGCGGTCATCCTTGCCACAGTATTTGTGGCAACGGCTCAGGACCGAACAATCACCGGTACCGTCACTGATGGTGATGGTATGGCGCTTTCGGGGGCTGTCATTCAAGTCAAGGGAACGAAGACGGGTACGTTCTCTCGGAACAATGGCACCTATACGATCAAGGCCGCAGATGGTGCGACCCTGGTCTTCAAACTTGTCGGAAAGAAGACCCGCGAGATCACCGTTGGCGAGAACAACGTCATCAACGTTGTACTCGACAACGATGACTCACGGCAGTCGGAAGTCGTGGTCACGGCCATCGGCCTTGAGCGCTCGAAAAAGTCTCTGGGCTACTCAACTCAGGAGCTTGGCGGAGACCAGATCGTCGCGGCCCGTGAGACGAACGTCGTCAATGCCCTCGCATCGCGCGTCGCCGGTGTGCAGGTCAACAACTCGACTGGCGTTCCTGGTGCCTCGTCGTACATCCGCATTCGCGGTTCGTCATCGCTGACCGGTGACAACCAGCCCCTTTTCGTCGTTGACGGTATTCCGATCGACAATTCACAACTTGCTTCCGAGGGAACCACGGGTAGCGTTGCCTACTCGAACCGTGCCATGGATCTTGATCCGAACTCGATCGAGAACATGACCGTCTTGAAGGGACCTGCCGCGACAGCCCTGTACGGTATTCGTGCAGCTGGTGGCGCCATCATCATCACGACCAAGAAGGGCCGTGCATCTGATGGCAAGGTCAACATCAGTGTCGATGGTTCATGGGCATTTGATCAAGTCAACAAGCTGCCTGAAATGCAGTCCAAGTGGTCGCAAGGCGCCGGTGGACGCTACGCATTCTCTTCCGGTGCTTCCCGCGCTTGGGGCGCGTTGATCGATACCCTGCGATTTGACGGTAACTCTGCTTACAAATGGGACCGTCGTGGCGCCATCGTCGGACAGAGCAACCCTGCTGCAAAGGATCCAGTCGTTCCTGTCAACCCTGCCGACGCCTTCTTCCGCACAGGACTGACACAGAATCAAACGGTGACGATGTCCGGCGGCAGTCAGGCAGCGACCTACCTTGTCTCGTTCTCAAACCTCAACTCGGACGGTGTTGTCCCCAACTCGTCCTGGGCGAAGAAGAACCTCAAGGTCAGCAGCAGCTCTGCCGTTGCCAAGAATGTGACAGCTTCGGCAAACATCAACTACGTCAACTCAGGTGGAACGCGTATCCAGCAGGGCTCGAACGTCTCGGGTGTTATGCTGAGCCTGTTGCGAACACCACAGACCTTCGACAACTCGAACGGTTTCGGCGCCGATGCCGTCGACAATCCTGCTGCCTACAGCTTCCCTGACGGAACGCAGCGCACCTACCGCGCCGGCGTCGGTTACGATAATCCGTTCTGGACGGTCAACAACAACGTCTTCACTGACGAGGTCAACCGCCTTTTTGGTAATGCCCAAGTCGACTGGTCAATCACACCGGGTCTTGATGTGATGTACCGCATCGGTCTGGACTATTACAACGATAATCGCAAGCAGACGTTCACCAAGAACTCCCGGGCGTATCCTTCGGGACGACTCTTCACGGACAACAACACGCTCAGCGATCTGACGTCGGACCTCATCGTGACGTGGAATACGGATCTGACCGATGATATCCACCTGCAGGCACTGGTTGGTCAGAACATGTATTCATCGAATTTTAACTTCGATTACGCCCAAGCTGACGGTGTTGGCGACCCTACTAATCCCGGTGCTATCAACAACTACGCCGGACGCATCGCCAACCAGGGTATCTCACGCAAGCGAACAATGGCCTATTACACGGACCTTCGCTTCGACTACAAGAATGCTCTCTTCTTCAACTTCACGGGCCGCAATGAGTGGTCGACAACGCTTCCGGAAGCCAACAACTCATTCTTCTATCCATCGCTGTCCGTCTCGGCCGTTCTGACAGAACTCATGCCCGATCTTAAGAGCGATGTGATCTCGTTCGTGAAAGTACGCGGTAACTATGCATCGGTCGGTAAGGATGCACCGATCTTCGGCACGAATACCGGCTTTGTTTCGGCAGGATACGGTGACGGCTGGACAAACGGGGTAACATTCCCATTCGGTGGACGCATTGGCTACTCGCTGGCTGACAACCTCGCTGCTCCTGACCTACGTCCAGAGAGCACGACATCGATTGAGTTTGGACTCGACGTCTCGTTGTTCGACAACCGTCTCTCGATGGATCTGACCTTCTATGATCAGACTGGTGAGGACCAGATCTTCTCGGTGCCGATCGCAACATCGACCGGCTACAGCTCACAGCTCAAGAATGCCGGTTCTATCAGCAACAATGGTATCGAGCTCGTCCTGTCGGGTACGCCGATCATGACAGCTGACTTCCGTTGGGACGTCACGGTGAACTTCACCAAGAACAATGTTGAAGTTGTCGAACTGGCTCCGGGCGTCGACAACATCTTCCTCGGCGGCTTTGTTGGATCGTCTGTTCGCGCCGTCAAGGGTCTCCCATACGGCTCGATCTTCGGCTTTGGCTGGAAGCGTAATGACGCAAACCAGGTTCTTATCGATGACGATACGACCTCGGACAACTTCGGTTATCCGATCCTGGACGAAAACGAAAAGGCCTTCGGAAGCTTCAATCCGGACTGGCTCATGGGTATCCGCAACACGATCTCTTGGAAGGGGCTCACCCTGTCGGCTCAACTCGACATTCGCCAGGGTGGTGTGATGTGGAATGGAACACGCGGAGCTCTGTACTTCTTCGGTACCCACAAGGACACTGAAGAGCGTACGGGTACCAAGGTGTTTGACGGTGTCAAGGCCTCGAACGGAGCTCAGAACGACATCGCTGCACCATATGGTGAGTCGTGGCTCTCGCTCGGCAATGGCAACGGTTTCTTCGGCAGCAACACGGAAGACTTCATTGAGGACGCAAGCTGGGTTCGTTTGCGCGAGCTCACACTCTCCTATGCCCTTCCGACGAGCCTGATGGAATCCACGCCGTTCAGCGGTCTGACCGTCACCTTCACTGGACGTAACTTGTGGCTCAGCACGGCATACAAGGGAGTTGATCCAGAAACAAGCCTTCTGGGCGCAAGCAGCGGCCAAGGCCTGGATTACTTCAACATGCCAAGCACAAAGAGCTACGTTCTCTCGTTCAGCCTCCAATTCTAACCCAACATATCGATGCCACAATCAAGGAAATCAACGATTATGAAACGATATCTCATTGGGTTTTGCAGTGCGTTGCTCATCGTCCTTACGGCGTGCGACAACTGGATCGACCCAGCAATCAACGTCAACCCCAACACGCCGGAAACAGCCGCCTATACGGTTGTTCTGCCCACCATTCAGGCCGGTATGGCGTACGTGATGGGCGGGGACTTCGGCCGCTACACGAGCGTTCTGAATCAGCAGAACACCGGAGTTGACCGTCAGCATCTCGGTATCTACAACTACCAGTTCACCGAGAGCGACATCAACAATGCATGGAACACCATGTACACTGGTCCTCTGAACGACCTTGCCATCATGACCGAACGGGCCAAGAATGACGGAGCACCGCACTATCAGGGTGTCTTCCAAGTCTTGACGGCCTATGGCATGATCGTCATGACAGACCTCTTTGGCGACGTCCCCTACTCGGAAGCGATGAAGGGGGCTGGTGTGACACAGCCGAAGTACGACTCACAAGAGAGCATCTACACAGCCATCAATACGCTGCTTGATGATGCGATCAAGAACCTGAACTCAGCCACCAGCAACCTCAAGCCAGGGTCTGACGACCTCATGTATGGCGGCAAGGTGGCCAGCTGGGTCAAGGCCGCCAACTCGCTCAAGGCCCGCATGGCCATTCACCTGGCCGAGCGCAGTGCCGCTGCCTCGACGGCCGCTTTGGCTGCCGCAGCCGCTGGCATTGCTTCGAATGCCGAGGACTTCCAGTTCACATTCGGAGCACTTGAGACTGAAGCCAACCCATGGTATCAGTTCATCACGCAGCGTGACGGTGACCTGACCTTCGGTGTGAAACTCTCCGAGCTCATCACAACATTGAAGGACCCACGCGGTCCGATCTATGCGGTGGCTGATTCTACCGGGGCAGTCTCGGGCACCTCTCGTATGAACGAGTTCTATGCTGGAATCGGTTCTCGAGTCCCGTTCCTGACCTTCACGGAAATGAAGTTCATCGAGGCAGAAGCCAACAACCGCCTCGGCAACAGCGCAGCTGCTCACACAGCCTACGTGGCAGCTGTGACGGCTTCCTTGCAGCGTTCAGGCGTGTCTGCCGGTGATATCACGGCCTATCTGGCACAGCCAACGGTCGACCCAGGCGCAGACAAGCTCACGCTGGAGAACATCATGACGCAGAAGTACATCGCCATGTACACGCAGCCAGAGTCGTGGTCGGACTGGCGTCGTACGGGGCATCCGACACTGTCGCCAACGACCGGGTCTCGTATTCCTCGTCGCTTCCCGTATGCTCAGGCAGAGCGCCTGTACAACGCAAACATGCCGGCCGACAAGACCATCTTCGACCGCGTTTGGTGGGATGTCGAGTAAGCTCAATAGACTCGTCAACGACAAAGGCCGGTACGTCTATGACGTACCGGCCTTTTCATTTGGATCAGGGTTATGAAAAGTGTGACGTCAGGTTGATGGTACACCAGTAACGGTTGTGTACTTGATGACGTGCTTCTTCTCAGGATGCTGACGCTGGTACTCGTGGTTGAGGGCAACCGCGGCCTCGTGGAAACCGGACAGGATGAGCTTGAGCTTGTTGGGATACTCGCAGATATCTCCAACGGCATACATTCCCTCGATCGAGGTCATGTAGTTGGTCGGATCAACCGTGACGGCGTTCTTGTCCAGCGACAGTCCCCATTGAGCGATGGGGCCCAACTTGGGCGACAGTCCAAAGAGTGGAATGAAGTGGTCAACTGTCAAGTCTTCCGTGGCACCATCATTGTGCGTGATGGTCACGCTCGAAAGAGCCCCTTGCCCAGCCAGCGCGGTCACCTGAGCATCAGTTATCATGTCGATGCGTCCTTGCGCAGCCAGGTCACGTGCCTTGGAAACGCTATCCGGCGCCGCCCTGAACTGATCGCTCCGATGCACGAGCGTGACGTGCGAAGCGATGTCTGCCAGCACGATCGTCCAATCGAGTGCCGAGTCTCCCCCGCCTCCGATGATGACGCGCTTGCCACGGTAGAATTCCGGATCCTTGATGATATACTCAACGCCCTTGTCTTCAAACGCGGCAAGCGTCTCGATGACTGGCTTACGTGGCTCGAAGCACCCCAAGCCCCCTGCCAGAAACACCGTTTTGCCGTGGATGACCGTTCCCCGTGTCGTGGTCACGCGGAAGGAGCCGTCTTCGAGCTTGACGAGTTCCTCGGCACGCTCACCCAGTGTGAACGACGGTTGGAACGGGGCTCCCTGCTTGATCAGATTGTCAACCAGATCACCGGCCAAGACAGATGGATAGCCGGGAATGTCATAGATCGGCTTCTTGGGATAGATCTCGGCACACTGCCCGCCGGGGATCGGCAGGTAATCGATGAGGTGACACTTCCACTTCAGCAGACCGGCCTCAAACACGGTGAACAGTCCACAGGGCCCTGCACCAATGACGATCACGTCAGTGGTATGGACCGAAGAAGGTGTTGTTTCCGACGTCATGATGTGCCTTTCTCCTGATGTAATGTTTGCGAAAATAACCGAACGCGAACACCCGAACGCATCACGATGATCCATGCGATGCCTCCAACGGCGAGCGCTACCCCTTGGTTGGCGATCCATGAAACCATGGCAAACACGAAGCCGTCATATGCCGTGGCTCCATAAAGTGAGACCACGGCGATCTGTCCGGCAACGTGATACACACCGATCGCTCCGGGCGTAGGAGCAATCGTGACGGACACAGCAAGGATCACGAGGAGCAATAGCGCACTTGACAAAGAAGAATGCGCAAGAGTTCCGTAAGGCATTGAAAACAGCGTAAGCCATGTCGTGATGGCGTACAGCGTCCAGATCAAAACGGTGTGAAACGCGATATGTACCAACAGTCGGGGCTGCCGTATGGCGTCAAAACCCCTGCGAAGGCGTTGTAGCACGCCTACAAGCGCGTCGGCTGAGCGCGCGTGCATCCTGCCCAATGTTGCTGCAATGATCGTCTCACCCCACCGGGTAAAGAGCACCAGGATGATCAGAGCCATCAACACACCCAAGAGCGTCACCAGACTTACAAGCGTCGATCGTGCATCGGCCGCTGCAAAGGTCGACGGTGCACTGCCCTGGAGGCGCATCATGGTGGTCGTCAGTTCATCTTGGCCGTATGTCATGACCAACAATAGCGCTCCAAGCAGAGACAGCACGTCCAGCATCCGCTCTATCACGACGCTTCCAATAGCTGCCTCCGGGGCAAGTCCGATTCTTTGCGCAAGAACCAACGGACGAGCCACTTCACCCGAGCGCGGAACCAACGCGTTGGCAGCATAACCGATCATGACGGCATTGAAGGCCGGGCTGAGTGGTACCTCAACTCCGCTCGGACGCAGCAGGATTTGCCAGCGGATGGCACGACTGACATGGGCAAGAAGACCTGTCACGATCGACGCAAGGATCCAGAACGGATCTACGCTCAGAATGTCGGAAACGATCTTCGAACGGTCAATCCCACCCATTCCGCTGAGAAGATACCTAGACGTTAGAACCAGCAATACCGCCGGGAGCAGGTATGTGGAGACCAAACGAATGATCTTACGCATGACCATTCTTGGAACTCTTTCTGGCTCGACTAGGGGGCTTGGCAGCAACCCCACCATGATGCGTATAAAACTCCTTCAGTGCCGCTCCGGTGTGCGATGTCGCATGGCTGGAGACAGCATGGGGCGTGCCGGCGGCAACGATGCGACCACCGCGTTCCCCACCCTCCGGACCAACATCAATGACCCAGTCGGCAGAGCTGATCACATGGAGGTTGTGCTCGATAATCAGGAGCGTATGACCCATGTCAACCAGCCGATCAAAGGCTACCAGAAGTTTCGAAACATCATCAACATGCAGACCGGTCGTCGGCTCGTCAAAGATGAACAAACGCGATCCCTCGGATTGTGCTTCGAGGTGCCCCGCAAGCTTGACGCGCTGAGCCTCTCCCCCGCTGAGCTGCGTCGAGGGCTGACCGAGCCGCACGTAGCCAAGTCCGACGTCGCTGAGGATCTTCAACTTGTTGACGATCCTAGGATACTCGACAAAGTGCACCATCGCCTCATCGACGGTCAGGTTTAGGACGTCGATGATCGTCTTGCCGTTATAGGTGATGGTCCGTGCATCCCTCTTGTAGCGAGTACCCTGGCACGCCTCGCACGGAAGCGTGATATCAGGCAGGAACTGCATCTCGATGTCAACCGAGCCAGCCCCCTCACATGCTTCACAGCGGCCGCCGGCCACGTTGAACGAGAAGTACCCAGCCTTCCAGCCAAGCTGCTTTGCCACCTGTGTCGAGGCGTACACATCACGGATGAGATCGAAGACCTTGACGTACGTGGCGGGTGTCGACCGAGTGGACCTACCGATCGGGCTTTGGTCGACCATCTCGACGCCGGTGATATGCTCCAGACCGTCGATCCTTAGGCACGGTCCGGCTTCACCCGAATACGTGCCGAAGGCTCGCTGAATTCCGGCATAGATCACGTCGTGAACAAGTGAGCTCTTACCCGATCCGGACACGCCAGTCACGACACACATCGTTCCGAGGGGGATCCTGACCGTGTCGCCCTTCAGGTTGTTATGAAGGGGCTTGATGATGACGATCTCTTGTCCGCTTCCACTGCGGAAAGACTGCTTCGGCGCAACCGTGCGGTGGCCGCGTAGATACTCGGCCGTCAACGAACTGCCCTCGTTCATCATGTCCTTGAGGCTGCCGCTGAACATCACCTGCCCACCATGCTCCCCCGCGCGAGGACCGATGTCGATGACGTGATCGGCGGTACGGATGACGTCGAGATCGTGTTCGACCACGATGACGGTATTGCCAAGCCCCTTGAGCCGCTGAAGAATGTTCAGAAGTCGGCCCGTGTCACGCGGATGAAGACCGATGCTTGGCTCGTCGAGCACGTACAACGTGCCAACCAATGCACTGCCGAGTGAGGAAGCCAGATTGATGCGCTGCGATTCTCCTCCCGAGAGAGTATGCGAGAGTCGATCCAGGGTCAAATACTCAAGACCGATCTCACAAAGAAGCCCGAGGCGCCGACGGATCTCCGATAGCACCTGACCGGCTATGGCCATTTCTTGATCTGTAAGACGCAGCTCGTCAAAATGCCGACGTGCCTGCTCCAGGGTCATCGATACGACCGACGGAATGTTCTGCCCACCAACGAACACCTGCCGAGCTGCTGTGCGCAGTCTCGAGCCTTGGCATCCAGAGCACGTTGTGAACCCACGATACCGCGACAACATCACGCGGTAGTGCGTCTTGTAGGACTTATCCTCGAGCATCTGAAAGAAGCCGTCAATGCCGATGAACTTTCCAAAACCGCTCCGTACGAGTGACATCTCGTCGGACGTCAGTTGACTGAAGGGTTTATCAACCGGTAGTCCAACTGAATCGGCCTCAGCCACGAGATACCGTTGATGGATCCCGAATGTCTCACCACGAAACGGATGGATGGCACCACGACGGATCGAAAGCCCACGATCGGGCACAACAAGATTCATGTCCAAACCGACGCTTCTGCCGAAGCCTTGACACTTGGGGCATGCTCCGAACGGACTGTTGAAGGAAAACAGTCGTGGTTCCGGCTCGACATAGGTGGTGCGGCTTTGTGCGCTTTCGAATCGCGAGGAGAAATACTGGTCGCGTCCGGTTGCCATATCACGCAGGATCACCCGTCCGCCGCCGGCGTTGAAGGCCTGCTCGATCGAGTCGGTCAGCCGAGTGATCGTCTCGTCATCGTTCCGGACGACGATTCGGTCGACCACGACAAAGACCTCCGTGTGCGGCCCGGGAAGCTCGCTGACATCGTCAAGCTCCTGCATCTGCGTCGATGCGCCAAAGAGCAGGCGTGAATAGCCCCTTGCCAACAGGCTTTCACGCACAATGTCAAGCGTAGCATGTTCCTTCGGTAGCTCGAACAACAGGAACAGCCGCGAGCCCAATGAATTCTTCAGTAGATCCTCAACGACCGACTGCGGCGTATCCTTTCGGATCACTTCGCCGGTTTCTTTGTCGATGACCTGACCGATGCGACCGTAAAGCAGACGCAGATAGTCATACACTTCGGTGGTCGTTCCGATCGTCGATCGGGGATTCTTTGTGAACGTCTGCTGTTCAATGGCAACGGCAGGGGGCAACCCGGTGATGGTATCCACGTCAGGCTTGTCCATGCGATCCAAGAACTGGCGTGCATACGCGCTGAGGGACTCAACGAATCGACGCTGGCCCTCGGCATAGATCGTATCAAATGCCAGTGACGACTTCCCGCTGCCTGAGGGACCCGTGATGACGGTCAGAGCATTTCGAGGAACGTCTACATCCACGTTCTTGAGGTTGTGAACGCGCGCTCCCCTGACCGAGATGGTCTTTGTGCGCACGGGACGGTTGGCAGGGGCCTCAGATGGTGTCGTTGAGTTCAAACCGAACAACGAAATTAGGGCTTTTCCGGCCCCAACGGTGCGGATCATGGCATGATACTTGCTTATGTGGACAACATCCGGTAATTTGCCGGTCTTGTTTACGTAACTGTCAGGAAATGGAGTCCAATCATGGCTCGTCGCTGTGAACTCACGGGTGTAGGTGTGATGTACGGCAACAATGTGTCGCACGCAAACAACAAGACGCGTCGGCGCTTTATGCCCAACATCCAAAAGAAGCGCGTATGGGTGCCTGAAGAAGGCCGTTGGGTAACGGTCAAGATCACGGCCAGTGCTTTGAAGACGCTTGACAAGGTCGGCTACACGGCCATGCGCAAGCGTGCCGCCAAGTAATCCCGCTCGTTGTTCAGCTCCCTGAAAGGTCGCCCATGCGGCCTTTTTTCGTTGATATCCTGTCATAACTTGCCGTCTCTGACGTCAACGCAACAGTGAATCACACGCGCATATATCGGCGACCGTATGCCCACAGTGGCATCGCCTTCCTAATCGTTACGCTTGCCTGTGCAGCGTTTGCACCGACTGCCGAAGCGCAGCGCGGCACGGCAACTTCCCGGGCTGATTCAGTTCGGAAAGCAAAGGAGTACTTCATCAATGGTACGACCCTGCAGCTGCAAGGTGGCAGAGCTGCCGAGGCCATTTTGGAGTTTCAGCAGGCCTTGCGTTTCGACACCACATCGACATGCTTGGCGGCGATCGCTCGCAGCTATGTGGAGCTTGGCAAGCTCGAGATCGCCCATGAATACGTGACGATGGCACTTGGCCGCAACAAGGAATCGACCGATAGCTGGGAACTCCTTGCCGAGATCGAAGTACAGCGTGGCCGTTATGACGAGGGGCTTCTTGCCTACGAACAGATCCTCTCTCTGAAGCCGACACGGCGTCACATACAGACACTGGCACGGTTGTACGAACCTCGCAATGCTCGCCGTGCGATTGAGCTCTATGAACAACTCATTGAGTCAAAGTCCGACCTCTTTCTACTCGAGCGTCTGGCAGAACTCTATCAGCGACTCAATGATGACGTCGGCCTGATCAAGACCTTCCGGCGTGCGGCAGAGATCGATCCTGCAGACGCTCAGATAGCGATCAATCTCGCTTTTGGGTACGTGCGCCAAGGAATGTTTGATGAGCTCAAAGATCTGCTCGGCCGCTGGACGGACCGTGATCCTGAGCTTAAGGGATCTGCCCGAGTATGGCTTGCAGCACTATCGGCGCTACACGAGGATACACTGGTCACGGGTATGTACGCGGACCAAACCACGGAGTTCATTGACGCATCGTTTCTGGTCCACTTATCATCATGGCCTGTGATGTGCCTGTCTGCGGCCGTGGCCAGCCAGGTGCGGGATACATCTCGCATGATTCGTCATCTTGATGCGGCAGTCGTTGCTCCTGAGTCGATCGTAGAGACCTATCTCGAAGCATATCGGCTTTGCATGCTCAACGACATGCATTATCAAGCACTTCGATATGTCAAGAATGGTCAGAGGAAGTATTCCGCCGACCTGAGACTTCTCTACGCCGAAGCCTCGATACACTATGAGCAAGGGCAGGATCAACGTGCCATTGGGATCTATCGCGAGATCCTCGAAATGTCGCCCGTTCAAGTTGACGCGTGGTCTCAGCTTGGCTGGCTGTATGATCGTCGCGGTCACCTCGATAGCTCCGACGCCTGCTATGAGAGGGCCTTGCAGATCGATCCCAGAAACTCGTTCGTCTGCAACAACTATGCATACTCGCTCTGCCTTCGTGGCAACGATCTCGAGCGAGCCCTGTCACTGTCGAGAACGTCCCTCGAGACGGAACCGGAAAATCCGGCATACCTCGACACTTATGCGTGGATCCTCTATCACCTCGGTCGACTGGATCAAGCTATCGAAGCCGCAAAGGCTGCGATCATACATGGCGGCAACGCGACCCACTACGAACACTTCGGCTACATCCTTGAGGCTCGTGGCGAGACATCATTGGCCACAGAGGCCTGGATGAAATCTCTTGAACTGGATCCAAAGCGGACTCATCTGCAGGCCAAGATCGACCGATATCGCTGATCATCACCAACAACTGTTCCAACACGTATATGAAACAGCCACAAAGCACAGACCCACAAGACTACGAAGTCCTCATCCGTCGTCGTGGTGAATCTGATTACGCATCATACTGCCCGCAACTTGCACATATGATCAAGGGGCAAGCACATGAAGAAGTCGAAGAGGCAATGAAGCAGCACGTCCTTGCCTATATCGAGTCGCTGAAGAGCGCTACAACGCTTGCCTGAACGTTCTTGGTTGTGAACGAGCATGACATCGGACATCGCATCTGGATACTTGCTCATGCGGCGTTGGGAGACGCGACTTGTCATCGCATGGATCGTGATGATTTCAATCGGGGTGCTTTGTCTCTTCGTATCGATGGCATTGGCACAGTGGATCTCGCTGCTGACCATTGCGATAGGCGTTCTCCTGTATCTGCTGCTGTCGTCGGCAGTTAGCCCAACCTACAGCGGAACGACAGGCGCTGCCAAGATGATCTTTGCGTTGCCGCCCATGATGATCTCGGCACTCTTCTTTGGGGTGCTCGACCGCTGGATGCGCCGTGTGGGCTTTGGAGTCAAGATGCGCGTTGGCGTCACCTCGCTTGCTCTCGTGGCCGTCGCCACACCGTGGGCATCACCGTCTGCATTAGTGCTATTGCTCATGTGTGGACTGACCTCCGCGCTGATGCGAGTACGGTTTTCTTCTGCCATCGCCTGCATTCCATCGGCCCTTGCCCTTCTCATCATCATGGCAGGCAGGTAACCGTTGTCGATGAACAATGAGTTTACACTGAACGGATCTACACAGTCCTGGACGCGGCACTGGGTGGTGCGTTTGCTCGTGCTCGTGGTCATCGTCGAAACAGCAACTCCGCTCATGTACGGAATGTTCATGGTTTCGGAACTACTCCACCCATGGGACCCATATCATCTGTCCGGGATAATGTGCGCACTTATTGGTTTGACCGCTCTCGGTTCGATGATCCTTCTCGAGCACCGTCATATTGGTGGACATTCGACAATGGCATCGGGACTGATTCCGACATCGCGATCGCCTCGTCTGTTCGTCGGAGGTGTGCTGTGGGCAACGGCGATGATCGCTGCCGTCGGATTGGTGGCAGTGGCTCTTGGAGCTCGACTTGTCGAGAGTCAACTCAGCTTAGGACGTTACAGCCTTGCTTTCAGCATTGCCTTGTCCACCGGCGAAGAACTTGTCTTTCGTGCGGGCATGCTCTCGATCGTGTCCGAGCGTTTTGGTTCAGTGACCGGCGTGATTGTGACAAGCCTGGTGTTTGGTCTCATCCATCTGAGCAATCCTGATGCTGGCCTTCTGAGCACACTCAACACCGTATTGATCGGCCTCGCATTCGGTGTCACAACCGTACGATCGGGCTCTATCTGGACGGCCGTCGGGTGCCACGCAACGTGGAATCTGCTCGTGGCACTCTTCTTCGGAACCGTCAGTGGCTTTGTTGGATCGGAAATGGGCCTGTCATGGTTCACACTGGTGACGGACGAGTCATCGTTGACCACGACGTTGTTTCCCGGCGCTTACGGAATCGAAGCAAGCCCCCTTGCCACATTGGTCATCATCATTTCTTTTCCCTTTCTTCGTCATATCTCACGGCCCGACCCATACATCATGGCAGCTCGGTATCGCGACGCATTTTCAACCAGACATTCTCCCGTCACCATCCCCCACTCCATAACACAGTCATGAAGCACCGAATAGTTCTGATTCTGACTCTTCTGGTTGCGAGCACGCACATGCATGCTCAGTGGGTTGCCATGTCAACCGAGGCTGACTCGCTGGTTCAGCTCGGGACGCGGCATGTGTATAATGTCGAGTTCGAACAAGCCCAAGATGTATTCGACGAGGTCATTCGCCGGTATCCGACGCATCCGGCAGGGTACTTTCTCGACGCGATGATCGAATGGTGGAAGATGACGATCGGACAGACCAGCCCAAGCGTCGAAGCTCGCTTTCTTGCCAAACTCGACAAGGTCATCTCGGTCTGCGACGCCAACCTGGCAGCAAGTCCAAAGGACATCGCATCTCTCTTTTTCAAAGGGGGCGCATTGGGCTATAGAGGACGGTACAACGCCACGCGCAACAACATGCTCAGTGCCGCAGAAGATGGACGCGTGGCTCTTGGAATCTTGAACGACTGCCAAAAGATCGCACCCGGGAATCACGACATTCTGCTCGGCACTGGACTCTACAACTACTGGGCAGCTGTCCTGCCGGAAAAATACCCGGCACTGAAGCCCGTGATGATCTTTCTTCCAAAGGGCGACAAGATCATTGGTCTTGCACAGCTCAAGGCCGCGGCGCGTCAGGCACGATACGCGGCAGTCGAAGCAAAGGTGGTTCTCGTTCAGGCATACTTCGATTTCGAAAAGAATGCTCTCGAGGCTATCGAGTTTGCCCGTGACCTCCACAGATCCTACCCCCGCAATCCCGCATTTCACCGTGCCTATGGTCGATGCCTAGTATCCCTGGGTCCGATCGATTCGGCGGCAGCAGTCTGGCGCGATGTGCTCAACCGTTGCCTCGATAAGTGGCCCGGATATCATCGCAATGCCGCTCGAGAGGCCCTCTATTACGTGGGCGTATCACTCATGATACGGGGCGATCTGGACAAGGCACTCACATACTTCTATAAGTGCGACGAGGCCTGTCGAAAGATCGACGAAGATGCATCAGGCTTCATCATCAAGACCAACCTGAAGGTCGGTCAGATCTACGATCTGCAAGGAAAGCGCGATCTGGCCATCAAGCAATACAAGAAGATTCTGTCGTGGTCCGATAACAATGGCTCACACGCCGAGGCACAGCGCTACCTGACCACCCCATATCGATGAGTGACGGCGTATTTTTGTGTTTCTACCACCACGGTGAAAACAATGCACAACGACCTCTCGATATGGCAACAGCTGGCAACCAAGGAGCTGAAGGGAAAGCCCCTTGAGGCGCTGACCCGCCGTTCTGCAGAAGGATTCGACGTCAAGCCCCTCTATTGCGCCGCCGATCTCGAAGGTCTCCAGCACGTTGGATCTCTTCCCGGTGTATTCCCCTACCTGCGGGGTCCGTATGCAACGATGTACACCAATCGTCCGTGGACCATCCGGCAGTACGCGGGGTTTTCAACGGCTGAGGAATCCAACGCGTTCTACCGAAAGGCTCTTGCGGCCGGACAGAAGGGTCTTTCCGTGGCGTTCGATCTGGCAACACATCGTGGCTACGACAGTGATCATCCGCGCGTGGTTGGCGATGTCGGCAAAGCCGGCGTAGCGATCGACTCAGTCGAGGACATGAAGATCCTCTTCGATGGCATCCCCCTCGAGACGATGAGCGTGTCGATGACCATGAACGGCGCGGTGATTCCGATCCTTGCCATGTTCATTGTGGCTGCCGAAGAACAAGGGGTCGAGCAGGCCAAGCTCTCGGGTACCATTCAGAACGACATCCTCAAGGAGTTCATGGTCCGCAACACGTACATCTATCCGCCCGAACCTTCGATGCGGATCGTTGCGGACATCATCGAGCACACCAGCAAGGCAATGCCGCGCTTCAACTCGATCTCGATCAGCGGCTACCACATGCACGAAGCCGGCGCTACGGCCGTGCAGGAGCTGGCCTACACGATCGCCGACGGTCTGGAGTATGTGCGCGCAGCGCTCTCGCGAGGCATGCACGTGGACGCGTTTGCACCGCGCTTGTCCTTCTTCTTCGGCATTGGCATGAACTTCTTCATGGAAGTCGCCAAACTTCGTGCTGCCCGGGTGTTGTGGTCAACGGCGATGCAGCAGTTCGCCCCCTCAAAGGAAGAGTCGCTCCTGCTGCGCACGCACTGTCAGACGTCCGGTTGGTCACTGGCTGCTCAGGATCCCTACAACAACATCGTCCGCACCACCATTGAAGCCATGGCCGCCGTGCTCGGTGGGACGCAGTCGCTTCACACGAACTCTTATGATGAAGCCCTCGGACTTCCAACTCAGCAATCAGCTCGCGTGGCCCGCAACACGCAACTGATCATTGCCGAAGAGTCGCGTGTGACCGATGTTGTCGACCCGTTAGGGGGCTCCTACTACGTTGAGCACTTGACGCATTCGCTCGTCCGTGAGGCCGCTACGATCATCAACGAGGTGGAGTCGTTCGGGGGTATGACCAAGGCCATCACGGCCGGCATCCCAAAGATGCGCATCGAGGAATCCGCAGCACGACGCCAGGCATTGATCGACCAAGGCAAAGAAGTGATCGTGGGCGTCAACGCCTATCAGCTCGAGGACGAGCCCGAGATCGACGTCCTGAACATCGACAACACCGCCGTACGGAACTCACAGATCGCCCGGCTGGAGGCGATCAAATCCAGGCGCTCTGCGCAGGACGTCGAACGCGCACTCGAGGCAATGACAGAGGCATGCAAAGCCGGTACGGGCAACTTGCTGGAGTTGGCCATCGTGGCAGCCCGCGCGCGGGCCACCGTTGGCGAGATCTCAGAGGCCATGGCACGAGTCTTCACGCGCTACGAGGCACATACCATGACGATCGAAGGTATCTACGGAGCTCAGTATGAGCACGATCCCGTCTATGCGCAGGCACGCAAGGACGTGGAAGATTTCGAACGCGACTTCGGCCGACGTCCCCGCATCCTGGTGGCGAAACTGGGTCAGGACGGCCATGACCGTGGCGCAAAGGTCATCGCCACGTCGTTTGCCGACATTGGCTTCGACGTCGACATCGGCCCCTTGTTCGCCACTCCGGAAGAGGTAGCCCGCCAAGCTGCTGACAACGATGTGCACGTCGTCGGTGTCTCGTCGCAGGCGGCCGGACACCTGACGCTGATCCCGCAGCTGATCGCGGCCCTCGAAAGCGAGAACGCCAAGGAGATCATCGTCATCGCCGGTGGCGTCATACCGCCAAAGGACTACGATGCCCTCACAGCTGCCGGCGTCAAAGCGATCTTTGGTCCGGGCACCAACATCGTCTCAGCTGCTCGTGACGTCGTGGCAGCCATTCGCATGCATCTGTCGCGATGATCCGCGCCGGCATCGACATCGGCACCAACACCGCGCTGATGGTCATCGCCGATGTGTCTGCAGACGGGTCGATCGATGTTCTTGAGGACGTGCACACCTTGCCGCGTCTGGGAGAAGGCCTCATGGAATCGGGTTCGATCAGCGAATCATCGATCCTGCGCGCCATCGATTCGATGCAGACCTTCGCATCGCACCTGAACGTTGTCAAGCCCGAGCGTGTGCGCATTGTTGCCACGAGCGCCATGCGCGAGGCTCGCAACGGTTCCGACGTGCGGCGCATTCTTGAGGGCATCGTCGGATACCCGATCGAGATCATCGACGGCGGCACCGAGGCCAGGCTGACCTTTCTGGGGGCGGTTGGCAACCGGCAGACGACAGAACTTGTGATCGATATTGGAGGGGGCTCTACGGAGTATGCAGCAGGTCGCGATGGTGTGGTCTCAACTGCTCAGAGCATTCCCATCGGAGCAGTGAAGTTCACCGAGCAGTTTGCCCGGATTCGTCCCGTGCAGCCTGACGCGATGGATGAGGCACGGCACGTGGTACGATCTCTCTTGCGCGATCGACGTGACCTTCACGGTGTGAGCAGCACATGTACCGGTGTGGCCGGCACGCCCACCGCTCTGGCGATGATCGATGCCAAACAGCCCTCATATCGAGCCGACGTTCTCGACGGATATCAGCTTTCGCATTCTCGGATCGCTGAGCTCGGCTCATGGCTCTGCAGTCTCACCCTTGATGAGCTTCGCTCCATCCCCGGCCTGCATGAGCGCCGCGCTGACATTGTTCCGATGGGCGCTGTGATCCTTGCCGAATCGATGGCAGTACTCGGTTGCACAACGATGACTGTCGCAGTGCGCGGTCTCCGTTTCGGTGCTATGTTGACGGCCTGAATACTGGAGGGTCCTTCCATGTCTGCAATTCTCACGTCCGTCTTTTGGCGGGATCTCGCAGCAACGCTCGTTCGTACGATCCGCGACTTCCCAACCGAGAGCGTGATCGGTCTGGCCATGGCCATCAGTTTTGGTCTCAGTGCCGAGGGTGGTGATGACATTCGCCGTAGCGCGCTGCGAACCGGCTTGGGACTGATTCTGGCCCTCTGTGCCTCGATCGCAAGCACGATCGTCCGCAGGTCCGGACGCATCAACGTTGCCACGGCCGTGGTCATCACTGCAGGTGTTGCGGCAGCTGGTATCTGGCATGCTCAGAGTCTGAACTTCGATGATGTCTCCGGCATTGTCGAGTATGCATATCTGGTCGTAGCGGCTCACCTGTTGGTGGCAGTTTCATGGATGACCTACACGTCGGCCGATCGCTTTTGGATCGGTAGCACCACAATGTTCGGTCGCATCATCGTTGCACATCTGTTTACCGGTCTGTTGCTGAGTGGTCTGACGTTGGCTGTTGGTGCGGTGCGAATTCTCTTCGGCTGGCTCACATGGTCATGGTTCGAGGTGTACCTGACGAGCTTTGGCTATTCGCTCTTCATGACGTTGTTCTTCCTAAGCGGCATGTCATCGGAAGAACGACTCAGTACGAAGCCAGACGTTCCGAAGATCACGCTGGCTTTCGTCAAGTATGTGCTCGCCCCCTTGATCGCCGTCTTCACGCTGATCCTCTACGGATATGCGGTCAAACTGCTTAGCACGCAGATATCCGAGGATATGATCCTCTACGGCGTGATCCTCTCCGGAGTTTCGATCCTTGCATCACTTCTGACCTGGCCACTGCGCAATGATGCGTTACCACTTTGGCAGTTCATCCACCGCTGGCTTTATCCTTTGCTGCTTCCGCTTCTGCTCATGGGTGCGTGGTCGCTCTGGGCGAAGATCACGATCGACGGTATCGATCGGTACACCTTTACCCTCGGCGTGCTCGAGTCCATAGCAGTCATCACGATCGTCACAAGCCTTGTGCTTCGCTCGCGCGATCCTCGCATTCCGGCGCTCGTGGCACTGGTCGTCTTTTCGGTCACTTCCGTGGGACCGTTCGGCATCAACACTGTGGTTGCCCGATGGGTGGCATCGCATCCCAAGGTCATCGCCAAAGAGGAACTTCAAGACGCCGGCGGAATGCCGCCTGGACCGAGCAGGCTGGTCGGCATCGCCACATACAGCACGGTCGACCGGTGGATGACCACGTTCTCGTACATCGAAGAACCGCTCCGTTCACATGAGGCCAGCCTTGATGTCGATGATGAGGGTATGCTCCGCGTCATCCACTTCGGGTTCAACGACACACTGCGATTCAACATCCCGGAGCTGCTGAGCAGATCGGGAAAGGGCGACACGACACTGCCGCCATTGACGGTATACAGCCGCAATGGTACACGCCGAGCAACGCTCGTTGTGTCGAGGGTCTCTACCTACATCCTCACAACCGATACGACATCGCCGGGCAAGCGAAAACTGTCGAACCTTCAAGGCGCGATCTACTGCGAACCAACCTCAGCTCCGCACTACTAAAGTGCAGTGCTGTCTGCGAAAGTCGCTTTCCCCCTCAGCCCTCGATCGCCCTGTTGATCACCGCTGCCTGCTCAATCTCATGCTTCTTCGCTGAGCCGGTCGCGGGACTCGCAGCGGCGTCACGTCCGACGTATGACAGCTTCTGCCCAGGAGCCAGAACGTCAAGCAGGTGAGGCTGAACAAACATCCAGGCACCCATGTTCTTGGGCTCTTCCTGGCACCACACCACGTCCGTGGCGTTACCGTAGCGCGCAAGAACGGATGCCATGGTCGCCGAGTTGAACGGATGGATCTGCTCGAGTCTCACCAAAGCGACATCGGTGCGACCGGCTTCCTGGCGTTTCTTGGCAAGCTCGTTGTGGATCTTACCGGTTGTGATGACCACGCGGCGGACCGCCGACGCATCGACCGATTGATCGTCAATGATCTCTCGGTAGGATCCGTTGACAAGTTCATTGACATCGGATTGGAAGATGCGCAGGTATCCTTTCGGCGTCATGACGATAAGGGGCTTGCGCCAAGCTGCCTTTACCTGACGACGCAGCGCATGGAAGTAATTCGCCGGTGACGTGAAGTTGCACACGATCATGTTGTCCTGAGCGCACAGCTGCAGGAAGCGCTCCAAGCGCGCACTCGAGTGCTCGGGACCTTGTCCGTCGTAACCATGTGGCAGCAGTACGGTGACGTTGCTGCGTTGTTGCCACTTTTCTTCTGCACTTGAGATGAACTGATCGAAAACGATCTGTGCTCCGTTGGCAAAGTCACCGAACTGCGCTTCCCAGATCGTCAAACCATTCTTTGCGATCGTGCTATAGCCGTATTCGTATCCTAACACGGCATACTCCGACAGCGGAGAATCGTAGATGTGCAACTTCTGCGGAGCGCCCAGCTCATTCAGTGGAACATGCCGTTCCTCGGTGACGCCGTCGCGATGCACTGCCTGACGGTGATTGAACGTTCCACGACCCGAGTCCTGCCCGGTGATGCGGACAACATGTCCCTGCCGGAGCAACGAACCAAAGGCCAGAGCCTCGGCCATTCCCCACTGCACCACGCCCTGATCGAATGATGCCTTACGCTTATCGGCTTCTGCTTTCACCTTCGAGTGGATCGTAAAGCCTTCGGGCACCGAGCAGATCACTTCGGCGATGGCGTGAAGTTCCGAATGGGCAACTGCCGTATCGACGTGTGCGAACATATCGACGTGGTCGTGCGAGACCGGAGCCGGCAGTGCACTGGCACGATTGTCATAGGCGACATTGAGTCTGGCGAGTTCCTCAGAGGAGACCTGTGTGAGCGCATCCGCATTAGCAACACCTTCACTGATGAGCCGCTCTTCGTACACCTTCCGGACGGTCGAAATATTCTTGATCTTCTTGTACAGCAGCGGCTGTGTGGCCGTCGGATCATCCTGCTCGTTATGACCATACTTGCGATAGCACAACATGTCGATGACCACATCATCGCCGAAGCGTTCCCTGTAGGCAAAGGCAAACTGTGCCGCTGCGCGGCAAGCCTCAGGATCGTTGCCATCGACATGCAGGATCGGCACCTGCAGAAGCTTGGCAATGCCGGTGCAGTATGGGGACGAACGCGAGTCTTCGGGCGACGTCGTGAACCCGATCTGGTTATTGATCACTATGTGCATCGTACCGCCGGTGGCATAGCCGCGTAGTCGGGCCATGTTCAGCGTTTCGGGCACGACACCCTGTCCGGCAAAGGCAGCATCGCCGTGGATCAACACCGGCATGACGCGTCGGTAGGTCTCGTCACCGATCTCATCATCGAGTGCTCGGGCCATCCCCTCGACAACCGGGTTGACGGCTTCGAGGTGGCTCGGGTTCGGAGCCAAGACGAGTGATAACGACGAGCCATCGGAGGCCACGTAGGTACCCTTGGCGCCGAGGTGATACTTCACGTCGCCCGATCCTTGGTAGGAATCCGGATCGATCTTTCCTTCAAACTCATTGAAGATCTTCTCAAGGGGCTTGCCCATCATGTTCGCCAGCACGTTGAGACGTCCTCGGTGCGCCATGCCGAGCACCGAAGCGGCCAGCCCGCGCCGAGCACCGTCAGCCAGCATTTGGTCAAGAATGATCAGAGCGCTTTCGCCCCCTTCAAGAGAGAATCGCTTTGCACCAAGAAACTTGGTGTGTAGGAAGTTCTCGAGAGTTTCGGCACGGACAAGCTTGCGGTAGGTATCGACCTTTTGTTCGGGGCTGAGACGTGTCTTGAGATGTGTTGTCTCAACGTACTCTCGGATCCAGTTCTTTTGTTCCGGATCCTGGATGTACATGTACTCGATGCCAATGTGATCGCAGTACGTATCGCGAAGCATGTCGATGATATCGCGCAATGTCGCGCGTTTCACGCCGCCCAGACCTCCGGTATCGAATTCCCGGTCGAGGTCCCAGATCGTGAAGTTGTAATACCCCGGATCGAGCTCAGGATAATAGTATGCCTCGAGTCCGAGTGGGTTAACGTCTGCAAGAAGGTGTCCGCGAACACGATAGGCATTGATGAGCTGAACGACTCGACCTTCTTTGTCGATCTCCTCCGGCGTATCGGGCTGGGCAAAGGGGCTCGCCCCCTTTTCATGCATCCAGCGCATGGGCTCAAATGGGATCTTGATGGCGGCAAAGATCTGCTCGTAGAATCGATGCTCTCCCAGCAACAGCTGATGGATGTATTGCAGGAACTCGCCCGACTCGGCACCCTGGATCACGCGATGGTCATACGTCGACGTGATCGTCACGACCTTGGAGATGGCAAGAGTTGAAAGCACATCCGGCATCATTGCCTGGAACTCTGCCGGATACTCGATCGCGCCGGCGGCCACGATCGTGCCTTGTCCCTCCATCAAACGGGGAACGGACATCACCGTGCCGATACCACCCGGATTGGTGAGCGTGATGTTTGCCCCAGAGAGCTCCTCTGGCGTGAGTTTGTTGGTACGGGCGCGCTTGATGACGTCATCATAGGCCGCAGCATACTCTTCAAAGCTGAGGCGCTCAGCATTCTTGATGCTCGGTACAAGCAGGATTCGCGATCCATCCTTTCGCGTGGTATCGACGGCAAGTCCAAGATTGATCCCGCCACGCTCAATGCGTACCGGCGTACCATCTTGGACGCCGTACGAGTTCTTCATGTTCGGATATCTCTCGGCGGCGCGGATGATGGCCCAGCCAAGGATGTGCGTGAACGACAACTTGTTGCGACGCTTCCGAGCAAGGAACGTGTTGGCAATGCGGCGGTTCTCTTCGAGCGCTTTGACGGGGATGTTTCGCACACTCGTGGCCGTTGGCACGCCGAGCGAGGCTTCCATGTTCTGCGCGATCTTACCGCCGATCGAAGACAACGGAACGATCTCATCACCGGCAACCATGGGCGGAATGCGTGTGCCCGTTGTGGCTGCAAGAGTCGGCGCACTTGGAGCGACGACCACTGGTGTAGAACGTGGTGCCGGCGTGGGTGCAGACGTGCCATTGACGACTGCCGTTGGTACGGGTGCTTCGGGTGTGTAGCTGGCAAAGAAGTTTTGCCATTCGGGCGATACGGACGATGGGTCTCTGAGGTACTCGAAGTACAGTTCGTCAACGTAAGCGCTGTTCATCGACATCATGGTCGAAGGACTTTCAAGGTGAGAAATGTGGTGCAAAACTACGGTTTTTCGTGCATCCCGATGAACGCCAGCATCCTACCGGATCGACTGCCATCGCGCCTGAATGAATGATAGCGCGTGTTGCCGATGGTACACGATCGATCGACCGTGATGTTGCCCTCCGACACACCCAGCTCTGTGAGCTGATGAATGATCGCTTGATGATTGTCGAAGTACCACTTCGGCGTCGACTGACGCATGTCTTGACTCACGGAATCCGGCACTGGGGTGCAGAATTCGCCGAGGACATCGGCCACGTCGCGGCCCACCTCATAGGCACTGCCGGAAGCGCATGGCGAGAGCCATGCACGGATGTTCTTGACCTCGCATCCGACGTCACGGAGAAGACGTTCGATCATCCTACCGCTGATATTGGCGGCAGTTCCACGCCATCCGCTGTGGACGGCGGCAATCGCGCCACGCACCGGGTCGTGTGTGAGCACACCGCAGCAATCCGCAAGCTTGACGCCCAGCAAGATTCCGCGGGTGGTCGTGTAAAGACCGTCGGCAGGTCTTCGGCGAAGCTCTGCGATGTCGTCAGCGTGTCTGACATCGACAATATCTGCCCCATGAACCTGGTTGACGGTTGCGATCATGGTTCGGCTCCATCCTACGTGAGCTGAGAGAAGCTCAAATGAACGCTCGACGCGGACAGCATCTGCCGAGTCAGACACGGAGAACGTTGCGCCCGGCCATGGAAGCACCGACGTGTCAACGATGCTCATTCCCGAGATCACGTCCGGATGGTCAACAGCAGGTATCAGTGCGATCATGGTCGTGTGGTATCAGGTGGTGCCGTAAGAGCCCCCTTCATGCGACGGCCCCAGAGGCCCAAACCTACGACGGCGTCGGGTCGTTTCTCCAGTGTCCAGTTCCGTGCGGCATGATCGATCGGTCCGGCAGGGGCACCGATGAATGCCACGATGGTACGTCCTTGTCTTTGGCCGGTGACGATGAGTCCGGCCGGGCGTTCAGTGATGTGTGCAGGCAAATCGCGCCGTCCATGGTCGCGCAGGGTCATGAGCACGATGGTCACCATCAGCACGGCACCCACGCACCTGACCATGAAGCCCGGCCAGCTTCGGGCCGCCAATGGCCAACACAGGCCAAGCGTGACGATGACACTGAGCCAGATAACACTAACGACATTCATTCCTCGCGTCAGGTCGAGTGCTGCGACGGTTGCCACCACATCGGCAGAACGCACCAGCACGGTCAGCCACCAGCCCAGGGCATTCTCCACCACTGGCAGTGGCATCAGAGCCAGCCCAAGTCCCAACACGAGGGATCCACTCATCAGAGGAACGACCACGAGGTTTGCCAACAACGCCAGCAGACTGACGGACCCGAACAGGACTGCCGACGGGATCGTGACGCCGACGGTCGCCCCCCAGGTGACGGCCACGGCATCCACCACGAGGCTCGCTGATGGACGTCTCTTGATGACGAGCATGTGCAGCAAGCGCCGACACGGCGGAACCAGAATGATCATGGCTAGAGTTGCCGTCACCGACAGTAGAAATCCACCGCTGACAATCGACGTGGGATCGAAACCAATGATCACCAGAATGCTGAGCATCAAGTGATTGATCGGGTTCACGTCCCGTTCCCAACGCGAACCGATGAGTGCTCCGATTCCCATGATGGCGCTTCTGACGGCAGGGGGCTCGCTGCCGCTCAGGAACGTGTACAGCGCTACGGAGCCGATGCCCAGCAGCATGAGCACCATGTTGGGACGAACGCCAATCAGAAGCATCACCAGCCATGTAACGATGGCAACATGCGAACCGCTCACCGAGAAGATATGCGCCGTGCCGCTGAGCCGGTATGCACGCACGGATTCGACATCGATGCGCGACCTATCGCCGATCACCAGTGCCACGGCAATGGCCGAGACGTCAGCCGGAAGACATGATTCAAGCCTCCTGACCATCATCTGCCGCGCCCGGCAGAGCCATATTGTCGCATCCGACGGCGGGCCCGCGTCGAATCCCCTTCCACGCTCGAGCAGAAATGCCACCCCGATCGATCGCAGATGGTCCGGTTCAGAGAACTCTCCCGGAAGTGTTGGATGGCGCGGACGCCGAAGCAGTCCCGTCACACTCCGTCGACGTCCAACGTATATCGTGCTGTCAGCCCCCTTTTCGGTGACCAACACCCGAGCATGCGTGCACGGCGCGCATTGGGCATCGACCTCCGCGCTCAAAACGTAGCGGATCCGGTTGGGTCCACGACGGATCACCTGCTCCACGACACCGTCACAGCGGGCGGGGCTCGAGTACACCCTCGCGCAGGGACCCGAAGAGCCTCCAGCCGCCACACCGAGTTCATCGGTGATGACGCTTGCCGAGCAGGCTCCCAGAGCCATGGATGTCCAAACGATCGACGTGGCTTGCAGGCGCAGGCGCAAGGCCAATAGGCCCAAACAGAGCAATACGCCGGCCAGGGACAGTGAAATCGTCCCCTCGAGTCCGAGTGACAAGACAAGCCACGTCGAGCTCACCATCATCACAACGGGCATCACCAGTGGAAGGCGCTGCATAGGCGATTCTCTGTGCCATGAAGCCCTCGAAACGTGACGCGTCGGTGTTGATAACTCGCCTGCCTCGGGCCGATGACCGCCCGTAATTTGCGCCCTCTGTAATGCGTCGCGTGGTCGAACGGCAAGCCCCCTGTCACGTTCCGGATGCCATGCCGCTCATAGACCGTAACGACGCATTTCTTCCACGACAATATCAATGGACACCATCATGAGTGCAGAAGCAAAGGCATCCAAGGATGCAAAGGAAACGTCAACGGCGGCCGCGAAGCCAGCCGATGCCAAGGTAAAGGCCGCACAGCTGGCCATGGAGCAGATCGAAAAGCAATTCGGTAAGGGCTCCATCATGCGCTTGAGTGACACCTCATCGGTCGAGATCGACGCGATCTCCACGGGCTGCTTGTCACTTGATGCGGCGATCGGCATTGGTGGTGTTCCGCGCGGCCGGATCGTCGAGATCTACGGTCCGGAATCCTCTGGCAAAACCACGGTCTGTCTTCAAGTGATCGCCGAGGCACAAAAGGCAGGGGGCTTGGCAGCATTCGTCGATACCGAGCATGCACTTGATGTCAAGTACGCACAGCGCCTCGGCGTGGACCTCAACAATCTGCTTCTGTCGCAACCGGAGTTTGGTGAGCAGGCCCTCGAGATCGTCGAAACACTCGTTCGCTCGGGTGCCATCGATGTGGTCGTGGTGGACTCCGTGGCCGCATTGACGCCGCGTGTGGAGATCGAGGGCGACATGGGCGATGCGCAGATGGGCTCGCAGGCCCGCCTCATGAGTCAGGCCATGCGCAAGCTCAATGCTGCCATCGGACGGTCGAACACGACAGTGATCTTTACCAACCAGTTGCGCTCAAAGATCGGCGTCATCTACGGTAATCCCGAGACGACCACCGGCGGTAACGCCCTCAAGTACTACGCGTCACTGCGCATCGATGTGCGCCGTAAGGACGTCATCAAGGATGGACAGGATATCGTTGGCAACCGTGTACGGGCCAAGGTGGTCAAGAACAAGGTCGCCCCGCCGTTTCGTGAGGCAGAGTTCGACATCATGTACAACGAGGGCATCTCGCGTCTTGGCGACATGATCGATGTGGCCGTCGAAACGGGAATCATCACCAAGTCAGGTTCGTGGTTCTCCTTCAACGAAGAACGCGTTCAAGGCCGTGACGGTATGCGTAAGCTCCTTACAGAGAATGCCCCACTGTATGCTGCACTCGACGCTGCCGTGCGTCAGGCACTGCACCTGCCAAGCACGATCGCGTCGAACGGCAAGAAGTGACGCATGGGCGTGATCACGTCCATCCGCCGTAATGTGAAGAACGCCGGACGCTGTTCGGTCTATGTCGACGATGTGTTCTTTGCCGCTTGCCCGATCGACGTCGCTCTGTCGTTAGGCTTGCGCAAGGGACTGGCGATGTCCGAAGACCTGGAACGCCGTCTTCGGAGTGAGGATCGACGCATGGTACTTCGGCAAAAAGCCTATCGTTTTGCGACCTACAAGCCGCGAAGCGAACGGGACATCGCGCGGTTTCTATCCAAGCACGAGGCCACTGACGAAGAATCGGTGGACGTGATGCTGTGGCTCAAGGATTTTCGTTTGATCGATGATGCGGATTACGCCCGACGCTTCATTGATGCATCGAAGCAGCGCAAGCCCCTTTCCCCATCGATGTTGCGAAGAGCACTTCTGGGCAAGGGGCTGAGTGAAGCCATTGTCGACTCAGCAATGGCAGCCGAAACCTTGCCGGATGATGCATTGCATGCAGCACGACATGTGGCTCGCAAGAAACTGCGCATGCTTGCGTCCGATGATGCCCGAACGACCGAGGACAAGCTTGTGCGATTCTTACAGTACCGTGGCTACAGCTGGGAGGTCATCAAGTCCGTCATCGCCGAATGGAAAGGCGGAGCTCTCGGCATTGCCGCTTCGTTTCTCTTGATGCTCTCGGTGATGTCCGCGCAGGTCGATACTTCATGCAGTAAGTCACGCATGGGAGACGCCATCAATCAGTTTCAGCCTACGACGTTGCCGGTGAAAGGTGCGGAGGGCGAACTGTATCTCGACAGGAAGAACCATCCAGAGAACGCCGGTGGAACACAGGACCCTGATGACGTCTGGGTCTCCCGCCGGCAGGGCGCCGGCTGGTCAACGGCTCGTCCGGCTGGGCTTGTGGCATACGACTCACTACAGCGACGATTGCTACGAGCGAAGGTGATGTTCGGCATGAGTTACGACGGTCTCACCGCACTCGTTGCCGGCCCCTTCGGATCGCATGCTGACGTGATGTCGTTGGGGATCTTCATGCGGGTTCGACGCGACGGTCCTTTTACCAGGGCCGCAGTGGTGATACCCGACCTTGGCAAGAACTTCTTTGCCTCGATGTCGGAGGACAGGCAGGCCATCATCGTGGCCCTTGAGCGTCCCGAGGGCATGGGTGACTTAGACTTGTACGTCATTTCAGCGAACCTCTGCACGATGGAATTCGGTCAACCGGTTCCACTGGGACCCGTCATCAATACACCTGGTTTTGAAGGTTCGCCATGGATTGCGTGTGATAACACGACGCTCTATTTCGCTTCATCCGGACGTGAAGATCGTCGGGGTAAGGCCGACCTCTACATGACACGCCGGCTTGATGCCACGTGGACGTCGTGGAGTGCACCCATCAATCTTGGTTCATGCATCAACTCGTCCGGCGATGAGACGACCTTCTCTCTTCCGTGCGGTGAGTCCCGTGCCTTCATCACGTCTTGGGATCCCGACTCAGACCGATCGGGCATCTACACGACTGACCTGCCGATGCATCTCCGTCCTCAGCCGACGAACGAGCTCACGGTACGTTTCCACGATCTCGACGGCAACCCTGTTAATGTCCCGAATGTCATGCTGGGCATAGGCCCGGCCAATGCTTTGCCACGTGCAACGGAGTGTCCCGAACGGACTCAGTTCATCTCCACCGACGCCGTCAGCGGAACCGCACGGACGGTCGTGGCCCGAGATTCGGCGTACTGGATTTTCCCGGCCCGATCGAGCGTGGAGTCATGGTTCATCGCGCCTTCAGGCTGCTCAAGCACAGCGGCGCCGCTCAGTGTTGATCTGCTGGCTGTTCCGACGAAGAAGCCGGTACTGAGCGTGTTCTTTGAAAAGGGGCGGTCGGATCTTTCGGAAACAGCACTGGCGTTGATCGCAGAACTTTCTGTCAAGATCACCAAGGGTTCGGTGCCAGTGATTCGCGTGGTGGGCTTCGCCGATGCCTCGGGCTCGGCATCACTAAATGAGGAGCTCTCGCAGGCGCGGGCTGAGGCCGTTGCTCGAAGGTGCCTCGACCTCGTCGCAGCCGCGGACGGTCGGCGCATCGACGTCACCACGACCGGTATGGGTGTCGAGCGGACCTCCAATGCATCGGTGCCATCGGACTCCCCCACCAGCCGACGGGTGGACATTTACATCGGACCGAGGTAATGTGAGCGCCCGTCACCGCGGAGTTCGATGCTCGTGGTACGACGTTTACTCCCATCGACATCCTCCGTGAACTGCATCACCCACCGAGCGCCCGCGTGCACGTACAGGGCCAGCTCGTTCTCAGCGATCCATTCGGTGTTCTCATCGTGCAGAGGCGACCTCCACAGGACTTCACCTTCGGCAACCAGGCATGCGCGTTCGATTCCGTCATCCCCCACGGCTTGGATCACAAGCTCCTCCGGACCCAACGGACGTCGCTCAAGCCGAACTCTGAGCCGTTGCCACGAGTTCGAGGTTTCCATGGCCACATCGCGCACGAGTGCATCGCTTCTGTGCATTGACGTTGTGCCAAAGGTGATCGGCTGACGCAACATCGAGCCCCCTTCTTGCTCAGTCAGGGGGCGATCCAACTCAGCCGGGACGTCACATTGACATCGTTCGAACACTGCTCTCAAGCGAGCTCGAAATGTCGCATCAAACTCCTCGCGGTGCGGTGCCTGATGTCGTTCGTCATACCACCAGAACCAGTCAGATGCCTCGAGTACCTCGAGTTGCTCGGCTACTGATTCTTCGTCAAGACCGCTCTCGAGCAGGGCCTGCCGTGCTCGACGCAGCAGACTCCAGGCAAGGTTCTTGGTCGGTGTTCCGATCCACACACCAAAGTCGGCATTGATCCATGAACCGGCGCGCAGGCGTGCCAAACGTCGGGCGTGCCCTGAGGCAACGACCTCGGAACAGGTCACGCATGTGAAGCGATCATCATCTACCAGGTGCTGCATCAATGCGCGAAGGAACGGTTCGCCATTTTGGTGATAGAACTCCCAGCAATTTTCACCGTCGAGCATGATCGGGATCACGGCACTGTCGAGAGCTGCAGCACCTTGTTCGTGAATGATGAGCTGACGTCGCTCTTCGAGGCGGCGTATGAAGTCAGCAGCTGCACGTGCCGCATCCCACGATGCATATTCAAAACCGATGGCATCACTCAGACCATGGTCGCGAAACAAGATCGTGATCGGACCCGAGCTGGTCTCGACCTCGTATGGAAAATACACGTCACTTCGAACGAACAATCCGTCCGCCGACGCGTGCAGGACCCCTTCATCTGTGGCCGTCCAGCAAATTCCGTTCCGAGCGAAGATCTCCAGGGCGTCCAGCGAGAGCGACCCCTCGGCAGGCCACATGCCCAGCGGCTTTGATCCGCTGCGTTTCTTCCAATCGTTGAGTGACCGCCGAACGTGACGGTCAGCATCATAGGGGGCTCGATAGGGCGGGTCGGGCAAGACCGATGCAGGCATGCATTCACGAGCAACATCCGTATCGATGATCAACGGAAGGATCGGGTGATGGTATGGAGTGACACTGATCTCAAAGTGACCTGTCGTATGAAGCTCAACCATCCGGCGTGCCGCTTGGGCCACGATGCGGCGGATCTCATTCATGAGCTCGTACTTCTGCGCCTCCGCATACTGCTCGCCTTGGTCCACAAAACGCGCGATCAAGGGATTTGTCCTGCGCTGCAAGGGCCCACACCAGGCCAAGTGAAACAGAACGATCGCGTCCCGCCAGTCCTGTTCCGAAAGCACCGGTCGATCATGGGTACGCAGCTGCGCCATGATGGCCTGCAATCGCGGCAACTGCTCAATCATCGGGTCGCGCAACGTCAGCATCCAGCGCGTCAGCTCACCATGCTGATGCTCTGTCAGCGACGCAGTATTGAATTCGGCCAGTTCCTCAAGCGGATCACGCACGCCCCCTGCATAGGCGTCGAGCTGCTCCAGCATCGACGGCACGAGGTTGATGGTATGACGCACCGGATACTCGGCCAAAATGCCGGGAAGATCGAGATAGTCTTTGATGGCATGCAGCCGCACCCACGGAAGAACAAAACGACCATCAAGCCGATACTCGGGCTGATGCTGATGCCAAAGGAAGCAGATTCTCATGTGGGAATCTACATCCCAGCCGCCCACGAAACACTACGTGTTTCCTCCGCCGTGGCGCACAACAACGGGCGCAAAACAATTGGCAAGATGAAACCTGTAACCTGCAACCTGTAACCTGATTGTGGAGATGCCGGGAGTCGAACCCGGGTCCGAAGTGAACGAATCGAAGCCTACCACGTGCGTCTTCGATCTACGGTGTCTCGCTGTTCCGGTAACCGATCGACAGGTCCGAAGCAGCCAGCATCAGTGTTGTCTCACGTTAGGTCCTGGTGCACGACTTCACGCCAGTCTGTTTAAGGGCAACACCGAGTTAGAGGGGAACAGACACCCGTCTAGTCGATGGCATAGCGGCCTAAGCTTAGGCGGCCATGCGATAACCGAAGTTATCGCCAGTTGTTATTCGCCGGTTGTATTAACGAGCTCCACCAGCGTAGCTCGGCACGCATCTTCGTAAACGCTTCACCCCGTCGAGACCGTTACATCCCCAGTGACTAGTGGCTAGTGAGCTTTTCAGAAGGCACAAATCTAGCGCTTTGACGAAGAAGTACAGGAAACCGTGTATTCACGCCCCTACTAGGGCGTCACTCGTCACTTGTCACTCGTCACTAGACTCTGTCTTTCCAGCCACGACTTCACCTCTTCCATATACCACTGTGGTGTACTGGTAGCTCCCGAGATTCCCACGTTTTCGGCACCCTGGAGCCACGAGGGGTCTATCTCTTCGGTGGTTTCCACGAAGTAGGTGCGGGGGTTGGCTGTGCGAGCCACGTCGTAGAGGACTTTGCCGTTGGAGGAGGCGCGGCCGGCAACGAAGATGATCACGTCGTTTGCGCGGGCAAAGTTGGCCAGTTGTGCTTCCCGGCCGCTGACCTGACCGCAGATCGTGTCTTTGACATGGAACTCGGTGGCGATCTCCTCCATGGTATCGACGATGAGTTCACTGATGCGCCCCTTGAGTGCATCGCGGATCTCCAAGAAGGTTGGCCTGTCCATGGTGGTCTGTGAAAACAGCACCGTTTTCTTATCGAGGTGCACATGATCAAGTGCATCCTGTACGGACTTGACCACTATGCACTCATCGCGCACAACGCCGCGCACGCCAAGGACTTCGGCATGGTCTTTCTTGCCGAAGATCACGATCTGGTATCCCTGATCCCAGAACTTCCGCACGCGCTCCTGGAGCTTGGTCACCACCGGACACGTGGCATCGACGATCTCAATGCCGTTGTCCCATGCTTTGCGATAGGTTTCAGGGGGCTCACCATGCGCACGAATGATCACCTTTGCTCCGCTGTGGGCAAGCCGAGGAAAGTCATCCACAGAGATCGTTTCCAGCCCCTTATCGGCCAGCCGCTGGATCTCCTTCGGGTTGTGGATGATATGTCCGAGAACATACACGTTGCGCTTGTTGGTCGGTTCCTTTTGGGCCAACTGATCTTCGGCGATCTGCACAGTGCGCACCACGCCCCAGCAGAACCCGCTGAACTTGTCGATGGAAACGTTCATGAACTCAGTCCTTAAAAGAACACATCAAAAACCAAGGTGCGCCGAGACGATCGAATGCGTGGTTTGGTATGCCTTCACCAATTCCAGGATCCTCTGCACCTGCTCGTCGATCGTGCAGGATGTGGTGTCGACCTCCACGGCACCGGTTGCCTTTACAAGGGGGCTTTCGGCGCGGGTGCTGTCGTACTCATCGCGACTCATGATCTGCATTCGCACATCTTCTTCAGTGATGTTCTCGCCCCGTGCCTGCGCCTCCAAGAGTCGACGTCGAACCCGCTCATCGGTGCCGGCCACGAGAAAGACCTTCACCTCGGCATGGGGGAACACCACCGAACCGATGTCGCGTCCATCCATGACCACCCCACCAGCACTGCCGATGTCGCGCTGGCGTTGCACCAGAGCGCGGCGTACAGCCGGAAATGCGCTCACCTGGCTGACGATGGCCGTGACGTCTGCCTGCCGGACTGCCAGAGACACGTCTTCTCCATTGAGCAGAACCTTCTGGGCTCCTTCGGTGGGTTCTAGTCGAATGTCGGATGCCTGGGCCAGAGCCCCGAGAGCATCATCGGTCATGGCGCACCCCGAGCGGAGAGCGGCAAGCGAGACCGCCCGATACATGGCACCAGTATCGATGTAAATGTATCCGAGACGTTCGGCAACACGACGTGCGGTCGTGCTCTTTCCGGCACCGGCCGGACCATCGATGGCGATGATGATCGGTTTTGCAGACATTCGTGCGAATTTACTGAAACCCTCGGGCCGTTGGCTCGGTCAAAGCTCGGTACGAAAAAGTATTCCCTGGACACCACATGAACATCATCCTCACCTCGGCGAGCGAGATCCAACAGCAGATTGTTGGAATCGTGCGCCTCATGATCCCAAAGGTCGTCTCGGCCACGCCAAGTGTCGACACGGTGCGGAAGGGAGCATCAGCCGGCAGTGATTCGCTAAAGGATCTACCCCAACTTGGCCCTACCACTGCACAGGCCGCATCGAATGTTCACGTCCCCGATGCCTTGCAGGTCATTACGACGATGATCGAAATGCTCCTTCCAGTGGCCTTCATCCTCGCCGCTAGCATACTGCTCTGGAAACGCATGGAAACGCGCAAATCCGTCGAGCTGGCCATGATCGAGAAGGGGCTCGACCCACGCTCGAATCTTGAACGGAATGATTCAACGCGGAAGTTTCGAGCACTGCGCTTCGGGACACTTCTTCTTGGCATTGGACTTGGCCTTGCCGCATCGTTGATCGTGCTCTCGTTCTGGAACGTTCCCGACGACTATCGTCCACTGGTGATCTGGTCGTCGATGGCATTTTCAGCTGGTCTTGCCCTGACGATCTATCATATCATCGCAACAAGTCTCGAGAAGCTTTGACCGAGTCGGAGATCATTGATCGCATCATTGCCGGCGAGACTGAGGCGTTTGCCATCCTTGTCGGACAGCATCAGCGGCGAGCCCTGTCTCTTGCCGAGCGCATGTTGCAGGACGTCGAGGAGGCGCGCGACGCTGTGCAGGATGCTTTCGTAAAGGCGTATCGTTCGCTGGCGAAGTTCAACCGCGACGCGAGCTTCTCGACGTGGTTCTATCGCATCGTGTATACGACCTGCCTGAACGTGCTCGAGCGACGCAAGCGCTTGCCCAAGCACGATGAATTGGACGAGGAGAGCTCGCAAGCGTGGATCGAGCCATCTGTTTTTAAGTCGATGGAAGCATCCATGGTTGACGAAGTCATTGCCGATGAAATGAAGACCATGAATCCTATGTACTCCACCGTGCTGGAGTTGTTCTATGTTGACGATCGATCGTACGAGGAGATCGTCACGATCACCGGTATGCCCCTTGGCACAGTAAAGACCCGCTTGAACCGGGGACGCAATCTGCTGCGCAAGGCCCTTTTGAAACGTTGCCCTGACCTCGAGGTTCCATCATGAGTACACACCCCAACACCCCGCTCAATTCGGATCGACAGGACGAGTTTGTTGAGTCCGAGATCCTGCTGCGCTCGCACATTCGGCGCAGTGTGGAATCCCATGACGATCCGATCTTCACCATTGACGTCATGCGCGCCGTGATGCAGGAGAACCGCAAGCCGTCATTCCTTCGACGACTCTGGAAGCGCACCCCGATGATCGGCCTTGTGATTGGACTGTTTTCCATCGGATTCATCTCCGGGCACGTTGCCGCTACCGACACCAACTACATCGAGATACTCCAGTCGATCCCGTGGTCCTCGCTTGCCAACAGCTCCCTTGCTTGGGTAGCCGCTGGAGCGGCAATCTTCGGTGTCGGAGTATGGCAAATGGAGCGGTAAGGGTCGCAGTGAGAGCCACCCGGCACGGCTAGCCGCTTGCCTCTCCTATCTTTGTAGATGCCTTTACTCTCGGTCCGAAACCTCTCGCATACGTATCCCAACGGATACAAGGCATTGCATGACATCTCGTTCGAGGTTCATGCCGGGGAATTCCTCGTCATCATCGGCCTTTCCGGGTCGGGCAAGAGCACGCTCCTACGGTGCCTGAACCGTCTGATCGAGCCCACGCAAGGGACGATACTGATGAATGGGCAGGACGTGACCCATGTGACCGATACCGCCCTCCGGTCACATCGGGCCGGTATCGGGATGATCTTTCAGCACTTCAACCTCATTCCCCGGCACAGCGTCGTCAAGAATGTGCTTTACGGCACTCTCGGATCGACCCCCACGGTGGGATCGATCCTCGGCCGATTCTCCCCCGATCAGCAACGGCGCGCGCTGGAAGCACTCGAGGTTGTCGGGATCGCAGACAAGGCACAGGTGCGCGCCGATGCGCTCTCCGGTGGCCAGCAGCAGCGGGTGGCCATTGCCCGAGCGCTTATGCAGAACCCGGCCTTGCTGCTTGCCGATGAACCGGTCGCGTCGCTGGATCCAGCTACCTCACACTCGGTGATGGATTACCTCGAGCGCATCAACAAAGACCTCGGGACAACCGTGATCTGCAACCTGCACTTTCTTTCCTTGGTGCGCCGCTACGCCACGCGCGTGATCGCCCTCAAAGGCGGTCGGATGGTCTTTGACGGGCAACCTCATGAGATCACCGATGCGTGGTTCCGGACCATCTACGGCGAAGAAGCCATGGAAGTGGAGATCCGATGAAGACTCTACTGGCCATTCTGCTCGACGTGGTTCTGGGCTGTGCCGTGACGTCCATGATCCTGCTGATCATCGTCCCCGAACTGACGGGTCTGTCTGTCGAGCCCCTTTGGATCATCGTGGCAACACTTGCCTGGGTTGCCGTCGGAACCCTGCGCGGAGCATCGATCGGACAGTTGGTTGTGAGTGCCAAGACGCATCGGCCCGAGCCAAGCAGCCTGCGCGCTCACATGGGCTGGATCGCCTTCTGTTCAAGCATCGTTGCCGGCTGGATCGTCACGGATATCTCCCCCATCGAGTTCTTCTCCGGCGAGGGCCTCAAAGGGGCTGGCCGGATCTTTGGCGCTCTCTTCACCCCCGAGTTCGATATCCTGGGAGCGGCTCTGGATGCGATGGTCGTGACGGTGTTCACAGCTCTGATGGCCACGATCGTGGCCGTTCCGATGAGTTTCCTGCTCAGCTTCGCCGCCGCCCGCAACGTCATGACCGGCGGTGCCCACGAACGCGTCATCTATGTTCTCCTGCGGGCCGTGCTGAACATCATGAGGTCCATGGAACCGATCATCTGGGCCATCATCTTCTCGGTCTGGGTCGGAATCGGCCCCTTTGCCGGTATGCTCGCACTGGTGGTTCATACCATCGCCTCGCTCACCAAACAATACAGCGAACAGATCGAAGACGTCGACCACGGGCCCCTTGAAGCAATTTCAGCTACCGGCGCCAAGCGCTTGCAAGTATTGTGGTTTGCGATTGTTCCGCAGTGTGTCATTCCCTTCCTGTCGTTCACGATCTATCGTTGGGACATCAACGTCCGTATGGCCACGATCATCGGCTTTGTCGGAGGGGGCGGCATCGGCACTCTGCTGACGCAGTATCAGGGACTTGCCAAGTACAACGAGGTTGGCACCTTGGTGATCATGATCACGCTGGTGGTATGGATTCTGGACGTGATCAGCGCGCGGGTGCGCGAGGCCCTGCGATGAACCATCGGTCGACGGAACGCTAACGCTATGAGGCAGTCCTACCGCCTCGGAATGTTTGACCTCGTGATGTTGGTGATCAGCCTGGTCATCGGCATGGGCATCTTCCGAACGCCCGCCACGGTGGCGGCAAAGTCAGGTTCGGAAACGATCTTCTACCTCGCTTGGCTCGCCGGAGGCGTCATCGCTCTGTGCGGAGCGTTGACCTTCGCCGAGATCGGCCGCAGAATGCCGGTCACAGGCGCCTACTACAGAGTGTTTGCCAAGGCATATCATCCGCTGTTGGCCTTTGGCGTGAACATCATCATCGTGATATCCAACGCGGCATCAGCCGCGGGTGTCTCCATCATCGGAGCAGAGTACCTTGGACGTATCTGGCCTGAAGCGAACGTCGTTCTCATGGCGTGCACATTCGTTGCCGTGCTCTTTGGCGTGAATCTGATCGGACTGCGCACAAGCGTCACCATGCAGAACGTTCTGATCGGCATAAAGCTACTTCTACTGGCGGCGATCATCAGTGCCCCATTCCTGGCAGAGCCTGCCACCGCGGCAGTCCCGGCAGCGGCCAATGCGGTCAGTGACAACTGGTTGACGGCGTTGGGCGTTTCCCTGATTGCCGTTGCCTTCACCTACGGGGGATATCAGCAGACCATCAACTTTGGCGGTGAATCGTCGGGATCCCACAACACACATGTCTCCCGCGCGATCATCGTGGGGGTGGCCTGCATTACGGGCATCTACCTACTCGCCACGTGGTCCTATGTGCAGGTCCTCGGTTTCTCATCGCTCGCCGGCTCATCGGCCATCGCATCCCTTGTCATGGAACGTCTCCTGGGGCCAACAGGTGAACGCGTCGTCTCGATAGCGATGCTGATCTCCGTCTTCGGGTACGTCAACGTCTCGATGCTCTCCAATCCACGAGTGGTCGCTGCCATGGCCGAAGACGGCATGGTCTCGAAGCGGCTTGTGGGTCATGATCTGGCCAAGAGGCGTGGCGTGAACGTCATGACGCTGACGCTGTACACCGCGCTGGTGATGCTGTGTGTTTTCTTCGGCCGCTCGTTCGAAACGATCCTGAACTACACCATCTTTCTCGACTGTATCGGAATGGCCACGGCAGCAGGGGCACTTTTCCTGCTCGGCTCGACTCAGCCCCTTTCTCGGGGCATCGTCGCCACGGCCGTGGTGTTCATTGCTTCGTACCTCTTCATCGCCTCGAGTATCTATGCCGATGACCCAATGGCTGCGCTCGCCGGATTGCTCTTGCTGGCCGCCGTGATCGGAATCAAGTTCTTGAGCGGTGTGCTTCGGTCGCGCACCTAACTGACCGCCGTGCGGTGCGCGATGCCGTACCTATCTTCGCTCATGAACGTCAGCACACCGATTGGTACACTTGTGATGGCACTGCTGTGCCTCTTCGTCGCATCTCCGGCGCAAAAGCGAGCCTACGTTCCGGCATACATTCGGGACACGTCCACTGTCGAAGGGCGACAGTTCAGCTGGGACAAGACCGCGCAAAGCGCGAACTTCTTCATGATATGGGGCGACTCTGTCGGCACCGATCCGTCGAAGTTCACCGCCGAGGATCTGCGATTCGATCCTAAGCAGGTGCTCGATACCATGGAGTACATCTATGCCCGGTGCAATGAGATGGGCATGATCAACCGCTCGCCCGACTCCAAGGCCAACCTCTACAAGTACGTCATCGTGATGTACAACACCTACCGCGGCAACGGCCCCACCGGATGGGCCAATGGCTGGGCAGTGGATGATTCGATCGGCGCTTTCTGGGTGCATCCGTCGGCCACGCGCGACGGAGGTGTGATCGCCCACGAATTCACCCATTCTCTGCAGGCGATGTTTCACATCGACAACCAGAACTCGGCGCGTGGCTCCAAGGCCATCTATGAGAACGATGGCCTTTTCTATGAGACGCATGCCAACTTCGTCCGCAATGTGATCTATCCGCAAGCCGTGACGTCGGACATCGATGCGCACCATTACCTCATGCTCGAGCCCGACTGGAAATTCAACTACGAAGGGTACCACTTCCTTCTCTACGTGCATTCGACACTTGGCCTGGATATGGTGAGCCGGCTTTGGACCGAGTGGCGACCTTTGGAGTATCCGCTGCAGACGCTGCGCCGCCTCAATGGAATGACGCAAGCCGACTTCAACGACTACATGTTCGACTATGCACGCAGGGCCGCTTCGTGGAACTATCCAGAAAATGACTGGGGCCGGTACCTGCGGGAGTCGAGACGTCTGCGAATGAATGCCGATTGGGGGCGCATCTGGGCGCAGCGCACCTTTGATGTTCTCCGCGCGATCGATACGTCGGCTCGACGGTTCTACTCCGCCCCCTACAATGCACCTCAAGACTACGGCTACAACATCGTGCCACTGTATCCGGATGATCCCACCAAGCCAGTCGTGGTGGACTTCGTTGGGCATACAGAGGTAAATGACCATGCCGGATGGCGGTATGGCTTCGTGACCGAAAAGGCTGACGGCACGCCCGGACGCGTTGGACAGATGTATCGCGATGATCGTCGGCGCATTGAGCTGACGCTGAACCCCGACGAACAGGGGCTCTTTCTGGTCGTGCTCGGTGCACCGACTGACAGCATGCACGCCGATCCTGAGGTACACAACACGTGGAATGGAAACCCCAAACGATTCCATTATCCGTACGAGATCAGGCTCATAAACGCCATGCCCGAGGGTCATCAGCGGCCCGACCTCGTGCGTCCTCAGCTTCGCACAGCACCGGGTAAGCGGCACATCAATGGAGGGGGCTGGGTGGACGATCGTGCGTTGGTGGAAGCGAGCGTTTATGTTGGCCCAAGGGCCATGGTCCTTGGCACATCGAAGATCACCGGCACGGCGCGTATCGACGGCTGCGCGTTTGTTGAAAACGCCACCATCAGTGGGGCCGCACAAGTTCTGGATAATGCCGTTGTCAGAGCAGGAACGATGCGAGATTCGGCGATCGTGCGCGATCAGTGCATTGCCGAGAACAACACACTTGGTGGCAGGGCTCTGCTCGGTGGCTGTTCGATCGTGCAGAACTACAAGCTAGCCGGTGATATTAAGATCGACGGCGACCTGGTGGTGTACAACGACCAGGGAGAGTGTAACACCGGCGAGTACCACGTGCTGACGCAGTACTATCGAAATGAGCTCCTGCCATGCGGCCAACGCGATGCACTGCATCCGGAGAACATCTCCGTCAACCGCCCCATTCGATTCGATCTCGTCAGCGTTGAGCACGATCCAATGGTGGCCAGCGAGATTTCGCTACACCCCCATCCGGTGACCGGCGATGCAGTCGAGATTCGCATCCCGGCAGGGGGCGATGGCAGTTCAAGAGTTGAGTTTGTGGACCTTTTCGGACGTAAAGTTCTTGCGTACGATGCCTTCGGTCCAGCTGCAGCAGCTCTTCAGATTGACGTCACGAACCTGCCCCCAGGATGGTATACCATGCGCCTGATGTCACGCTCAGGCACTTGTTATGCACAACGATCTATGTTGAGGCAATAGGCGACCAACGGCGTCGGGCGAGCGTGTAAATTCGCCCCATGGCACGGATACATCAGACCATTGAATCCTCCAAGTCAGCCTTGGAGATGCGCTTGCTGATCGACAGCAAGGTGCTCAACCGACCCGAAGTGGCCCTCCTTCTTTCCGAGCACCGGTGGGAAGGGAACGTTCTCCATGCTCGCGGTAGGATGGGGCACGGAACGATCACGTTGGCAGACAATCTCGTGACGGTCGACATCGAGCTGAGCATGTTCGGTGCCGCCGCCAAGGGGGCGATCGAACAGACGCTGACCGAAAAGATCAAGATGCTGAAATAGGGCTCACTGTCACCTGTCACCTGTCACCTGTCACCTGTCACCTGTCACCTGAATGTCCTTCGTCCACCTTCACAACCACACTCATTTTTCACTGCTTGATGCAGCGGCCAGTCCACAGTCGCTCATCGATGCGGCGAAGGCCGATGGTCAGACGGCGCTTGCCATCACCGATCACGGCGTCATGTTCGGGTGCTTCGAGTTTTACAAGAAGGCCAAGAAGTCGGGAATCAAGCCGATCGTCGGCTGCGAGGTCTATATCGCCGTCAAGCGTCACACTGACCGCGAGCGGGTTGTCGATGCCGGCAAGAAACGTAACTACTATCATCTGGTGCTGCTTGCCAAGAATGAGATCGGCTATCGCAATCTCATCAAGCTCACGACGATTGGCCACACGGATGGCTTTTACTACAAGCCCCGTATCGACATGGACCTGCTCAGACAGTACCATGAGGGGCTCATTGCAACGTCGGCATGTCTTGCCGGACCCATCAATGCGCCGATGCTAGCCGGAGACGAGGATACGGCGCGGCGCAATGCGATCACGCTCAAGGAGATCTTTGGCGATGACTTCTACATCGAACTGCAGGATCACGGACTTCCGGAGGACCGGCATGTGATGGAGTTTGCGCCACGACTTGCCCGCGAACTCGGGATCAAGCTCGTGGTATCGAACGACACACACTACGTCAGCAAGGACCATGCAGCGGCCCATAATGTCCTGTTGCACATACAAAAAGATGCAAGCTTCGACCGCTCGACCTTCAACGTGAAGACCGATCTTCGGTACCGTGTACCGGAGATGTATCTCAAGACGCAACAGCAGATGAAGGACCTCTTCAAGGACTTCCCCGAGGCGATCGAAAGCACGATGGAGATCGCCGAAAAGGTTGACCTTACGATCCCGACATCGCTGCAGATGCCCCAGTTCCCGATCCCACCCGAGAGTGACGCCACCACACTTGAGGACTATCTCGAAGAGCTCACCATGCGTGGACTCGATGAGCGCTATCCAACGCTCACGAGTGAGATCCTCGACCGCGTGGGGTTTGAGCTCGGCGTCATCAAACGAATGGGATATGCCGGATACTTCCTCATCGTGGCCGACTTCATTCGCGCAGCCCGAGAGATGGGTGTGCGTGTCGGACCCGGGCGTGGTTCGGCAGCAGGGTCGCTGGTTGCCTACGCTCTTCGCATCACCGACATCGACCCGCTGAAGTACGATCTTCTCTTTGAGCGGTTCCTGAACCCCGATCGAGTGTCGATGCCCGATATCGACGTTGACTTTTCCGACGATAAGCGCGGCCGCGTCATCGACTACGTCAAGCAGAAGTATGGCGCCGACTCGGTGGCTCAGATCATCACCTTCGGGACGCTCTCATCACGTGCCGTGCTGAAGGACGTTGGTCGAGTGCTCGGTATCGACCTGACGACGATCAACTCGATCACCGACAAGATCCCGGTGATCCTCGGCAAGGTTCACTCGATCTCGGAAGCATTGGAAATTCCCGAGCTCAAGTGGCTCAAGACCACCGACGATCAGCGGCTGAAGGATCTGATCGATTATGCGAAGGTGCTCGAGGGTTTTGCGCGTAATGCATCATTGCACGCGGCTGGCGTAGTGATCGCCCCCGGACCGATCTCTGACTTTGTGCCCGTCTACAAGACCCCGTCAACTGAGCCGGCCACGCAGTACAACATGAAGGACCTCGAGGAGGCCGGACTGCTGAAGATGGACTTCCTCGGTCTGCGCACGCTGAGCATCATCGATTCGACGATCGAGCAGGTGCGCCGCAATCATGGGATCGAGATCGACCTTGATTCGATCGACTTCTCTGATGAGGCCACCTACCAGCTGTTCCGCAAGGGGTACACCACGGCGATCTTCCAGTTCGAATCGGATCCCATGCAGAAGGCCCTTCGTGAACTGCAGCCAAGCAGTCTCGAAGACCTCATCGCCATGAACGCTCTCTACCGGCCGGGTCCGATGGACAACATCCCGGAGTTCATTGAGCGTAAACAAGGTCGCAAGCCCATCAGCTATTTGCACCCAATCATGCAGCCGATCCTTGAGCGCACCTACGGCGTCATCGTCTACCAGGAGCAGGTGATGCAGCTGGTGCAAACGCTTGCAGGATTCACGCTTGCTCAGTCAGACGTGATGCGCCGAGCCATGGGGAAGAAGGATGAAAAGTCCATGGCCGAGCAGCGCTCAAAGTTCATCGAGGGGGCTGAGAGGCATGCGAACATCGATTCTGCTCTTGCTGGCGAGATCTTCGACCTGATCCAGAAGTTCGCCTCGTACGGATTCAACAAGTCGCACTCGGCCGCCTATGCCTATTTGGCCTTTCAGACGGCGTGGCTCAAGGCGCACTACCCCGCTGAGTTCCTCGCTGCCAACATGACGGCGGAACTCAACGACCAGGCCAAGATCGTCTCGCTCATTGACGAGGCAAAACGTTTTGGCATCACGGTGCTGCCCCCTGACGTCAACCGGTCCATGGCCACCTTTGTGGCCGAGGGTAAGACCATCTACTTTGGTCTTGCCGGCATCAAAGGCGTAGGCATATCAGCCGTCGAGGCCATCGTCGAGGCACGAGCCGAGGGACCCTTCAGATCCTACTACGACTTTGCCGCCCGCGTTGAAAAGAAGGTCCTCAACCGCCGCCTGCTTGAATCGTTGGTCTGTGCCGGAGCGTTCGATTCGATCGGGCACGGACATCGTGCACAGCTGTTTGATGCCATCGATGCGGCCGTCCATTTTGGTGCGCAGGTGCAGGACGATGCGCTGTCCTCCAGCGGGGGGCTGTTCGGAACCGAGGACATCGAGCGTCCCAAGGAACCGCAGCTTCCCCCCACCGCCCCTTGGAGTGATCAAGACCGGTTGTCGAAGGAGCGAGACGTGCTGAGCTTCTACATCTCGGGTCACCCACTTCAGGACCATGCCCTGGCCGTGTACTCGTTCAGTACCCTCAACCCCAGCAGACTCGATCCTGACCTCAGCGGCAAGACCGTGCGCATCTGCGGGATGGTCGGCGACGTGCGAACGCGGATGGACCGCAAGGAAAACACCATCGCCTTTGTCAAGCTCGAGCAGTTCAGCGGATCGGTCGATGCGATCTTCTGGAGCGACCGATACAAGCAATTCTCCTCGCTGCTTCGTCAGGGGGCGGTCCTGGTAATGATCGGCAAGTGCGAGATCAGCGGTGAGACCGCCAAGATCACGGTCGACGAGGTGCTGACCACCGAACAGGCCGAGAAGAAGTTCGCCCGTGGCTACATCCTGCGCCTTGATCCGGATAAAGTTGCACCGGACACGCTGGCGGATCTCAAGCAGCGCTGCAACACGTCGGATGCCACCCACTCGCTGGGCTTCGTCGTGGTACATCCAGACGGAAATCGGCAGTATCTGTCGATGGCACGAATTGCCTCATCCGCAGAGATGACGCGATATCTGTGTCGTACCTTTGGCGAATCGAACGTATTGTTCGACACCGAACGCTAATCTCTCAGCACCCGATGCTTCCAGTACAGTCAGCCATCGGCATCATTGTGATCATGCTCATCGCCGTTGCGTGGTCCTCGGGGCGTCGGCACATCCCGTGGCGCACGGTTCTGTGGGGTCTGCTCCTACAAGTTGCCCTGTGCCTTCTGGTCATCGTCTTCCCCCCGGGAGTCGAAGCATTTCGTCGGCTTGGGGATGGCATCACGTGGTTTCTGGGATTTGCCACCGAAGGTGCCTCGTTTCTCTTCGGCGACCTTCCCCTGCCCAAGGGCCAAGCCGTGGTCGGCTTTCAGTTTGCGCTGACCATCACATCAGTGATCGTATTCTTCTCGTCCTTCATGGCGATCCTGTATCACTATGGCATCATGCAGCGGATCGTGCGTTTCACGGCCGGTCTGCTGCAGCGCACCATGCGCACCTCCCCTATCGAGTCGATCAATGCCGTTGGCGAGATCTTCCTCGGACAGACCGAATCACCACTTCTGGTTCGGCACTATATCCCGCACATCACCGCATCGGAGTTGTTTGCGATGATGGTCGGCGGTTTTGCGACCATCGCCGGTTCGACCATGGGTGTGTACATCGCTCGTGGCATCTCGGCCACGGATCTGATGATCGCCTCCATCCTTGCTGCCCCGGCGGCCTTGGTCCTTGCCAAGGTGGCTGAGCCACAAGCCCCGGTGGCGGATGAGGACGCCCCCTCCCATGCAGCGAGTGTTGACCTCGATCCGGTGATCGGAGCGGGTAATGTGCTGGATGCCATCGCCCGCGGAGCACTCGACGGGGCCAAGCTTGCACTGAACGTGATCGTGGTCCTGATCGCCTTCAAGGCCCTCGTGGCTGCGTTCGATGCGATGATGGGGATCGGGGCAACCTCACTGATGTCGTGGGGACTTCCCTGGGCGCCGCGGTCGATCGAAGAACTGCTTGGCGTGCTCTTTCTGCCGTTTGCCTGGTTGGCGGGCATTCCGGCACAGGAGGCGCAGACATTTGCTTCGCTGCTCGGCACCAAGATCTCACTGACAGAGTTCATCGCCTACGACCGGCTTGCAGACCTTGTTGCGCAGGGGGCTCTCAGTGAACGCACCGTCCGTTTGGCCACGATCGCGCTGTGCGGCTTCGCGAACGTGATGTCCATCGGCATCCAGATCGGCGGTTACGGCATGATGGCGCCCGGCAGGCGCGCCGATGTTGCGCGCTTTGGCTTCAAGGCCATGTGCATTGGTGCCCTGGCAAACCTCCTGACGGCCTGCCTGGTGGGACTCTTTATCTAGCTCTTCGTCTAGTTCGCAGAGAGATCAACGTCGTCCTCTCCGAGCAACAGATCGACATCGGACTCGGTAATGATCCACCCTGACGGGCTTGCGGTATTGCGCCTCACGAGGGCATCGACCAGACCATCAACATCGCTCTGCGGCAAAGCCGCCGTGCGAGTGTTTGCCACCACCGTGTCGGCCAACTCAGTTGTGGAACGCTCACCTGCACCAAAGGAGATGAACAGCACCACGGCCGCCGTTGTCATGCTCAGCGCAAAGGCCATGGGCGCCAGCCGACGTTTGGTTGACGCAACGGAGGACTCGCTCAGCTGACGATGTACGCGCATGCTCATCTGTGATGTGGCTGTCTCGACCGACGCATCCCGACGCGATTTGTGCGCAGAAAGCAGAGACAGGACGGTTTCTGACTCCATACCGTCGTTGGAGAGCTGCTCGCGCAATTCACTTTGTGTCTCATTCGGCGTCATGTCTGGCACTCCAGTGAGCATAATACTCTGATTGCTGTAGTTGTTCGGCGATCTTCTTGACCGCCCAATGATAGTTAGCCTTGAGAGCCCCCTGACTGGTTCCGGTGATTGCGCTGATCTGCTCGTACGACAACTCATCATAGAACCGCAAGCAGAAGGTCTCGCGTTGTTTCGGCGGTAGCTTCGCGAGCACACGCTGCATGTATGCATCAAAATCTCGCCCCTCTGCGTGCTCGCTTGGAAGGGGGCTCGCCGATGCCACGTCGATCTCGTGCTCTTCGTTGCCAATTCCGAAGAGGCTCTTGATTCGGCGACGGCGAAACTCACTCCGGCACTGGTTGATGGTGATCCGATAAAGCCAGGTCTGTAGTGAACTCTGCTGTTCGAAGCCATCGATGAAGCGAGCTGCGCGAAGCAAGACATCCTGCGTGATGTCTTGGGCGTCTTCGACGTGATTCATCTGTCGTAGTGCCACCGAGTAAACAAAGCGCTGGTACCGCCGCACCAAGGTCGTAATCGCGCGATCCCTTTGGCCGGCTCTCAGCGCAGCAAGGATCTCGTCGTCACCATCCTGGACATCGGTCATGGCTATCGTCGCACGTTGAAACATCGGGAACCTGTTACTCTGCATCTATGGACTGCACATCAGATGCTACAGACGCCCTGCACCCTTCAAAGGTTTAACGGCCTGTAGCCGGGGTTTAGACCACGGCGCGCATCCAGCGACCCCGCTGCAGGACAATGATGGCGATGGTGCAAAAGATCCCATAGCCTGCAACGATGCCTATCCAGATACCTGTCGGACCCATCGCAGCCTGATGCGACAGCACGTAGCACAGTGGCAGCTGAATGCCAACCAACGTACCTGCTGTGATGGTCATGGCCAGCATCGACGAGCCGGCACCGGAGATCACGCGCACGGCCACGAGCCCCACGGCAAAGAAGGCGTATCCAAAGACCGTGATGTGCAGGTACTGCGTGGCAGCTTCGATGGTTGCACTCGAGTGCGTGTATGCCGAGACAAACTCACGACCCAGGATCCAGACGACCACAGCCAATGAGACCATCAACACCGTCAGCTGAAGCGCAGCGCTTCGGAAGAACTCCCAGACGCGATTCGGTTTGCCCGCGCCGAGGTTCTGTCCGGCTGCGGTCTGCACGGCAATGCCCACGGCAAACACCGTCATGAACACCATCATGTCAACGTTCAGTCCAAGCGTATAGGCAGCCGTTGCGCTCGTACCAAACGCCCCGACCATCGAGAAGATGAAGGCGCGATTGACGCTCACTGACAGCATCTGCAAGGATGCCGGAAGCCCCTGCTTGATCACCCTCAGGAGCAGATCGCCATCAAGTCTGAACTGCGTGAAATCAAATCGAAGGTTTGTCTTTCCCTTTGCGATGGCCACCAGCGAGATCATTGTTCCGCTGATCTGCGATAGAGCTGTGGCCAAGCCCGCCCCTTGCATGCCCATCATGGGAAATGGCCCGATACCAAAGATCAGGAAGGGGGCGATCAATGCGTTGAGGATCACGGTAGTGATCAGCACAGTGGTGGGAAACATCGCATTCCCACTGGAGCGTGACAACGAGAAGATGTGGAAGTTCAGAAGGTTGAACGTGAAACCGATCAGCAACGTCTGCAGATACTCTATTCCATACGTGGCCACTTCCGGTGGCATGCGCATCAGCTCAGGGATCATCGGCACGAATGCATACACGATCACATTTGCGGTGCCAGCCATGATGGCCATGCCGACAAGCGACTGTGTTGCCGTGCGTTGAGCACCGTGCGAGTCGCCCTCTCCAAAGCGGCGAGCGACAATGATCCCGGCACCAACGGCGATTCCGCTGACGAGCGTGAAGAGAAAGAAAACGATCTGATCCGTCGATCCGATCGCTGCCGTTGCGGCATCGCCAAGTCTCGAGACATAGTATCGATCGACCAGCGAGTAGAGCATGTTGATGATGAAGCTCAGCGCGATCGGTATCGAGAACAGCCGCAACGCACGACCGACGGGATCATTGATCAGATCGACTCTGCGTCTGACAAAGTTTGAGTTCACAGAGCTCCTTGGGTCGCACCCGCCGCCGTCAGCATGGCAGAGGTGTCGATGAACATTTCGTAATGAAGTGCAAAGCTACGACGAGGTAATTTGGCAGACTGCATTGCGACAATGAATCCCATCCTCCTTCTATCTGCACTGGCGTATCTGACGCGGCTGAGCTATTTCTGGCTTGGACAGTTGCGAAGTCAGCGGGTTAGCCCGACAAATGACGTCTCGCATGCCGCGGTATCGGTCATCGTGCCGGCACGCAACGAGGAACGCAACATCTCTGTGTGCATCGAATCACTCGTCAACAGTGACTACCCCGCCTCTCTGTTGGAGATCATCGTGGTGAACGATCGCAGCACGGACGGCACTGCAGCCATCATCGATCGTCTTGCATCCGAGCACTCGCAGGTGCGCGCCATTCACCGCACTGAATCTGACGCGCGAGACAACCTTCGTGGCAAGCCCGGCGCCTTGCAGTTCGGGATCGATCATTCTGCCGGAACGCTCATCCTCATCACCGATGCCGACTGCCGCGTCCACCCTCAGTGGATTCGCACCATGGTGCGCCCCTTTACCAATCCGCAGGTGGAATTGGTTGCGGGCTTCACGGCCGTGCGACCAGCAGGCATGTTTGCCCGCATTCAGGACATCGAGTGGATCTATACCGCCAGTATGGCGCAGGCGGCAAACTCCCATGGTCATCCCCTTGGTTGCTACGGTAACAACCTCGCCGTGCGCAGATCGGCCTTCGAAGAGGTGGGTGGTTACCGGGGTATTCCGTTTAGCGTGACCGAGGATCTTGCACTCATGCAGGCCATCGACGCCCGCGCAGGTACGATCGTTTTCCTCTGCGAGCCCACGGGCCGCGTTGAAACCGAGCCCTGCGAAACGGTCGGCGAGTACCTCCGTCAAAAGCAACGCTGGGTGCGCGGCGGGCTGGGTCTTGGTTGGCGGGGCTTCACATTCATCGCATCGAGTGTGATCTACTGGATTGGCCTCGTGACGTCGATCATCAGCGGTAACTGGTGGTGGATTGGCACGTTCCTTGCGCTTCGCATGCTTGGAGACGGAATCCTCGTTGCAATGTCGGCCATTCGATTGCGCAGATGGTACCATCTGTGGGCCGGCGGCCCCGTGTTGGTTCTCCTTCTTCTGCTCGAGCTACTGCTGCCGGTACTGGTCATGAAGCGCACGGTGCGCTGGAAGGATCAGTCCTTCAGCTGATACCTCTGCGTCAGTGATGACGTCGACGAGAGATAATGCCGCCCGATGTGTCCTTGATGGCACTGGCAAAAACAAAGGCATTGGGATCGACTTCAGAGATCAAGTTTTTAAGCTTGCGCAGTTCAAGTCGCGTGATCACGGTAAAGATGATGTCGCACTGCGTGCTCACGTGAAAGCTCTCCGGCAGAAAGCCCCGTTCGCCCTTATACACGGTAATGCCCCGACCGAGGTTATTGACGAGCTGATGTTTGATCTCTTCGCTCTTTGCCGAGATGATCGTCACGCCGGTAAACGCTTCCAAGCCCTCGACCATGTAGTCGATACAGCGCGATGCAGTGAAGTACGTCAGGATCGAATACAAGGCCGTCTCGATCCCAAACACGAAGCCGGCGACAACGAAGATCATCACATTGATGGCCAGTATGATCTCGGCGATGGTGAAGCTTGTTCGGCGCAACGTGTACAGGGCCAGCACCTCGATTCCGTCAAGTGCGGCGCCGGCACGCATCACGAGCCCGACGCCAATTCCGAGAAACGCCCCACCGAAGACGGCGACAAGGAGTTTATCGCCCGTGGCAGAAACAGACGGGATGACCTCCAGACAAATGCCCAGAAGCAGGACTCCAAAGGACATCCCAATGGCAAACCGCTTCCCCGCCGAAAGATAACCGGCGATGATCAGCGGCACATTCAATAGGACGATCAGAAGACCAAGTGGCCAGTGATTCAGCTCATGAATCAATAGCGAGATGCCGGTGACGCCACCGTCGACGAAGTGATTCGGCACAAGAAAGTCCTTGAGCGCGATACTCGCCATCACGACACCGACAATGGTCAGAAGCATATCTCGGCCGTATTCATTCCACAGTGAACCACTGGCAGGGGGCTCAGCACTGACGTGCGTGCCTGTCGACATTTCTGCGTTGAGCTGACGGCGTATGTTCTCTAGGTTGACAGCTTTCTGAGCATCGAACATCCGGCGCGCCGCGTCTGTATGGTAGGAGTGCTGTGAGATAAAGCCGACCTGCTGTCTACGCCATGCGTGGTCGGTCAGTTCCGGCTGAGTGATCCGATACTCTTCGTACATACGGTCAGCGTATGATTGATATGCCGCACTTGCAAGGGGTGCTAGATCAGCGTCGCACACGACCATGCTTATGTGATCTGTAGGATTTTGGGGAACCTGCGTGCTGCGAATAGCTCGGCAGACCGCCTCGATCGCTTGAACATCGTAACCGAATGAAGGAAGATTCTCTCGCGCCCACGCACAAGAACGCTCTTCATGTCCTGCGCGCCCATCCCTATACCCCACGTCATGCAAGAGGGCCGCCGTTTGCGCAAGAATCATCGAGCGCTCATCAAGACCCTCCGCCTGTGCGATGCGCTCCGCGTCAGCGAGTACCTGCAGGGCATGTTCAGCATTGTGATAGGCATACTCCTTGCCGATGTGGCGTTGCATGTATGCGATAACGACGTCTTTTAGGTCAAGAAACTGCATTGGTACGTTTGCCAGTAATGATGGATGGTGAGTTCCTAGAAGTATCACGTGTTCTCTGCTTCACTCGATGCGCCATCAGCCGGTGTTGCATCAGATACAACAAAGACATCGATCTCTCCGCGATTCTTGGCCATCACTGTCCCTGAGTGCGTGCACGGCACCTCGCCTCGCACGAGTTCGTGCGTCACCGAGCTCATGCTGATACGGTTGACCTGGCCAAGTTGCTGAAGTCTTGCCGCTACATTGACAGTGTCTCCCCAAATATCGTAGGCAAACTTCTTCTTACCCACGATGCCGGCGACAACCGGACCGGAGTGAACGCCAATGCGCACGTCAAACCCTGTTCCGCTCTGCTGCACTTCCTGCTGATGCATCTCTTCAACCACAGCCAACATCTCACGAGCGGCGGCGATGATGCGCAGGGCATGCTCTTCAGACTCGACAGGCAAACCAGCGACGCACATGTAGCTATCGCCCATGGTCTTGATCTTCTCTATCCCATGCCGATCCATGATCGAGTCGAACCTCGTGAAATACCGGTCGATGTGCGTGACCAGTTCAGTTGCCGTCATGGTCTGGCTGATGCGCGTGAAGCTGACGAAGTCTGCGAAGAGCACCGATACCATCTCGTAAGCGCGAGGTCGCGCCACGCCAACAGATTTCAACTCCTGCACGGTAGCTTCAGGAAGAATATTCAATAGAAGACTGTCACTGAGCTCCTGCTCCCTGCGCAGCTCCTCCTGCTTTTCTTCGAGAAGTCTCAGGGCATCGTTCTTGGTCTGTTCGTAGGTGTTCGTCACAAGAAACATGATGATCACAAGCCCGCTCAATGCCAACGTCAAAAAGATGGTGTGAAATGACGGGATGTAGGTAACTGGTATGGATGCGATCGAATCATGCATGAGTACCATCACGATGACGTAGGCCACCGACACCACGACGAAAACAATGGCGGTTCGCACGTTGCAGAAGATCAGTGCAAAGATCGCAGGTAAAATGATGAAGGGGGTGACGGGCGACGTGAAGAGTCCGCCCGAAAATGTCACAAGGATAATGTTCAGCGCGAGGATAAACGACGCGAAGATCACTCCAAGGAGCCAAATCGAGCGGCCGCTTCGAAGCACAAACGGCAGCGCCGCAAACATCACCACCGAGGCAATCATTGCGTAAAGGCCCACCGTGAAGTTGATAAAGTAGCTCATCACTCCGTAGGTGCCGGCAAAGAGGGCAACAATCAGGCTGGTTGCTACGAAGATCTTGTGACGACGGATGGTATCCGGCCGCTGCGCCAGATCGGCAGGCAGAAAGCTGTCGAGCCAAGCTGAGAGACTTAACTTCATGTCGAGACACCAACCTTCTGCGATCGTTGCAGCAGGATCAGGTACAGTACATCAAAGAATGCGACCGTCAAGTAGAGTGTGGTCAAGAAGAGATTGTCGGGGTACTTCGTTTGGAACATCACACTGATGATCCCCGTGCCCACAAATTTTGTCCAGGCCAGCAGCCTCGAGGACTCTTGTGAACCTTTGGACAGCAGGAGTCCGATGAATGCAATGGACATGACTACGTTGACGAGGTAGTTGGTTATCACGGCCATCGGCAGGTCATACTGCACCATGAAAGATGAGCACAGGGATATGCTGAAGATGAAACTCACGGTGATAAGCCATCCGAAGTTCTGCCTCACGAAGCTTGCTTTGAACTGATCGCGACCGTAACGAAAGAGATTGAGGATGATCACGATATCAAGCAACATCCACATCCAATAGGCAAGAACAAGTGCCTTTCCCATGTCCGGTACAAAGAAGATTGCCGCCCCAACCTCTGCTCCGAAATTGCAGATCACTGCGGCAACAGGAATGATGAGTTCTTTCTTTCTGAATGCCGCACGCAGAATGATGACGTATGCAATGATCCAGGCCACAGCTCCGATGGTAAAGAGCGCGATCTGCCATGGATGGTAGTTCGTCGTGTCAAACCATGGATGCTGACTCTGTAGATACTCCCAGATTGGCATGCTAACCCCGCTGATACGTGTCATATCTCAACCAGCCTTCAGGCCGGTGTGCGTCCGAAACGATGACGCAGAAAGGAAAGAACGGACAGTCCGAATTCGACCAGGCAGTTCATGGGTGGACGCCATGGTAGCCCCCTATCATAGCGTCGCTTGTCGAGCGCTCTCAGCGCCTGCAGGGCAACTGGCTCGTGGATGTCCCAGACCGCACATTGTTGGGCCCTATTGCCTGTAGACTCGAGAATTGCATTGACGGCCCGTCGTGCAGCTTCGTTAGCTGCCTCCATGGTGGCCAGGTCCGTATTGGTCCGTACGTAGTCAGAAGCGAGAAAGAGATTATCGATCGCCGAATAGGCCTCTGGCCGGTCGTCCCATGATCGCACGGTATTGACAAGCAGCGGCTCTTCATTCATCTCGCGTTCGTGCGGCAGCGCCCTGATATCTCCATCAATATGCCAGTACTCGATCATGTCGTCAGACAAGACAACGGTACCATCCACATTGAGAGCATCACAGAGTTGCTTCCATACCTCTATGCGGATATCCTCGTGCGAGCATTCGCGGGCGATCTTTCCGTTCGAACCCGGAGTGTCCCATGCCGAAACATCAACCGACAGGATGCATCGTACCCGACCGTTGCCGCGTTGTTCGATATTATATCCCGGCCAGAACTGCAGCTGGGATATTGACGTCAGTGCCCACGGGGAATCTGAATAAATGGCATGCCCGTGTACGATTGGTCTATCGGTGTTCAGGTAGTACTGCACGCCATTCATCCAGGCCACGCTGGGAGCCAAGCGCACGATTCCCTGTAGGTTGGAATCAAGCGCCATCAATTCTTCGGTCATCAGTTTGGCTGCGCGCTCAACCGGAACCGCGAGCACGTAGATGTCGGCTTGAACTTCATGAAGGTGGTTTGAGGAATCCTTGACCGTTGCCGATGCGATGGTGGATCCGCCAACGGTGAGCTTCTCAACGGTATGGCCAAGATGAAAGCGCACTCCGCACTGTTCAAGATACTCTCTCCAAGGCGTGAGCCACGCATCATTCGTTGGTCCATTCAGAACCCTGTCCGTGTGCACTCCCGGACTGGACATGTTGAAGAGCAATTGAAGGAAAATGTTCCCGCCTGTCTTTGTACTTGCCGAGTGGGCATTGGCGGCAACCAGCGTTCGTGTTAACCCCTGAACAAGCAATGCCCGATAGGTGTCACTGAACCGATCAGCCTGCAAGAAGTCCCACCAGGCAATTCTCTCGTACTCATCGCGACGCCGCTCCCGGCAGCTGGTCATCAACTGCCACACTCTCTCGGCGAAGAAATCCATCTCCTCGTCGGAGAGACCGGTATCAGCCGTCAGGTCGCCAAAAAGTACTCTTACGTCTGCGATGGTCTTTGGAAAATTGACGATCGCCGTGAGCGATGGTTTCCCCTTTCGCGCAACGAGTACCCGATCTGTCGGCGTAAGGTTGTCGAACACGGTTGCAACCTTTCCGTCGGCCCGGCGATAAGGGATGCGTGACATGGTATCTGTCACGTGACGATAGAAGCCGGGAAAGAATCGGAAGCCGTGCTCTCCCGGAAGAGACCTATCAGCATGCATCTGATTCGTCCCCGGCACATCAACACTGCGCGCCTTGCCACCGACATACACATGATGCCGGTCATAGACGTCAACAGTGAAGCCCCGCTCAACGAGCTCATGCGCTGCGCTCAGGCCGGCCACTCCGCCGCCAAGCACAGCAACTCTATGTGCCATCAGTGTGCCTCCCCATGCGGTCACGTAAGACGAATGAAAATATAGCTTAATCGACAATCCGAAACATCATCGGGTCCGCGACGTCAGCGTTATGATCGTCTCCAGCGTTCCAGGCGTGGTATACTTCGTGTTGCCAGCCATGCAACGAAACCATTGTATCCGCTCTTCTTCATTTGCTCGATGCAGAACATCTGCATCTTGGCAGGAGTATCAATGAAAGTTGGCGTAAGAAACACGCCACCTTGATAGCACATGGAACAGAACTTTTCACTTTTTGTTCCGTCGGCTTCAGTCCCACCACCTTGGCGATCCTTTTTCAACGGAAAACCGCAACTCTGACAATACTTGAAGGTTGACATGAAAGCGCTTCCTCAGTAATGGACGACGAACATATCGAATTGAGCTCTTGTCTTCGATACGTCATCCTTCGGTTAAGGGGCTTCCAAGGCTGAACTTGCCTGGACTGGACTGTTCTCGCGTTCCAGACGTTCGGCAACCAGATCCAGCAGCCCCCTGAATGGGATGCCAAGACTGTGGCACAGAGCTGATTCACAAAGTGTATTAACGCCGATACCCATCGCCGTCGCATCATAGAATGGATGTGATGCCACCTCAATGCGCACGTCATCATTGGCAGACGAGACAACGTCGGGATGCCTCAGTCCGTGTATGCCTCCCATTCCGCAACAGGTGGCAGTGGATGGCACAATGACGTTAAAGGCAAGTTGCCTTACCACGGCAATGAGTCTGTCGGTGCTTCCCTGTTTTGCGGCACCGCAGCCGGCATGCACGACGATCGGGTGCACAGACTTACTGATCGGTACTCGCGGCAGGACCATCTCTGCAAATCCCACTTGGTCGATGACGCGGAGACCGCGGCGGCGCGCATCTTCTGCAAGCGCGGCTGCACATGTCGAGGCATCTATCAATACCGGAACATTCCGTCCTCCCATAGCGGCAAGAACATCCTCGAGAAGCACTCTGCGGGAAACGTTGGCGGCATCGTCAAAGCCCTTTGACGAAAGGGGCTGTCCACAGCAGCCTCCCGACGTCGAAAGCACACGAAGTGCGATTCCGGCTGCTCGAGACAGGGCTATAATCGACTCCTGCAGTGAGCGCTGCGAGGAGCCGTGTTTCACCACGGAGCACACGCACGAAGGAATGTAAAGCACGTCGAACGCCCCGGCCGCCGATCCCGCGACGCCGTTCGGAGCGGTAAGACCACGCATGAATCCCGGCGCCCGAGCGCCAACCTTCTCGCTGAGTCGAAGCATCGTGCGTGCCGCCATACGAAGGATGTTCATGTTCCTGGCTGCTACGCCGGCCACGAGGACAGTCATGCGGCGAGGCCGTCTGCGTTGTCTGACCATTTTTCCGGTGTCAATTCCCACCGGACAGACAGTGGCACAAATTCCGTCGACTGCACATGAGTCAACAACATCGTGCTTGGCCTCGCGCCGTAGCTCGCTACGCAGTGCCGGATCATCGGCATTGATCACCATCTCGCGCTCGATCACGATACGCTGACGCGGAGTGAGCGTAAGCTGCCGGGTCGGACATACGTGCTCGCAGAATCCGCACTCAATGCAGGCATCCGCCACAGCACCGAGCTCGGTATCAAGCACTGGCACGGGTTTGATGTTTCGCACATGCACCAGCGGATCGGCATTGATGATCACATCAGGATTCAGCACGTTCATTGGGTCAAGTACTGACTTGATGCGGCACATGATCCGGTAGGCCCGCGTGCCCCATTCTCGCCCGACAAACGGTGCCATGTTTCGACCCGTGCCGTGCTCGGCTTTGAGCGATCCACCGTGACAGCCGACAACAATCTCGGCGATGCGTTCCATGAAGGCGGCATATCGATCGATCTCTCCCGCCTGGGAGAAGTCCTGGCACACGACAAAGTGGATGTTGCCATCCTTGGCGTGTCCGAACACGATTCCGTCGTGGTACCCGAACTCCCGAAAGGCCCCTTGCACATCTCTGACCAGCATGGCAAGTCGTTCCGGAGGAGCTGCGATGTCTTCGTTGATCATCGTACTTCCCGGCGGACGCATCGCTCCAACCGTTGGCATCAGCCCCTTGCGGAGCTTCCACAGAATCGCCTGCTGGCGCGGGTCCGACGTCCACCTGACCCCATCCAATTCAGGGGGCTCACAATCATGAAACTCAACGAGCAGTGCGGCCGATCCCTCTTGGTCAACTCGATACTCATCGGGCGTAGTCGCTAGGTGGGCAAAGGAACGCAATGATGCATCGTCCATGAGCTCAATTGCAGCCGCACCGGCCGCACGCCAAAACTCAACGCTATGGCATGCACCATCGAGGGAGTCATAGACAATCAGTGCCGTCTGTTTGCGCTGCGCATCAGCCACAGTGCGCAACGTGACGTGTTCGATGAATCCGAGTGTGCCCTCACTGCCAACCAACAGTCGTGCGATAATGCGGGCAGGCTGGTCTTCATCGAGTACGGCGTTCAGCGAGTACCCAATGGTGTTCTTGATCCGATACTTGCGTCGGATCAGCGCAACCAGCTCGTCATCGGCCCTGACTTCGTCTCGCAGAGCAGCAATGGCAGTATGCAGTGTTGGATGTGATTCGCGCAGATGTTCATCGGCTTGGTCTGACGACGTATCGATACGAGTTCCGTCCGCCAACACATAGGCCATCGAATCAAGCGTATGATAGGAGTTCTGCGCCGTTCCGCAGCACATTCCGCTGGCGTTGTTGGCAACGATCCCTCCAACCATGGCGGCCATCAGAGATGCCGGATCAGGACCGAGTTTACGTCCGTACCGATGCAGTTGTGCGTTCACGCGCGCGCCCGTTACGCCGGGCTGCATGCGCACGCGCTTGCCATCGTCGAGGATCTGCACATCAGACCAGCCCCTTGACAGGTCGACAATGATGCCGTCGGTGACGGCCTGACCCGACAGACTTGTCCCACCGGTGCGGAAGGTGCAATGACGACCGTGGCGATGACACCATGCAAGAAGCGTGCGCAGCTCCTGAAGATCCCTCGGACGGACAATCGCTTGTGGCACAAGCCGGTAGAGCGAAGCGTCGTGAGCATACGCCAGACGATCAATGATACGTCTGGTTACCGATGAGCCGAGCAGTGCTTGCAGCTCGTCAAGGGGCTCACTCATGACACGACCTCAGACCTGGAAGACACCCGTCTTGAGTTCCGGCAACGTGCCCTGGTGAGAGGCAACGGCAATACCACGAGAGATCATCTGACGCGTATCACTCGGGGCGATGATTCCGTCCACCCAGAGCCGCGAGGCGGCGTACACCGGTGTGGTGGTGGCATCATAGCGCTTCTGGATCTCGGCCAGCATCGACTTTTGACGCTCGGGTGTGAGCTGCTCACCCTGCTTTTCCAGCTGGGCGACCTTGATCGTAAGCAAGGTCTTGGCTGCTTGAGCACCTCCCATGACGGCGATCTGAGCCGTTGGCCAGGCATAGATCAGTCGGGGATCGTAGGCCTTGCCGCACATCGCGTAATTGCCGGCACCATAGGAGTTGCCTATGATGACGGTAAACTTCGGTACCACACTGTTGGCTACGGCGTTCACGAGTTTGGCGCCGTCCTTGATGATACCTCCCTGCTCGGCGCGTGTGCCCACCATGAAGCCCGTCACGTCTTGTAGGAAGACCAGCGGAATCCCCCGCTGATTACAGTTCAGGATGAATCGTGCGGCCTTGTCGGCAGAGTCGGAATAGATCACGCCCCCTACCTGCATCTCGCCTTTGCCCGAGCGCGTGATCTCACGATTGTTGGCAACGAGACCGACCGACCAACCATCGATGCGAGCATAGCCGCAGATGATGCTCTGTCCATACTCAGCCTTGTATTCATCGAAGTCCGACGCATCGATAAGCCGAGCGATGATCTGACGCGTATTGTAGGGCTTGGCCCGGTCTGCCGGAATGATGCCATAGATCTCTTCCACGTCGAAGGCTGGTTCGCGGGGCTCGACGCGAGAGAACAGCGGCGATGGCCCCTTCGTCGGAGAGAACTTATCGACTAGTGACCTGATCGTATCGATGGCCTCCTGATCGGACTCAACCTTGTAGTCGACCACACCGCTGACCGTGCTGTGCATTGTTGCACCGCCAAGGGGCTCGATACCGGTCTTTTCTCCGATGGCAGCCTCGACGAGGGCCGGACCAGCAAGAAAGACGCTACCGGTACCATTCACGATGATGGCCTCGTCGCACATGATCGGCAGGTACGCGCCTCCGGCCACGCACGGGCCCATGATGGCGGCGATCTGCGGAATCCCCAAGGCGCTCATCATCGCATTGTTGCGGAACTGACGTCCGAAGTGCTCCTTGTCGGGAAAGATCTCGTCCTGCATCGGCAAGAACACGCCGGCCGAATCGACAAGGTAGATGATCGGAAGTCGGTTCTCGAGGGCGATCTCCTGAGCGCGCATGTTCTTTTTGGCAGTCATCGGGAACCACGCGCCGGCCTTGACGGTGGCATCGTTGGCCACGATCATGCACTCGCGTCCGTGAATGATGCCGATACCCGATACCACACCGGCCCCGGGACAGCCACCTTCCTCCTCATACATGCCATGCGCCGTTAGCAGCCCCACCTCGAGAATGGTCGTTCCCGGATCGACCAACGCTTCGATGCGCTCGCGTGCCGTCATCTTTCCCTTGGCGCGATGGCGCTCAATGGCCTTCTTCCCGCCGCCAAGTTTTACGGCTGCGCTGATGCCCTCGATCACGCGAAGCGTCTGCCGATTGGCATCAGCATTGGCCTCATAGGCAAGGTCGTGGTTTATCGGTGAACCGATGGTGCGTGCCATACTGCTAGGTTGATGGTGGGACTCGAAACAAAAAAGGCGCCCGTTGGGACGCCTTTGGGAAGATTCAGATGTGACACTACCCTGCCTGCAAACGATCGCCGATCACTTACCAGCAGGCGCACTGGCTGGAGCAGGCTGCTGAGCCGGTTGTGGTGCCTGACGCGTTGGTGCGGGCAGCGTTGGTTGCGGTGCATCCTTGGCAACGGATTCGCGTTGCGCCCCACCGGTGGTATCCAAGAACACACTGTTGATGAGGATCGCAAACACAGCAATGGTACCGAGCAGCACCATCGTGGCTGTTTGCAGAACGTTGCGCGACTGGCGAACGCCAAAGAGGTTGTTCATTTGTCCGCCGAGACCGCTCATACCGGAAATCATGTCGGCCTTACCAGGCTGAATGATCACCACCAGCACGAGCAGGACGGCAGCGATGAGAGAGATGACTGAGAGAAGCGTATCCATGGGGCTTGCTTTGGTGAATGGGACGGCAAAGATAACATCCGTGCCCGTTACGGACAACCGAGACCGACGCAGATGGGCTTGGTGAACGACAAACCGTTTTCGGCAAACCAGACAAGGAAGGTGTCGTATCGGTCCTCATTCTTGCGGAAGTAGAGATTCATCTCCCGTTTGTCGCCGTATGAATAGAGCCACCACAGGTAGTCCTTGAGACGGCCCTGCTTGAGGAGCCAAGCATTCCAGTCGAGTAGATCATTGCGATACGTGCTATCCTTTCCGGAGCTGATCCAGCCCCGCATGAAGCGGTACCGTAGATCGACGAGCTGTTCAATTCCCAGCCGGTTGAGTACCGTGTCCTTTGACAGCAGCGTCTGTGCTGCCTGGGCCATCGTGAACTCGAAGGCTTCGAGGAAGGACATCATGCTGCCGCCGCGCCGGTCCGGAACTTCGCGCGCCTCGTCGGAACAAAATCGCATTGGGTCGGTGGAATCTCCCACACGCATCGAGAGGTTCCACATGTCAAAGACCAGCTTCGACATCTCACGTGTGCGCGGCGAATTACGCTCGATGTTCAGAAACAGTTCGGCATAGAAGGCCGCCCAGATGCGCTCTCGCGTTTCGGAGAAGAACTTTGCCAGCCAATAGTAATTGGTGGCAAACGACGGTTCTGCACGCGTGCCATCGAGCCACCACTTCTGCGCCTGTGCTCGATCGTTGTTGCGATAGTAGAGCTGACCGACCTCAAAGTGAAGACGTCCGGAGGACGGGAACTGCCGCACCCCCTCCTCGTAGTACCAGCGGGCCTTCCCCGTGTCCTGCAGGATGTCGTAGCAGTTGCCCAGAAGCTGGAAACCCCGATCGCGGAGCATCGTGTCACGATAGATCGGAGCAAGGATCTCGACGGCCTGCTGATGCCGGTCGGCCATGACAAGGGCCACGGCCTTTTCGTAGATGTATGGCACGTAGCCAGGAACTTCCTTCAACGCCTGATCCCACAGACCAATGGCCATTTCGGGAAGGTTGCCGTCCATGTACTGCATGGCCTGACGTGCCAGCGAGTCGGCCCTGGGGTTTTCACGACCTTGACACAACGCTCTCGCGGGGTTCAGCAGGACAAACAAACAGAGGATGATCACAATGAGGTACCGTCGCATGACGTACAAATTGTGAAACTTGTAGGGAAATCCTCTTCACGTCTCATGCGCCATCATGCAGCAGGATCGTTGCAATAGAAGTCGATACGGACGCGTCTAGAATCTTAGTTCAAACAATCAACACACCGCATGACCATTTAGACCTCTTGCAGTACCGGTAGTTCTTTCACCCTGAACACAGGAGGTCACCATGCGACGGATCATCATTGGAGTGCTCGGGCTCTTTCTGCCCTTCCAATTCCTTACGGCACAACCTCGCACGGGCCCGGTAGCTGGCCCGGAGTGCGGCGACGCGCCGCTGCGACGTGCACTGGGTCTGCTCTTTGACTCTACCAGTCAGGGTATCGTTGTCGTTGAGGTTTTCGAGAACATGCCGGCCTACGCGGCTGGTATATGCCGAGGAGACATTCTCCTTGCGATCGATCATCAACCGATTCTGTCATTAATGCAGGCCGTCAGGCAGACACATGACATCAAGGCCGAGTTTGTGATGCTTGATGTTCAGCGGCGAGACATGCACATCTGCCGGAGAATAGGTGTTCACGACGGCGCTCCTATGCAGGCGGCCTGCATTCGCTCCGGTGGTGCCATGGCCATTGCCATCAGGCGTGTCGACCACACGCTGCCAGAGCACCTGGCAAAGGTGCTGAAGCATTCGAGTTCGCATTCTGTTGATACGATGATCATGGATCTGCGCAGGTGGCGATCTAATCAGAGCGAGGCAGATGTGCGTCCGATCGAACTGCTGCTTGCCTTGCTCAGACGCGATGTCGACAAAGCGGTCCATGTCGTGATCTTGCCTCCGGTCGATCAGGCTGATCCTTCGTGGCGAATGGCACAACGTCTTGCCGAGCAATGTGCAGCCGAGCTTTGGGATGAACCGGTGGATGCACAAACATCCCAAGTCGCTGCACCTACATTCGGCTTCGTGTACGGCAACACCGGACAACGGCGGGCACCAGCGATGGTGCCCTCGGTTCAACAGGCACCTGTACACTGGAACATGGCTGATTTCCGGACACGTTTTCCGGTGCCATCTGACCGGGCCATGTCCCACCCAATGATGAGTCAGCACTCAGGTATGGCTCCGATAGCATGGGGCCTGGCTGGTGATGCGTGGAATGCGATCGAGCACGTGCGCCGGCGGATCTGATCCGAAAGGACGCAGAGCAATATTCAATACGGCAAGGGGGCTGTGATTTCACTGCCCCCTTTCTCGTTTCTTCGGGATTATTGAGATTTGCCCCAATGAACGGATGGATTCCTCGACGAGCTCCGCTATTGGTACTGCTTTGGGTGATCATTCACCATCATTGCCTAGGCGCTGCCGATACCGTCAGACAACAAAGCCTGCTCTGGAGGATCACCTCGGAGGCTGGCGCAGTGAGCCATGTTTTTGGTACAATTCACCTGGCTGACACGGCGGCGTTTCGTCAGCGCGACACGGTACTGAAGATTCTCGACGCCTCACGCGTGCATGTCTCGGAGTTGAATCTCGATTCAGTACTCACTGGCATGCGGCCAGAAATCCTCCTTCTGCCTGCAGGAACGTTGTACGACATCTACGACTCGGCCTCGGTATCGATGATATGCGATCGGCTGACAGCCGTAAACGCGATACTGGCCAAGGCATGTATACGATTGAAGCCGGGAGCGATCATGATGCTTGTCTCTATGGGTTCGTTCGAGCGATCTGCTCCGACGTCGATCGACGAGTTCCTCTGGGCCCGTGCCAAGGTGGGCAAACTCGAGAGAAGGGGCTTGGAGACACTTGCTGAGCAGATCGGTATCATGGACTCGATCCCGGCAGGCCTTGTACTCGAGCAGATCAGAAGTACCGACTCGCTCGAGGAGGATATTGCGGAGTTGCGCAGTGCGTACGTGCGCGAAGACTTACTCGGACTTGATAGTCTTGCTCAGAGCGACGTGACGGTGCCTGCGGAGACCATGCAGATGTTAAACGATCGGCGCAACGAGCGCATGGTCGAACGAATGATCCCGATGATCGAGAGCGGCGGCGCTTTCATCGCCGTCGGTGCGTTGCACCTGACCGGCCGCAGCAGCATCATCGATCTTCTGCGAGGCCGTGGCTATGCCGTCACGCCCGTCCTGGGAGGCACTCGTCGGTCGTGGCTTGAGTCCGGTCCAAAGCGCTGATGCACATCCATGGCGATGCGATATAGGTTGCATTGTGCGCGGATCGTGTCCTCTATAGGATCGGCGTAGCCCCCTCCCAAAGCAAGCATAACGGGAATCCCACGCCGGCGGAAGGTCTCCAATACCAGTCGGTCGCGCCGTGCAACGCCCTCAAAGCTGAGCGAAAGACGTCCAAGAGCGTCTGAGGCCAGCACGTCGACGCCGCACTGGTAGAACACGATGTCCGGCCGGAATTCTACGATCGGGATGAGTTCACGTTCGACCACTGCGAGATATTCGGCATCGCCCGTTGCGTCGGGCATGTCAACGTCAACGGTCGACGGAACCTTGCGAAATGGATAGTTCTTGGCGCCATGCACCGAGAGTATGTAAACATCCGGTCGGCCTCCGAGGATATCGCTGTTGCCGTTGCCCTGATGAACATCCAGATCGACAATTGCTACGCGGCCAATGACTCCTTCCGCCTGAAGACGCAACGTCGAGACGGCTATGTCATTGAACACGCAAAATCCTTCGCCGGCATCGCGCAGAGCATGATGCGTGCCCCCTGCAAGGTTCCCGCTCAGACCATCTTCGAGAGCTGCTCGTGCCGAGGCCAAGCACCCACCAACGGTAGCCAGCGATCGGTCGACAAGGCCCGGACTCCAGGGGAACCCAATGCGACGTTGCTCCAGGCGCTCAAGCGTGCCGTTGAGCACACCATCGACGTACCGTTCTGTATGAGCCAACAGCACGTCCTGCCGCGAGGCCAGATCGGGTGCTATCAGTTGGCGCTCATCAATGATCCCTTCACGAACGAGCGCATGTCGCAGCATACTATACTTGCGCATCGGGAAGCGATGTCCCTCGGGCAGTTCGATGGTGTAATGATCTGAGTAAAAAACCCGCATGTCTGGCTAGGTCAGCCGGGGCGGAATTCTATCGGCACACGCACCCAAAGTCGGGCAGGCCCACCATGAAGCTGTCCCGGCCGAAACCGGAGGCACTTGATGGCTCGGGCAGCCGAAAGGTCGTAGACCGGGTCGGTCGATTCAAGAATCACCACATCTTCTACATGCCCATCTGGTCCGACAAGTGCCGCAACCAGAACTCGGCCGGTCATGTTGCGCCCCCTGGCCGCCGCGGGATAAAAGATATAGGAACCGAGTCGATCGAAATCAAACATCGGATCAGTAGATGCCGACACGAAGTCGTTAATGCTTGGCCGCAATGCCGTACGAACAGTATCACGGTCTTTCACGCCCCTGTGAAACCAGGGTTCCCGTGAGACAAGACGCGTATTGGGATTACCGAGGACTTTCGACTCCTCAACAATGGCCTGACGCAGAGGGATAACCCGGAGTGCCACAGCATAGGTATCGACGGCCATGGGATTGAAGGGCACCAGCCACTCAACAAGCGAGTCGAGCAATGCCTTGGGGATCTCGGGTCGCGTACGCAAGACGCTGTCTTTGCCATTGACGCGTCGGAACACGATCGACAACTCATTTGGCCGCATCAGGGACACGGGAAAGTACGATTCAAACTCTGTGATGAACTGAATAAGCTTGACCGAGGCATTGCTTGTTCGGGCATAGACGATATGTACGGTCTCGACGCCTTGCGCAGCTTTAATGCTGCTATGCCCGAAACCAGGCAGTGCGAGCACGACAAGCAGGGTGATCAGTCCACGAGCGGACATGCGACAAACGCTCCCGATGACTTGATCGACTGTGGAGGAACGGTTTGACTGCAATCTGCAATTGCCATCGGACAGCGGGTGCGAAAACCACAGCCGCTCGGCTTACTGAGCGGCGTCGGAATATCACCCTGCAGCACGATCCGTTTCTTCTCACGACGCGTCGGGTCAGGTTCCGGAACGGCCGAGAGCAGTGCTCGCGTGTACGGATGCGTCGGCTCGAAATACACGCTGTCAGCCGAACCGATCTCGACCATGCTGCCGAGATACATCACGGCGATACGCTGCGAGATATGATACACCACCGACAGGTCGTGCGCGATGAACAGGTAGGACATGCCGAACTCCTTCTGCAGGTCCTCCATGAGATTAATCACCTGGGCCTGCACCGACACGTCGAGCGCCGAGACGGGCTCATCACAAATGATCAGATCAGGATTGGTCGAGAGTGACCGGGCAATGCCGATGCGCTGGCGCTGGCCCCCTGAGAACTCATGCGGGTAGCGTCCTGCATACTCGGGCTGAAGTCCCACACGTTCGAGAAGCCACATCACCTTGTCATCGATCTCGGCACGAGACATTTCCGGGTGATGGATCTCAAGGGGCTCACCCACGATCTGCTTGACCGACATGCGGGCATTGAGCGACGAATATGGGTCCTGGAAGATCATCTGGATCTTGGAGCGATACCGAACCATGTCGCTCTTGGACAAGGCAAGAAGATCGGTTCGCGTGCCATCCTTTTCTACATAGATCACTTCGCCATCGATCTCAACGCCCGGGGAGATGTGACGAAGGATGTTGATCAGAGCACGTCCGACCGTGGTCTTGCCGCATCCGGACTCACCGACAAGTCCCACCGTCTCGGCGCGATTGATGGTGAACGACACATCGTCCACGGCGCGCACCTCGGCAACTTTCCGTTGGAAGACCCCGCCGTGGACCGGGAATCGCACGCTTAGGTTTTTGACTTCGAGAAGGGGCTGACTCATTGCTGGACTCCTTCCGGTTCGACCAGGTGGCATCGCACGACATGACCGGGTGAAACCTCCCGCAGCTCAGGCTCTTGCGTGTCACAGATGTCGATCTTGCGTTCGCATCGCGTGCAGAACTTACAGCCGGCCGGCAAGTTCATGATGCTCGGCACGTTTCCGGGAATGGCCTTGAGTCGTTCATGGCCCTTGCGCTCCCGAGACGGACGCGGGATCGAGGCCATCAGGCCCTGGGTATAGGGATGCATCGGGTTGGCAAAGAGTTCTTCGACCGAGGCCACTTCCTGGATCTTGCCACCGTACATGACGATCACGCGCTGACACATTTCGGCGACCACCGCAAGGTCGTGCGTGATGAGCACGATGGCCGCTTCACTGCGACGTTGCTTCAGCTCCATCATAAGGTCCAGGATCTGCGCCTGGATCGTCACATCCAAGGCCGTCGTCGGCTCGTCGGCGATGAGCACCGACGGATTACAGGCCAGAGCAATGGCGATCATCACGCGCTGGCGCATGCCCCCTGAAAACTGATGCGGATAGTCGCTGACGCGCCGCTCTGCATCGGGAATGCCAACGGCACGGAGCATCTCAACGGCCTTCTCGGCGGCCTCCTGCTCGGTGCACTTTGTATGGGCCTGAACGACCTCGGCGATCTGCATTCCGATCGGGAACACGGGATTGAGAGACGTCATCGGCTCCTGGAAGATCATGGCGATCTCTTTGCCGCGGATCGAGTACATCTCCTCGTACGACAGCGATACGATATCGCGCCCCTTGAAGTGGATCTCTCCGCCCATGATCCTACCTGGCGGATCAGGGATGAGCTTCATGAGCGACAACGCCGTGACGGACTTACCGGAGCCCGACTCGCCCACAATGCCGAGCACCTCGCCACTGTAGATGTCGAAAGACACTCCGTCCACGGCCTTGGCCCACGTTCCTTCAATGTTGAAGTACGTCTTGAGGTCTTTGACTTCGACGAGTTTTTCCTGTGACACGAATTCGTTCCGATGGTTCGGTGAAAGTGAGAACGATTAGCGAAGTCGCGAGAACACCTTCGGATCGAAGGCCTCGCGAATTCCTTCTCCAATGAAGACAACGAGCGTGAGCGTAATGAACATGGCACTAAATGGCACAACGACCAGCCAGTACCGGGTGATGTTTGCCAGACCGACATTGATCATCTGTCCCCACGACGGCGTCGGAGGGGGCAGGCCAAACCCGAGATAGTCGAGCGACACCAGCGCACTGATTCCCCCAACGAGTGCAAATGGGAAGAATGTGATGATCGGCACCAGCGTGTTGGGCAGAATGTGCTTGAGGATGATCGAGCGAGTTGGTACTCCGATCGAGATGGCCGCCGCGACATAGTCGCGCAAACGCTCTCGGTAGAACTGTGCCCGCATCTGGGCAGCAATGCCCATCCAAGAGAAGATCACCAAGAGGAAGACCAAGAGCGTGAAGGTGGGGTTGACGAACGACACGATGATGATGATCAGGAACAGGAACGGCAGCGCCGTCCAGATCTCCATGAATCGCTGCATAAGCAGGTCAAACACCCCGCCGAAGTACCCCATCATGGCACCAATGGGGATGCCGATGAGATATTCCAGGATGGCGATCAGAATCGCGAACGACATTGACACCTGAAAACCATAGGCCATGCGTGCCAGCACGTCACGCCCATTATCATCAGTGCCAAACAGGCGCATGGCTCCGTTGCCATCCTCAGAAAACGGTTCGAGGAAACTCTCATTTCCCTCGACCCCAATGTCCTCATTCGGGCTGAACGGATACAGCGGCATGATGATGAAGTTCTCACTCCCCTGCTCGTCCCACCGCGCCTTGAGCTCACGGTAGTTCGCCTCGCCCTGATTGCCCACCTCTCCGTATTGTTCGGCCGGATCGAAGCTCGACGGAGCGATGGCCGAGACCAGAGGCAGCGAGGCCAGAAAGTCGCGTCCAGCCGGAGAGTACCACTGCCCTTCATAGCTGATGAGCAAGGCCTTGTTGTTCACCAACAGCGGGAGGAAGAACGACAGTGCGTAGGCCGAAAGCAGGATGACCATCGAGTAGTAGCCTCGACGCATGCCCTTGAACTTGCGCCAGCGGCGCTGATTGATCGATAGAGAACTCGATGAAGGGGCTGCCATGATCAAGAGAAGCGAATGCGTGGATCGACCAGCGCGAGCATGAAGTCAGAAATGATCGAACCGATAAGGTTGATCGTGATCGTGATAACGGCAAAGGCGAAGGCAACGTTGGTATCACGCGTTCCAATGGCCTCGAACGAGAGTCGTCCGATCCCATCAATGTTGAACGCCGTTTCCACCAGATAGCCCCCTGCCAAGAAGATGCCGATGACGCCGCCGATGGAGGCCACGAGTGGAATGATGGAGTTGCGCATGGCATGCAGCCAGATCACGCGGTCCTCACGCAGCCCCTTTGCATAGGCGGTCCGAACGAAGTCCTGACCAAGCGTTTCCATGAGCGAGTTCTTCATCAGCAACGTGATGGAGGCGAACCCACCGAGCGTGTAGGCCACCGTGGGCAGAACGAAGTACCATGCACGGTCGATGATCTGTTCCATGGCCGAGAGCTCTGCGTAGTCGCCCGACTGGAAGCCACCTGTCGGAAAGAGATCGATGCCCGAGCCACCACCGAGGATCACCAGCAGCACGCCGCCGAGGGCCCAACCGGGCACGGAGAATGCGATAAAGACGATGCTCGACGAAACGACGTCAAACCGACTACCGTGGCGCAGGGCCTTTTGTGTGCCGAGGTAGAAGCAGACCACGTACGTGATCACGAAACTCATCAACCCGAACTGCATCGAAACCGGTAGACGTTCACTGATAAGTTCGGTGACGGGCTTGCGGTACCGGAACGAGTCGCCAAAGTCAGCCGTGAAGATCCCGGCCACTTCGCGTTGGTACAACCACACGCTATTGGGCTTCTGCGACGGATCCACAAACCAGTCCTCAAGTGGCTTGCCGGGATCACTGACGGCATAGACCATGATCTGTCCGCTGGCAGGGTCCTTCCGGGGAATGACGCGCAGACCGGAGCCAACGTTGCGTTCTTCTCCGAGTACGGCAAGGTAGTCGTTGACCGGACGCGGGAACAGGCCCAGCCACATGAGGTAGCGCTTCCAGATAGGTTCATTCACCTGGTAGTAGCGCTGCAGGGCTTCGAGCTGACTTGGCGGGATGGACATCGACTCGGTTCCGAGTGCCGAGCCACCGCCCTCAGCCCCCTGCCCTTTGCGAAGGGCATTGAGCTGTTGATCATACGGTCCGCCCGGAGCAAACTGCACGATGAAGAACACGACGAAGGTGGCGCCCAAGAACGTTGGGATCGCCAGCAGCAGACGACGGATGATATACTGGAGCATGCCGCGTTCTTACTTGCCGTCCTTGAAATCACGCCAGAAGCGGAACTCGGTCACGCCCTTGTTGCCACCAACATCCTTTTTGCCTTTCTGGGCTTCGGCAAGGGCATCTGCCTTATCGGGGTCATACCACCAGGACAGGCCGGCGGTGCCGTAGATGTAGCTTAGTTGCGTATAGCGGGGCACTCCGTATTCAGGCATGCCGAACTTGTCCCAGACAGCCAGGCGGATGCCCTTTGGATTCCACCAGTGACTCTTCATGTGGGAATCATAGACGATACGATCGATCTCCTTGATGATCTTGATCTGTTCGGCCACACTGAAAGTAGAGTCATAGATCGGCAGGAGCTCATCGACCCGGGCGTTCTTGAATCCTTGGATGTTGTTGTTGTCGTTCTTATCGGCCAGGGAGCTCTGCAGCGAGGTCTCAGGATTCGGCGTCAGAAGTCCGGAGTAGCCGTAGCTGAAGATCTGGAAGTTGCGCTCATCGATGTTCTTGATGATGGAATTGAAGTCCATGAGCTTCAAACGAAGATCGATTCCAACCTTCTTGAGTTCCTGCTGGAACAGCGTCAGCCAGCGTTCATCGAGCTTGGTGATGGACATATCGAGCACGAATGGCTTACCGTTCTTGACAAGCAATCCATCCTTGTTTCTCGACGTCCATCCTGCCTCGGCAAGAAGCTTGGTTGCCGCTCCGGGGTCGTAGTTGATCTTCGGATTCTCCGTGCTTGCATACGGCGTGTTTGGGTAATCGGTGTCGTAGATCTCATACTCATTGTACAAAAGCTTCTCAACGACCGTTTCACGCGGATACAGCATCATGAAGGCCTTGCGCACGCGGATATCGTCGAAGGGGGCTTTGCGCATGTTAAACGTGATACCTTGGGTGCCCATTGGGCCGTTGGTATAAAAGCGATAGCGCTTGACGTAGCCGTTCTTGATTGCCTCATACTCCGTGTCTTTGATCCACTTCTCGGTGGTGGCCATGCTAAAGCGGAACAGATCGATCTCGCCTGACTTGAACTTCTCGTAGAGAAGCGTGGGATTGTCCTTCACGACAAGGTAGTTGACGTAGTCGAAGTTGGCCGTGTACTTGGCCGTGGGGTACTCCTTGGCCCAATAGTCCGGTCTGCGCGTCAGGCGCCATGACGTGCCGGCCTTGATGTCCTTTTCGGCCAAGTAATACGGACCGGAGCCTGACGGCATGTTGAAGTTGTACTTCTCGAGGAACTCTTTACCGGTAAGATTGCCGATCTCGTGGCTTGGGTAGATGAACATGCCGCTGCCGAAGTAGAGCAGGTTGCGGAAGTTCACGGTCTTGGCCGTGACCTGCACGATGTACTTGCTCAGTGCCACGGGCTGTTCGAACTTTTCGAAGACGAGATTCAGAGCCGGCTCCAGCATTCCCGGATCGACCATGAGTTTCCAGGTTGCCACGACGTCTTCGGCCACCACGGGCTTGCCGTCAGACCACCGCGCATTCGGGTCGAGCCGGAACGTAAAGGTCTTCTTATCTGCGCTTACCTTCCAGTGTGACGCCAGGGCAGGCACTTGCTCTCGCGTAACCGGATGTGAGCTGATCAGTGTCTCATAGACATAGCCCTTGATCTCCTGGTTCACGGTCAGCGACGATCCTTGTCCTTCCGGACGGAAGGTCGTCGGGAAGGTCATCTCACCGATGGTGATCTGTCCGCCCTTGACGGCGCGCTCATCACCGAAATACTTCGCCTCTTCGGGCTTGACGGCATAGGTGGAAAAGCCGAGGCTTTCGGCGACCTTCTCGAATCCGTTCCCGCCGAGCGTGTCGGGCACCGACGGGTCAGCTCCGGCAGGCGTATCGTATTTCTTCCAGACGTTCTTGATGTCTGATGTTGCTGATCCTTTGGACTTGCGTCCGCAGCCGGTGCTGATGGACATCACGGCGGTACTCAGCAGGATGGCTGCGACGAATGTCCATGTGGAACGGGTGAACGACACGATAGATCTCCTGTGTTGGGCAATGGTCAAAGGGGGAGAAACGGCGTGGCAAATATACACGCTGCCCTTTGGCGCAGCCAACACTTGTGATGGTGTTGGGAAACAGCGAATTTGCGGTCATGCCTATCTTTTTCCCCGGCGATATGTCTCCACGGGACCGCCATCAACTGGTCCTCAGTGGCGTTTCACCTCGCCCCATAGCCTTCATTGGCTCGCAGGATGCCGCCGGCGTCTGCAACCTGAGTCCATACTCGTTCTTCAACGCCTTCGCCTCCAACCCGCCGATCGTGGCCATCGGTCCGGCCATCGCTGCGCGCACGGGCAAGGTAAAGGACACGTGGCGCAACATCATGGAAACCGGCGAGTGCACCATCAGCACGGTACCGTATTCGATCGTGCATCGCATGAACATCACCTCGGGCGAGTATCCTCCGGAGGTTGACGAGTTTGAGCGTGCCGGGCTTGGCAAGCGCCCGTCGGTGGTTGTCTCCCCTCCCAGCGTATTGGAATCTCCGTACGCCATGGAGTGCAAGCTCATGCAGAACATCGAGCTTCGGCGCGACATCGGTGGTAACGGAAATCTGATGCTTCTGGAGGTGGTAGCGTTCCATGTGGCTGACAGTGTGTTGTCAGGGGGCAAGATCGACCCCCGACGTCTGGACCTTGTCGGACGCATGGGCGGCGCATTTTACACCCGCACGACGGACCTTTTCGAGGCCGCACAGCCACTCCACGCCTGCATTGGTATCGACGAGCTACCCGATCACATTCGCACCAGCCCGGTGCTGACCGGCAATGACCTGGCCCGCTTGGCCTACGTGCCAGTGCTTCCAATGCTTGATGGCTCTTACCCCGAGTTCGACGAATCCTACCGTGCCGACTCTTTTGAGATCGAACTCGCCGCCGGCAACCCCGACGGCGCCCTGTTCGTGCTCCTGAACTCCCCGCAACGTCATGATCGCATCCTCCTGCACCGCGTGGCCCAACTCCTCATCAGCCAAGGCCGCATCTCCGATGCCTGGCAAACCCTGCTGATGGAGTAAGGCCAATCGTCATTCCGGCGAACCGTCATCCCGGCGAACCGTCATCCCCGCGAACCGTCATCCCCGCGAACCGTCATCCCCGCGAAAGCGGGGATCCATGCATTAATGCCGGATTCATGTCTTCGCACGACGCCTAACACGCCGTGCTGCATAACAGCCCATGGCTTCAGCCATGGGACGCGTGACCGTCAATGCGCATGGATTCCCGCCTTCGCGGGAATGACGATCGTCGTCGCTTGGGCCCCTTGCTCCGCAGGCGTCCCTCCGCAGGTGTCCCGCGGCGAAGCCGCGTCCCTCGCATCGCGAGTCCCTCCGCATGTACCGGACCCCTAATTCTTGGACAGTTTATCTACCCATTGGTGAGTAGTTGTTGGAATGTTACTGGTGGCATGAGGTCGTTATCGGGAAGTGTGACGCTGAATTGCTCAAGCACGCTA
>JBEAYU010000073.1:0-45187 GCA_041170435.1 Bacteroidota bacterium
GTCACTCGTCACTTGTCACTTTCTTTGTACGTCTGATACTCTGCGTCATACTGACCTCTGGCGATCTTCTTGAGTTTTCCATTTGCCAGCGTTCGACGGATAGGTGAAAGACGCTCAAAGAAGTAGATGCCATTGAGATGATCGATCTCATGTTGCATTACCCGCGCCAGTAGGCCGTCTGCTTCGATCACGTGTTGCTTCATATCCGCGTCGTGGTAACGGACTTGGATGGCACTTGGCCGCACAACGGTGTCGCGGAAATCGGGTAGTGACAGACACCCCTCCTCGAATTCGTCCTGTTCATCGGAAAAAGCCTCGATGATGGGATTGATCATGACCAATTGCCCAGGGTCCTGCCCTTCGTCGCGATCGGCTACATCGATGACTGTCAACGAGAGCCCCTTGCCGATTTGGTTTGCAGCAAGGCCGATTCCGTTGGCGCGATACATTGTCTCAAACATGTCGCGAATGAGATCTCGAATCGTATCGGACATGTCGTTGATCGGCTCGGTCCGTTGCTTGAGTACTGCGTGGTTGTAGGTATAGACCGGCAGGATCATGAGACGATGTCGAGTAGTTGTTTGATATCATCCAGGACGAAATCGACGTCTGAAAGGTCCTGGTTGCCGAACGAATCGCCATACTTGGCAAACGCCGTTCGCATGCCTACATTTCTCGCCCCACGCATGTCTCGCTCGGCCCAGTCACCAACCATGATGGCGTGTTCCGCAGGAACGTCAAGACGCTGTAATACGGTCTTGAACGGTAACGGGCTTGGTTTACGCTCCCCGGTATCATCGAACGTTACCACCACGTCGAAGAAATGATGGAAGTTGATGAAGCACAGCCGAAGCCACGCCTCTCGCGTAGGGGCATCGCTGAGGATTCCGAGCTTGATACCGCGTCGGTTGAGCTGCATCAGGGTCGCCGTCACGTGCGGATAGGGTTTGAGAGCCGCTTCGCGCGCACGCCGATAGGCAATGATCCCGGCTGAAATGATGCGTGGGTCGACGTACCCAAGAACATCCATGAGGAGCCGATCGAAGACCTGTTGATACTCGATGCCGAGTTCTTGGTAGATCTTGTCGATGTGAGACTTGACCTGATCATGGGTCAGGTTCAGGCCGGCATCCATCATGGCGGCAATGGCCGAGTCGACGGCCTGCCGCTTCATGCCCATGAAGTCCACGAGGGTGTTGTCGAGATCGAATACAACGGCTTTGATCATGCGTGCAAAGATACGACCTGACATCTCTGCCCGTCGATTGGGGCATTGGGACTGCGACCGTATTTTGGCGCTTGTTCGCAGGTCGCCAACCGGTGACCTTCATCAGTTTATAAGGACAGATCGATGTCATTGACAGAAACAATCAACGAGCAGATCAAGCAGGCCATGAAGTCGGGTGACAAGCTGCGCCTCGACACTCTTCGAACGATCAGAGCCGGAATTCTTGAGTTTGAGAAGAGTGGACTGGATCGTGCGATGACGCCCGACGATGAGTTCAAGATCCTGAACTCGGCAGCGAAGAAGAGGAAGGATGCCATTGAGCAGTACGACGCTGTCGGACGCCCGGATGCATCACAGCGCGAACGTGATGAGCTGGCCATCATCATGGAGTTCCTGCCCGAACAGATGTCCGCCGACGAGATCCGTACGGCAGTGGCCGAGATCGCCACTCAGGTCGGGGCCACGCAGCAGAGCGACTTCGGTAAGCTCATGGGAGCTGCCACCAAGGCACTGAAGGGCAAGGCAGACGGAAACGCAATCCAACAGGCAGCGAAAGCACTTCTCAGTGGTCAGTGATCAGGCCCCAGGAGGCGAACGGGAGCTCTTGGCCAAGTCGCTCGACGAGTTGGACTATGGCAGGATCCTGGAGGCCATAGCTCGGCGGTGTCTCACCTCGACAGGCAGTGAGGCCGTGCGCCGTCTCGAGCCGACCTACCAGACGGAGGTGCTTCGGCGGGAGCTTGAACGTGTGGACGAATGTCTACGCATCGTTCTTGCCGGTGAAACCGTGCCCCTTGAGCGCTTTGAGGATGTCCGACACCTCGTGTCACGGTGCCGAATCGAAGGCAACTTCATCAGTGCACCCGAAATGCTGAATGTGCTTGAGACCGTCCAAACGTCTCGGCATCTGAAGGTGTTCATCCGCGATCGTCAGGCGTCATGTCCAAACCTTCAGGAGCTTTGCGAGCCCCTTGTCGATGACAGGTTTCTCGAAAAGCATATCACTGATGCCATCGACGACACTGGCATGGTGCGTGACACGGCAAGTCGTGAGCTGCATTCGATCCGTCGAGACATCCACGACCTAAGTGCTCGCCTCCGGCTGCGACTTCAACGTATTCTCAAGAAATTCGGCGAAGAGGACGTCCTGCAGGAGGAGTTCATCACGCAGCGTGAAGGACGCTTTGTGCTGCCACTGCGCGTGGAAAGCAAGCGGAGCGTTGATGGGATCATACACGGCGTCTCTCAATCAGGTCAGACGGTGTTCATGGAGCCGGCCGAGACCTACGAAATGAACAATGAACTGGCCATTCTCAGGGGGCGGGAACAGCGCGAGATCATCAAGATCCTGACGACCCTGTCGGCGGAGATCGGATCGGTCGCCGACCGGATCTTGGCAGCCTTTGACGTCATGACGACGATCGACACGACGCTTGCTCGGGCAGGATTCGCTGCCGAGTATGGAGGTATCAAGCCCGTGATCGTCGAAGATGATGAGATCGAAATGATCAATGTGCGTCATCCGCTGTTGGCCATCCAAATGCGATCGACTCCATCGTCGGTGATTCCGCTTAGTGTTCGATTTGATGATGCTGCCAGGGGGATACTCATCTCTGGACCCAATGCCGGTGGCAAGACCGTTGCCATGAAGACCATCGGTCTGTCACTTGTCATGTCGATGAGCGGGATCTTCCCCTTGGGAATGTGCTCACTCCGACCACGCCGCGTGCTGACGGCCATTGGCGATCACCAATCGATCGAATCAAACCTTTCGACGTTCTCATCGCAGATCATTCGCCTGCGAGAGGTCCTGTCGTATTGCGATAAGGACGCACTCGTGTTGGTTGACGAGATCTGTGCTGGAACAGATCCTGCTGAAGGGGGCGCGCTGGCAGCTGGTATCCTGGACTCGCTGCTTGAGCGTCGTGCCTGTTTTGTTGTCACTACGCATCAGTCGTCTCTGAAGCAGTATGCTCTGACGCGACCGTCCATCACGAATGCGTCGCTAGAGTTCGATGATGGGAAACTTCAGCCAACGTTCACCTTCCTCTATGGCGTACCCGGAAACTCATATGCGTTCGTGCTTGCCACGTCTGTTGGACTGCCCGACGTGGTCATTGAGCGAGCACGGGGCTACCTTGGTGAGCGGCATTCGGAGCTTGAAGCCAGCATCAATGCCATTCAGCAGTTTCGCAGCGAAGCCGAGCGTACGCGCAATGCAGCAGCGGCCGACTATGAGGCGGCACGGAGGCTGCGACAGGAGGCCGAAGAGCGCCTCGCCGAGGTTAAGAAGCGACGAAGTAGCGTCGTCTCAGATGCCCGTCAAGAAGCCGAGGAGATCCTTCGTAAGGCCAATGCACTCGTAGAGAATACCATCCGCGAGATCCGTGAACAACAGCGCTCGATTGCCGAGATCAAGTATGACCACGAGGCCGCCAAGAAGCAGATTATGCAGTCTGCCCAGGACCTACCACCGCAACGGGATCATGGCGATGAAATCGGTGTCGGCGACGTGGTGTCCATCACGGGTACATCCACAAGCGGGACCGTCCTTGCGGTCGATCCCAAGGGCACGATGCTGACCATCGAGGCAAATGGTATTCGCTTCAATGTTCCCGCTGCAAACGTGACCCGGCAGGTGGGGCAGCCAGCGACCACGCGTCAGCAACGGCGCCAGAGCTCCGTGGCTGACCATCTGAAGTTCGATGCCTCGACAAGCCTGGATCTGCGTGGGATGAGAGTCGACGAGGGGCTACGCTCGCTAGAGGAGTTCGTCAACGCCGCCATCCTCAGCTCTCTGTCACACGGTACCATCATACACGGCAAGGGCACTGGTGCAATGCGAAAGGCCGTTCATGACTACCTCGCTGAACATCCCCACATCGCCACCTACCGTCTGGGCACCATCCATGAAGGGGGCGATGGCATCACCGTCATCGAGTTCGGGTAGAACGCTCACCGTATCTTTGCCGCCATGTTCAAACGAGTATTGATTGCCAATCGTGGAGAGATCGCCTTGCGGGTGATGCGTACCTGCAAGCGGCTTGGTATTGAGACCGTGGCCATATACTCCGACGCCGACGTGCGTTCGCCTCACGTCACGCAGGCAGACCATGCCATTGCCATCGGAGGATACACGCCACGCGAATCATATTTGATCGTCGAAAAGGTCTTGCAGGCAGCCCGTCAAAGCGGTGCCGATGCTATCCATCCGGGGTATGGTTTTCTGAGCGAGAACGCCGAATTTGCCAAGGCCGTGTCCGAAGCGGGCATGACGTTCATCGGCCCCTCGCCCGAGGCAATTGCCATGCTCGGTGACAAGACGGCAGCACGCGACCTTGCAATTCGCTCCGGTGTGCCGATTTCACCGGGGAGCGACGGCGCTGTGGGCACCTTCGATGAGGCCCGTGCAGTGGTCGATCGGATTGGCTTTCCCGTCATCATTAAGGCCGCGGCAGGGGGAGGGGGCAAGGGGATGCGCATCGTTGAGGACGCATCCGAGATCGAGGCGGCCTTTCAAGCTGCCCAAAACGAAGCTCTCTCTGCATTCAACGACGAACGTGTTTTCATTGAACGGTACATCGTTCAACCACGCCACATTGAGATCCAGATCCTTGCAGATCAGCACGGTACGGTGTTGTACTTCCCGGAACGAGAGTGTTCTGTGCAACGTCGGCACCAAAAGGTCATCGAGGAGTCACCGTCGATGGCCGTCACTCCGGAGATCCGGCGTGCCATGGGTGAGGCCGCTGCCCGCCTTGTTACCGCTGCCAAGTACACCAATGCCGGAACACTGGAGTTTCTTCTCGACGCCAGCGGAGAATTCTACTTCATGGAGGTCAATACCCGCCTGCAGGTAGAACACCCGGTCACTGAGATGATCAGTGGGGTTGATTTCGTCGAACAACAGCTCCTGATCGCATCTGGCAAGCCCCTTGCCATCAAACAAGCGGACGTAGCTGAACCGAAGGGCGCTGCTATTGAATGCCGCGTGTGTGCCGAAGATGTGTTTAACGACTTCCTGCCCGACACCGGAATCGTGTCCTTCATGCAATTGCCCCACGGAGATGGGGTCCGAAACGACTCCGCCCTTTACGAAGGGTATGAAGTGAGTGTTCACTACGATCCGATGGTTGCCAAACTCGTCGTCCATGCGCCCGATCGCGATTCATGCATCGAGCGGACCATGAAAGCGCTCGATGAATATCATATCGTCGGTTTCAAGACAACGATACCATTCTGCCGTCTCGTGATCGACTCTGAGCCTTTCCGAAGCGGACAATACAGCACGTTCTATGTGAAGGAACACTGGCCACTGTCGCATTCCGACGATTTTGCTTCGATGCTTTCCTGCATTTCTGCCGCAGGGTATGCCGCTGAACATCAACGCCGCGCACCAAGGACTTCCAATGACTGACGCCATACCACACAGCGAAATCACCGTTACTGCCGTCACTGCCCGTGAGCTAGGTCTGACCGAAGCAGAGTTCGAGCGTATATGTGCAGTATTAGGCCGCACGCCGTCCTACACCGAACTCGGTGTATACTCGGTGATGTGGAGTGAGCATTGCTCGTACAAGAATTCGATCCTGCAGCTCAAGACCCTCCCCCGCTCAGGCGGTCGCATGCTTGTGGCGGCTGGAGAAGAGAACGCCGGCGTGATCGACGTCGGAGGGGGCTATGGTGTGGCCTTTAAGATCGAATCCCATAATCACCCGAGCGCAGTCGAGCCCTTTCAAGGGGCTGCCACTGGTGTGGGGGGCATTCTGCGCGACATTTTCACCATGGGAGCGCGGCCGATCGCCGCACTGAACTCGCTTAGGTTCGGCGAGCCGGACACCGAACGTACCAGATATCTGGTCAAGGGCGTCGTGGCTGGCATCGGTCATTATGGAAACTGCTTTGGCGTTCCTACCGTTGCCGGTGAGGTGTACTTCGATAGGTGTTACACGGACAATCCTCTCGTCAATGCCATGGCTGTTGGCGTCCTGAAGGCCGATGCCATGGCATCGGCAACGGCGATGGGTCCCGGCAATCCCGTCTTTATCATGGGGTCAAGCACGGGGCGCGATGGCATCCATGGAGCATCACTGCTCGCGTCGCGTGAGTTTGACGAGGAGACCGAGAACATGAGACCGACCGTGCAGGTGGGAGATCCATTCGCCGAGAAGCTTCTCCTGGAGGCTTCTCTTGAGCTCATAGCTGCACAGGTGGTCGTTGGCATGCAGGACATGGGAGCTGCCGGGATCTCATGCTCTACCGCAGAGATGAGTGCAAAGGGGAACGTGGGCATGTCGATCGATCTTGATCATGTCCCACTTCGTGAAGCCGATATGTCTGCCTACGAGATCATGCTTTCGGAATCGCAGGAGCGCATGCTCGTGGTCATCGAGAGTGGCAAGGAATTTTCTGCGGCAGAGATCTGTGCCAAGTGGGATGTTCCATTTGTGCGCATAGGGCACGTCACAGACGATGGGTTTGTGGCGATCTCGCGCAAGGGCCAGTTGGTGGCGCGAATGCCCGCTCAGTCATTGGTGCTAGGTGGTGATGCTCCGGTGTACGTACGCGAACAAAAGCGTCCGGCATATCTCGACGAGCTCCATCGCCATGTGGATCATGGACCGTCCATTGACGAGGCCGGTTTCACAGACGTATTGACGAAGCTCCTTGCATCACCGACCATCTCCAGCAAGCGATGGATCTACGAGCAGTATGATTCGCAGGTCGGCGATAACACCGTCATGCGCAGCGGTGGTGATGCGGCAGTCCTTCGTATCAAGGAACTTCCAGGCAAGGCTGTGGCGGTCACGACTGACTGCAACAGTCGATACGTTTATCTCAACCCCTACCGTGGGGGACTGATCGCTGTGGCCGAAGCGGCGCGAAACTGCGTATGCGTTGGTGCCGAGCCAGTTGCGATCACGAACTGCTTGAATTTTGGCAATCCCTATGATCCCGAGGTTTACTACCAGTTCGCCGAAGCGATCCGTGGCATGGGTGATATGTGCCGAGCCCTCGAAACACCGGTGACGGGCGGGAACGTCTCGTTCCACAATGAATCACAAAGCCACGCCGTTTTCCCAACGCCAACGATCGGTATGCTTGGGCTCATCGATGACATCAATACGGTCATTGGCAAGGGATTTGTCAACGATGGAGACATTGTCGCTCTTGTTGGGTGGCATCGTTCTGAACTTGGCGGCTCAGAGTACCAAAAGGTCATACAGGGACATATCACTGGAGACGCTCCGTGGATTGACATCAACGAAGAGGTTAGACTTCAAAAGCTCCTGCTGAAGGCCATTCGTGCAGGACATATCACGGCTGCTCACGACTGTTCTGAAGGGGGCGTTTCTGTTGCATTGGCAGAGATGGCCATTGCGGGTGGCAGGGGAGCAACGCTGAACTGGCCGTACGAAAGGCATGCGGCAGATCTGTTCGGCGAAGCACAAAGCAGGGTCATCGTCACGATACCTGCTGATCTCTACGAGACTCTTCAAGAGGAATGCCAGAGCGTCAATGTGCCCATCGTCAGACTTGGAAAGGTCTCTGGTTCGGAGTTGGCGATGTGGCCCGGATGCAGTGTCGGGGTAGATTCACTCCGCAGCGCCTTCGAAGACGCGTTGCCATCGATCATGGCCGGCTGATCGCGGCAGATCAGCCAAATCTGAGTGACTGTACGGGACGCAGACGTGCGGCTATGAGCATTGGGATAACCGATGCCAGCACGCTTACCGTCAGGATCAGCAATGCCGATGTGGCAATGATCGTCGGGTCCAAAGCAACGGGCAAATGACTGACGTAGTAGATGCTCCCATCTAAGGCGATTGGGTGCCACGTTCGTTGTACGAGGATGAACGTGACGGACACGATGATTCCCATTGCCAGTCCTGTCAGCGTTGTCGTTAGAGCGCGAATTCCGACGATACAGCTGATTCGCCACCAAGGCATCCCTAGAGTGGAGAGAATGGCCATCGAGCGGGTCTTGGCAACAATTGCCAGAATCAGCGAGGAGACCACCGTAAAGATCGAGACAATTGCGATCAGACTCAGGATCACAGGTATTGGACGTCGTTGAAGATCGATCCAGTTCCAGATAGATGCCAGGTGTTCGCGGTATGTCATCACCGAAAGGCGCTGACGATAGTTGTCGGACACATACGATGAGATCCTGGGAATGACATCGTCGCTTTCACATTGAACGACGATCGAGCTACTCTGTGAAGGACCGGCCCGAAGAATCATTCTGGCATCGTCGATGTCCGTTAGCACAACATGATCATCATACATCGCCATCCCACTGGCAAAGATCCCGGTGATTGTTCTCCTCGACACGGACGGCCGATCACCGGAGGCCGTTCGCGTGATCAGCGTGATGGTGTCTCCAACGTCGGCCCGAAGACGGTCCCGCAGTCCCGAGCCGATCATGACGCCATATCTCGGTTGCACGCTACCGCTGACCATGACCGGTGCAAAGACACGTTGAATTGAGATTGCATCAAGCCCTGTGATTACGGCCCCGTCAATGAAGGACGCACGCTTTACAAGCGTTTCCTGTCGAAGGACCACGTGTGTTGTAAGCACTCCGGGGATCGTCTGCAGTTTTCTTTGCAGGGGGGAGGCGTCATCAAACACATAACCGTGCGGTGACTGAACGGTCAGGTACATTCCAAATCTTTGAGCCGTTGATCGAATCACCTGTTCATAACCGGCAAGTATGCTCTGGGAAATGCACAGTGCAATGAATCCGATACAGATACTTGCCGTGGCTACGACCGAAGTAAACCGGGCAAACCCGTCAGCACGCAGGGAATGAGAAAACCGACGCGAGATCGTCCAAAGTAGCATTGACGTCAGACAGTAAAGCCGCCGCCGGACTTCTTTCCATGCATGCCGGCATCGACGTACTGCTGCTGCAGCAGGGACGGTGTGAAACGCGGTTCGTGGAAGAACTGCGCCCACTGTGACTTGGTCACATCGAGATTCACGTCCACGCCGATGAGATCCATCAGTTCAAATGGCCCCATGCGGAATCCGAGAGACTTCATAAGTGTATCAACCTGAGGGATCGTTGCTGCCCCCTCCATAACAATACGCTGGGACTCATTGTAGAAGTTTCTGGCGATTCGGTTGACGATGAAGCCAGGAGCGTCAGCCGCCACCACTGGGGTCTTTCCAAGTTCCTTTGCAAACTGCACGCAGGTCTCGACGACGAACGGACTCGTGCGTGGCCCCTTGATCACTTCGACCAGCTTCATGATATGGGCAGGATTGAAAAAGTGCAGACCGACAAATCGGGTAGGGTCCGACAGAACGCGAGCCAATGACGCGATGCTTATGCTTGAAGTATTGCTCGCAAGGATCGCGGAAGGGGCAACGATCGTCTCAAGTGATGAGAACAGTGCATGCTTGACGTCGAGCCGCTCGGCAATTGCCTCTACGACGATATCGCACGATGCCACTGCATCAAGTGTCACGGATACCGTCAGCGAAGTCTCTGCCGTTGCAAAGGCTTCCGAAGAGAGCTTGCCCTTTTCGACGGCTTTCTTGAGTTGATCGATGACATTGCTGCGGGCATCCGTGAGCGCAGTATCGGATAGGTCACAAAGGACCACTTGATGACCCGCCGTCAAACAAGCGATAGCGATGCCCCGGCCCATTGTGCCGGCGCCGCAGATGCCGATCATCATGATATCACTCCCAATTCCTTGCCGACGGCTCCAAATGCAGAAATCGCCTTATCGAGATGCTCCCTCGTATGTGCGGCAGAAACCTGTACACGAATTCGTGCCTTACCTTTCGGGACGACCGGGAAGAAGAAGCCGATCACGTAGATGCCATGATCGAGAAGCTTGTCGGCCATCTTCTGTGCCAAGGGGGCGTCATAGAGCATCACAGGGGTGATCGGGTGCGTACCAGCAACGATGTCAAAACCGAGTGCCGACATTCCGGCGCGGAAGTAGGCTGTGTTCTGTTCCAATGTGTCGCGGAGCTCGGTGGTAGAGCTCAATAGATCCATCACAGCAATTCCGGCGCCAACGATCGAAGGGGGAAGGGAATTCGAGAACAAATATGGACGAGAACGCTGACGAAGCATGTCGATGATCTCTTGGCGTCCAGTCGTAAAGCCTCCAATGCCCCCTCCCAGCGCTTTGCCTAAGGTGCCGGTGATGATGTCAACACGACCAGTCACGCCGCAGTGCTCGACCACTCCACGTCCATGAGTACCCATGAAGCCCATGGAGTGACATTCGTCGACCATGACGAGGGCTGAAAATGTGTCGGCAAGGTCACAGATCCTGTCTAGTGGGGCGATCGTCCCGTCCATGGAGAACACGGCATCGGTGACGATGAGAATAGACCGGGCACCGTCGGCACGCGCTTGTCTTAGCTGGACTTCGAGGTCATCCATGTTGCACGACTCGTATCGATACCGCCGCGCCTTACAGAGGCGGACGCCATCGATGATCGATGCATGGTTTAGGGCATCTGAAACGATTGCATCTTCTTCTCCGAGAAGAGGCTCAAACACTCCGCCATTGGCATCGAAACACGCGGCATACAGAATGGTATCGTCGGTTCCACAGAACGAGGCGATCTTCGATTCAAGCTCTTTGTGAATATCCTGTGTCCCACAAATGAATCGCACGCTTGACATGCCGAAGCCGTGTGAGTCAAGGTACTTCTTTGCTGCGTCAATGACGGATGGGTGAGAGGATAGGCCGAGGTAGTTGTTTGCGCAGAAGTTCAAGACTGGCTCACTGCGGCCTTGGACGTGGATTTCAGGTCCCTGATGCGACGTGATGATACGCTCGCGTTTGTACAGTCCAGCCTGTTCGATTGATTCCAGTTCTTGTGATAGACGAGAAAGAAACGCAGCGTCCATTAAACTTTGCTCCGGTAGGTGATTCTTGGGGGCAAATATCGGTCGTAATTTGCGGAACTCTGCAACGTCGAATTTTGATATACCTCACGTGCCCCGTTGGCCACAACAGTCACCACAATCGTTCTAACGCTCCAATGACAAAGCCCCGTTCGATCTTGCTTCTGCTACTAGCAGTGCTGACCTATGGTATGGTGCCCCTTGCTGCACAGGTTTCGTACGAATCTGTTCGTGATGCGTACCAGCGCGCTGTCGAACGTCCCAGTGCGGACGGCAAACCGACGCTGAACAAGCAGTTCCGACGTTGGGAGTGGTTCTGGCAAGGGCGTCTGCTTGAGGACGGGACGTTTCCATCGTCCGACCTCTACCTTAAGGAGCTGCAAGGCGCTGCGGCGAGAAAGACGACAGATGAACTCTTGAATCGAAAGACGTGGAAAGAAGTTGGTCCGATTGCTCCTGACATGCCATCTGAGCTTCCGAGCTGGAGCGGGATAGGTCGAGTTAACTGTATTGACTTTTCTCGAAACGACCCGACTGTCATGTATGCCGGATCCGCGGCAGGGGGCCTTTGGAAGACCACGAACTCCGGCTCCTCATGGCAGCCGATACACATTCCTAACATCCCTGTGGTTGGAATCAGTGACATTGCAGTAGCCCCCTCCAATGACAATGTGATCTATGTGGCAACAGGAGACGTCAACGGTTCAATACCTGGACAGCTCAGCCGATACAACGGTTTCAGCTACGGTATCATAAAGTCCACTGATGCTGGTGCTACATGGCAGATGGCGGGCCTTGCCAGTGAACCGGCTGATAACTCCCTGATCGGTCGATTGTGGGTCGATCCCCGTGACGCGAACGTGGTGGTAGCTGCAACCTACGGAGGCATGTATCGCACGACCGACGGTGGGCTTACGTGGACTCGATCTGCGCAGGGCATTTTTCGTGAACTCATCGGCAATCCGGTATCAATACCGACTCTTTATGCCGCCTCATATGGGTTCAATGGAGGTGCAGCTGTGTATAGGAGTACAGACGCCGGTAAGACATGGTCCGATGTGTACACGATCGACCGTGCAAACCGGATACGACTTGCCGTGACAAAGGCGAATCAAAACGTTGTTGTCGCACTGGCATCGAATGCCGATGATCAAGGTCTTGAGGGGATATTCAAGTCTACTGACGCAGGAACCACATTCGCAGAGCTCCCGACAACGCTTAACTTGCTCGGGTGGTCAGCAACCGGTAATGATCAAAGGGGACAAGGGTTTTATGACCTTGCCCTTGAGATTTCTCCCACAAATGCCAACCATCTCTTTGTAGGCGGTATCAATATCTGGAGAACGACAACGAACGGTTCACGGTGGGAGCTTTCTGCCCACTGGACGGGTGATCGTGGCGCTCCATACGTGCATGCCGACCAGCACTTTTTCAAGTATCACCCAACACGCAATCACCTGTTTGCCACACATGATGGCGGGATTGCACGATCCACCGATGGTGGTATCACATGGCGCGACGTTTCCCGTGGACTTGCGATTCAGCAGTACTATGGTTTGGCCACGAGTAATCAGAACGCTGCGATTACGCTTGCCGGATCACAGGACAACGGCACGGCCTTGACGCGCAACAGCGGCGCAACCTTCAGTCACGTGCTTGGTGGAGACGGCATGCTCAGTTCCATCGATGTTGTTAGTCCAAGCATCATGTATGGAAGTTCGTACTACGGAAACTTCTGGCGATCGAGCAACGGAGGCAGTTCATGGTCATTTGTTTCGAGTTCGGATCAGCGCGGTGAAGCAGGTTCCTGGGTGGCACCCATCTGTGTCGATCCGAGGCTTCAGAACACCGTCTATGTTGGTTATCAGCAGGTTTGGAAAAGCACCAATGCCGGACAAAGCTGGGCCAAGATCTCGAACATCTCCTCATCCGTTCCTGCTCGTATCATCGCCGTTGCGCCGTCGAATCCCAACTTCATCTATGTTGCCTACAACACTGCGTTATTTTTCACGACCAACGGTGGTCAGACCTGGCAACAGCAGACCGGTCTCAATGGCTTCATCATGGGGATCGAGGTCGATCCGACCACACCGAACAAGTACTACGTTGCCATCGGCGGATTCTCGCAAGGACAGAAGGTCATGATGGTCAATGCTGGTGTTGTGACGAATATCACGGGTAGTGGGCTGCCGAATCTTCCCTGTAACAGCCTGGCCTATCAGCGCGGAACACCCAATCGTTTGTTTGCCGGCACTGACATTGGCGTCTATGTCATGGACGAGGGAACTGGCTTCTGGCAGTCTTACGGTTCTGGTCTCCCACCGGTGATCGTTACCGGCATGCGTCTTATTCCCTCGTCGAACCTGTTAAGAATATCGACCTACGGCCGGGGTATCTGGGAGGTCGATGTCGCCCAGTGTGCGGCGGTCACCCCTAGCATTAGTGCTGTGACGCCTACCACGATCTGCACGGGAGATTCCGTCATCCTTGAGGCATCTTCAGGTTATGCAAGTTACCGTTGGTCCAATGGCGATACCACGCGCCGAATCGTACTCAAGAGCACTTCACAATCGGGTTCCTATCTCGTCGGCGTTGAAGATACGAAGGGGTGCCGTGCAGTTTCCGCGGGCGTCAATGTTGTCATCAGTCGATTGCCATCAAAGCCCCTTATCACAAAGATTGCGCGTGATACTCTGCGCTCATCGGCCTTTGGTGGTGTCAGCAAGTTTCAATGGTCGCTTGATGGCTCACCCATAGCCGGTGCGACCGGACGTAATCTGGCCGTCTCGCGCAGCGGGGTTTATCGCGTTTCGGTCACCGATTCATCGTGCTCAAACACATCGGACGAGTTCCAGTTCACATACGAGCCCGCTGTCAGCATCGACGATCGTCGTGAAGACCAGTGGCAGCTGGTGATCTCTCCAAATCCGGTGAACGAGTCCTTCACGATCGCCTTACCGGGCTCCCAGGAGGTCTCACTGGTGATCATGGACCTATCGGGTCGAACGGTCTTTACCGCGGAACCAGCTCTTGGCGCTACGAGTCTGAATGTGAATGCATCGGGCTGGTCGTCTGGGCTGTTTCTGGCGCAGGTTCGCTCGGGGAACGGTGTTTGGACGACGAGCTTCGTCAAGAAGTGACTCTGAGGCAGCTGACCGTTTCATGGTCGGCGGCCGAGGAGTGCATCGAAGCGCTTCTCCATTGACATCGGTCCCTTCACGAAGATCTCGTATCGGTCATGTCGCTCGCTCATGGCATCGGATCTCAGCGTGTCCCGCACAGACGTGAGCGCGTCCGAGCACAGTGCCTGCACATGCCGAATCGGTGTCTTTGGTGCGATCGTAAGGGGCTCACCGAACCGCACCCAGCAGGCAGGGCGTTGTTCTCGAAGCAACTCGTACCGCATGGCGACCGGCAATACTCTGCAAGAGCCGACCAGGTGAGTCAGAATGCCGATACCGGGCTCGCACTCGATACGATCAATGTCCTGATGGATCAGTTCTCCTTGTGGGTACATCCAGAGAATCCGGTTCGTTCCTTTGATCCTTCCTGCGGCATAGCGTAGCGATCTCATGGCACTTGAGGCGTCCTCACGGACCACGCTGAAGATACCCAATCGTGAAAAGAAGCGATACCGCTCGAGTTGACGATACTCCATCATACCATCCATGTCGAGGCTATGACGGGAAAAGGCGATCGCAATGGCCGCGGCGGCATCCCACCAAGAACCATGAGTCGAAATGATGATGGTAGGAATTTCGTCTTTGCCGTGCTTGACCACCTCAAGGTGCTCTTCGCCGGCAATGAAACCACGCGAAAAGTGACGTTTGAGTGAGAGGGCAAAATAGCTGCCCCAGAAGAGTCGGTCGATCTTTCGAGGACGAGCCTCGATGAAGGGTTTGTCAGACATGGTAATTTTGCATTTCCAGACAGAAAGCTACCACCAGTGGAACGGAATTCAAATCGAGTGATTGTCGGAATGTCCGGCGGAGTTGATTCCAGCGTCGCCGCCGGATTACTCGTCGAGCACGGATATGACGTGGTCGGAATCACCATCAAGACGTACAAATACGAAGATGTCGGTGGGAATGTCGGCAACGACTCGACGTGCTGCTCGCTCGATGGCATCAATGATGCGCGGCGCGTGGCCCTTGGTCTGGGAATACCGCACTACACCGTTGATTTCACGGAAACATTCAAGGATCAGGTGATCAACTACTTTGTGCAGGACTATCTTGAGGGCAACACACCCAACCCCTGCGTCAAATGTAATCGCCAGATCAAGTGGGCCGAAATGTTGCGGAAGGCCGACTCGCTCGGTGCCGAGTTCATTGCTACCGGACATTACGCCAGTATCATGCATGACGCTGCCACCGGACGACGTTGGATTCGACGCAGTCCGGATCCGCAGAAAGACCAGTCCTACATGCTCTGGAGCGTACGACATGAACACCTTGCAAGGACAATCTTTCCACTCTCTGGCTTCACCAAGCCTCAGTCACGCGCGGAGAAGGACCGACTAGGCCTTGATCTGGCTCCGAAACCGGAATCGTACGAGATCTGCTTCATTGCAGACAACGATTATCGCAGATTTCTGCGCGACGCCGTCAACGACATCGATGACCGGATCGGTACTGGAGACATTGTTCTCGATGGTCGTGTCATCGGTTCGCATGAAGGGTATCCATTCTACACCGTTGGTCAGCGAAAGGGGCTGGGCATTGCCCATACCGAGCCGCTCTATGTTCTGAACGTTCTACCTGAATCGAACACCGTTGTGGTTGGTACAGAAGACAAACTTGAGGCCACGAAGCTGACGGCTCACAGCGTCAATCTGCAGAAATATGCAGACCTGAAGGATGAGCGACGGTTTCTTGTGAAAGTTCGATACAAAGATGGCGGTGCCATGGCCACTTGTCGTACTGATGACGACGGGTTGCTGCACGTGGAGTTCGACGAACCACGCAGAGCAATCGCGCCCGGTCAGTCAGTGGTGATGTACGAAGGTGATGATGTCGTTGGGGGAGGAATCATTCAACGGCCACGGAACAAGGAATAACGCGTGCTACCAATTGTTCCGTCCGATAACCCATTCCGTCTGCTTTCAACGTGTCCGGACACAAAGGCACGCGTCGGCGAGCTCCATACTGATCACGGAATCGTGCCAACGCCAATTTTCATGCCTGTAGGGACACAAGGTGCTCTTAAGGCAATGGATCATCGCTCACTGAAGGCACTCGATGTTCCCATCATCCTGGCAAACACCTATCACTTGTATCTACGGCCGGGAGTCGATACTCTTTCAGCGATGGGCGGTCTGCACAGATTTAGCATCTGGGATCGGCCGATCCTGACGGATAGCGGCGGATTTCAAGTCTTCTCGCTCAGGGAACTGCGGACGATGAGTCGCGACGGCGTCGTGTTTCGATCGCACATCGACGGATCCAAACACCTGTTCACTCCCGAGAACGTTGTCGAAACTCAGCGCGCCATCGGTAGTGACATCTTCATGGTCCTGGATGAATGCACCGCATATCCGGCTGATCATGATGTGGCTCGGCGGTCCATGGAACTCACTCTTCATTGGGCCGAGCGGGGACGATCGCATCATGTCGCGAGTCCATTCAGATACGGTCATCGGCAGTTTCAGTTTGGGATCGGACAAGGGAGTGTGTATCCAGATCTGCGCCGAGTGTGTATGTCTGCACTGGTTGATATCGGCTTTGACGGATATGCAATCGGCGGTCTCAGCGTTGGTGAGCCGGTCGAGAACATGTATGAGATCGTCGAGTGCTCTACTGAGGTAATGCCCGTGAACTCGGCTCGTTACCTCATGGGCGTCGGCACCCCTGAGAACATTCTCCGTTCAATTGGTATGGGGGTGGACATGTTTGACTGCGTCATGCCGACAAGAAATGCAAGGAATGGCACGTTGTACACAACCAAAGGTCGCGTTAACATCAAGAATGCCACGTGGAAGCAACGTGATGAACCGATCGACGATCTGGTTGGTTCTGAAAGCAGTCGAAACTACTCCTTGGCGTATCTTCGCCATCTGTTCAATGCAGGAGAAATTCTCGGTCTCATGCTTGCCACCGAACAGAATGTAGCCCTCTACCGCTGGCTTGTTCGAATGGCACGCGAAAAGATCCGGGAAGGCACATTCCAGCATTGGGCGAAAGAGACGATTGAACAGCTGAATCAACCAAGAGCTTGACCATCATTCATTTAGGATTGAACAATGTATTCCATGTTCCTTATGGCACCGCCTCCATCGGCCGGTGTCGATCCCACAGTACAGTTGATGCAGACTCTGTTCATGTTTGCCGCCGTGATCGCGATCTTCTATTTCATGATGATCCGCCCACAGCAGAAGCGAGCCAAGGAACATCAGAAGCTGCTTTCGAGCATCAAGAAAGGCGATGCCGTTGTGACATCCTCAGGAATTCATGGCACTGTTCATGAGGTCGACGAGGCCACGATCTCGGTGACCATCGCTCAGGGCTGCAATGTCAAGTTCGACAAGGCGTCGATCGCCACAGTAGTTCAGAAGTGACCCAAGAAGCCCCCTTCATGTTCAGTAGTATTGAGTCGGCCGTCGAAGCTCTCCGTGCCGGACGGTGCATCATCGTCGTGGATGACGAAGACCGTGAGAACGAAGGAGACCTGGTCTGTTCCGCCGAACTGTGTTCGGAGGAGAACATCAACTTCATGGCATCTCATGGCAAGGGTCTCATTTGCGTTAGCGTCACCGAGGAGCGTGCCAAGAAGCTCGATCTGCCTCTGATGGTTCGTGACAACACTGCGCTGCATGGTACCCGATTCACTGTCAGTGTTGACTATGTGCATGGAACTGCCAGCGGCATATCAGTTAGCGACCGCACAGCGACGGTTCTCGCCATGGCGTCGGATGATACGAGGCCCGAGGACCTCGCGCGGCCTGGACACATCTTTCCCTTGATCGCCGTCAACGGTGGAGTTCTTCGACGAGCCGGACATACGGAGGCCGTGGTAGACCTAATGACGTTGGCAGACCTCAAACCGGTGGGCGTCCTGTGTGAGATCCTCAAGACCGATGGATCAATGGCGAGGGTTCCTGATCTGATGGAGATGGCTGCAGTACAAAACCTGCCTATCATTACCGTACAGGACCTGATAGCTCATCGGCGCTCAAAGGAGATTCTCGTGCGCTTCGTTGCTGAAGCCAAGCTCCCGAGTGAGCATGGTGACTTCGTTGTCAAAGTCTTTGAGAACATTGTCGACGGTAAGGAACACGTGGCGATCGTCAAGGGCGACGTTTCAACGCACGAACCGGTGCTTGTGCGTGTCCATAGCGAGTGTCTTACGGGAGATATCTTCGGATCACATCGGTGTGACTGTGGACCACAGCTACATGCCGCTCTTGATCGTGTTGAAACGGAGGGTAGGGGAGTTGTCCTCTATATGCGCCAAGAGGGACGAGGCATCGGGCTAACCAACAAGATCAAGGCGTATGCATTGCAAGAACAAGGACTTGATACCGTTGAGGCGAACGTTCACTTGGGATTTCCTGCTGATCCGCGAGACTATGGCATTGGAGCCCAGATCCTTAATGAACTGGGTATTCAACAGATGCGACTGATGACGAATAATCCGAAGAAACGGGTTGGCCTTCAGTCTTATGGTCTCGAGGTAACGGAGTTGGTACCCCTTGAAGTGCCTGCAACGGCTGACAATCAAGGCTATCTTGAAACAAAAAGAGATAAAATGGGCCACATTCTACGGCATCTGTAAAGCGGTGGTTGCAGCAACGCAACGTCATGCGTAGATTCGAGCAGCGAAAAACAAAGCCCAGGCCGGCTTTGTTTTTTTTTCAATGAAACCTCACCTTCGACATTTTCTCGGAGACCTCCATGGCAGGGGATGCCGTTTACGTCACAAAGGAATATCTGCATCAGATTCAGGCCGAAGTGCAGGAACTGACAACGAACGGTCGTCGTGAGATCGCGCAGAAGATCGCGGAAGCACGTTCGCACGGCGATCTTTCGGAAAATGCTGACTACGATGCAGCGAAGCATGCTCAGGAACTTCTTGAGATCCGCATATCACGTCTTCAGACAATGCTCTCAAAAGCCCAGGTGATCGACGCGAAGGATTTTCCAGACGACAAGGTCTACATTCTGTCACGCGTCAATCTTCTGAACAAGAAGACCAATAAGACCATCGAATATCTACTCGTGTCTCCGGAAGAGGCGGACTTTGAACAGAATAAGTTGTCTGTGACCAGTCCACTAGGCAAAGCCCTCCTTGGCAAGGTCGTCGGTGATGTTGTCGAGACGAAGGTCCCTGCTGGAGTCATTCAATACGAGCTGCTCAGTATCACCAAGTAGCGCAGAGTTCCTACCTGAGATTATCTTTGGGCCATGCTACCCTCCATGTGCCTGCACCGATTGTTGTTCGTACTGTGCACCAGCGCTCTGGCGTTGAGCGCGCAGACGTTGCCACCGGGTTTGCGCCTTTGGATGCGGGCAGATACGCTCACGACCGTTGAGAGCGGGAGTGTCAAAACGTGGGGGTCGATCGTGGGAGGCCACGTTGCATCGGCTCAGACAGGCACTGGACTTACCCTTGATAACATTGGCTCGCGTCCTGCCATCGTCTTTACGAACTCGGCCTTCTTCACTGCACCCGCGGTGTTTCCTGTGCGTTCCGACTACACGATGTATGTGGTGTTCAGTTGGAATGGTGTGCACGCTGCCAACAACATGGTCTCGGGAAACAGCAGAGCCCTGTACACCAGCGCTCCCGGCATACCGACGGTGCTGCATAACGCTGACTTTGGCAGACTCAGCGTCAGCTCGCAGGCGCTGAGCGGGCCAACTGTTGTCAGGGTTCGCCACTCTAATGTCAGTGGTCGTACATCCATCGCACTGAATGGACAGCAGACATCAGATGATATTCTTCCACAGAATGTAGATTCAACCATCTTCATCGGGGCGTATCAATCTGGATGGGGACTCAACGGGACGATCGGTGAGATCCTCATTTTCGATCGTGCGCTTGCACCCGATCAGCAGATCACCGTTGAACGATATCTGCACGATCGATACGGAATCGAGCGGGCCAAGGAGCCCCCTACTCCAGTGATCAACTTTACTCGCGCTCCTCGCAGCTATGAGGTTGTTGATCCGAGTAAAACCACCGTGATCAAAGGACTAGTGTTGTCGGATAGTATCGAACGTGTTACCCTGGAGTTCCTGAGAAATGGTCGTAGCGTCGTCCGCAAGGCCATTGACCGTCCTTCGAAGGGCGACACGGTGTTTCTCGAGCAGCAGATCGCTGCGGGACTCGACGCATGGAGTGCGGTGGTGACAACGCGACGTCTCGGTGCTGCTGAGTCAGACACCATGCTTCATGCCCATAGCATTGCAGCAGGCATCGTGTTTGCTGTTCAGGGGCAGTCCAACTCCATTTTCGGGGATGCATCTCTCACGCCATCGATATGGTCACGCACGTTTGGCGGAAACTTCAGTCAGCGTTCATCAGACACCCTCTATGCGATCAGCTCGGCCTCGGGTAATGGCGGCGGCAGCAACGTTGGTGCGTGGGCTCTTCACCTGCAGAACTCCATGGCCGACCAAATGAGTCTACCCTCACTATGCATCAGCGGTGGGGTAGGGGGCACGCGTATCGAACAACATCTGCCTGATCCAAACAATCGTCTGAATCTCAACACGATCTATGGTAGCTGGCTGTATCGTGTGATCAAGAGCGGATCACGTGAACGGATCACGTGGATGTTCTGGTACCAGGGAGAGTCGAACAATTCCAACGATGACTATCTGGCATTGTTCGGCCGACTGCGTCAGGCATGGAAGGAAGACCTTCCGAATCTGGCCCACATCGTTGTGGTCCAGATCCGACCCGGCTGCGCCGGTCCTGGGCACGCCAAGCTTCGTGATGAGATGAGGACACTCGAAAGCCGTTTTCCTGACGTGATCGTTCATGCCGCAAGCGGCCTACCTGGTCATGACGGATGCCATTACAACGGATTCGGGTATGCCACTCTCGGGGAGCAGCTTTTTGATGTCTTTCGGCGCAATGAACTCGCTCTGCAGCCCGGTATCTATCGTGCAGCTCCGACGCTTGAGAAGGTCACGGGCACCGGAGAAACCGTCGAGGTTCATTTCCTGCGGGGCACAGATCTGATCATGACCAGTGATTTCATCAGCGGAAATACTGTGCGACGTGCATCTGATGCGTGGTTTGCAAACAACAGACCTTCACTGCATCCGACTTCTGTCTCCGTGACTGGCAACATCGTGCAACTCCGGTTCCCCGAACCTGTCACGTCCGTGAGCTATGTACCTGACTATGCTTATGACGATGGTACCACGATCTATCAGGGTCCATGGCTGACCACCAGAGATGGTATTGGAGCTATCACATTCCACAACGCCGACGTGTTGCCTGTGAGCGTGCATGAAGAAGATCGACAATGGGCTGATGAATCCGTTTCAGAGATCCTCGACATGACCGGTCGGCGCGTCGGCATTGGCCGTGAAGACTTCCGGCTGTTACCCTCGGGCCCGTACATCATTCGCAGCGCTACTTCTTCTCGCCCCATTGTGTTGGTCCGGTAAGCCCCTTGTCGTAGCCGGCAGGGTGCTGGCTTTTCCGTATTTTCGACAATGGCTTGGTTCCTCCGTAAAAGCAAGAACATCACCACCGAGACGCAGGCTCGGGAGATGCCCGATGGGCTTTGGACAAAATGTCCCGAGTGTTCAACTGTCATCTATCGCAAAGAGCTCGAAGAGCACTCCTTTACCTGCCCTTCATGTTCTCACCACTTCAGAATTGGAAGTGCTAAGTACGTTTCGATCCTGTTTGATGAAGGATCATGGGTAGAGACAGACGCCCGGGTACGATCGGCCGATCCGCTTGAATTCGTCGATACGCGGCCATACAAGGCGCGATTGAAGGAGGCGTACAGTAAGAGTGATCTCCCGGATGCCGTCACCACGGGTACAGGTACGATCAACGGGCTGCCGGTCTCATTCGGATGCATGAACTTCGGATTCATCGGAGGCTCCATGGGGTCTGTGGTGGGTGAAAAGTTCCTCCGTGCCGGCCGTCGGGCTCTTCAACAGAATATGCCTTTTGTCTTCATCTCGGCCTCAGGGGGCGCACGCATGCAGGAAGCGGCCCTGTCTCTGATGCAGATGGCCAAGACAAGTGCATTTCTATCGGAGCTTGCTGAGGCCGGACTACCCTACATTTCGATCCTTACCGACCCTACCACAGGGGGCGTATCAGCATCCTATGCAATGCTCGGTGATATCATTATCGCCGAACCAAAGGCCCTGATCGGGTTTGCCGGACCACGGGTGATCGAACAAACCATTCGGAAGAAGTTGCCCGAAGGCTTCCAACGGTCGGAGTTCCTGCTTGAAAAGGGATTTGTCGATATGGTGGTTTCGCGACGAGACCTGAAGCGAACGCTGTCGACGGTTCTCAGTCACCTTTCGAAGCAAACGTCGTAACTAATTGTAACGATAGATTGTTATGCGAAAATCGAACACCGTCCGAGTTCTCGGATTTCCCATCGACCTGGGTGCTGATCGCCGGGGAGTCGACATGGGGCCATCGGCTTTACGCATCGCCGACGTTGATTTGAAGCTTGAAGCACTGGGATACAAGGTCATCGACGAAGGAGACATTCCGGTTCGCAATATTGAGGTCCAGGAGTTACAGGACCCCAAACTGAAGTATCTGCCCGAGGTGGCTGCGATGAGCCACATTCTTGCGGGACGTATCGAATCGATCTTGGATGACGGGGACTTTCCGCTTCTCTTTGGCGGCGATCATTCAATGTCCGTGGGCTCCCTGGCCGGAATCGGCGCTCATTGTCGCAAGCACAACAAGACCTTGGGTGTGATCTGGATCGATGCTCATGCCGACATGAATACGGCGGAGACCACACCAAGCGGTAACATTCACGGGATGCCCTTGGCCGTTGCCATGGGAATCGGACACCCAACATTGACCGGCATCGGCATACAGGGACCGAAACTCGATCCACGCAATCTGGCCATCATCGGACTACGAAGCATCGATCCGGGAGAACGTGACCTGATACGGGAGTTGGGCGTTGCCGCATACACGATGTTTGATATCGACCGACTCGGAATGTACCAGATCGCCGAGCGAGTCCTTGAGGATATGTCCCGTAGTGTTGACCATCTGCACATCTCTTTTGACGTTGACGGTGTCGACCCAACCGTGGCACCTGGCGTGGGTACGCCTGTTCCCGGCGGTCTAACATACCGAGAGGCCCACGTGTTCATGGAGATGATCTCCCAGATCGACGCGTATGCTTCGCTGGAAGTTGCCGAGGTAAATCCGATACTCGATGATCGCAACAAGACTGCCGAATTCGCGGCAGAGATCATTGCCTCGTCGATGGGCAAACGTATCCTCTAAAGCGGTTCATCGACGTGTTCAGGCGCCCATGTACTTTGCTTATCTACCTGATAGTCGGGCTCGTTGCCATTGATCGTCAAGCCTTGATGGCGCAAGATGCGGACGCAGTGCCGAAGGTCCGGTTTGAGGCAAATGTGTTGTGGAATCTCGGCATTCAGGCATCAGATTTCATCCGTGATTACCAGTCTGTGCTCGGCGGACAAGCCTCTACGTTCGGTGTGCCCATCGGTGGCCGAGCGTCGATCAACCAGTACCTAACCGACGAGCTATCGGTCGGTCTGTCAGGGGGCTATTTTAAGGCTGCGATCCGCGAAAACTACACCTACAACCCGACGCCCCCTTCGCCGTCTCTCGGACCTATCCAGAACGTGACCCAGAACATCGAAGTTGCCGCCATTCCCGTGATGATATCCTTCGACCTCTTTCCGGCACGACGACAGTTCACCGGATACGTCGGCCTCGGTGTCGGCATCGTCTTCGGAAACATCTTTTGGAGTGAGGAGATCCAGACCTCCCGGGCCCTTGGGGCACGACGAAGTGGGACACGCTATGAGGGATCTTTGATCGCACCGACTGCACGCCTACGTACCGGCGTCTCACTGGGCTTTGACGGTTCGTCAATGTCGAAATCCGCAACAGGTATCCGCATCGAAGTTGGCTACTCCTTTACTCCGCTTCGGGACGCGTTTTTTGCCGGTCAGTTTTCATCTTTTGCCGTGCCGCCGCCCGAGAGACTGCGGCAACAGTACGTGATCGATGCCGGGGGAGTGAGTATCGAAGTAGGAATCTCGCTTCTATTACGTCAACGGACTTCGAAGACCTCTCCTCGAAGTCGATTCTGACCACGTCATTGGTTATGTTCGGGGGTGATGGTCGTCTCTCACTGATTCTTCACCATTTTTCGGAAAGGGCATCATGGATATTCACATCACGACGCGCCACTGCAGTATCACCGACGCAGAGTACGAGAATGCCGTCAACGCCGCAAAGCGCTTTGAGAAGTTCAATCAGAACATCGTGCGTACGGATATCATCATGGAGGAAGTACCTCTCAAGAAGAGTTGCGAGATCACTTTGCGCGTCCATGACCATCTCTTGGTCGCCAAAGAGGTAGCCGAAGATTTCTCAAAGGCCGTGCATGATGCCGGACTTAAAATGGAGCGGCAACTCTCGAAGCTTCACGATAAGTTTGCGACCGTCCGTCCGTGACGTCCGGAGCAACACCGCATGCGCATACCCGACCCGACTCGTAAAGAGTTTATCACCGTCCGTGAGCTTCTCTCCGGACCGGTGCAGCTTCGGCCATTGACCGATGAGGTTGGCCTCGACAACCGCATCACGGACAAGAGTCTTCACCGTCCACAGCTGGCGTTGACGGGCTTCACGGAACTCTTCACCTTCTCGCGCGTCCAGTTGTTCGGGAACACAGAGTTCTTTTATCTCAAGAGCTGTGAACCACTCCAACGCCAGTCGATGTTCGCCAGGATGTGCGCTTTCGACATCCCGGTCATCGTCTGCGCCAACGGCCATGAGCTTGACGACGATCTTGTGCGTCATGCCCGCGAGCGTGGTATCGCCGTCTTGACGACTCCGTTTGACACAACAAAGACCATCTACGTTCTGAGCGAGTTCCTCGATGATCAGTTCGGTGAGCAGGTCACCATACACGGTTCTTTTGTTGACGTCTATGGCGTCGGTATGCTCTTTGCCGGCGACAGCGGCATTGGTAAGAGCGAGATCGCTCTCGACCTTGTTGAACGGGGACATCGGCTTGTAGCCGATGATGCTACGATGCTGACGAAAAAACGTGAGAGCATCCTCATGGGTACGGGCTCTTCACTGATCAAGCATCTGGTGGAGATCCGTGGACTGGGCCTTATCGACGTGCGACAGATGTTTGGCATCCGATCCATTCGCTTTCAAAAGCGGCTCGAAATCGTGGTTGAACTTGAAGTCTATGATGGGGACAAGGAGTATGATCGATTGGGTCTTGATGAATCAACGATCAATATCATGGGCGTGGAGATCCATGCCGTGAAACTCCCGATCTTTCCCGGTAAGAATGTCACGGTGATCTCCGAGACGATCGCCCTGAATTATCTGCTTCGAACCTACGGCTACCATGCTTCACGAATCTTTTCCGACAACCTGCAGACGCATCTCAAGAATGCACATGACCCAAGCAAATCCCGCGATCTTCGCAACGTTTCATATTTCCAAAGCGATGATGAATAACACACTTCCGACGTTCCGGCACCTGCTACAACGACCATTCTTCACCATCCTCACTGCGATCGTGGTTGGAGTTTCCATGGCCTCCTGTTCAGGGGGCAATGATGGCTCGGCTAGCGCGGATGATGCCACGCCCACCAAGGGGGATTGGATCGTCGTACACCTTCTATCAGATCCTGAGGGACTGAATCCACTGGTGACCAATGATGCCTCATCGAGCGCGATCTTCAATCACGTGTATCAAAAGCTTCTGGACTTCGACTTCGAAACCACGGATCTTCGTCCGGTGATCGCCGAACAACGTCCTACCGTTTCGGATGACCATCTGACGTACACCTTCAAGATCCGCAAGGACGTCACATTCAGTGATGGCAAGCCCCTTACTGCAAAGGATGTGGTATTCACCTTCAAGGCGGTTAAGAACCCCCTTATTACAGATGCTGCGGCGCTTCGGAACTACTACGAATCAATGTCTGATATCAGTGCTCCAGATGATCACACCGTCGTGATCACGATGTCGAAGCCATACTTCCTTGCCGAACACTTCTTGGGAGGTCTCTGGATCCTGCCCAAACACAAGTTTGATAAGGAGTCGCTCACTGACGGCTATACGATCTCAGAGACCAACGATATGGCAAAGGCTCAGGCCAATGCATCGATGAAGAAGTTTGCTACGTGGTATAACTCGCCGGATGTCAAGCGTGACCCCACTCTCAACATTGGATCAGGACCGTACCGTTATGATGAGTGGAAGACGGGCGAGAGTGTATCTATCACCCGAAGTGAGAAGTGGTGGAACGCCGGTAAAGATGTGTGGAACCCATCATATGCGGACAAGATCGTCTACAAGGTTGTCAATGACCGCAGTTCGGCAGTCGTCGGCGTCAAGAATGGTGAGATCGACTTCATGGAGGCCGTGCCGGCAGCAAAGTTTGTCGAGGAGGTCGACACCGCAGCCACGCCACATCTTTCAAAGGCGACTTACACCCTACAGGTGTACAGTTACATTGGTTTGAACTGCCAGAATCCAATCCTCAGCGACAAGAACGTGCGTCGAGCACTCGCACACTGTCTCGATCGTGATGCACTGATCAAACAGGTTGCCAGGGGGCTTGCCACCGCGGTGAACTCGCCGGTGTACAGTGACCGAAAGGAATACGACAAGTCGATCGCGCCCGTGACCTATGATCCGGCCAAGGCCAAGGACATTCTCGCCAAGGCAGGATGGTCTGACGTTAATGGCGACGGTGTGCTCGACAAAAACATCAACGGCAAGATGGTCCCGTTCGTTGTCTCTATCCTCGTCAATGCCGGCAACGAGTCGCGCGAAGCAATTGCCGTGGCGTTTTCAGACGAGTTGCGCAAGGTCGGTGTCAAGCTCGACGTCCGGAAACTCGAATGGAGCGTCTTTCTCGAGAATCTCAGGACGCGCAAGTTCGACCTATCGATCGGTGCTTGGGTGAATGATCCTCTTCCGAGTGATCCATACCAGATCTGGCACTCGAGTCAGATCGGTAACAAGGGAAGTAACTACGCCGGCTTCACGTCACCACGGGCAGACCAACTTCTTGAGATGAACCGCGTGGAGTTCGACGAAAACAAGCGCATTGCCTACATGCAGGAGTTTCAGCGAATCGTTGCCGATGAGCAGCCCTACATCTTCCTCTGGAGTCCTCAGTATCCGGCGGTGTATAACAAGCGTCTCCATGGCGTCCGTTTTAGCCGTGCCCGCCCGGGATACAGTCCAACACAATGGTGGATTCCGGCCTCGCAGTGGAAGTACAGCCAAGCACAGTAAGAAATCCCATCATCAACACGTCCGGTGTGTACCGGAATGCCATGAGACGCAACGAGTTGCGTGAACTGATCGGCTCCGGAGAGTCGTCGACACTTGAGTTCAAACGCAAGTTCACGACTCCGGAGAAGATCGCACGAGAGATCATTGCCTTCGCCAATACCACGGGAGGACGACTGATCATTGGGGTGGACGATGGTGGCAAGATCATTGGTGTTGATTCCGAGAAGGAGCAGATCGATCAGCTGCACGTCGCGCTCAGTACGATTGACCCACCGATAGAGCATCAGATCGAAGTCATCGAGATCGACTTCAAGGACGTGATCGTGCTGACGGTACCGTCAAGTACGAAGCGGCCGCATCACTTTGTGAACCCCAACGTGCCGACGCGGCCTCACGACCGACCTGTCTTCATCCGAGATGGCGAGCAGTCCGTCCAAGCAAGCCGCGAGATGGCCAAGATTCTTCGAGGGATGAATCCTGATTCGCCCCCTATGACGCTGTCGATAGGGGACCGGGAGCAACGGCTGTTCTCCTATCTCGAGCGGCACCAAAGAGCAAGCGTCGCGGACTTCGCCAGGCTCGTCAATATCTCGCGGCGAAGGGCATCACAGATCCTTGTCAAGCTGGTCCGGGCCGGAGTGTTGCAAATCCGCCACGACAACGGTCACGACTTCTATTCGCTTGTTTGACCTTGTCGTGCATCGACCAGACTCATCAATGCATCGGCAACTCGTCGCAATGGGACTGGGAAGAGCATCTGTTCCGGCACTTCGCCGAAGTCGTTCTCCATGCGCCGAAGATGCCCATAAGCTCTTTTTCTTACTGATGGATCATCGAGATCGTAATGAGTGATCACTCGCAGGAAGGTGAGAAATGCTTTCAGGGGGCGGGCCGCCTCTGTGCGAAGGTTCCGTGATGCATAGACGTTCAGATTGAACACCTTGCGGCTCGCATCATCGTACTTGCCGTTGAGAAGAAGCTGAAGAATCTCATAGATCAAGATGAAAACATTGAGTCCTCGACGATCACATGCGATCAATGAGACGGAGTTCATGAACGACGTCAGCCTTGGTACACGGCCTATCATACCTTCGTTGTGCAATCCAAGCTGATTGAAAGCAGACCAAAGAGCCGCAAGCAGTAGGCAGCGCTGCTGCTCAAACTCATCTGTCGAAGTAGCAAGAGCATCCATCATGCTCACGGCTTCGTTAGAAGCAGCTGCCCAGGCATTGGACCTCATGTGTGCCGTCAGACAAAGCCGGTGCCTCTCGATAATGAGTATCGACTGCGTGTTTGCAGACAAGGGCATTCGCGCATGGGTTCGCAGTGCCTCCTGCGCATTACCCGAAGCAAGAATCGACGAGATCAGCGCGTTGACCATCCAGTCACGAATCCATGCCTCAAACCCTGCGGAATTGCTTACATCGCGCCGAAGACGACGCCGAACCAAGGTGTTGATCTCTTTGTTGCGTCCATGAAGCTGAGCAAGTCGAATGGTCACAACATCATGAAGGAGTGCCCTCCATCTGTCTGTGGTAGAAGCGATACCATCAAGATGTCGCAGAGCCCCTTCTAAGCGCAACTGAACCTCATGGTGATCGATATGTCGACCATGAACCAGCAGCTCGGTTAGGAATGCTTCAACATATCCCCGTTGGAACGCGTGCTCCGTCCACCGCCGCACGATGGACGAATGTTGAAGGCGCTGCTTTTCGGTCCACTGTCCACCCTCAATGTGCTCGATCAAACGACAGGCCTGCAGCACGATGAATGGCTCGTTGCAGATACTGGCATGACGAAGTGCGCGTTGTGCGATGACGAGGGCGTGCTTATGGTGACCCTTCTGGCGTAAGCGAACCGCGATGACAAGGTCATGGAGACACTCAACGACGGGGTCGTCCGAGCATGAGTCCGTTCGACTTGGTGGGTGGACCGAGGCTGCCAATCGGCTTAACCTCTGATTCAGCCGTGAATATCGAGTTCGAACGCGATGGTAGGCTCGGTCCTTATCGGTCGGACGCTCTGAGTTTGCTCTATCACCCGAAGGGGCCGGTGGACGTCTCCACACATCTGGGTGATCGACGTTTCGCATCTGTGACGAAAGTATGTCGACGGCATCTTCTCCGGTTAGTCCGGAAATGACCTCTGCTAGAGCAATATGGAGTTCAACTTTCGGCAAGTATCAACAACGAGAACTGAAACGATCTACGAGACAAAGTTATCAGCAACTGGCAGCCTCGTCAACGTGAAAAGCACAAAAGGGGCAATTCGGTGTACGAATTGCCCCTTTGGGTATGCGAATCCGGAAAAAACCTACAGTTTGACCATCGGCAGGGAGACCGATTTCCCCGATGCGGAGATGACATGCACGGTGTAGAGGCCCGGAACAAGACCATCGGTTTCGGAAATCAAATGGGAGCTACGCCCAGAATTGACCAACTGGCGCAGGGAAAGCACCTGCCTACCATCCGCTCCAAAGACGCGTACTTCGATCGTTTCGTCGGTGGCGCTTTGCACCACGAGGTTCAGGACATCACTGACCGGCTGCGGGGTAACGATGGCGTCGAATTGAGCGTCATCAAGCTCGTTGACGCTTGTCACCGACAGCGTGAACTGCAGGGGAGTCGACCACCCGCTCATACCACAGGCATTCTTCGGACGGACCTCCCAGGTGAAACTGCCACTTCCGAGAATATTCGCCTTCACGTTTCGACTCGTTCCGGTGGCAGCTGTATCCTCGAAAACGACGGAGAATGGCGAAGCAGCCTGCTTGATCCGGAGGTGGTACGACGTGGCTTCGTTGGCCGAACTCCAGATGAACGTGATGTTGTCGTTGGATCCGGCCAGTGCTTGCCCCTTCGGAGATGATCCGCTTGAGGACGTCGGCATCTTCCCGCCGGTTGTGAACGAGAAAATCGTTGACCATGCACCGTTTCCGACATCATTCGATCCGCGCACCCGCCAGTAGTAGCGAGTATTACATGCAGGCATGGTGACCGCTGCCGAGCGCGTTGCCGTCTCGCCTTCAGCGATGATTCCCGCAACGGTGAACTGCTGATCCTTTGATACCTGATACGTGTACTTGTCTGCCTGTGCTGCAGCTGACCATTCAAGCGTGACCGTAGGAGTCACGTTGGTTGCATTGTTCGTCGGCTTGGACAAGGTGACCGCGCCAGGGCCGGCTGACGCCGGAACAAAATCCACTTTGACGTTCTGTCCGGAAAGATCGGCAGTCTTACTGATCGCAGCTGGCAAACCACCGCCCGATGCTGCGAGCGTTACCGTACCAGTCCCGGTGTATGGGATGGCGTAGCCGCCTGAGGCGCTCGAAACGGCGTAATACGTGCCCCTTGACGGCGTGATCTTCACGCCTTGAAGGCCTTCACCGATATCATAGAACCCATTGTTATTCTTGTCGATATACACAACCCCGAGAATGTACTTCTGGGATCGGATTCCAAAGTTCTGTGTCACAACGTACGGACCGACCCAGCCTTGCATAGGTCCTTTACCGTTGTATGTGATGCCAATACCTATCTCGGTGTAGATAGCACCACCTTCGTAGTTCATGATGTTCCTGCGGTGCCCAAGAACTCGCTGATTCTCTTCACCCCAATCAACATTCAGACCACAGTGACCGTGCCATACAGACTCGCTATAGGCGGCAACGTTCTCACCGTATTGTCCCATGGAGGCGTAACCAACCTTCACATACCTCTGGCTGAGCTCGTCTCCATTGGAGCTGGTATGACCCTGAAAGTTCTTCTCGTCCATGTCTTTGGTATGGTTTCGAGACGACTCGATCAGAAGCGGATGAAAGGCAAGAGGTGGACGCTCCGGATAGCCTGCAAATGCCTGCTTTGTCTTGGCTGCGTCGATCTTGAAGTAGCTATAAGCCCCCTGAACGGCTGGATCCTTCGTGTCAAGAAGGCGGATGCCTTCTTCCGTTGGATTGGCTCGAGCACGGTTGATGTATTCCAGCATCAACTGCTCTTCTGGCGTTGGTTCGCCGTGGCTATATACCTGCGTCGGCTGTGCCAGCAGAGGCATGCAAAGCACACACAAGCCTACAAAAAGGGTTGCCAGATTATTCATCTACAGGTCTCCTGTCTGTGGTCGTATTGTCAACTCTTCGATCATCATCGTTGGATCGGCTCGACGTAAAATTACGTCATAGATCAGTTTTGCAACAGCGTTTGGATTCATCATCCGGTCGCCATACTCGCGCAGCATCTCGGCCGACCAGATGGGGGTTGCAGTGGCACCCACCAACAGATCAACGACCTTTATGCCGTGTGAACGAACTTCCGCTCTCAGCCCCCTGGTGTATGCAAGAAGTCCGGCCTTGCTCGCAGCGTATGATGTGCAATTCTGAAACACCGTCACCGCCGCTACGGAGTTCATCGTCATGATCATACCATTGCCGCGCCTGACCATATCAGGCAAGACGCTCTGCACGCATCGGATGGCCCCAACGAGATTGATGTTCAGATGCTGTTGATAGTCATTGAGCGGCGTCGCGAGCGCGTCGGTGAAGCTCGCTATACCAGCTCCGTTGACCAATACATCGACAGGTCCAAATCGTTCCGAAATCTTTGCGTAGGTATCGCGAACCGATGTGTCGTCTCCAACATCACATGGGGCAACCGCACATCGTTCAGCGCCGATCTCCCGTTGCAACTGGTCAAGGGGCTCAGTGCGACGTCCGGAAAGAGAGACGGTGGCATTCGCATCAGCACCTAGACAACGTGCCAACGCAGCACCCAGGCCAGACCCCGCGCCGGTGATCCAGACGTGCGTGGTCTCAGGCATCGCGCCCTCGCACATCATCGAGCACTTGCCGATGAAGGTCTGAAAGTTCAAGGCCACGACGCTTCATCATGGCGTCGCAGGTCTCAAATGCTTTCTCTCGATCGTACACAACCCCGTCGGACCAGACGAATGAGGACTGTTTGGACGCAGACAACCCGGCTGCCATGATGTGCGTGCACACGCCATAGACACCTCCGGTTGGAAGCAGAGTTCCAATGGCGGTTCGCGTATAATCTCCGATCAGTGAACCGAGAAACAGCCTTCCGGAGTCTTCTCTGCCCCACGGCATTCTCGGTCGGACATCATGATACGTATTCTTGAGATTCGAGGTCGTTGTGCCGGCACCGAGGTTAACCCAATGTCCGATAACGGTATGCCCGAGAAAGCCGTAATGCTGCTTGTTTGAAAAACCATGAAGCACCGAAACCGACACCTCACCACCAACCTTGCAGTGGGGTCCGATGACCGAATGCGTGATATGTGCATGGGGCTTGACGACGGCATGTGCCCCAATGCTAATCGGTCCTTGCAGAACGCTGAGCGCTCCGATGACTGCGTCCTCATCAATGAGGACAGGACCCAGTGATTCATCAATGACGGCAGTCGGATCGATCTTTGCCGACGGAGCGATTCGGTAGGGAGCTAATGACGCATCCCAAGCGACACCATCGGAAATCGCATCCAGCACATCCCAGGCACGACGCATGAGCTTGCCTTCAACAGCGACAAGATCAACGTCATCTGACGGAGTTGTATCGATCAACGAAATGATGTCATCGACATGAATCGGCGTCATAGGCAGAATTGCCCCCACGGTTGACGTGCCATCAACGATAACACCGGCCCGCGAGATCTGCGATGCATGATGTGCAAGACGCTTCATACTTTCCGGAGAAAGCAGAAAAGTGGACAAGACGATCAGCAGGGGAGCTGACTGGCTCATATCAGGATTGGGCGACTCATGCTCGTAGAGCTTCTGGTGCAGTGTCCTGTGGCTGTTGACCGTGATGGAAGCGTCAGACAAGGCGGCCCGCCAACGCTCGATGATGGTGTGCCGTCCCGTGCGCAATTGCCACGAGTTTGACGTCAGAGACAGCGGATAGAGCTCATCAACGGCATCGTCCTCGATCAGGATGACGTTCAGTGCCATCTCAGAGGCTCTCCAAAGCAAACGACTTTGCAGCCTTGATAAAGGCCACGAACAATGGATGACCAGTCACCGCACGAGACTTTAGCTCAGGATGAAACTGCACTCCTACGAACCAGCGATGCTTTGGAACCTCAATGATTTCAACCAGTCTCCCATCGGGTGATGTGCCGGAGATCTTAAGGCCAGCATCGGTGAAAGCGTCACGAAAATCATTGTTGAACTCGTACCGGTGACGGTGTCGCTCGCTGATGTGCTCAGACTTGTAGGCACTGAAGGCCTTACTCTTGCGCTCGAGATGACATGGATAGGCTCCAAGTCTCATCGTTCCGCCCTTGTCGGTGACTGTTCTTTGCTCTGGAAGGAGGTCAATGACACTGAACTTGCCGCGTCGGAACTCGGATGAATTTGCTGTGGCCATTCCTAGGACGTTTCGTGCGTACTCTATGACGGCACACTGCATGCCGAGGCAGATACCAAAGAATGGCACGTCGTGTGTTCGAGCCCACTGAATGCTGGTAACCTTTCCTTCTATTCCGCGATGGCCAAAACCCGGAGCGACCAGAATGCCGTTTACACCGCGGAGCATTTCATCGACGTTTGCAGCCGTCACGTGCTCAGAATCGATCCATCGAATGTTTACCTTGGCATCATTGATTGCACCAGCATGCGTCAGTGCTTCGAGGATCGACTTGTAGCTGTCAGGATACTTGTTGTACTTGCCCACAAACCCGATCTCCACGACGTGGCGTGGTGACTTGATACGATGGACGAAACGTGACCACGTCTCCATGTCGCGCTTGGAGCGCTTGAGATTGAGTTTTTCGCAGACGATCGTGTCCAGCTCGTGCCGAGCGAACATCATCGGCACCTCATAGATGGTTGATGCGTCGAGAGCTTCGATGACAGAGCGTTCTTCGACGTTGCAGAACAAGGCGATCTTGGACCGGATGTCCTTACCAAGTTTCATCTCAGATCGACACAGAAGTATGTCTGGCGTTATACCGAACTCCATCAACGTCTTGACCGAGTGTTGCGTCGGTTTCGTCTTGAGCTCATTCGCGCTCTTTATGAACGGCACGTAGGTCAGGTGAATGTCCATGGCATTGCCACGGCCGACCTCACTGCGCAGCTGACGACAGGCTTCGAGAAAGGGGAGCGACTCGATGTCACCGACGGTACCACCGATCTCGATGATCACTACGTCGTACTTTCCATCGAATGCACGCATCCGGTGCTTGATCTCGTCTGTGATGTGGGGAATGACCTGAACGGTCTTTCCCAGGTATGCACCCTGTCGCTCGCGCATGATCACGTCGTAATAGACCTGACCGGCTGACGCCGTGTTCGCCTTCGACATGTTCTCGTCGAGGAACCGCTCGTAATGTCCGAGATCAAGGTCGGTCTCGGCACCGTCATCGGTGACGTACACCTCACCGTGCTGATAGGGGTTCATGGTCCCCGGATCGACGTTGATATACGGGTCCATCTTCTGCACGGTAACAGAGAACCCGCGCTGACGAAGAAGCAATCCGATGGAAGAAGAAGCAATGCCCTTTCCTAGTGAGGAAAGGACGCCGCCCGTGATGAAGATGTACTTCGACGTCTTCGGCACACGACACCCGTATGTTGATCAAAAATCAGTTCGGTGCTGCGCCGCCGTCCCATGGGGTCGGCTGCCAGGACGGGCTCAAAAGTACGCACAAAGACGGACAATCGAGCGGCCCGTTCCGTAGTTTCGAAAGATGTACACTTCTTTCTTCAAGCTGTCGGTCGGCTTCATACTATCAGCACTCTCAATGTTCATCCTAAGCGGATGCCAAAAGGATGAGACGGCGAATGATGATAAGGTTACGATACGCTTTTGGCACTTTTGGAGTGAGCCTGGTCAGAAGGCGGCTCTGAGAGAGCTTGTCGATGAGTTCGAGAAAAGCACCGGCTGTAGGGTCGAGCTGACAGAGCTTAGCTGGAATGATGGGAAGGCAAAACTTCAGGCAGCATTCAATTCGGGTGCGCCCCCTGACGTCGTCGAGCTCGGATCGGACTGGGTGGCGCAGTTCTCTGGTGCTGGCGTTCTTGCGCCGCTCACGACGGTGGACACATCGGCGTTGATCGACTACGCACTGGCTCCAGGCCGCTTTCGCAATGAACTCTTTGCAGCCCCGTGGGTGGTCGACACGCGCGTCTTGTTCGTCAACCAGACTCTCGCCAAGTCCAGCGGAACGGATTCGATTGCGACGATCGATGACCTTCGTTCCGTTGCGGAATTCATTCATTCTCAGGGACACTATGGTTGGGGAGCAAACGGTGCTGACGCACACCGTCTTTACAAGAAGATCCTGCCGTTTCTATGGACATTCGGTGGCGATGTCCTTGACGGTTCGGGCCGTTGCATCCTGTATTCTCCCGAAAACATCCGCGCTCTGACATGCTATGCCGACCTTTCACGAACGGGCATCATCGAAACGCAGCGCCAGCTTGACGCTACCTTCTTACAGGGACGGATCGGCGTTTGGAACTCCGGTTCATGGCTGATCAAGAAGATCCGTGCAAATGATCGTCTTTCGGTTCAGGCAATTGCATTTCCCGGTGTTGATGGACGTCCGGGTGTGTCATTCGCCGGTGGCGAGTATCTGGCGGTGGCGGCCTCAAGCAAGCATCGTGAGCTGTGCGAGCGTCTGGTAAAGCACCTTATCGATCCGGCCTCTGCCAAGGAGTTTTGCTCCAAGATCCCCGAGGCGGGATTTCCGGCAGCTATATCGGCATATGATGACCCTTCACTTAAATCTGACCCGTTCAAGTTGGTCTTCGCAAAGCAGTTGCGACAAGCACGCATGACGCCGGTCCATCCGAAATGGCTCGATATCGAAGCAGTCCTCGAAAGTGCCGTCGTGCGTGTGCTCCTCGGTGAGTCGACCGCTGATAGAGCCTTACGTGACGCGCACGATGAGGTTGTTGAGATCATCGGTTCCTAGTCCAATGCGTCTACTTCTTCTGGTCCTCACTGCTGCAGTGTGCGTACCGCATGCCATGGCACAGCAAGATGTGAAGATCAGTGGGACGGTCTTGGGAGGAGAACCTGCTGAGCCCCTTCGCTTCGTGACCGTTACCGACCTGACTACACGTCAGCGTGTGATGACTGATCGAAGGGGGAGTTTCTCGTTAAGGCTTCGTCGAAGTCGACTCGATTCACTTGGTGTAACGCAGGTGAGCTTGACGTTCTCGTGTATTGGATTCAAGCCAGACACGCTTCGGGTGCCGATCGCGGATACGTCAGTTTATCTCAAACTTTCTGAGCGACCCATTTCCGGACGAGAGATCGTTGTGACGGCAGAAGACCCCGCCGTAGCGATCATGCGCCGCGTGATATCCCGCAAGCAACGACAATTGGGGAAGCTGAGGTCCTACACGTATACCTTGTACACGAAGTTCATCGCCATGACCGATACGACCACGGCCTTGCGAAGCTCCGGCAGGGGAGACACGACTGTCAACAGCATCCTTGAGTCATTCTCACGGGGCTACGTTGAACTCCCTGACAGATACCACAACGAGATCTTTCAGAAGCGACAGACGGCAAATGTGCCGCCTGAGGCGAACTTCGTTTCCTTCGGTACGAACCTGAACATCTATGATGACGTTGTCACGATCCTCGGTCAGGAGATCGCTTCACCGCTTTCAATAGATGCCATTGACATATACGACTACGTCCTACTCAACAGCCTTGATGAGGACACGGTCATGCTCAATGTCAAAACAAATTCCTCTTTGCGAAGGGGCTTCGAGGGAACTCTCTTCATTGATCAGCGTCGCAATGTGCCAATCGAAGTTCAGTTCGTACCAAACTCGGCAGTGAACCTGCCTTTTGATGCTCGTCTTACCTATCGACAAAATTTGATGATCGTGGATTCAATCGTGGTTCCTGAGGCCCTTTCTATCAGTAGCTCACTGCAGGCCTCGATTCTCTACGTTGTAGCGCCCCGACTGGATATCGACATCGAAACATTCTGTTATGACTACAACATCAACCCGGAACTCCCGGATGGGATCTTTGATCGACGTCGCGTCGAGACAACTCCTTCAGCTTCGGTGTTCGATACGTTGTATTGGAACACCAACCTCAAACTGCCGCTGCAACCTGAGGAGCAAAGGGCATACCGTGACATTGAAATGATCCTAGAGAATCCCGATAGTTTACAGAACTCCATGTTTGAGCAGATCCTTGGTCCTGTGTCACGTTTTCTTCAACGGTTGGCGCGTCGCCCCTTTACCGGCTTTGAGGACATCTTTCGCTACAACCTCGTACACGGTCCATACCTCGGTCTGGGCCTTCGAGATCGTCCCGACACGTCCCTGCTTCTGACATCACAGATAGGTTATGGATTTGCCGACAAACGCCTCTACGGTGCGGCCTCAGCAACATGGTTCCCAGATGCAGACCAACGGTGGAGTCTAGAGCTGGGTCTCGGCAGGACACTGCAGCGACGGGATAATCCCAATGTCGTGAGGACATCGTTCATCACGGTGACATCTCTGGTTTCCGGAGTGGACTATGGCGACTATTATCTCAGTACCGGCGGGCAGCTCTCCTTGGGCTATTCATGGGGTCAGCTTCAGTTCGTCCGAAATGACTTCTGGACACGTCCCAATTCTTTGCGATTGACATGGCGAGGATCTGAAGATGCATCGGTCGCACAAAGCACCCGATGGTCCTTGTTTCCGACAAGTCTTCCAGAGCGTGCTAATCCAATGATCTCCGACGGGAGGATCAGTTCCCTTACCCTGGATGCCTTCCTATCGTACTCGCCCCTGCGACGGGTCTCCCGAACGGGGATGGCACTTTCGATCGAGGCGGCAAAGAGTGATCTGCTGGGCGGCGATGCTGATTTTGCCTGGGCATCGTGGATGGGTACCACACGGCTGAGGACGTTACCACTGTGGACGTTGGATCTTACCGCATCGATCCGGTGGAGCTGGGGAAGTACTCCGGCACAACGTTTCATCTCGACGGAGTCCGGACTTGGCGGACTTGTCGTCGGTTCCGCGTTCCGTGGTATGAGGATCAAGGAGTTCTATGGTGACCGCAGTGCGGCTTTTCAGTTCAGTCACAACTTCGGAGAGGTGATTCCCGGTGTTTTGCGCATACCCAACATTGCGTCCTTCGGCATAGAGTTCCTGCTCTTCGGAGGCGTTCAGTGGACGTCGTTCAGTCCGCAAACACTCCAGTCATTTCCCACTCTACTCCCAACAACCGATTCCACACCCGATCGGACATATTATGAACTTGGCCTGGGCATCAATCGAATTCTTCTGTTCTTCCGACTCGATCTGAATGCACGGCTTTCGCAACGAGATACACCGGAGTTTCGGCTTTCGCTCACCAACGCGACCTTCTGATCGTGCCTATGCTTGCTGCTCCATGCTGGTGACAACACGGATGCAATCTGCGATCGTCTTTGCGTGAGCCCGCAGTGAATCCACGTCAGCATCGCACTCCCCGCTCGAAAGGGCTACCCCCATTCTTCTGTAGCGTCTGGTCGATGGCTTACCAAAAATGCGCACCTCACTGTCGGGCAATGCAAGTGCCAGCTCCAAACCATCATACGATGGTGGCAGGGGGCTCTCCTCTGCGGCGAGAATCACGGCAGACGCGCCGGCTCGGACAAGGTCGATCGGTGGAATAGGATACCCCAAGACAGCTCGCGCGTGGAGCTCGAACTCAGAAAGACGCGTCGTTCCGGCGAGCGTGACCATTCCTGTATCATGCGGACGTGGCGAAAGCTCGCTGAAGTAGACATCATCATGCGTCAGGAAGAACTCGACTCCCCAAATCCCAGCACCCGTCAGAGCATGTGTGACCGTGGCGGCCATGTTCTGGGCCTTCTGGAGCAATTCGGGTCTCACATGATGCGGCATCCACGACTCCTGGTAGTCGCCACGCTCCTGCCGGTGTCCGATCGGTGGACAGAAAAGCGTTGGACCATTCACCTGCGTCACGGTCAGCAACGTGATCTCGCTTTCGAATGGAATGAACTCTTCGATGATCACTTCGCGCAGGTCTCCGCGACTTCCTTCAATGGCATATGTCCAAGCGCGTTCAACATCATCCACACTCTTGACCGTACTTTGCCCCTTCCCACTTGATGACATAAGGGGCTTCACCACGCACGGGATGCCGATCTCAGCAACGGCCAGTCGGAATTCATCAGCAGTGGTGGCATAGCGATATCGTGCCGTACGAAGGCCGAGCTCCTTCGATGCAAGATCGCGGATGGCCTTCCGATTCATCGTCATATTGGCGGCCTTCGCGCTGGGCACAACGTGGATGCCCTTGCTCTCGTAGTCAAAGAAGCGTTCTGTTCGGATTGCCTCGACCTCGGGAACGATCATGTGAGGGCGGATCTCATCGACGATCCGATCAAGTGCTGCCCCGTCGAGCATTGAGATCACACGCCGGTCATCGGCCACCTGCATGGCGGGCGCATCATCGTACGAATCGACGGCTACCACTCGATGACCGTAGCGTTTTACGGCGATGACGAACTCCTTACCGAGTTCTCCGGAACCGAGCAGAAGGATGGTCTTTGCTGACATTGTTTGAACCCTTGTCGCGGATGAATCCATGCGAACCTATGACTTTTCACTCGCTCCTGATCCGACGTGGAAAAGTCGCTCAAAGACTCCCATTTGCATCAATGTCAACCGTTATACGGACATCTCGGGAGGCATACTTTGCATAGTAGGCATCAAGGACTGAACGGAGTATTGAACGCACTTTCTGTCCTGAGGGGTCCTGCGACTTGTCATTACGAACAACGATCACTCTGCGGTAGTGGTTGCGGACCCTTCCAATGGACGGCGTGACGGCTGAAGAGCGATGATGGTAAGATGTAGTCTCGGGAAGCAAGGCGCAAAGGATGGCGACGTGCCGATCGGCATGCTCTTGATCCATCGATGATACTTCGATGACGATGAACCGTGAAAACGGAGGATAACCAACCTCGGCACGGACCGATAGTTCGGCGTCGATCCACGATGTGACCTTGCCATGTAGTCGTTCTCCGTCGGACACGACACCGATGACCGGGTGCTCGGGCGTTGACGTTTGAATGATCACCTCACCTTGCAACGAGGCTGTACGACCGGAACGTCCAGCCACCTGCGTCAGGAGTTGGTAGGTGCGCTCGCTTGCCCGGAAATCACTCATATGCAGTGACTGATCGGCATTGACCACAATCACGAGCGTGACACGTGAGATGTCCAGTCCCTTGGCGATCATCTGCGTTCCAACCAGAACATCAATGTCGCCCTGCTCAAACTCCCGCAAGGTGCTCCTGAGCATGCCGCGCCGTGACGTGGTATCAGCATCAACCCGAATGATGCGTGCGTGAAGCCCACAGCGTTGCTTGAGCGCATCCTCAAGCTCTGACTCGACGCGCTGCGTGCCTGAGCCCAGCTCGGCAACATCTATTGACCCACACTCGACGCAGCTCTTCACAAGCTGAGTGACGTATCCGCAATAATGACAGCGCAATGAAGACGGCACTTGATGAAATGTCAGCGACACATCACAATTCGGACAGTGCGGCGTATGCCCACAGTCACGACATTGCAACTCGCTCGAAAAGCCCCTTCGATTGAGAAAGACGATCGTGCCCTGATTTTGACGAATTCGTGCTGCGACGGCATCGATCGCCTCGTGACTGAACGACCCGGCCACCTGTTTGAGTTTGTGGCTTCGACGCATGTCAACAACACGGATCGACGGGGCTGTAGCGCCATCTGCACGATCTGGAATCATGAGATGCGTAAACCGTCCCACCCGGACGTTCTGAAGGGTCTCGAATGACGGCGTGGCAGATCCGAGTATGATCGGGCATGAATTGATCTGAGCGCGCATCAGCGCCACGTCGCGCCCATGATACCGGGGTGCAGGGTCATCCTGCTTGTACGAAGGTTCATGCTCTTCGTCAACAACGATCAAACGAAGATGTGGAATCGAGCAGAAGATGGCCGACCGAGGACCAAGGACGATAGAGACCTCGCCTTTGGCTATCCGATCAAGCTGATGCAGGCGTTCAGCATCGGTGAGTCGTGAGTGCAGAATGGCTACCCGATCACCAAAGGCAGAGACGAACCGATCTCCAAGTTGCGGAGTCAGTGAGATCTCCGGCACCAGGACGATCGCCGATGCCCCCTCACTGATGACATGCCGGAGTGCGTTCTGATACACCAGTGTCTTGCCGGAGCCGGTGACGCCATGAAGAAGGATTGGATCGAAGCACTGGTCGTTGAGTCCCTTGATGATACGATCAAGTGCAGCCTGTTGGGCCGACGTCATGGTGAGCAGCGTTTCATCAGCTCTCGAAGCCTCGGCCTGAGACATGTCAACAGGTTCGTGACTCACGGTGATTGCTCCGCGCTCAACAAGCGCCTCGACCACCGATGTCGATACACCAGCTCGTTGCGCAACCTCAGCGATCGCAATGGGCGAAGGTCCGCCGTTGGTGACCATCCAGAGTGTGGCAAGTGCAAGCGACTGTTTCGGGGCTCGGCGATCAAGCTGATCGAAAAGGTCACGCAGCGCGTCTTCATTCGTACGATACGGCTCCGCTACGCATACTGATCGGATGGTGCGACGGGTTGGGGTCTTGGCATTCTGTGTCAGCAGTGCGATGAATCCGTCGCGCACAAGAGCATGCAACTGGTCCGACACCGATGAGGTGCGAAGTCGCTTCTGCAGGTAGGACAAGGTCACGTCACCGCGCACTTCATCGATCGCCTCCAACAGAGCGGCACGTCGGGGTGCGCGACGCTTCATGTCTGCCAATTCAGATTCGGACACCGGTCGAAGACGATGAATCCGGATCGTTGACGTCGGTCTCTGCCATGAAGGAAGTGCGGACGTGAGAACTTCACCCCAACTGGCCAGGTAGTAATCCGCTACCTTTCGTGTGAGCTCAAGCATCTCTTCGGAGAACGTCGGCGTCTCGTCCAGGACCTCTAGGATTGCCTTCATCCCATCAACGACGGGAGCATCGGTCTCGACAACGGTACCGGCAACCGTTCTTGTACCGATGGGCACAAGAACGCGCATTCCTCGCTCTACCACAAGCCCTGTCGGCAGTTCATAGGTAAGGGGCTCAAGTCGCGGGATGGGAACGGCTACGCGGATCGGCATACGGCAATTTACCCAGCCGGTTTCGCAATAAATTGCGGTTCGAATCGACGAATCAGCCGTCCTATGAAGCGAAATCCACTCCGATCCGTGCTTTCTGCCCTGTTGCTATGCCTGGCGGCACACCCTGCGGCCATGGTCGCTGCCCCTGAGCCCCCTTCATCGATCATGGTGACGCAAGACGACGTCGGTCAAAGCCGGCGCAATGCGATCACGCGTGCCGTCTCGGTATGTTCACCGGCGGTGGTTGGCATCAACGTCACCGAGACCCGCACGGAGGTCTATCGTGATCCATTCGAAGGGTTCTTCTCCGATCCATTCTTCGACCAGTTCTTCGGTAATCGTTCACGCGGCTACACCAGAGACTATGAGGTCCGCTCTCTCGGTTCCGGTTTTTTGATCAGCAAGGACGGGTACATCGTCACCAACGACCACGTGGCAGGCGGAGCAACAAAGATCGTGGTGACCCTGACGGACGGGTCAAAACACGATGCAAAGATCGTTGGCACAGACATCGTCACAGATGTTACACTACTCAAGATCGAGGGCGATGGCTTTCCGTTCCTCAAGCTCTCCAACAGTGATGATATCACCGTCGGCGAATGGGCCATTGCCTTCGGCAATCCGTTTGGTCTTTTCGACAATAACGCCAAACCGACCGTCACTGTTGGCGTTGTCTCAAACTATGGCGTGAGCTTCACACAGCCGGCAGAGGACGGGCAATCACGTGTGTATCGAAACATGATTCAGACCGATGCGGCCATTTCCTCAGGCAACTCTGGTGGTCCACTTGTGAATTCCAATGGGGAAGTGATCGGTGTCAACACGGTTATCTACTCCACCGCAAACAGCTCTCGAGGATCGGGAAGTATAGGCATTGGATTTGCCATCCCGATCAACCGTGTCAAGCGCATCGTCGATCGCCTCAAGAATGGTGGACGTATCGATAGAGATTTCTGGACAGGAATGAAGCTGGAGCAGATATCGGAAAAGATGAGAAAGTACTTCCAGCTGACGACCACCGAGGGGGTGCTTGTGTACCAGGTGACGGCCGATAGTCCGGCCGATCAGGCAGGAATTGAGCCGGGGGACGTTATCATTGCGATCGATGGCAGGAAGACAAATCGAGATGAGGACGTCGAACTTGCCATCCTCGATGGAGAAGTCAACCAGAAGCTAGCCGTGACGGTCTTGCGCGGCCAGCAGGAAAAGTCGCTTTCTCTGACCCTGAAAAAACGTCCACGGAGTGGTGGTGTCCGCAACTGATGCCAAAAGTGTCCTAACGGCTGTAGCTCTTCGAAAGGCCTACAAGGGCCGCGTCGTGGTCAAAGGGAGCTCCCTCGATGTCCACCAGGGAGAATGCGTCGGACTCCTCGGTCCGAACGGCGCGGGTAAGACCACAACGTTCTACATGATCACCGGAATGATTCCGCCGGATTCCGGCCACGTCTTGTTCGATGGGGCTGATATCACCACGATGCCCATGTACAAGCGAGCACGGCTCGGACTGGCCTACCTTCCTCAGGAGCCGTCGATCTTTCGTAAGCTGAGTGTCGAAGAGAACATCATGGCAATTCTCGAAACGAGATCCATGAAGCGGACAGAGCGGCTGGCGCGGCTGGAGGAACTCCTTGACGAGTTCGGGATCGGTCACATCCGCAAGAGCAAGGGCTATATGCTGTCAGGGGGCGAGCGCCGACGTTGCGAGATTGCACGTGCGCTGGCGACAGATCCGAAGTTCATCTTACTCGACGAGCCTTTTGCCGGTATCGACCCGATCGCTGTCGAAGACATCATGCAGATCGTACGTCAGCTCAAGCACAAGGGAATTGGCGTTTTGATCACGGACCATAATGTCCATGAGACTCTGAGCATCACCGACCGTTCATACATCCTGATCGATGGTTCGATCTTTGTCAACGGCACGGCCGAAGAGATCGCCGCCAACGAAGAGGTACGAAAACGGTACCTCGGCGAGTCCTTTTCGCTTGAACGCTACTAAGACGGTCCTACCGATACTCGGCCTGAAAGAGGACAGCCCTGATCGGACCTAGATTGCCGATCGATTCTGTGTAAGCGTAGTTGGCCAGATTTCTGGCGATAAGGCCAAGTCGAACCTTCTCCGAAACATCGACGAACACCCGAGCATCGACGATATGCAGCGGAACTCGCACGTCTGCGTCGGTGATGAAAAGACTCAGCCGATCATCAATCGCTTCTACTCGGTCCTGATACCGATACTCCAGCTGCACGCTTACACTCGAGACCGGTGACCACATCATTCTGGAGTACCAGAGAATGCGGTTGCGATACTTCAGTATACTTTCCAGCGTCAGATCCCGCGGATCCATCGCCGTGATGCCTGTCTCGGCCATGAGAGCCTCGGAGGCTGCCACACGAAAGGTCGCTTCAAGTCCAAGAATCCGAGCGCGCGTAATGTTCTTGAA
>JBEAYU010000074.1:0-7536 GCA_041170435.1 Bacteroidota bacterium
AAGTGATATGATCGTTCCACGTGCGGGCGGCATGAAGTTGAGGTCCTGATCGTTGTCGATCGTCGTGCACACCTGTAACGGATTGTTCTTTGTAGAGACCAACAGTTGTGCAGTAGTAGACGGGCGACCCAACGGTGTCTTGGAACATGGATATGATCTCTGCCCCTAAGTCCATACCAACGGGGTCGTGGAAGTCCCAGTCAAGACCATCGTTGGTGCTCTTCAGAACTCCGTCGGTAGTCATGAGCAGGAGTGTTCCGTCCTTGGTAATCACACCGTCGCCGCCGACAAGTCTGAAGGAGCTGTTTCTCGGAGAATGATAGACCTGAGTCCAGGTAGCGCCATTGTCTGTCGAGCGAATCACTACGCGGTCGCTAAACGTGTGGTTTTGTGATTCGAGTGGTGGTTCTTGGTCAACAGTTGTCTGACGTGTGGTGTCTCGAATGACAGATGTGACTGAAGCTGCCAAAATTCCTGAAGGGGTACGTACGCTGCCAAGAAAGTATGGTGATTCTACCGGGACAAGACTCCTTGTCCATGTTCGGCCCGCGTCTTGCGAACGAATCACACCTCCACAATGCCAGGGTTTTGATTCAAATGTTTCAAGATCAAGCAGGCGAAGTCCATTGACGTAGGCAAGAATAGTTCCATCAGATAGTGTGGAGAAAGAATTGATGTATCCCGCAGAATCAGCGGTTGTGCAGATCACAGGTGTGATGTCAACGGTGTCGGCACTACTATCTGGTCGTACACTGGTGACAACAGCGCGGTCAGCCATAAGAAGTGTGCTGTCATCCAATCGGCACACTGCAGTTGCCCGACGATTGTGCAGAATTTTGATGAAACTGCCATCACGTGAGAATTGTCTCACTTTATCGCCGGGTGAAATCACCTCCCCGCTCCCAATGAATGGGGTTCGCAAGCCCCTTGACGATTGGATTCTTGGTCCGAGAACCCTCGATCGCCATTGTTCACCCCGAAATGTCGTAGACTTCAAAACGCCAACACCAGTCCCTGCTACTAATGCAGCACAATCACTATATGGTACAACAATCGGCTCCCCCAATTCACTGGTGAATCCATACAGAAGTGGAGTATGTGGAAGCACATCAATATCACGTACGATGCTATTGATCAATTGCATGCCCTCACTTTCAGAGTAGAGGCAGAATGGTGCAGTAGGCTTCAACCAAAGCAATGCTTTCTGATCGATTGAGATAGTCACTAAGCCATTCACATCAGAAATCGATGGGTTGAGCACAATAGCATTGTATGGGTGCGCTATGGAGTCAAGAATAACCGTCACAAGTTTTGATCCATCTTGATCGAAACTCCTGTAGCCTAGAATATTGTCTGCAATCGAAATAGTTGAGGTGGAAATGAAATCCCACGGCCCCCCATCGGGTCGTGGTAGTGTATCAACAGCCGTCCATGCACCACCACTATAGTTAGCATACCAGCCTGCACGATGGAACAAGAACGTCAATCCATTTTGGGTCGCAACAAGCTTTAGATCTCTTAAGAATATCGAGTCTTGTATTCCGCGCACCGTTATCACCGTATCGAATCGCTTCTTCGAGCTATCGCGGATATCTGCGTACCAGACAGTATCCGGCAAAGCCGGACGATCTCTCCTTGACAGCCATACAACACTGTCACTACCCAATGTTGCAATACTTCTTAGTCCTGCATCGGCAGTTACTGCGGACGGATACGATTGGTTTCCAAGGCCTTGACGAGCCATACTGAATCGCACGGGGTTCTGCGTCATGTGGAGTGCCGCTCCCCTCATTATAAGAACAGGCAACCCATCATGCTCAAACCACGTTCGTCCACAGTCTACAGTTGTGAATTTCGTTCTACTTGAATCACCAGCATCAAGTATCTCGCAAAACGCGGTTCCATTTCCCTGCAGTGATACAAAAGAAACAACACCGTTGGGCATGGCAACATGGGTGGCAACCCCTTTGCCATCAAATCGAAGAAGTCTATCCCCAAGAAAACCACGTTGGTGCATTAGTACATCGCCATCGTTGCAATCACACAGATATTGATATTCATACCCGTCTGCATTCTGAGTGTTTGCAACTTCAGAAAGCAATAATGTTGAATCGCTTAGAGTATAGGCCCCAACGCGACTTATAGCAAGGTAGAGAAGATTGCTTTTGGTGTGCATGAAGAGCTTGGGACTTTGTGATTGGTCCATGCTGCGTTCACGGTAGACAAGACCGACCTGTTGTGAGACCGCATGGCCAAAAGTGCTCAGATGAAGCACAACAAGGAAGAGGTACCAAAGACTTTTTTTCAAGGCAATCTAGTTTTAGTGAAATGAGATGATATGCCGAAGCCCAAGAATGCCCGATAATACGGGCACTCTTGGACGTCAGCGACGAGAATATTACTAACAACATTCTAACTGCTCTATACAATCAACTTCCACACATGGGCTCACACAGTTTGTTGGGTTGCTAAAGCAACGCCAGAATCCAGTTAGAGTGCAACTGCCATCATCTCCCCTTGCCCATCGTCGTGCTATTAGACAACATCCGTCTCCACATTTATTGATGCAGCCCGTAGCATTGTTCACCTGCACACATCTTGGAAGCAGCACCGTCCAGCAGTAGATGCTTCCAGCCACTGGCGGAACCCACGCACCGCTGACGCCAGGTGTCTTGCACGGGTCTAAAGCACAAAATATTGCTTGAAGTGTAGTATCCGCCCGAGCAAGTACATCTGTCCTGGCATGAGCGTGTGACCGAGGTTTGCCATCACACAATCATGAGGAATGATCGATGCGAGGCAGCCCCACAACAACTCGATAGAGAATGCCATCAGATCCGTTGAAGGCGTCATCCCGGCCGCAGGCTCGCCATCCCGGCATAGGCCGGGATCCAGAAACTTAGTACCGCTCGTACGTCACCACGTGCAATGCCAGCGCGCTACCACACCCTGCTACCGAACAAAACCGACCTCAGTACGGAGGCCTATTAAGCAAGATGAGTTGTTCTGTGGAGATACGAAGTGATCTGTTTTCGGCCGAAACAGACAGGCATACTCGTGCTAGCAGATCTCGATTCCAACCCGTTCAATGTGCTCGCGCAGCGCTTCGTTGGTGATGTGTCGAAGTGCGACAACATCAAAGTGGTAGGGAAGCGGCAACTCCTCGAGATCTCCGCAGATCGACTCGGCCTCTAAGGGGCTGATGTTACCATCAAGTGCGATGTCGACATCAGAGTTGTTCCGGTGCGTGCCCTTTGCTCGTGAGCCGAAAACGACCGCACTCGTTACCTGTCCGTAGCGTGCAATAACGGCTCGGATCAACTCGACCTCGGATACCGTAAGCCCAAGTCCGTTCATTCGCTGAGCCTTGATTCGAAAAACTCCATGAGCGATCGAAGGAGGGTGTTATACTTCTGGTCAATTGCCCGTACGGCCTCATCGAACCTCTGTTCGTCGTAGGAATGAGAGAGCAGGTTACGATGGTCTAGCATCGATAGCCACGAGGGTCCGTCGTCAATAATGTTGGCTGCAAATGCCGTCTTTATCACTTCGCGCGGCGTAGCAATCGGTAGCGCCATCCCACTTTCATCCAAGTAGTCTTTAAGAGTCTTCCAAGCCAACTCGAATGTAAACTCGAACCGCTGCGTGAGACCTTCCCTCTCAAGTTGATTGAGGTTTGCCGTTCCACGGTTTAGCGCCTCTGCGAGGAGTCTATAAGCCTGATCGAGGTTCGTAAACCTCTGCTTCCAGCGGATATCGGGGCGAGCGCTCATGAGGCCACCGTATAGATTCCCGCTACCGCGGGGACGACGTGAAAGGTACACCGTACGAGTGTAGAGTGAACTGGCCAAAGATACCCATCAACAACCGAAATCTAGACCTTCCGGGTTTGTGAGTGACGATATCCGTTGTTGGTTGAAGCTCCCGTTCGCACCATCGCATGCGATGATCGCCGTTTGTCCACCGGTTGATGTGCCGCGTTCATCGTGCGATAGCGCTACAAGAGCAGCTACATCCTCTATTGCGCAATACACCGTGAAGATCGAACGTGTGGGTTTCGATTTTCAAGGTCTTGCACCATGCACCTTGAAAATTCGGAATCCATTCCGGATTATCAAGGTAAATCGGCGCTTCGAAGGACCAGCCTCGTCATCCCGGCGAAAGCCGGGATCCAGAAACTCAGCACCGCTCGTTCTTTGCCACGTGCAATGCCGGCTCGCTACCACACACCCTGCTGACGCACAAAACCGACCTCAGCATGCTTGCCTGCGGGCAGCGTATGCGTTCTCGGGGTATGCTAACTCAAGACGATTACCCTCCGTTGGCTCGAGCTCAGCGAGCGCGCTTGAGTACAAGAGCAGCTATGTCCTCTATTGAGAAAAACACCTTGAAAATCGAAAGTCGGGGTTTCAATTTTCAAGGTTTGTCGATGTTGAAAAGCGTCTCTCCGTCGAAAGCGGCTCTGTGGAGTGTTGAGGGTGTCGACATCTCCTTTCGGCAGAATTGACTGGCGTTTTACGATATTTGCATCGATCAGACGTCGTCATACATAAACCGTTCGATACCCCTATGAGCACCACAGTCACCGTTTCTCCGAAGTACCAGATCGTGATCCCCCAGGAGGTTCGCGAGTCGATGAAGATCAAGCCAGGCCAACGCGTGATGTTCATGGAGTGGCGGGGAGCGTATGTTCTTGTACCGGTGCTTGATCCAGACGAGGCGTTTGGCATGTTCAAGGGACAAGATCTGCGTATTGAGCGTGAAAAGGAGGATTACGACTGATGGACTCCCAGATCGTAATGGACTCCAGCATTTGGGTTGAATTCTACCTCGGAAACACAGCCATCCGCAAGCTCGTCATCGATCAACTTCGGAAGAGATCTGTTGTCGTTCCAAGTATTTGCATTTACGAAGTCAGCCTTGCCGTTGAGCGGCGTATCGGCCAAGACATGGTGAAAGTAGCCGTTGCTAATATGCGTGAACAAGTGGTTGACCATCTCTCTGCCAGCAGAGCAGTTGCGGCCGCTCAGATCCGTAATGAACGCAAGCTTGCGATGGCCGACGCTATCGTATACGCCAGTACGCTTGCGCACTCTGCAACGCTCCTGACGCAGGATCGCGACTTCGAAGGTCTTCCGAACGTTCGCTATGTCAAGTGACACATCAACATCGCATCACGAACATTACTCAACACATTCAACACTCAGATATGGCAACACAAGACATCTCCATGATCGAGCGCCTGTATGCGGCGCTTCCTACCAAGGTCGAAGCAGCAAGGGGCTTGCTGGGTCGCCCCCTGACCCTTGCCGAAAAAGTGCTCTACGCCCACATGGCAGAGCTACCATCGGCCCCGCACGCCCGTGGTGCGGCGTATGTGGACTTCCATCCCGACCGCGTAGCGATGCAGGACGCAACGGCTCAGATGGCCCTTCTGCAGTTCATGTCGGCCGGCATCCCAAAGGTTGCCGTGCCTTCCACCGTGCACTGCGACCACCTCATCCGCGCCGAGCATGGGGCGAAGTCGGACCTCGATAAGTCACTCGAAGAGAACAAGGAAGTGTTCGACTTCCTTGCCTCTGTCTCCAACAAGTACGGCATCGGCTTCTGGAAGCCGGGCGCCGGCATCATTCACCAGGTGGTGCTGGAGAACTACGCCTTCCCGGGCGGAATGATGATCGGTACCGACTCTCACACGCCAAATGCAGGGGGCTTGGGAATGGTCGCAATCGGCGTGGGCGGTGCTGATGCGGTTGACGTGATGGCCGGCATGCCGTGGGAACTGCAGATGCCAAAACTCATCGGCGTGAAGCTCACTGGTAAGATGAACGGCTGGACGTCGCCAAAGGATGTTATCCTGAAGCTTGCCGGAATCCTGACGGTGAAGGGCGGCACGGGCGCGATCGTTGAGTACTTCGGCGATGGCGTTGCTTCGTTCTCGGCCACCGGCAAGGGAACCATTTGCAACATGGGTGCCGAGATCGGTGCTACCACGTCGATCTTCCCATACGACGCATCGATGGAGCGCTACCTGCGCGCATCGGGTCGCAACGATGTTGCCGACTTGGCCAACACCGTGGCAGAGCACCTGCGTGCCGACGATGACGTGACAGTCAATCCTGAGAAGTATTACGACCTGGTGATCCACATCGATCTTGATGCCCTGGAGCCCCATATCAATGGACCATTCACACCGGACCGCGCGATGGAGCTCTCGGAGTTTGTGAAGGCCGTCAAGGAAAACAACTGGCCGGAAGAACTGCGCGTGGGCCTCATCGGCTCGTGCACCAACTCCTCGTACGAAGACATGTCGCGCGTGGCCTCCATTGCCGAGTTCGCCTCCAACCATGGCCTGAAGGCCAAGTCGGAGTTCACCATCACACCGGGTTCGGAGCAGGTGCGCGCAACCATCGAGCGTGACGGAATCCTTGCCAAGATGGAAGCGATCGGCGGTCAGGTCCTGGCCAACGCCTGCGGTCCGTGCATCGGACAATGGAAACGTCACGACGTACAGCAGGGCGACAAGAACTCCATCATCACGTCGTTCAACCGCAATTTCACGGGTCGCAACGACGGCATCAAGGAAACACACGCCTTTGTCGCGTCACCCGAGACCGTGGCCGCCTTCGTGTTGGCAGGAAATCTGACCACCAACTTCATGAAGGAGCCGATCGACGGGGTGATGCTTCAGCCCCCTACCGGCGACGAGCTACCCGACAACGGCTTCGTTCCCGATGCCGCCGGATTCGTGCCTCCTGCAGCCGACGGCTCAACAGTCAGCGTGATCATCGCCGATGACAGCAATCGTCTGCAAGCGCTGGCCCCCTTCACCGCACCGAAGCCCGAAGAGTATCAGAACATGCCGCTGCTGATGAAGGCAAAGGGCAAGTGCACCACCGACCACATTTCGATGGCCGGACCATGGCTCCGCTTCCGCGGTCACCTCGACAACATCTCCAATAACATGCTCATTGGTGCCATCAACTACGTGAACGACACCGCCAACAGCATCAAGAACACCTTTACCGGCCAGTACGACGAGGTCCCGAAGGTTGCCCGCGATTACAAGGCAAGGGGCGCTGCATGGGTTGTTGTTGGTGACGAGAACTATGGCGAAGGCTCATCACGTGAGCACGCCGCCATGGAGCCTCGCTTCCTCGGTGGCAAGGTCATCATCACCAAGAGCTATGCTCGTATTCACGAGACAAACCTCAAGAAGCAGGGCATGCTTCCGCTCACATTTGTGAACGCAGCCGACTACGACAAGATCCGCGAAGATGATCGCATGAGCATCGACATCACAACTCTTGCTCCCGGCAAGAACGTCGATCTCGTTGTCACCCACGCCGACGGCTCTTCCGAGACCATCGTCCTGAAGCACACCATGAACGAGCAGCAGCTCGGCTGGTTCAAGGCCGGCTCGGCGCTGAATCTGATCGCAGGAAGAAGCTGATTCGTCTCCCACGGCTGAAGCCGTGGGCAGGTATTGACAAAACCTCATCAAGCACGACGGCCCGCCATTCACACGAGTGGTGG
>JBEAYU010000075.1:0-30228 GCA_041170435.1 Bacteroidota bacterium
ACGAATGTCCGACGTCGTGCCTACGCCCCGTACTCAAAGTTCCTTGTTGGCGCTGCCGTTGTAGATGCTGACGGTGGCATCCATGTTGGCTGCAACGTTGAGAATGCAAGCTACGGACTGACAAATTGCGCAGAGCGGGCTGCGGTTGCGGCTGCTACTGCTGCGGGACGTCGGGATCTTGTGCTATGCGTGGTGGTGACCGATACGCCGATAGCAGCGTCACCGTGTGGTGCATGCCGACAAGTTCTGAGCGAATGCAATCCTGCTATGGATGTTCTTTGCACAACGCTTCAGCGGCACGATGCGTGGCATCGCGTTGATGCGTTACTGCCCCATGCGTTCGGACCCGATTCACTATAACGTCCACCTCCGCTACATCAAGGGATCATCTGCCGCCATGCACAAAGACTCTAACCGCCGCATCTGGATGACGGTGCTCGTGTCCGGTCTCGGCTACTTTGTTGACATCTACGATCTGATCCTGTTCTCGATCGTGCGTCCGGAATCACTCCGCGACATAGGCCTGGTCACACCTCACGAGATCATCGGCGCCAGTGAGATCATCCTCAATGCGCAGATGATCGGCATGCTCATCGGTGGGATCATCTTCGGTGCCTTGGCTGATAAGAGAGGACGTCTGAGCGTGCTCATGGGCAGTATTCTGATGTATTCCATCATGAACATTGCCAATGCCTTCGTCTCAAGTGTCGAGATGTATGCCGTCTTTCGTTTCTTCTCGGGCATCGGTTTGGCCGGCGAACTTGGCGTTGCGGTCACCCTTGTCAGCGAGGTGATGCCGATCAAGACGCGTGGCTATGGAACCACGATCGTGGCCTCCATGGGCATCCTCGGAGCTGTTGGTGCCTATGCCGTCCACGAATTCACGGATTGGCGCACGGCCTTCGTGGTCGGCGGTCTGATGGGTCTGGCTCTGCTTGCTCTGCGCGTGCAAGTTCACGAGTCGGGCATGTTCAAGCGCCTTGAGGATAAGCCGGTGGCGCGCGGCAATCTTGGAATGATCTTCTCGGCGCGCCGACTTCCCACCTACCTCAGCAGTGTTGCCATCGGCCTGCCGATCTGGTTCGTCATCGGGATCTTAGTGACGTTTGCGCCGGAGTTCACTCTTGAGTCAGGGGGCTCTGCCAACGTCGTGGCCGGCCAGGCTGTGATGTGGTGTTATGTGGGCCTAGCAGCCGGAGATCTCGCCAGTGGCCTCGTCAGTCAGCTGCTGAAAAGCCGCCGTCGGACCGTTTTCGTCTTCCTCCTTCTCACGGTCGCCACGGTGGCGTGGTATCTGACCTCGACCGGTCGATCGGAGTCCATGACGTATCTCCAGACCGGTCTGCTTGGCTTCGCCGTTGGATACTGGGCCGTGTTCGTGACCACCGCTGCTGAGCAGTTCGGGACGAATCTTCGTGCTACCGTCGCAACTACTGTCCCGAACGTGGTGCGTGGAGCATTGTTTCCGGCCATGATCGCCTTCAAAACCCTACGGCAGGGTTCGGGTCATCTCATACCGGGAGAGCCCCTTGCCAGCTCTGCCATCATTGTTGGTGCCGTCACACTCCTACTGGCCTTCGCGGGGCTGGTGACGATGAAGGAGACGTACGGTAAGGATCTCGACTACGTCGAGGACTATCATATCGGATGATCGCGTGCCGGGTGCGTGGTAACTTTGCCGCCATGACGCATGCTGAGCGAATCATCATTCTCGACTTCGGGTCGCAATACACTCAGATCATCGCTCGCAAGGTGCGCGAAGTTGGGGTGTATGCAGAGATCCATCCATACTCCATCTCGCAAGAGGCACTCTCTGCACTGTCCCCGAAGGGCATCATCTTGTCGGGTGGACCTTCGAGCGTGTATGCAGAGGGAGCGCCGATACCACGTGTTGACGTGTTCGATCAAGGGGTGCCGGTGCTCGGCATCTGCTATGGTCTGCAGCTGATCGCGCATCAGCTGGGCGGGTCCGTGGACAAGGCGGCGCGACGCGAGTTTGGTCGGGCCATGCTCGAGGTCGATGATTTTGCGGACCTGTTCAAGGGGCTTGATGTGACGACGCAAGTGTGGATGAGTCATGGCGACCACTGCACGGCAATGCCCACGGGGTTTGAGCGGATCGCTCACACGGAGAATGCTGAGATCTGTGCCATTCGCAATGCGGATCGTCGCATCTGGGGCGTACAGTTCCACCCTGAGGTCCACCACAGCATCGATGGCAAAACGATCCTGAAGAACTTTGTCATCGACATATGCGGATGTTCGGCAACGTGGAATGCAACATCGTTCATCGACAACGCCGTGTCTGAGATCCGTCAGCGCGTTGGCAACGGCGGTGTGATCTGTGCTCTCAGCGGCGGGGTCGACTCAACCGTGGCGGCGGTGCTTCTTCACAAGGCTATTGGTGATCAACTTCATTGCATTCATATCGATAGCGGCGTGATGCGAATGGGTGAAAGTGCGAACATCATCGAAATGTTCCGAACGCACTTCAACATGAGCGTTGACCTCGTCGATGGATCAGAGCTTTTTCTGTCGCGTCTCAATGGCGTGAGCGATCCCGAACGGAAACGGAAGATCATCGGCGGCACGTTCATTGACCTGTTCGAGGTCGAGGCCAAGAAGTTCTCGGATGCCAAGTTCCTTGCTCAGGGTACGTTGTATCCGGACGTCATTGAATCCGTGAGCACGAAGGGTCCATCGGCAACCATCAAGACGCATCACAATGTCGGGGGTCTGCCTGAGACCATGAACCTGCAGCTGATCGAGCCGTTCAGGGAGCTCTTCAAAGACGAGGTTCGTGCTGTCGGACGCGAGCTTGGCATCCCGGCGTGGTTCATCGAGCGGCATCCATTTCCGGGGCCGGGACTGGCCATCCGGATCCCTGGTGCGATCACACGCGAGAAGCTCGATATTCTCAGGCAGGCCGATGAGATCTATCTGCACGAGATCCGTCAGGCTGGGCTCTACAACGAGATATGGCAGGCCTTTGCCGTGCTCCTTCCGGTGCAGACCGTTGGCGTGATGGGAGACGAACGCACCTACGAGCACGTCTGTGCCATCCGCGCTGTCACGAGCACAGACGGAATGACAGCAGACTGGTATCACATGCCATACGACGTGTTGGCCCGCATCAGTAATCGCATCATCAATGAAGTGCGTGGCATCAATCGAGTGGTGTACGACATTTCTTCTAAGCCCCCTGCCACCATTGAATGGGAATGATCATGGACGGACTGCAACTGCACTTGCTGACGAACCATCTTCCGATCGTTGGAACGTTCGCCGCCCTTCTCGTCGTGCTTGTCGGTATGATCCGCCGTAGCGATGCCGCCATCTCTGCCGGACTCATCGTCTATGCCGTGATGGCGTTCACAGCCGTTCCGGCCTATCTGAGCGGCGAGGAAGCCGAAGAGCGTGTCGAGCGCATTGCCGGAATCAACGAAGGGGCGATCCACGAACACGAAGAGATGGCAGAGCTAACGCTGTGGTTGACCGTCATCTCGGGCGTTCTTGCCGTGGGGGCAGTTGTTGCGCACTCGCGAAACATGAAGATCTCATCGAAGATCGCACTGGCTTTTGTTATCATCGCCATTGCCGCATTCGCCCAGGCGGCACGCACCGGTCACGAAGGCGGGAAGATCCGTCGACCAGACCTTGGCAACTCTGCTGTTACCTCCGGCGAGACGGAAACAGATCACCACTAACTGTTCCTATAGCCATGCCAAAGATTCTCATTCCCATCTCCAACGGCACGGAGGAGATGGAGGCCGTCATCATCATCGACATCCTTCGTCGCGGAGGCCACGATGTGGTCATTGCCGGCGACGGTGACGTCGTTGTCTGTGCCTGGGGCACCCGCTTGTTGCCCGATGTGATGATCGAGGATATTGCCGAGGATGACGTCTTTGACGCGATCGTTCTTCCCGGAGGGTCACAAGGAGTGAGCAACTTCTCTCGCAGCGAAGCGCTCGAGGGCATTCTGCGGCGCCATGCATCGTCAAAGGGACTCATCGGTGCCATCTGTGCTGCCCCAACACTACTGCACGAGTTCAAACTCCTTCCGGATCGTGCGGTGGTCACCTCGCACCCCGGCGTAGCAGATGTGTTCGCCCCGTACACCTACACTCTGGACCGTGTGGCAAGCGATGGGACCTTCATCACTAGTCGCGGTGCGGGAACGGCCATCGAGTTCTCTCTGGCCATCCTTAAGCGTCTTGGTGACGAAAAGGCCGCACGTCGGGTGGCCTCCGACATCGTTCTGTACGAATAGGATCCGGCAACCATTTCCCTAGGTCCGAATTCGGTAATTTCGGCCTGTGAAACGCTATCTCATTACCTCGGCATTGCCGTATGCCAGTGGTGTCACGCATCTTGGCAATGTTGTTGGATCGACATTGCCGGCTGACATCTACGCGCGCTACTGCCGCCTTCGCGGCCGCGATACACTCTCGATCTGCGGCTCCGATGAGCACGGCGTCGCGATAACCATTGCAGCCGAGAAAGAAGGGGTTCCTGCACAGACGGTCATTGACCGGTATCATCATGCAAATGCAGCAGCCCTAGAAGGTCTGGACATCCTGTTTGATCTCTACGACCGAACATCGAATCCGATCCACGCCGCCACGGCTCAGGAGTTCTTTCGGATCTGGCTCGATAAGGGGCTTCTCGAACGCAAGGAAGACGACCAGTTCTTTGATGAAGAAACGTCAATGTTTCTGCCGGATCGTTACGTCGAGGGAGTTTGTCCGAACTGCGGTTACGATAAGGCCCGCGGAGACCAATGTGATTCGTGCGGCGCCTACTACGATCAGCTGGACCTGAAGTCGCCCCGATCACTGATCTCCGGCAAGACTCCGGTTGTGCGCAAGACGACGCATTGGTACTTCAGACTCGATGCTTTCCAGGAATGGTGCGAACAGTACATCGAATCGCATGCCGGGGACTGGAAGGACAATGTTCTTCAGCAGTCGAGGTCGTGGCTCAAACAAGGCCTCTCCCCCCGCTCGGCCACGCGCGACATGTCATGGGGCATTCCCGTACCCGCCGACGGAGCCGAAGGAAAGGTTCTGTATGTCTGGTTCGAAGCGGTCCTTGGCTACATCTCCATGACCAAGCAGTGGGCAGCCAATCAGGCAGATCCCGAGGCATGGCGTCAATGGTGGTGCAACGCCGATACTGAGTACACGGCCTTTCTAGGGAAGGATAACATCGTGTTCCACACGATCATCTTCCCGATCCTTCTTGCGACGCGAGCCGATGAAGGCTACATCCTTCCGAAGAATGTTCCGGCCAACGAGTTTCTGAACCTCGAAGGAGAGAAGTTCTCGAAGAGCCGCAACTGGGCGATCGATGTTCAGCAGTATCTGACGGCCTTTCCGGAGAAACAGCATGTTGACGTTGTGCGATATGTGCTGACGATGAACATGCCGGAGACAAAGGATAGTGACTTTACATGGCGTGACTTCCAGGCACGCACCAACAACGAGTTGGCAGCGATCTTGGGCAACTACATCAATCGCGTGATGACCTTTGTCCATAAGAACTTTGGTGGAGTTGTTCCGGTTGTGCCGTCAACATTCATCGCCGGCGATCATGAGCGACTGCTGTCCGAGTCGATCCACCAGGGCATCGAGAACGTTGCGAAGAACCTTGATGATTTCAGGTTCCGGGATGCCGCGACAGAGGCGATGAATGTTGCTCGTGCAGCGAACAAGTACTTCAACGACAAGGCGCCGTGGAAGAGCATCAAGGATGATCCGGACGATTGTGCTGCGACGCTGAACGTCTGTCTGCAGACGATACGTAGCCTGTCCATTCTGTTCGCCCCATTTCTGCCCGAAGCATCAGCCACGATGCAGTCGATGCTTGGAGTTCCGGTCAACACCGGAGCACCGAAGCAGAACGTCGTTGGCACAGACACGTGGCAGCTCTCTGAGGTTCACCTCTTGACGTCTGGAACAGCTCTTGAACAGCCCGTAATCTTGTTTACCAAAGTTGAGAACGATATCGTGGAACGAGAGATCTCAAAGCTCGGCTCAATGTCAGCCCCCTCGCAGGAGGCGTCCAATGAGAAAGGTGCCGAGGAAGCGCTCATTAGCATCGACCACTTCGGTACTGTGAAGCTGCGGACGGCGGTGGTGCTCGAAGCGGAGCGCGTGGCCAAGTCGGAGAAACTTCTCAAGCTTCAGGTGGACCTTGGTGGGGAACGTCGGCAGATCCTTGCGGGGATCGCCAAGCACTATTCTCCTGAGGAGCTTGTCGGCACGGTCATCGTTGTCGTGGCCAACTTGAAGCCTGCCAAGCTCATGGGAATGGAGTCACAGGGTATGGTGCTCGCGGCATCGAATGCCGAGGGCAAGCTCACGCTCGTCTCGCCTCGTGATGCCGGTATCGGATCCGGAGCAGAGGTGCGATAATGTCGACCGAGCAGCAACCTGTCAAGGAATCTCCACAGATCGCCAAGCAGCGAAACCTGCTGAATCGTTGGAGCGTCTTTGCATTGCTGATCGTCAGTGCTGCCTTCACGTTTCTCTACGTCAGCAATGTGATCGGCGTGAGGAAACTCCTCGAACAGAGGGAGATCCTTGCCAAGCGCATTGACTCGTTGAAAAGCGTCAACGAAACGCTCAAGACTGAGACGTACCGCCTTCAATCAGCGCAACGCATTACCCGAATAGCGCAAGACGAGCTTGGACTCGTGCCGCCAAAGCAGGCACCAACAGTCATTGATGCAACAAGGGAATGAACACGCAGGAATCGGTCTATGAACCAATCCGGATCAAGGCCGGACTCTTGCGTCTGGTCTTTGCCGTTGCCTTCGGCCTGATCATCGGACGACTGTTCTTCGTGCAGGTTGTCGAAGGTGCTCGATACCGGGATCTGGCCAAGAAGCAATACGAGAGCAAGGTCCCTCTGCGAGCAGAGCGTGGTCGGCTCACGGACAGAAACGATCGCGAGATCGCCTCAATGATGAAGATGACCTCGTTTGCGGTCGACCCGTCGGTGATCGAGCAACGCGAGCTTGTGGCACAACTTCTGGCAGCCTCGGCAGGGGAATCCTCTCAGACATACCTCGACAGAATGCTGTCGGCCAAGGGTCGATTTGTGTGGCTGGCACGAGCCGTCAATACGGTTTTGTTTCCGGTGCTCGACACCATCAATGTACGGGGGCTCATCCGCGTCAAGGAACCCAAGCGACTGTTTCCTCATGGACCCTTGGCTGCGCAGGTGATCGGCACTACGGATGTCGATAATGCGGGCCTCACGGGAATCGAGCTTCAGTACAATGAGCTTTTGCGGGGCCGAAGTGGATTCGTGGTGATGCAGCGCGATGGACGTGGTCGCCTGCGTCCGGGCATCAATCCTGAACGCGAAGCGCCGCGAGACGGACATGGATTGCAGCTGACGCTTGACCTTGAGATACAGCGTGTGGTGGAGCAGGAGCTTGAACGTGGAGTTCGCGAATCGGGAGCAGCCAGCGGAACAGTTGTGGCCATTGAGCCTTCGACGGGAGATGTTCTGGCGATGGCCTCGTTTCCGACATTCCATCCAAACCGACTTGATCTCGCGTCGAATGATGACATCCGAATTCGAGCAATCACCGATCAGTTCGAGCCAGGCTCTACCATGAAGGCGATGACTGCGGCCGCCCTTCTTGAGGAGCGTAAGATCGGTCGCACCGATGCCGTCGACGGAGGTCGAGGTGAACTCATGATGCCTGGTGGTGCCCTCGTCAAGGACGACCATCCTGTTGGACAGACAACATTTCAGGGGGCTCTCGAACAGTCGAGCAACGTTGTGTTTGCCACCTTGGCACGGAAGCTCGATGACAGGGTGTTTTACAAGTACATTCGCGACTTCGGTTTCGGCATCCCGAGTGGTGTAGATCTGCCCGGCGAAGTGCGTGGCCGGCTCAAGAGGCCGAATGAGTTCGATGCTTCCACCAAGATGTATATGTCTTTCGGCTACGAGGTAAGTGCAACGCCCCTTCAGGTTCTCTGTGCCTATGCCGCCATTGCCAACGAAGGTATTCTGATGCAGCCTCGCATCGTCAAGGCGATCACGGCACGAGACGGTACAGTGGTCACCCAGATCGCCCCACAGCGTGTGCGCCAAGTGATACGTGCCGAAACAGCAAGAACACTCACCGAGATGCTCGTAGGGGTGGTGGACAATGGAACGGGCAAGCGCGCTGCCATTCCGGGCGTGCGGATTGCCGGAAAGACCGGAACGGCGCAGGCCTACACGCAAGGCGCGTATGACCGCAAGAATTATCGTGCGTCGTTTGTGGGGTTCTATCCGGCAGATAAGCCCCGTGTGGCCATGATGGTCATCCTTGAGAATCCAACCAAGGACATCTATGGAGGAAGTACGGCGGCCCCGGTGTTCCATCGCATTGTTCAGAAGACCATGACCATGCTTCGACTCGACGTGAGCACGCAGAAGACGATCTCGGCGGTAGCCTCGACTGATACAGTGATTGTACCCGACGTCAGGGGGCTGAATCAGACGTCAGCCGATTCGGTTCTCGAGCGCCTGGGCTTAAAGGTCAACGCCGTCGGCTCCACAGGTCTGGTCATGCACCAATGGCCGGAGCCGGGATCTCGACTGGTGCGGGGCGCATCTGTTCGCACGACTCTGCGTGCGGTATCATCCGGAGCGGCACGTCCATCGGTCATGGGTTTTTCGATGCGCAAGGCCATCACCGTGCTTCATGCTGCCGGATATGAGGTTCGCGTCAACGGTTCCGGTACGGTGGCGCGTCAGGAGTGGAACGATTCCATATGCACCATCTATGGAACGGTCGGTGATCGCTAGCGATGTAACGTCACAACAGCAGGTGGGTTCTACGATCTCACGCAGAGGACCGTCTATGAAATCTCATCTCCTGCTTTTTGCAACGATCTTGTGGTCGTTCAGTCTTGCACAGGCTCAGCCGGAAGCCATGAAGACTGAGAACATGTTGTTTCCACCGATGCCGATCGGTGCTACGCGCGAGCAGGAACTTTTGGTGCGTGGCCTTTCGGCACAGGCGTCATATCGCCTTGTCACTGCGCCCAATATGCCGTTTGAGTTTATCAGTACGGTGCAGGACCTTACCGTGCGTGCCGGTGTAGTAACGTTGCGCGTCAGATGCTCCCCGATGGCCGCGGGAGACTATGAAGACGAGGTGCTACTTGAGAGACAGCCACAGACCGGCAATCCTTCTGAGAATACGATCAAGCTTCGACTCAGCGCATCCGCATTTCGCATAGAGCGTCAGGATGAGTTGGACTTCGGCACCGTCACTGTGGCCGATTCGGCACAGCGCGTTGTGCTATTCAGGATTGGTCCGGCGGATGACGTTCGTTGGGAGTACACGAGTGCACCGCAAGCCCCTTTCCGCTCGAATACCGTTAACGGACCGATACGCCGCGGACGTGATACGTTGGCATTCGTCTTCTCGTTTCACCCTACGGCGGTGGGTCGATACCGTGATACCGTGGGCATCGTGCGTGTTGGCCGAGGCGGTCAGCGGCTCGACACGGCGTGGTTCTTTCTTAATGGCGTGGCTCGCCCCCGACCACTAACGTTGCGTCTCGCTCCGCGCATTGAGCGCTATGATGCACGCATCGGGGATACTATCACACTGGACGTTCTCATCCAGTCTGACGGCCCGATCGATGTGCCGGAGCGCATGCAGAGACTCAGCTTTGATGTTGGATACAACCCAACGATGCTTGTACCGATCTTTGATTCCCAGACTAGCTCGCAATCATTGAATGTGCGTGACGGACGACAGTTGTTGACGGTCCGACGTGACGCCTTCACCGGAGGAGACTTGATCGTTGATACGAGCGGCATAAGCGTTGCTACCCTACGCTTCGCTGTGGCTCTCGGTGATGCAGAGTCGTCACCACTGACGCTGGAGTCATTCCGATATGTGGATCGATCCGGTTCGGAGAAGTCACCGCCCACGACGTCATCCTTTGTGAACGTCACAAACGTCTGGAGATATCAGGATGGTCGCAGTCGGCTGGTCAACCCACTTCAAGGTCCACTCGTGCTGGATGTCGATCCCAATCCTGTCGAGACAGTGGCCACGATGCGCGTACGAAATCTGCCGCCAGTCGGGGGCACATTGGTGATAGCGAATTCAAACGGTGCTCGAGTTGCTGACCTTACGGGGGACATCGTTGGTGGTAAACGTGACTTCACGATCGCATCTTCCGGAGTGGCGGATGTTGTGCTTCCTCGCGGAACGTACTTTGCCCGACTTGCCGTGGAGAGTCAGTTAGGTGGTACTCTCTTGAGTTTGGTACGTCTGATCATTGTTCAGTAACTCCTGAGTCGTGACACTATCCATTCGGCACATACAGGGCATCTTCATGGTGCTCCTTGCATCAAGGCTTGCCGGTGCTCAGTCGATCGACAGTTCATGGAACGTCGACGTTGGTCTTGGAGCAACCATTTCAGCTCCATCGTCGGCATTTGGGAGTGTGCCCGGCATTGCCTCTCCGGGCGCGCTCACGTATGATCCGATCAATGGATCATCGCGAATCTTCGCAGCGATCGGAGCGGATGCTCCGATAGCACGTGATCTTCGGCTGGGTGTGCGCGCATCATTCGCAACCATAGAGCACAGACATGCCGCACTGGAGCGTGCCCCGATTGCGATTGAAGGGGGCTCGTTGATCAATGCAACTCTTCGTCACGACCTGCAGGGTGTGTTCCGTATGATCGGACTCGAACCATACGTCCGCTACGGTGTCACTGAGTGGTTATCCGTCAGCGCAGGTCTGCCGATCATGAGTCTTGCCACATCAAAGTACACCCAAGTGCTGAGGTTCGTGGATCCACCCGGGATACGCTTTGTTGATGGGAGCATTGAGCAGATTACCGCCCGCGGCGATGTGCCAAACGTACGCGCGGTGATACCCATGATCTCGGCATCAGCCGAAGCAATGATTCCGGCCAGCACCTCGGGCGCGATCACCTTGGTTCCTCGTGTGAGTTTCATGCGTTCGCTCACCTCGTTCACGAGCGATGGAGCGTTCAATTCTCAAGCATTCAATGCCAGCATCGGCATTCGATATCGCTTTTCGTCCGCCCCAACGCAGGAACAGCGAGTCTCAGAACCTGCTGAGCCCCTTACCGTCCCAGTCGTCTCAGAACCGATACCGCTTGCTGTGCGGGTGGAGCGCGACACGTTTGTTGAGCTCACGCGAGGTATCACGCAGGAGGCGACGTCGCTGGTGAACACATTCATTGACACCATTGAGACACGTCAGGGTGAGATTGTGTCAAAGCTGGTGCGGAAGCGGGAGACCTACCGGCTGGCCGTACCGAAACCCCCTTCGGTGTTACGTGCTTCGCTGCAGTTGCATTTTGTGGACGATGCAGGGGTGATCACGAGTAACGCACGCCTAAGCGCGGTTCGCGTTGAATCTCGTCGAGTATTGAACTTTCTCCCGATGATGGTCTTCGATGGTGATGGCGAGACCCTGCCATCACGGTATCGACAACTCTCTGTCCAGGAGGCCCGTTCATGGAAGGAGTCTGCTTTGGCGAGCTCGACGGAGCATCACTGGCAATACCACGTTCTGAACATCATTGGGTCGCGCATGCGCCGCACACGCACGTTCAGGTGTCGGTTCGTCGGGACAGCTGATGGTCGACGTCGTGATCTCGTCGAGCGCCGTCTGACGGTGATCCGTGAGTACCTTGCAACGCGCTTCGGCGTGGCTACAGATCGAATCGAAACGGAGATACGGACAGAAGCCGTCGGCGATTCCGGCAACATCATTACGATCGAGCAATTGGCGAGCGAGTTACTTGGTCCGGCTGAGTTCTCGCAGACGTACATCGAGACGCAACTTCCCCGGCTGCAACTGATACCAGATGTGATCTCTGAGGCCGGTCTTCGATCTTGGTCAATCGAAGCACGTCAGGGGGCTATTCCGGTTCGAGAGTTTTCAGACAGTGTTGCTCTACCAACAGCACTGCTGTGGGACATGAACGAAGACATTGCCGCCGATGCTGCCTTCAAGCAGCCGGTGGTGCTGGTTCTTCGGGCGACTGACGTCGACGAGCAGCGAACCGAGAGTGAGTTGGTCACGGTTTCACTCACGTCGCGCCTGCCCCTTACCGCTGCTTCCCGGCCGATCAAGAAGCTGGAGATCTTCACGCTTGGACGTCCTGCCGGCACCCGTCAGATCGCTCCGGAGTCGCGCATTGATGCTACATCGCAGCGTCAGTTGGCAGAGTGGACCACGGCGGGGTTGCAGCTACCTGAGCGGCAGTACTACGAGCAGGCGGGAATGACCTTAACGGTGAAGCTTCTCGAGAGCCGTTGACCATGCCGTTGTGGGAATGCGAGCGCTTTGGCCGCGATCGATTGCCTTCTCGAAGTACGACGTTGCCTGTGCCACGTCGCCCCTTTCAGCGGCGATGAGTCCAAGCTCGCCGAGCGCATCGACCTCGAATTGGGCCAGCCGTGTGGCACGAGCATGTCCGCTGGCAGCGGTCAGAAACTGCTCAGCTTCGGCGAGTCGTTGTGTTTGTCGGAGTCTTCTGCCAATCTGCAGTGCGATCTGGGCGCACCGAACGCGATCGTTCGTGGACGAGCACGTTTCATAGTCTGCCCTGAGTTGATCCAAAGCCGAGTTCGTTGGCGTTGCCTTTACATTCACATCCACCTTGCTGATCTCGCGCACTGTTACCGCTGCGGGTGAGGAAGCCTCGGGGGATACCGCGGGAGTCTGTTCAACGGTGGGAGCGGGGCTGTTGGATGGAGCTGATATGATCTTCGTCGGCCGTGGGTCAGGCTGCACGTTATCGTTGCGCGTGGCGGCAACATAGAGGGCTGTGCCACCGACGACTGCAGCCGTTGTACCACCAACGATCCAGCCCCAGCCAATCTTGGCCAGAGTGCCGAGAATGCCTCCGGTGGCGGCGCCGGCAATGATCTGTGCAGCGATGGATGACTCGACCTTAGCGAGGAACTCGACAGGATAGCGCACCTTTGGTGCTGACTCAGTGAGGAGACCCTCTACCGTGAGCATCTCACGCACTTCTTGGGCAAACTCGGGCGATTCGAGTTTGCGCTGCTCGAATTCGAGCAGTTGATCTTCACTCAACGTTCGGTCGAGAAAGCCTGCGAGTAGTTCCTGATTCGTCATTGCAGTTCGCTGATGATACTGGACAGAGATTGCTGGATGAGTTTCTTGGCTCGGAATACACGGACCTTTGCCAACGATACCGTGATGCCGAGAGCAGTGGCGATGTCTTCGTAGGGAAGATCATCGAAGTACTTCATTTCGAGTGCCTCGCGGAATTCCTCGGGTAGCTCGGAGATCGCCCGGTGCAGTGCCTCTCGGATCATGAAGTCGCCGCTGTGGCGTTCGGCCTCTTGCTGTGTGGGGAGTTCTTCGGTGAACTCCACTGTATGCTTGCGCTGACGAAGCCCCTTGAGACAGGAGTTTCTTGCGATCGTAAACAGCCAGGCCGCAAAGGATCCCTCTGAGAACGACGCTCGCTTATCATACACCGTCAGCGAAATGGTCTGAAACATGTCTTGTGCATCCTCATGAGAACCGAGCGCACGCAGACAGTAGGCATAGAGCCGCTTGTCGTAGCGCTTGAAGAGAGTTCTGAATGCTTCCTCGTCGTTCCCGTCACGAACGAGAGCAAACAGCTCTTCATCGGTCATAAGTGTGTGCATGGACTGAAGTTCCGGTTTGTTTCCGCCTTCAGGAAGATACCCGAAGGCGTCCGCTTCGTTACAGCGTAAATTGACAGATGCGTTCATATTGGGAAAGCAGAACCTGGTTCGAGGCCGACATTGCGATCGTCGGAGGGGGCCTTATCGGGATTCAGACCGCCTTGGAACTTGCGTCAAGCAGGCCCGGACGTCGAATCCTGGTGCTGGAACGTGGTCTCATTCCTCGCGGCGCTTCAACGCGCAACGCGGGCTTTGCCTGCATTGGATCGCTGAGTGAGATTGCTTCCGACATAGATCTTCTTGGGCGTGATGCCGCACTCGATATCGTTCGTCAGCGCTTTGAGGGTCTCAAGGGGCTACGCTCAACCTGTGAGGGTCACGACATCGGATACCGGCATGACGGTGGCAGTGAGATCTTTTTGGACGATCATCACGCACTTGGGCGCATTGAGGAGATCAACGACCTTTTGTACGAGGTCACGGGAACAACGACATTTCATCTCCGCCACGACCTGATTCGTGCATCTGGTCTTTCAGACCACGTTCGTCACCTTGTGCAGAGTCCCGTCGAGGGAAGTCTTGACTCCGGCAAACTCGTCGACACTCTCTGGTCGAAGGCCCAGCGTGCCGGCGTACACATTCACACCGGATCGCACGTCGAGAGTATCGAGGCAGCATCAGACGGAGTGACTCTCCATGTGCGGGGGATTGACGGCGACCACCTCATACGTGCCGGTGAGGTTGTTGTCGCGACCAACGCATGGATCCCCGACCTGGTCAAGAATCACGAAGCATCACACATCCGGCCTGCGCGTGGTCAGATCCTTGTCACTGAGCCGCTAAAGCACATGCCCTTGGTGGGCACGTATCATTTCGACGAGGGCTACGTCTATTTCCGGCCTGTCGGTAACCGGATTCTACTCGGCGGGGCACGCAACCTTGCCTTCGATGAGGAGCAAACAACATCACACGGGACGACCGATCGAATTCAGGGGGCTCTTGAGCAGCTTCTTCGGGAGGTGATCGCCCCTTATGAGAGCAACCTTGCCATCGCACATCGATGGTCCGGGACGATGGCCTTTTCTCCATCCAAGCAACCGATCGTTGAACGGGTCGGTCCTCGCACGGTTGTTGCCTTTGGATGCAATGGCATGGGTGTGGCGCTAAGCTGTTCGATAGCAAAAACCGCGTCCGCCATGCTATGATGACGGACGCGGTCGAGGGGAAGAGTCACGGCGAGAGAACGTCTCGCCATGTCATCACTTGGTGTCTTTGATGGCCATGGAATACACGACGAGACCGAAACCGATCTTGTTGACGGCGTCGCCGATGTTGTAGATCAGGTCCATGTTCGATGGAGCAATGCCCATGCCTGAGAGCAGGTTTCCTGGCAGCAGCATGTAGCCGATCGGATAGATCGCCCAACCCACGAGGGTGAACCAACGGAGTTGCGTGAAGGCTGCCTTGACAGAAGGGTTGTCAGATGCAGCAGCAAGCTTGCTGGCTTCGCCCGAGTAGATTTCCCAGATGATGGCTGCCCAACCGATGGTAGAGATGATACCCCACATAACGTTCTTGTCGGGTTGCACCGCTTCACCATAGTATCCGGCAACAAGCATGACGACTGCGCCGAGGATGAGACGCCACATCATGTTGCTTGAGGCACCGGCGGGACGCAGCAGCAGATAGTACTCAACGCACATCAGCGGAACGGTCAACGTCCAGTCGATGTAGCGGAACTGTGTTGGCGATGTACCCGTGTCGAGCCACACGCCGCGCATGTAGAAATAGTGAACCGCGGCGATCATGGTGATCAGACCGGAAATCAGCAGCGACGTCTTCCACTTGTCGGCCACGCGGCCGCGCTCAAAGAAGAAGAACACCGAGGCGGCGAACATCGCCATGTACCCCGTGAAGAATGTGAATCCGATGTAGTCGTTCGGACTCAAAACACCATTTGCTGCAAGGGCGGTATTCGCTCCCATGCAGGAAAGCACTGATGCCCAAAGGGCAACGCGTAGAGATTTGGTCATCGAAGATCTCCTCAATGTGACCATAGGAAAACCGCCGTTACTCGGCATATTGTTCGTGCGTTCCACAAGCGTAGGACCATTTTCCGTTCACTTGGAAACAACCGGACAAGACGTCGGCAATTGGGCTAACCCCATCCAACAACATTGAAGTTCCCGAAAGCTGAAATTATTTTTTTGTTTATGAATGTATGTATTATCACGGGTCAATCTTTTCCACACAAACACAGTTACTACTGACAATTACGTAGCGTCGAGGCCTGACGGTGTATTACTGTGAGATAAATATCTTGATGTATTGTCATACTTCTATGCGCCCAACACCTATGTTCAGTCAACATGAGCCATCAGACGACCATCGATTTCATGGGAGCCGGGGTTGCTGCGCACGTATACTCTCTGGTAGCGTGCTCAGAGCTGGGTAGCGAAGCGATCCGTGTGACGATGCGAGATCGGTCTCATGACGTTCCGGAGCGCACACTCTGCATATGGGGGGATCCCGACACGGTTATTGGTGAAGCGGTGGTCGCTGAATGGCAGACATTGCGGTTTGGATATGGTGAGTCGACGTTCGTGCGCCGCATGGATCGGTTGCGATACCGCCAGTACACAGCCGCATCGATACGGGCACTGGTGGATTCCAAGATGGTCATTGACCGACAGACGGTCGAAGCAGATGGTCCGGATGTACATAGCACGGTTTCGTTTGACAGCCGACACGACGATCGTGTCCTGCGTCCGGCAAGCATCATGCTTCTTCAACACTTTCATGGCTGGAGGGTGCGGACCTCCTTGCCGCTGTTCGATCCGGATGTTGCGACGATGATGGACTTCCGAGTTGACCAGACAGATGGTGTGTGCTTCGTGTATGTACTACCGTATGGTCCTCACGAGGCCCTTGTGGAGTGTACAGTATTCTCGGAGAGAGTGTGGGACCAAGTCCTGTATGAGAAACGACTGACGGCGTATCTGCGTGACGTGATTAGGTCCGGCGAGTATGATGTCATTGCAACCGAGACCGGGGTCATACCTATGTGTGATCGTGTACCACTGCGCAACCGCGGTCGTTCATGGATCGCCATTGGTGTGGCCGGGGGGCTCACCAAACCAACGACAGGATACACGGTGGCGCGGTGCATTCGTGATGCTGAGAAGATCATGCGACACTATCGCAGGACGGGGGAGTTCAAGACCCCAGCCCCCTCGCATCGACGTTTTGATTGGTACGATCGACTTCTATTGAGGATCATACGAGACGAACCGGCGGTTGTGCCCAAGATTCTATGGACGCTCTTCCACCGCAACCCGATCGAGCGCATTCTGAGGTTTCTTGATGAGCAGACACATTTGTGGGAAGAACTGCTGATCTTTTCGAGCTTGCCATGGCTTCCGTTCCTGAAGGCAATCGTCAGACGCTGATAGCAGCGGCCGGAGCCGTTGCGGCACTTGTCATCCAAGTGTCGGGCCTATCAGCGTCCATGACCCTTCTCGGTGTGGCCATTGGCCTCTTGGGGGTTCCTCATGGGGCGGTTGATCATCTCATGATGGACACCCCGGGAAGCCGTCGCAAGGCCGATCTGCTGCGGTACCTTGCTGCAATCACACTCGTTGTCTCGATCTGGTGGCTTGCTCCGACGGTGATGCTCGTGCTCTTCCTTGTCAATTCGGCGTGGCACTTCGGAGACTGTGATGTACCGAATGCAGGTCGGTTGCATCCGATTCGTGCCCTGATCTACGGTCTTGCCGTGCTGATTCTAGTCGTCGATCCGAGAGATCCCACCGTCAAGCAGATCATCGACGAGCTCCTACGATTCCCTCTGGACCCATCCCCGTTCAAGGATTACGACTCGTGGCGTGCCGCCGCTGCCGTCATCGTCATGATCATCCCTTCAATGGTCGTACGCCCCGGGATTCGATATCGAATGATCCGAAGCATCGCCATCGTTGCCATCGCCTTCAGCGTCGACTCGCTGCTTGCTTTTACATGGTATTTCACCATCATTCACGCCTACACGAGCATGAACGATTTGAGACACCATCTTGGTAGCCGCACGCCATGGTCATGGGTTGAACTCATCCGAGCCGCCTTGCCCCTTTCCATGGTGTCCTTTGCCGGGATTGGCCTTTCCGTGCTCCTTCTGCCCAACACCTCGGCGATCGTCGCATTGTTCGTGGCCCTCAGCGCGCTGACGCTTCCGCATAGCGTGTTGTTCCATCGGGTTTACGAGAGACGAGCTGGAGGATGATGCCGTCCGGCGAGGGCCCGTCATCTCGGCGAGGTCCTTCGGCCCTTCGGGCCTCAGGATGACGCCCGCCACGTCGCCTTGAACAACATCATCCGTTATCGCCGCGCACAGCGCGGCGATCTACCCATTCCCCAAAGGACAAAGCGCGGTGCGTCATCCTGAGGAGCCAAAGGCGACGAAGGACCTCGCGCCGGGGCGACGATGGCCCGTAACCCGTAACCCGTCACCTGTCACCTGTCACCTGTCACCTGTCACCTGTCACCCGTCACCTGTCACCCGTCACCTGTCACCTGTCACCTGTCACCTGTCACCTGTCCGTAACTTTGCCTCATGTCAACCGCCAAACGTGATGTCGTTGCCGGTCCCATTGAGGTCAAGGGGCGCCCCTTGCCGGACCTGGAGAAGATGCTTGTTGAGCATGGCGAACGCAAGTATCGTGCGCAGCAGGTGTATGACGCGCTCTACATCCAGCGGGTGGAAGATGCATTGTCGATGCAGGTGCTCCCGCAGGCATTGCGCGAGCGGTTGTCGACGGAGTTTCGGACCGAGTCGGTAAGGCTGACCACGAAGCAGCATTCGGCTGACGGGACGATCAAGTTCCTGTTTGAGCTCTACGATGGACGTCAGGTCGAGAGTGTCTTGATCCCAAGCGAGATGGTAGAAGCTGATGGGAAGCCTCGACGGCTGACGTTGTGCGTCTCCACGCAGGTGGGCTGTAACCTTGGGTGTGTGTTCTGCGCGACAGCGTCACTGAAACTCACGCGCAACTTAACCTCTGGTGAGATCGTCGACCAGTTCCTGCAGGCGCAGAAGCATACCACGAAGCCGATCACTAACATCGTGTTCATGGGCATGGGCGAGCCGATGAACAACTACGATAATGTGATGAGCTCGACGGAGATCTTCACCGATCAGCGCACGAAGATGGTGGCGCCGCGTCGCATCACGCTCTCAACGGCAGGTGTGATTCCCGGAATCGTGCGAATGGCTGATGAGGGTCGCATCATCAAGCTGGCATTGTCGCTTCATGCCACCACACAGGACGTGCGCGAGGAGCTTATGCCGATCGCCAAGAAGTATCGGATGCCGGAACTTGTCGAGGCGTTGGAGTACTACTATCGCAAGACCCGTAAGAGCATCACGTATGAGTACATCCTGTTTGAGGGCATCAATGATTCCATCGACGACGTTAAGCGACTCGTGAAGCTGGCACGTCGTATGCCAACGAAGGTGAACGTGATACCATTCCACGATATCGATTTCACGCAGCCACAGGGATTTGCTCAGACCCTGCGGCCAACATCGAAGCAGAAGTTTGACTGGTTCCTCAAGCAGCTGCGCGATGAGGGCGTGACGGTGTTCATCCGCTCATCCAGCGGACTCGACATCGATGCTGCCTGCGGTCAGCTTGCCTTCTCGCATGAAGGGGGCGTTGCATGAGCCCCTTGCTGAGAGTATTTCTTGCAACGATCCTTGGATGGGTCCTTTGCATTGCAGGGCCCACATTCGCGTTCGCTATTGACGATGCCGTGTTGCAGGAGATGGAGATCGACACGGAGATCGAGTACTACATTAGGCTAGCCAACGGCGATGTCGTAACGGGTTATCTATCAGCGGTCACCACGGATAAGCAGGGGGCTCGCGTGCTGATGAAGACGTCGGTTGCGACCATTTCGATCTATGCTGCCGACATTGCCTGGATCGGTACACGTGAGCAGGCGCATCGCGCGCGCAATCGCGGGTTTGTTGTCCCAACGGCCGAACCCATCGGACGCGACTTCTACATCGGCGTCACCTCTGCTGCCATTCCAACAGTTGGCTTTGGTTTGTTCGACATCGGAAGCGTGGTGCTAGCTCGCTCCTTCATTCCCGGCCTGTCGATGCGCGAGCAACTCTCACTTGTAAACCTGAAGGCCACCGTGTACGAGGGCGAAAATGGTCTCGTTGAGACCGGTCGTCAGTTCTATGCCGTTGGCATCAACGGTACATGGCTTAACGATGTGAACTTCATCGGTCACCTCTATGGCGTTGCTACCTTCACCGGCACTCGCTCACGCGTCAGCAGCGTGGTGTTCTCCAAGGCCTTTGGCCGTGACGACTACACCGTCAACCTCGGCACACTCGGTAGCTCATTCCGCTTTCCATACGCCAACGGAACCTTCGGTGTTGGTTTGATGATCGATGTACGATTTCCGGAATTCCATGATCTGCACGCCATGGCCGAGCTCTGGGGCGTCGATATCCAACGTCCTGCACAGTCGGTGTTTGTTCTCGGCCTGCGCAAGGTGAACACTGCGACAACCTTTGATTTTGGCCTAGGCCTCTTCCCCGGAGGCGCCCTGGCCCCGGTGATCAACTTCGCTTATACACCCTAGTTCAGCCCCTTATCCTTGTATTTTAGGAGGCAGCCTCCTAAATTACAAGGATGAGAGCGCGAATTCTTGAAGAAACGCTGCGTCAGCGGCTTGAAACCACTCCGGCCGTTGTCCTTCTCGGCTCGCGACAGGTAGGGAAGACGACGATGGCCCGCGCCATCGCATCTGGGCGCGATGCGGTGTATCTCGATCTCGAAAGTCCGGCCGACAGGGCGAAGCTGTCCGATCCAGAACAGTTTCTCACCATGCATCTTGATCGGTTGGTTGTGCTTGATGAGGTTCATCGAGTACCAAAGCTCTTTCCAATACTGCGAGGACGCATTGATGAGGCACGTCGCCTAGGCAAGCGGAGTGGTCTATACTTGCTTCTTGGATCCGCTTCGATCGATCTGATTGACCGTTCGGCTGAGTCGCTGGCCGGTAGAGTGAGCTATCTGGAGCTCCACCCTCTATCGCTGTTGGAATTGGAATCCGTTGACCACGTGTATCAAAACCGACTCTGGTTGAGAGGGGGCTACCCCGACTCGGTGCTGGCTGATACGGATGCGCAGAGTTATGTGTGGCGAAGCGACTTCGTACGAACATATCTCGAACGGGAGGTGCCGCATTTTGCCCCTCGAAAGTCGACCGAGCAGATGCGACACCTTTGGACGATGCTTGCGCATTTGCAGGGCCAGGTCCTGAATGCTTCTATGCTAGCTCGGAGCCTTGGTACGGATTTCAAGACCGTACAGTCATACGTGAATCTGCTCGAACAACTGCTCCTTGTCCGCACAGTTCAACCGTGGCATGCGAATGTCGGAAAGCGTCTAACCAAACGTCCGAAACTCTATGTGCGAGACAGCGGAATCGTCCACTCCCTGCTTGGAATTCGTACGAGCGTTGATCTCCTTGGCCATCCAGTTGCCGGTGGTAGTTGGGAGGGCTTTGTCCACCAGCAGATTGCCACTCTGAACACCGGTCAATTTCGCATCTACTTCTACCGAACCTCAGCCGGAGCGGAGATCGATATCCTTCTACAGTTTGACGATGGTGAACTCTGGGCCATTGAGGTAAAGAGCGGCCTTGTCCCATCAGCGCGCCGTGGCTTCTATGAGGCAATACAAGACCTCTCACCAAAACGTGCCGTTGTTGTGTACGGCGGTACGGATCGGTACGCACTTCGGGACCGGGTCGAGGCGCTATCGGTCCGTGACCTGTTAACGGACATTGTCATGAAGACCCAACGCGGGTAATCACGTTTGGTTGGCTCGTGCTATATTTGCCGTCCAAACCCAACGGTTCGGTAGCTCAGTTGGTAGAGCAATGGACTGAAAATCCATGTGTCGGGGGTTCAACTCCCTCCCGAACCACACGAGTCAGCCGCAAAAATGGCTGGCTGAAAAAAAGACCCTCTAAACCACTAGGTTTTCGAGGGTCTTTCTGTTTCTACTTGTTTCACCACTTCGTCATCAACAGCTTTCTATCCCTAAAAGATTCATCCGGGCGTCTGCACCATGCAAGGTTTATCGAACTACGGTGATGTTAGCCACCGACTGCATTCCATCTGCAGTAACAACAAGCTGGTAGACACCCGATGCTACTTGATTGCCGCTCTGATCAGTACCATTCCAGCGAAGTTCCAGCTGATCGGGTGCTGTGATTTCATCGTAGAGGACAGCAACGATGTTACCACGTTGATCAACGATTTCTACGCGTATGTTGCGCGCACCAATGCTTGAGAGATCAATCGTGATCGTTGTTGCGTCGCGAACAGGGTTCGGTGCGATCCTGAGGCGCTCTGTCAATACGTTGATACCGTCATTGGTAACACTTGTCGCGCCATCATCAGGTTTACCGGTGTCGCCGAGTGTTGTAAACGACGTGACTATGCCGTACTTCAAGCCGAGGCGGACAACTTCTTCTTTCCATTCCTTGTATCTGGAGGAAGTTGTTGGCTCCGACTTCATCCACACCAGAAGCATATCGATACGGTACTTGGCCCAGATCTTTTCCACGAAGATGTTGATGTTTGGGTCGTCCGTAAGATTTGCGGCGAATGGATATGACACATTGCCCTGTTTGTTGGTACCAGTAACATTTACGATAACATCGCCTGGTTTCTTGTAGCGTCCAACTAGGAGAAGCTGCTGCCCCTTGTATATGTCGGGCACAATATCTGGATACGTATCGTACACAACCGCAGGCGAGAACGAGATCTTCGGATTCTTGATGATAGGATCCTTGATCTGATCATACATCATGATGATGTTCAATAGTGCCATTGACGGCACATCGTCAAAGTAGGCGGCTCCATTGTTGTCCCTTGCAATCCTCAGCAACGTTCCTTCATTGACACTCTTACCAACGCCAAACACGAAAATCCTCGTTCCGCTCGTGTTTGCGCGAACAATGCTTTCGAAGTCGACTTGAGCTTCGCCATCAGTGATAAAGATGATCGCGTTGACATAGCTATCGGACCTATGCATGGACAAGGCCGTGATCAACGCACTGGTGATATCAGTCCCACCATATGCTGTCGTTTGATTGATGAACTGCAGTGCGAGTTGCTCGTTTGATGAAATGTAAGGACGGTGCTGAGGAAAACAGCTCGCTGACTTGTCATTGAACACGACAACGTTAAACAAGTCATTTGGTCCAAGGTTTCGAATGCAGTGCTCAGCAGCCTGCTTTGCCCGATCGAGTCGGTCATCAAAATTCATGGAACCACTATGATCTAACACGAAGGTGAATCGCTTCGGGATAACTGTGCTAAGGTCTTGATCCGATCCCGGTACTGCCATCATCAATGCATAACCATCTTCATTGGTCGGCTTTGTGCTCAAGACATTCATTGTTAACGAATCATAGTACGGTTTGAACGACACCACAATTCCTTCCGGGCGAACAATGATCATGCTATCAGCAAAACGTACGGTCTTGTCTGTTTGACTTGCAATGGAGAGTATCGTCGGCTTGGATGATGGTTCGGAAATGCTTCTTCCGCATTGAATATCTATGATAATGCTGTCAAGTGTTACTGTCTGTCCACTTATGGCTGGAGCAGCGATATACTGGTAACGTACCTCATCATTCTTGTACGGAAGTAGCTCTACATATGTGAGCTCAACGATGATCTGGCTATCACGCTGGATCGTGTCTTTGAACGCAAAGGTGAAAGGGGGCGTACTAAACGTCGAAGTAAAGGCTTTTGATGGCGGTGTTGTGACGGAATCATTACTACAGTTGGCGGAAGAATCCAATGAGTTCATAACAGCCTTGTACCACTTTCCGCCGATGTTCCAGCGCAGGTTAGTGACCATCGCTGCAGATGATAGAGGAAAGCCATACATAGCCCTGCTAGGTGTGCCGGTTGTATTACGAAACACCTGTGTTATGGTTGTAACGGCTACTTGCTCACGGATGGTTGATACAACGGACGTTGTTTGGGCACCTTTTGCCTGGTAACTGTTCGAGGCAAAACCAATCAGACCACCGGACGAGGCCGATATGGTGCAGATAAGAATGGCCAGGATCGTAGAAACGGTTCGAGTTGAGATGAGAAAAGCGTTCATCGTTGTGTCCCTTCTGCTACGATGATTGAGTGTGTTGTTGTTGTGTTCCCGATTTTGAGAACAACGATGTAGGTGCCGGCTTGCAGGTCAAATCGAGCAAGTGGCATGGTCCATATTCCATGACTTACAGTTGATAGCGCCAATTCGCTGACCACGCGACCATAGATATCTACGATCTGGATGTTCATCATCTGGCCCGCAAGGGCATCAGGTATGTTGACCGAGATCGAAGAGTTCGGTGTAGCAGGATGTGGTGTAACCGCCACCCGAACTGCTTCGATCGGTCTTTCACATGAGTTGTCGACGTCTGTGCTGTTATCATCCGGATCAGCGTAGAGAGCCGTGTACTTGGTCAGAATGCTAAACTGTATGCTTAGCTGAATAACGGCATTAACGAGCTCCTTCTTCTCACCGTACTTTGCGATCTGGTCAAGCAATGCGTTAACGCGAGCCCGAGCCCATAGGCGAGCAACAGCTTTGTTGCTATTTGCTGAGTCACCAAACACCACGTTGTTTCTCAGAGTAAAGCCAACGCCAAGGATCTTTCCGGTAAGGGATACTGGGTAACTACCTCCCCGCTCGTACAGTCCTGCCTGGATTACACGTCCGCCAACACTTACGTTTGCAAGCTCTCGCGGTTCAACATCGTACGTTGTGAGTTCACCGTAATCGAGACGCATATCGGTGATGTTTGGCATCGCCATCCGGCGGAGATGGTCGCGAATGATTACAGCTATCGAGTCGTCGCGCATGATCTCTGTTAGATAGCCCCCTGACATAACTGCTATATTCTTCATCAGAGCTATGCTTGATTCTTCACCGATCGTAATTGGATTGATCATTACATTCATGTGATTCCATTTCTTGAGCGAATCAATGATTGCTGCCTCATTCTGTTCTCCGAATGATGGCTGGCCATCGGTGATGAAGACCACGGCGTTGGCCGTCTCCGTGCTATAGTCTTGCTGAATGGCCACCCTTAATGCCTCGCTTATATTGGTCAGCCCTAAGGCACGCATCTGATTGATGAACACTCGAGCCAGATCGATGTTCTCTGATGTTGCCTGTACGAGGCCATCCGAAAATGTTGATACGTTCGTGCTGAAGGTTACGATGTTGAACTTATCGTGCGGCGCGAGCTGTTCGATGAACGACGTCATAGCAATGCGCATTTGATCCATACGTTGTTGCGTCATGCTTGATGACACATCTGCCACAAACGTCACCGAACGCGGCACTTCCACATGTCCCGTGTCTGGCGGAACAACCCATGTAAGGAAGAATGGCTTCGTGCCGAAGGAATCAGAGGGGACCGGCACATAGGTTAACGTGCTGATATCAACACCGGTACGTTTCGATGTAAGCTCCAATTTGTAGTTCTTTGTTGGAGTAAATGTCTCATCACCCAGTGTGATGCGAGCTACTTTTTCCGAAAGCATCTGTACCTTGTGGGCAGGTGTGTTGAGGTAGCTTGGTGATTCGATCAGCGACCACGATGTTTGTGTCGTAGCATCGATTGTTAGCGACATCCGTTGAAGCGGCTTTGGAGAAAGACCCGTTGTCTTTAGCAGGTGTGTATAGGTTGACTTTCCCAAAGCAAATGGTAGGATCTCTGTGTATGTGATTTCTACGCGCACATCACTGATACCGTTTATTGGCGCAATCTGAAGCTTGAAGATGTTGTCGCCCAATTCCTGCAGTAGTGCCGGGTCCATACTTTTCCGAATCTTCCCGTCATACGCTGCCTGTGCTTCTTGCTTCTCACGAACGCTACCCTTGTATCGGACACCATTGAACCAATAGTACAACTCCGTGATCACTGCACCATCTGGCAGTGGAAAGATCAGGGTTGCCTCAACCTGCTGGTTGAGTTCGTTCCGGAACGTTTGATCGACGTAGGTTGTGGCCACGTGGTCCTGGATTTTCACCCTTGCGTCATACTTCGAAATGTTGATCGCCTGATATGTGTCCGTTGAACGCAGGGGGCGAACGAACAGTGCTCCCACCGACCATACCTCGACAGAGGCTGTGAGTGCAAGGAGGATGCTGAAGAGGATGCGAATTGTCATGAGATGCTCCTGATGAGATTGAAATCGTTTATCACGAATGCAACCTACCGGGGCGATCGCTTCGCCGCACCTTAACAATACCTTAAGTCGTCGGCGTAGGGATTACAGTCTACAACGACTGGATGTAGGTGGTAAGCGATGTACCACCCTCCAATCCGAGCTTCTTGCGGAGATTCGACCGATACACTTCGATGGAAGCAACACCAATGCTTAAGACTTGCGAGATCTCTTTGGAGGAGAGATTTAGTTTGAGCAATGACGCCAATTGCACTTCCTTGGCAGTAAGGCTGGGGTGCTTTGACGTAAGCGTACGAATGAATGAATCGTGCACATCTGCTAACTGTTCTTGGAAGGTCTTCCAGTCCTCGCCTGTTCTCCGGTGAACGTCAATCTTTCTGAGGACATCCCGAAGATGCTGCACACGCTCCGCTTCACTACTGCGAACAGCCTGCTGCAGGTCTGAAGCAAGTTCACTAAGGAGTTCATTCTTTTGTGCAATGGCAAGCACGTTTGTGTTCAGTTCGCGTTCTTTCGTGTTCAATTGCATTGTAAGGCGATCATTGGCCGACTGTATACGTTCGCGCTCACGAGCATCGCGTTCCATATCAAGACGTAACTGTAAACCCTGACTATGTTGCGCACGGAGCTCTGCATCAGCAGCCTGTTGCGCAACCGCGGCTTTACGTTCATGACGAAGTGCTGATGCAAAGTCTTGGTTGCCCTCATACAATCCGGCAAGCAGCTTCTCCAATTCTGAAACCTGCTTATGCATCATCTGCTGCTCGGCGAGTTTACTTCCACGAATGAGCATCTTGATAGCCTCTTTCCAAGCCCCCTTCGCACTTAGAAGCGCAGCCTGATGTTCGAGGATTTCGATTTCTAGGTTAGCATTGTCGATTGAATGCATCCGTTTGGTCGCAGTTTCAAGGGAACGATGCGCACGATCAAGGTCCTTTTGACGGAGCGAAATCTCGGCCAAGGTGATCATACTTCCCACCTCACGTTCGGCATCGTTCGTCTGACGAAAGATATCGAGCGCCTCTTCCGTCATGGTTTGAGCTTGGGAGTATCGACGTTTCGCTAGAAGTATCGTCGAGAGATGCATCATTATTCGTCCACGGGCGTGGTCGTCTTGCATCGACGTCATTACAACCAGAGCTTCGCTCATAGTTGCCAGGGCAGCATCAAGATCACCGGTACGTTGATAGACGCGACCAAGATTGGAGAGTGTAAGTCCCACACCCATGTTGTCGCCATTGGTTCGGTGCAGCTGCAAACTGCGTTTTGACCATTCGATGGACGTTTCAGTGTCCCCAATACCCGCATAAACGTCAGCAATGTTACCTGTTATTCGAGCTCGCACCGCAGCATCGTCGAGACGCTCTGCGATCGTGAGGCATTCGGAAAATGCCTGAAGAGCCTCTTTTGGACGTCCGATTACAGAATACGTACTTCCAATACTTGTAAGAACCGCCATCAGGAAAATGTCATCTGCAAGAAGTCTGCCGATCCGTTCCGACCGACGAAACATCTCAATGGCGTCCTCGTTGCGTCCGAGCTGACGCAGAGTTAAGGCAATATTTTGAAGTGCGCGAGACTCTCCAGAAGGGTTCTTTATCCTTCGATATCCGGGCAGAGTAGACTCGAAGATCTTAAGAGCAACGTCGAAGTTTCTGTCGGCATAGTGGCAGATACCAATCATTCGCTGGCAGTGCAAGCCCCGTTCCGCAAGCTTAAACTTCTTGGCAATGCCAAGTGCTTCTTGGGCATATGCAAGAGCTTCTTGCGGACGCTCATACTGGAGGGACCGACACAGCTGAAGACGCTCCTCGATCCGGGCTTGCGGCGACATTCTCGGCATGAGCGAACATAGTCAATTAAGGTTTGATTAAGGTGCGGTGGTGCGATTGGATTTCCGAGATTCGTAGGTGTTCAATTCGCCCATAAACTCTGCACCCTCATGACCCGTTCTCTACTCACTCCAGTTTTCGTACTGTTTGCATGCCTCTCAGTAATGGCCCAGCCCAATCTGATGATTCAGTCGCTGCCGGCCCCTTTTACCAGATTCTCCATGTATGTGTGCGATACGACGGGCATTCGCGTTGGTGCTCCTGGAATCGGACAGGTGTGGTCGTATTCCAACCTTCTTCGTCGAGGTTCCGACACGACCCTAACGATCCACACCGACAAGACCATTCTGAAATCTCCTGTTCGAGAAAAGTTTCCCAATGCTGAAGTGGTGGTGGTTGATGATACGACCACATCCGTCTTTCGGACGATCAATGGTCAGTGGCGACTTGAAGGCTGGATAACCCCAAACTCTGAGATGGTAGCCGGAGCGGATCCGTATGATGTGCGGCCGGTGGAGGTTGTTGTCAACAACCCGAAGTACGACGTCTTTAATGGCATCATCACAACGCCATTTCCAACTCCTGGTCCGAAGACCGTAACGGGGTCACATTCCTATGTCTATGATGGCTATGGACAGCTTATACTACCTGACAATTCCTACGATAACGTTGCACGGATAACTCAACGTGACACAATGTCGGTTGATGTTACGATCGGACCTCAAAAGGCATTTGTAAAAACGTTTTCACGCAAGACGTCATGGCAGGAGATAACAAATGACATACCTCTGTTAGTTATTGACGAATCAACGATCCAGGTTGTTAACACAAGCAATGTCTCGTTGTTTGGCCCATTCACCTTCAAGACCGTGCGCTATCTTCGAAAATTTCTATTTACCGGTGTCAAAGAGGAGCCGAACGAAGCGCTGCTGATAGCCCCTTCGCCATCATCATCGGATGTTCTCACAATCTCCGGAATAGATGCAGACCCCGCACACGTTGTTGTTATCAACACGATCGGCCAAACCGTCGAATGTGCAGTGTCGAGAACCGTGGCAGGACTTACGCTTGACGTTCACGAGCTGGCGCTCGGAACGTACCACGTGTTGATTATGGATGGAGGACTCTTACGAACCGCATCGTTTGTGAGAAAGTAACAGCGGCTACAACCGTCAGATAGCAACACTGACGGAATCATGTTAGGCATTTAACTCATGTTTTAGGAGACATCACAATGACATTCACGAAATGGACCGCCGTCGTATCGATCTTTGCGATACTCTGTTCGTGTAAACCAACAACGTCGATTACGGAACCCGACGTAAAGGTTGAGGAACTACCCGACGTAAAATAGATGCAAGTGTCACCTGATCTCGATCGTTATGAAGGATACCGTTTCATGACCGATGAGTTTTTCGGCGTGTACTTGATTTATGCAGACCGATGGGGTTTGGATACTTTAGCCTATAGATACAAAGAAGATGTAGACGATTGGACTCGAGAAGGGGGTCCTATTTCAACGTTGACGTTCATTCCGATTCAATAGTTATCAGTCGTCACAAGAATGGGGGCGGCTTTACTTGCACTTCTCGTGCGGGCTATACAAGACATTATGTGTGCCTGGTACGTAGAGATTCAGAAAAGAATGCTACGATCAGCTTATCCGCTAAGGATTCTAGTGATTATGTGACCTTTCCTCGACGCGGACCAGGTTACGATAACTATCGAAGAGAAGTCATAGAGAGAACACTCTCGGAATCACCAGCTTCATATTTCATCGATTCCCTCGGGATTCGATTCAGGATAGATGGATCTGCACTAAGAGAACGATTGATGATTGCACGGACGACAGCAGAGCTAAGTGGTGATGTACTATACACTGGTAAGGTCGTTGGGATGATCATTGAGGAAGGTGCATATGAGGTGATCACGCTCCGTAAAAAAGAACGATAACCTGTAGAATCCGGTGTGGTGAAGGCGCCCGGGCACTATTGCTTGCCGACTTATTCACGGAGGATCCTGTGAACCCTTGCAAAATGCCAACGCCGATGACATATTGCGCCTCAATATGTCAATACGACCACGCATTTTGCGGCCTCAAAAGGGATCTTTCTTCCTTTTAGGGCCGAGAGGAACAGGAAAGACACTCTGGACCAGGAGTGCGTTTCCGGATGCGATCGTGGTTGATCTGCTTGATCCGGCCCAGTATCTCCTCTACAGCTCGCGGCCAGAACGGTTGCGGGAACTTGTGATGGGTGCTCCAGACGGCGGTACTGTAGTGATTGACGAAGTGCAGAAGGTGCCCCGCATTCTGGAGGTCGTGCACCAACTCATCACAGATGCCTGCCCCGTGAGGTTTGTTCTCACAGGCTCGAGTGCTCGAAAACTCCGAAGGGGCG
>JBEAYU010000076.1:0-5215 GCA_041170435.1 Bacteroidota bacterium
CCACGACTGTTCGCCATTCCCGTCAAGATCCTGGTGTGAAAACACGGAGATCGGACGTGTGCTGGTGACTTCGACGACGTCTTTCACTGGAAGCTTGACGATCAGGGGCTGGCCGGCTTCGGCTCGCAAGGTGCGAGAATCAACGGTAACCATGCATGTCTGACGTGCGTGGATCACAACACGATAGCAGCTGTCGGGAAGGGGCTCTCCCGCGGCACGATCCGGATGAATGAAGCCAACGTAGAAGTGTGTGCCCGTTGTAAGCTCCAACGTCGCTTCATCTGACCACCACGCCAATCCGATAGTGTGGAGAACGAAGGTCAGCACCAGAAGAATCAAACCACGTCGAACCATTCCATCCCCCTTAGGCAACGAGCAAGGATACGTAAACTTCTCCTTGGCTAGATTGCATTGCTTGCATCAACCGTACTGAACCCCTGCGTTAAACTCTTGTTCCCATCATTCGTTACAGCCGAATTCCTTGCATTCCTGCAGTTGCGGTTCTTTATCGCCGTGGCCTGGCACATGCAGGCGCTGGTCGTGAGCTGGTACGTCTACGACCTAACGCGTGACCCGCTATGGTTGGCGCTGATAGGGCTTGCCGAGGCCATTCCGGCCATAGGCATGGCCATGCCTATGGGGTATGTGGTGGACCGACTCGACAAGCGGCTGGGCATTCGAGTTGCAGTGCTGATGTTCCTTGCTTCGGCCGTTGGCACAGCTGTACTCCTACAGCCATCCACCGTAAAATCGATCGGCGTCAGCCCCGTGATCAATGGCCTGCTGGCGATGATCGTTATCAACGGGTCGGGGCGCGCCATCTACGGGCCGTCGATGTTCAGCTCACTTGGCCGGATCGTCGAGCGAGAACACATTCCACGTGCATCGGCGTTCAATAGCGCTGTCTGGCAGGCGGCCATGGTCACTGGACCGATGTTAGGGGGCTTGTTCTATGGATGGTTCGGGATCGAGGTTGCTTCCATGACCATCCTGGGGCTCATGTTCATTGGTGGTGCCGGTGCGCTGCGTATCACCTCAAAGCCCCCTGTCAAGCATGAAAGTCGGGGCTCGATGCGTGAGGACCTTACGCTGGGCATTCGATTTATCTTTTCCCGCCCCGTCATTCTTGGGGCTCTGTCGCTCGATCTCTTTGCCGTCCTGTTCGGCGGAGTGGTGGCCCTGTTGCCCGTCTTTGCCAAGGAGATCTTGAACACGAATGAGGCTGGACTTGGGCTGCTGCGGGCGGCCATGGGTATCGGGAGCATCATCACTATGGCGTTGGTCGCGTGGCGTCCAATCGGCAAGAACGCCGGGCGCCGTCTTCTGTGGTCGGTTGCCGGCTTTGGGATCTGCATCCTGTGCTTTGCCGTCAGCACGTCCTTCTGGCTCAGCGTTGGCCTGCTTGTGCTGGCCGGTGGCCTCGACGCCGTCAGTGTGGTCATCCGGCACACCATCCTACAGCTTCAAACGCCCGAGGAGATGAAGGGGCGTGTGGCGGCCGCCAATACGATGTTCATCTCGAGCTCGAACGAGCTCGGAGCCGTCGAAAGCGGAATCGCAGCACGCCTGCTGGGCACCGTTCCGAGCGTCCTGGTCGGCGGCTTTGTCACACTTCTCGTGGTGGCCGCCGTTGCGGCATTGAACAAGCCGCTGCGTCAGATGGATATCACTTCGGGCTAAACCCTTACCCGACACCATCAAAGCAAACTTCTTCGTAGCTTTGCGGTCTTTGCCGCGCTGCATTTCGCCATTATGACGAATTGCGTGGCAGCATCAACGGGTAACAATAACCACACAACATCGGTACACTGCAATGGCAGACTTGTCGAAGGTTCGCAACATTGGTATCTCGGCGCACATTGACTCCGGGAAGACCACGCTCTCTGAGCGCATTCTTTTTTACACGGGAAAGATCCACGCTATCCACGAAGTCCGCGGTAAGGACGGCGTTGGCGCCAAGATGGACTCGATGGATCTTGAGCGCGAAAAGGGCATCACGATCCAGTCGGCTGCCACGTACTGCACGTGGGGTGAGTACAACATCAACCTGATCGACACACCGGGTCACGTCGACTTCACGGTTGAGGTTGAGCGTGCCCTTCGGGTGCTTGACGGTGCCGTGCTCGTGCTTTGCTCGGTCGCGGGTGTGCAGTCGCAGTCGATCACGGTGGATCGCCAGATGCGCCGCTACAACGTGCCTCGCGTTGCTTTCATCAATAAGTGCGACCGCTCAGGTGCGAATCCTGACCGTGTGGCTGCTCAGCTTCAGGAGAAGCTTGCACACACGCCGGCATTTGTGACGTATCCGATTGGTCTTGAGGACAAGCTTGAAGGCGTCATCGACCTCGTGAACATGCAAGCTCAATACTTCGACGGTGAAGGGGGCAGCGAGGTACGCAAGGCCGAGATCCCCGCCGACATGCTCGACAAGGCGAACGAGCTGCGTCATAAGCTCATTGAGACAGCGGCCGACTTTGACGACGAACTCATGGAGAAGTTCCTTGGTGACGAGCCGGTAGGCGCCGAAGAGCTTGCACGTGCGATCCGCAAGGGAACGCTATCGATGAAGATGACGCCGGTCTTCTGCGGTTCGGCTTACAAGAACAAGGGCGTTCAGACACTGCTTGACGGTGTGGGAACGTTCCTTCCGGCACCGACGGACATCAAGAACGAAGCACTGGATCAGGACAACAACGAGCAGAAGATCGTTCTTGACAGTGAGGGATCCAAGCCCCTTGTCATGCTTGCCTTCAAGCTTGAAGACGGCCGCTACGGGCAGCTCACCTACATGCGTATCTACCAGGGTACGATCAAGAAGGGCGACTCGATCATCAACATCGCCAACGGCAAGAAGGTGAAGGTTCCGCGCCTTGTCCGAATGCACTCCAACGACATGCACGAGATCGAGGAAGCATCAGCCGGTGACATCGTTGCTATGTTCGGCGTGGACTGTGCCTCGGGTGATACATTCACGGACGGAAACGTACGCTACACCATGACGTCGATGTTCGTGCCCGAGCCGGTGATCGAGCTTGCCGTTGCTCCAAAAGACAAGGCCGGCCAGGTGAACTTCTCCAAGGCGCTCAACCGATTCACCAAGGAGGATCCGACCTTCCGCGTGATGCGCGACGAAGAGTCGGGCGAGACCATCATCAAGGGTATGGGTGAGCTTCACCTCGACATCTACATTGAGCGCATCAAGCGTGAGTACAACACCGAGGTGATCGTTGGACGTCCGAAGGTTGCCTTCCGTGAGACCATCACGCAACGCGCCGAGTTCAATTACACGCACAAGAAGCAGACCGGTGGTTCAGGTCAGTTCGGTCGTGTGGGCGGCTTCATTGAGCCCCTTCCACCGGATGCCATTGAGAACTACGAATTCGTTGACGACATTGTTGGCGGCGTCATCCCTCGCGAATACGTTCCTGCTTGCGATAAGGGCTTCCGCGAGTCGATCACCGAAGGATCGCTCATTGGTCAGCCGGTCGTGCGCGTGCGCGTGACGATCAACGACGGTGCGACGCACCCTGTTGACTCATCCGAAATGGCCTTTAAGACGGCTGCGATCATGGCCTTCCGTGAAGCGTATCCGGCCGCAAAGCCGACGATCCTTGAGCCGATCATGAAGCTCGAGGTGTCGGCACCGGAAGAGTTCCAAGGAACGGTGATCGGACAGATCAACCAGCGCCGTGGTGTGATCATGGGTACGGATTCCGATGCCGGATACGTGACCATTGATTCTGAGGTGCCTCTGTCGGAAATGTTCGGTTACTCCACGGACCTTCGCTCGGTCACACAAGGCAAGGGCGAGTTCTCGATGGAATTCAAGAAGTACCAACCCGTCCCTCGGAACATCCAGGACGAAATGGTCAAGGAACACCAGAAGAAGCGCGCCGAAGGCAAGTAAGCGCTCAGTTTTGGTATTTCCACACGAACCTCATAGTTTTGCCGGCTCTTCTAGCGCGTGGGTCCTTCACGCGCGAGAAAGGGTCTGATTCTCGAACCCTCATTATCGGCACACAACCAATGCCTACGATCAGTCAGCTAGTCCGCAAAGGACGCCTTGCCATTACGGAGAAGAGCAAGTCTCCGGCCCTTCAGTCGTGCCCGCAGAAGCGCGGCGTGTGCACTCGCGTGTACACGACCACACCGAAGAAGCCGAATTCAGCGCTCCGCAAGGTTGCCCGTGTACGTCTTTCCAACGGCATCGAGGTAACGGCCTATATCCCCGGAGAGGGACACAACCTGCAGGAGCACTCAATCGTGCTCATTCGCGGTGGTCGTGTGAAGGATCTTCCGGGCGTTCGCTACCACATCATTCGTGGTTCAGCTGACACGCAGGGAGTTGCCAATCGTAAGCAAGCTCGTTCCAAGTATGGCGCCAAGAAGCCGAAGGCTGGACAAGCCGCGGCACCGGCCAAGAAGAAGTAAGGAGAAAACATGCGTAAAAAGCGTGCAGAAAAGCGCCGGACGATGCCGGACCCACGTTTCAATGACGTGATGGTTGCCAAGTTCGTCAACAACATCATGATCCAGGGCAAGAAGAATGTGGCCCGTCAGATCGTGTACCAAGCACTCGACATTGTTGGGAAGAAGACCGAGCAGGACCCGATCGAGGTGTTCCGCAAGGCACTTGTCAATGCCTCACCAGCGATCGAGATCCGTCCTCGTCGCGTTGGTGGTGCCACGTACCAAGTCCCCATGGAAGTCCGTGAGGAACGTCGTGCCGCACTCGCCATCCGGTGGATCAAGAAGTATGCCTCTGAGCGTCGTGACCGTTCGATGGCCTCGAAGCTTGCCAGCGAGCTGCTCGCAGCAGCCAATGGTGAAGGGGGCGCGATCAAGCGTCGCGATGAAATGCACCGCATGGCTGATGCCAACCGTGCATTTGCTCACTTCCGCTGGTAAGGGGCAACCCTGTTCTTTGACACACTGAGTTTTTTTACGACAGCATGACGCGGCCTGTCTCCATCGATCTTGTTCGAAACATCGGCATCATGGCACACATTGATGCGGGCAAGACCACCACGACGGAGCGGATCCTCTACTACACTGGGGTTCTGCACCGTATGGGCGAAGTCCACGAAGGCACGGCCTTCACCGACTACATGGAGCAGGAAAAAGAGCGTGGTATCACGATCACTTCCGCTGCCGTGTCATGCACCTGGAATGGTCATACGATCAACATCATCGATACTCCGGGCCATGTCGATTT
>JBEAYU010000077.1:0-18949 GCA_041170435.1 Bacteroidota bacterium
CCTGCATTACGGCCGCCGCCGATCGCTACCGTGGCAACCGGAACGCCGGCAGGCATTTGCACGATACTCATCAGAGAATCGAGTCCTCGAAGTTGCTTTGTCGCTATCGGCACACCGATCACGGGAAGGGGCGAATACGATGCGACCATTCCGGGTAGATGTGCGGCTCCGCCGGCACCGGCGATAAGAACCTTCAGTCCGCGCTCGTGGGCCGTCGAGGCATATTCGGCCATGTCTGCCGGAGTGCGGTGAGCACTCACGACGCGTACCTCGGCTGCGATACCGAACTCTTCGCAAATCAGAGCGGCTTCGCGCATCGTTGGGTAGTCCGTGTCACTACCCATTATGATTCCCACCAATGGTTGGGTGCTCATGACGATCCCTTCACATGTTCATTCACGATTCGTTTCATGCATCCGAGCAGCTCATGCCTACCCAGTGCCGTCTGACTTGAGGTTGGTATCACGTCCACCAAGTGCCGACATTGTGATAGGACATGCCGCAGTTGTTCCTCACGGGCTGCAACGGCTCCGGGTTTGAGTTTATCGCACTTTGTCAGCACGACCACATAGGCACGGTTTGCCAGCTCAAGCTCTTCGAGCATTGCAAGGTCCAGAGGCTGTGGATCATGGCGCGCATCCACCAAGACGCACGTCAGAGCAAGGGGCTCGCGACGCGTTACGTAATCCCGTATCAGTCGCGAGAACTGTTCCCGTTGCGTCTTGCTCACACGCGCGTAACCGTATCCGGGCAGGTCCACCAACATGAACCCTGCATCGGTAACAAAGAAGTTTATCTCTTGGGTCTTGCCCGGCGTATTGGAGACCCGCGCCATGCCGCCGTGTCGAACCAGCGCATTGATCAGCGATGATTTGCCGACATTCGAGCGGCCAACCATGGCAACCTCGCACAGCGAGGTGACGGGGAAGTGCTCAGAAGAGGTAGCCCCTTTCACGAACTCGGCATGTATCTGGAGGTCGTGTGCCATAAAAAGCGGTTGTCTGAAAAAAACAGAAACGCCGGATGCTGATGCCTCCGGCGTTTCGTGTGTTTGTTGTCGTGTTATCAGTCTGCCGACGTGCTGCCACCGTCGGCGCCGGCATCTGCCGACGTGTCGGAGGCATCACCGGCAGATTCTGCAGGTGCATCGCCTTCAGCAGCTGGTGCCTCTGCGGCTGGTGCCTCTGCAGCTGGTGCTTCTGCTGCTGGTGTTTCTGCTGCTGCTTCGACTGGCGTTTCTTCGACGACCTCTTCGGCAGGGCTTGCCACAGCTTCGGCCACCGGAGCTGCAACGGGGGCGGCCTTTGGTGTGAATGATGGCTTTGGCTTGGCTGGACCCTTCGCCGCAGGACGGCGACGCGTTGAGGACGAACGTCCGTCTTGCGGATTCGACCAGTCAACCAATTCGATCATCGCGGTTTCGGAGGCGTCACCACGGCGAAGGCCGAGCTTCGTGATCCGCGTGTACCCACCGTCACGCTCGGCCACGAGTGGCGCGATCGTGTCGAACAGCTCCTGCAGAACACCCTTGTTCTTGATGAAGCGGCCCACCATGCGACGGTTGTGGACGTCCACGCCCGCTACCGTGCCGGCCTTCTCAGAACGATGAGCGTTCCGAGCGCGGGTGATGAGTTGTTCGGCGAAGGGGCGAAGCTCCTTGGCCTTGGCCAGCGTCGTCACGAGCCGCTTGTGCTCGAAGAGAGACGTCGCCATGTTCGCCATAAGTGCTCGCTTATGGCTTGCCGTACGCTTCAGTTTCCGGCCTGAATACCCGTGTCGCATGTTCTTCTACTCCTTACCAGTCAATTTCACGATTTTGAAACATCGTCACGCAGATACTCATCCACATTCATTCCGAAGTGGAGGCCATTCTGAACGACGACTTCTGCCAATTCCGAGAGGGACTTACGACCGAAGTTGCGGAACTTCAGAAGGTCCGTCTCTTGCAGGCCAACGAGGTCGGCCAGCGACTTGATGTTTGCAGCCTTAAGGCAATTGTGGGCACGAACGCTCAGTTCGAGCTCATCCACTGGTTGCAGAAGGATGCGGCGAATCCGCGTGCGCTCGCGATCAGCTTCCGTATCTGCCACTGGCGATTCCGCAGCATCCACGCTACCGGCTGACGTTGGATTGACACCCAGGAGCAGAGAGATGTGTGAGCGGAGAATCCCTGCGGACACTTCAACGGCTTCCTTGGCAGTGATCGAACCGTCCGTTGACACATCCAAGACAAGGCGCTCGTAGTCTGTCTTTTGTCCAACGCGGAAAGGCTCTACGTTGAACACGACATTCTTGATCGGCGTGTAGATGGCATCGATCGGCAACATTCCAACCGGGAAATCAGTGGCGTTCTGCTCTTCTGCAGGTACATACCCCTTACCGCGGCCGATACGGAGTTCGACATCGAAATCGGCATCGTTCGCCAGCGTCGCGATCTTCTTCGAAGGGTCAAGCACCTCGATGGCACCTGCTGATGCCTCTTGGATCATCTGGGCCGTCCAGCTCGAGACACCCTTGACGCGGAAGTTCACACGGTTTGGAGCCTTTGGATCGACAACGCGGAAACGGACTTCCTTCAGATTGAGGATGATCTCGCACATATCTTCGACCACGCCGGGGATGGTCTGAAACTCATGCTGTACATCGGAGATCTTCACGCCAACGATCGAGGATCCTTGGATCGACGACAGGAGAACGCGGCGGAATGCATTACCGATCGTTGTCCCGTAGCCTTCTTCGAGTGGGTTCAGGATAAAACGGGCGTGGTAAGCGCTTCCCAATTCTTCGACGACGACGCCTTCCGGCATCTGCATCTGCATGTTCATGACGTTCCTTTGATCAGTGTCACACGGTAAAAAACGATAGGGGGCCGATCAGACGCGGCGCTTCTTGGGAGGACGACATCCATTGTGCGGAAGCGGTGTCTCGTCAAGAATGGAGAGGACCTCAAAGCCTGCCTGCGTCAGTGCACGGATGGCAGCTTCGCGACCCGAGCCCGGACCTTTCACGACCACGTCAACCTTGCGAAGCCCCATCTCAAATGCTTCACGGGCGGCCTTATCGGCTGACACCTGCGAGGCATATGGAGTGTTCTTCTTCGAACCACGGAATCCATTCTTGCCGGCTGATGACCACGAGAGGGTGTTGCCGTAGGTATCCGTGACTGTGACGATGACGTTGTTGAACGTTGCGCGAACGAACACTTTGCCGTGGACGTCCGATACGATCTTGCGCTTGACGCGCTTTTTTGCTGCTGCCATTCTGATTCGTTCCCTGTATTACTTCTTCACTGCCTTCTTCTTACCGGCCACCGTCTTGCGCTTACCCTTCCGCGTGCGAGCATTGGTGCGAGTCCGCTGTCCGCGTGCTGGCAAGCCTCGGCGGTGACGAAGGCCACGATAACATCCGACGTCCATCAGACGCTTGATGTTCAATTGCACCTCCGAGCGAAGCTGTCCCTCTACCTTGTAGTCGGCGATAGCCTGACGGATACGGGCAACTTCATCATCGGTCCACGTCGACACACGCTTGCTGTGATCGATGCCGGCCTTGTCCAGCACTTGCGTGCTGACGCTTCGGCCGATGCCGTAGATGTATGTGAGCGCGATGATGCCGCGCTTGTTTTTTGGTAGGTCGATCCCTGCGATACGAGCCACGTTGTGTCTCCTGAATTAGCCTTGGCGTTGCTTGAAGCGTGGGTTTTTCTTGTTGATCACGTACACCCGACCCTTGCGGCGGACGATCTTGTCCTCCGGGCTGCGCTTCTTGACTGATGCTTGAACTTTCATTTCTTCACCTTTGAGTGAGCTTCGACTGTTACTTGTACCGGTACACGATCCGCCCCTTCGACAGATCGTATGGTGACATTTCGACCGTGACCTTGTCACCACGGAAGATCTTGATGAAGTGCATACGCATCTTCCCCGATACGTGTGCGAGGATCTTGTGCCCGTTGTCCAGCTTCACGATGAACTGGGTGTTCGGGAGCGCTTCCTCGATCGTACCATCAACGCGTATGACGTCTTCGCGACCCATGTTTCTTACCGGTTCCTTTGTTTGTTTACCACTCCGTCAGAACTCTCGGCGTCGCTCCGTCGATCACGATCGTGTGTTCGAAGTGTGCTGACGGCTTGCCGTCAGCCGCATACACCGTCCACCCATCACGTGCCGTGTGAACATGGAAGATTCCAAGATTCACCATCGGCTCGATCGCCAGCGCCATTCCGGACTGTAGCCGCACATTCGGGTACCGATTGCGATGCAGCAGGCCTGGAACAAAGTTTGGGACAGGGGGCTCTTCATGCAGATGTTGACCAATTCCATGACCAACGAGCTCCCTGACCACCGAGAATCCTTGATTTTCAACACACGTTTGAACGGCTCGAGCGATGTCATACACCCGGTGACCGTCGATCGCCTGTTCGATGCCAAGCCGGAGTGACTCCTGCGTGACGTCCAGCAGACGCTGCTTTTCTTCGGTGATATCGCCTACCGCAAACGTGTAGGCACTATCGCCGTAGTATCCGTCCATCTTCACACCCACGTCAACCGAGACAATCTGTCCTGGCTTGAGGGCGCGCTGACTCGGCATACCGTGAACAACCTCCTCGTCGATGCTGACACACAATGTGTACGGGTACACCTTGGTATCAACCTCGTATCCCTTGAAGGCAGGCTCTGCGCCACGCGTCCGGATAAAATCCTCGGCGATGGCATCGAGTTCTACCGTCACGGCGCCTGGCACAACGTACGTTCTGAGGTGTTGGAGCACGTCGGCGACAACCCGACATGCAGCCTCGATCTTCAGAATCGCCTCCGCGTCATGGACGGGGACGCGAACGTTCGCCGCGGCCATGGACGTCAGGACGTGACTCCTGCGCGCCCCCTGATCTTCCCTGTCTTCATGAAACCGTCGTAATGACGCATCAGGAGATAGGACTCGATCTGTTGGAGCGTGTCGAGAGCCACACCAACGACAATGAGTAGACTTGTTCCGCCAAAGAACGCTGCGAGTTCAGGTTGCACGGTCAGAACGTTCATTGCGAACGTTGGAAGAATGGCGATGATCGCAAGGAAGATCGCCCCGGGCAACGTGATTCTCGTCAGGATGTTTTCAATGTATTCGGCCGTCGCTTCTCCGGGACGTACACCGGGAATGAAGCCGCCGTTCTTCTTCATGTTGTCGGACACTTCCTTCGGGTTGAAGGCAATGGCCGTATAGAAGTACGTGAAGAAGACGATCATCAGGCCGTAGATCAGCGAGTACAGGAACCCGTCCGGACGCAGCGCGAATTCAACTGAACGGAGGAATTCCGCTTCAGGGAAGAACGACGCGATCGTACCGGGGATGAAGAGGATCGACTGGGCGAAGATGATCGGCATGACGCCGGCCGTATTGACGCGAAGCGGGATGTACTGCGTCGTACCGCCATAGACCTTCCGTCCAACAACGCGCTTGGCGTATTGAACAGGGATCCTGCGAGCCCCCTGCGTGATCAGAACGACGGCGGCAATGATGCCGAGCAGCAGAACCAAGAAGATTGCCATAACCACCAGTTCGCGACCGATCAGGCCGGCGCCGCTACTTGTCGTGGTGACGAACTGTTGATACAGGCCGACAGGCAAACGCGAAATGATGCCAATGAAGATGATCAGCGAGATGCCGTTTCCGAGACCACGGTCAGTGATCTGCTCTCCGATCCACATAAGACCCAGTGTACCGGCCGTCAGGATCGAAACGCTGGTGAGGGTCCAGAAAAACCCGGGATCGGGGATCGAGCCGGCATAGTCATTGACAAGCTTGATCGTCACGCCCCATGCTTGCAGAGCAGCGATCGGAATTGTCAGAACGCGTGTAAGCTGATTGATTTTGCGACGGCCGTCATCTCCCTCACGCTGCATCTTTTGGAGTTGCGGAAGGACCACTCCACCAATCTGGAGGAAGATGCTTGCCGAGATGTACGGCATGATGCCTAAGGCGAAGATGGCCGCATTCTCGAATGCTCCACCGACGAACAGATTATAAATCTGGAAGATTCCGCTGTCAGCGGAGTTTGCCTCAACAGCAGCCTTCAACGATGCCGTGTCAATGCCCGGGATCGCGATGAGCGATCCAACGCGCACGGCAAGCAGCGCGATCAGCGTGAAGATGATGCGATCGCGAAGCTCGTCGATCCGGAACATATTCCGGAAAGTGGTCACGATGTTAGCCATGAACGGTTACCGCTCCTCCGGCAGATTCAATCTTGTTCTTAGCGGCGGCCGAGATCTTGTCGCACGACACGTTCAGAGTTGCCGACAGATCGCCATTGCCGAGGATCTTCACAGGTGCAGTCTTGATGCGGATGACGCCAAGACGAAGCAACACATCCTTCGAGACCAGGCCGTCCGTGATCCGCTTCTCATCGACCAAGCGCTGGAGCGTTGCGACGTTGACTTCCTGGTACTCAACGCGGTTGATGTTCGTGAAGCCGAACTTCGGGATGCGACGCGTGAGCGTCATTTGACCACCCTCAAAGCCGCGGCTCTGATGTCCGCCGCTGCGAGACTGGTGTCCCTTATGACCGCGTGTGGCTGTACCACCGTGGCCGGAACCAGCACCGCGACCAACGCGCTTCTTCTTGTGACGTGAGCCCGGAGCGGGCGAAAGATTTCCGATGTGTTTCATTGTTGGCCTCAGTCTGCGATCTCTTCAACGGTCACGAGATGGCGAACAGCGTTCACCATTCCCAAAATCTGGGGATTCTTCGGCTTGATCGAAACGTAGTTCGGACGGCCGAGGCCAAGAGCCTTGATGGTCTCCTTGTGAGCCTTGAGCGCGCCGATCGACGACTTTACTTGTGTGATCTTGAGTTTCATGGTGGTGTTCGCTCCTTCGCTTACCCGTGTAGAACCTTTTCGATGCTCACGCCGCGGCGTGCTGCCACTGCAGCTGCATCTTCGAGCTGCATGAGTGCGTCCATCGTTGCCTTCACGGTGTTGTGAGGATTCGATGATCCTTGTGACTTTGTCAGAACGTCCTTGATACCAGCAAGCTCGAGGATGGCGCGCACGCCACCGGCCGCGATGACACCAGTTCCAGGTGTGGCCGGACGGATCAGAACACGTGCGGCACCGAAACGCCCGATGACTTCATGGGGAATCGTTCCGTCCTCGACGCGAACCTTGACGACCGACTTCTTGGCGGCCTCCGTGGCCTTGGTGACGGCATTTGAAACCTCACCGGCTTTGCCGAGACCGTAACCGACATGTCCCTGCTCATCGCCAACGACGACCATTGCTGAGAAGTTGAATCTACGACCGCCCTTGACCACCTTTGCAGTGCGGCCGACGTACACGATCTTGTCTTTTAGGCTCAGATCAGAGAGTTTTTGCTTTGCCACGTAACTGTTCTCCGTTTCTTACTTCGTTAGAAATCGAGTCCGCCCTCACGAGCAGCGTCAGCCAAAGCCTTGACGCGCCCATGATACAGGAATCCGTTGCGGTCGAATGCGACCGATGTCACATTCGCGGCCTTGGCACGCTCGGCAAGGAGTGTGCCAACGAGACGACTCTCTTCGACCTTCGAAAGACCTGCGGCTTTGGCACGGACGTCCGCATCGACAGTCGATGCTGAAACCAGCGTGCGTGCCGAAACATCGTCGATCACCTGAGCATAGATGTGCTTCAGTGAGCGAAACACCGTCAGGCGAGGGCGTCCGGGCGTACCCGAAATGTCCTTGCGGACCCGGCGATCGCGACGAGCGTGACGTACACTTTTGAGTTTGATGCGATTCATTGTGTTCTTTCTCCTTACTTACCGGCTGACTTACCGGCCTTGCGACGGATGTACTCACCTTCGTAGCGAATACCCTTGCCCTTGTACGGCTCTGGTGGACGAAGCTTACGAACCTTGGCAGCGACCTCTCCTACGAGATGCTTGTTGATACCCTTGACCGAGAATGCTGTTGGCGTCGCAACGGCGAACTCAACTCCGTCAGGGGGCATGAACAGGATCGGATGGGAGTAGCCCAACGACAGCAGCAGGTTCTTGCCGCGCATTTCTACCTTGTAACCGACACCTTCGATTGAGAGGTTCTTAGTGAATCCGTTGACGACTCCATCGACCATCCATGCGACGTGCGCACGTGTCAGGCCATGCAGGGCACGAACCTTCTTGTCATCGTTTGCCCGGACGAACGTCAGCGTGCCATTCTCAAGCTGCGGCGTGATCGACGCATCCACGGAAAACGTCAGCTCGCCCTTTGGCCCCTTGACGGCACAGATACCACCATCGAACTTCACAGTGACGTTCGAAGGGATCGTGATGGGCTTTTTACCTACTCGTGACATGATGTGTTGCTCCTCGTTCTCTTCTTACCAGATGGTGCACAGAACTTCGCCGCCAACATTTTCACGGCGGGCCTGCTTGTCAGTCATCACGCCGCGTGGCGTCGAGATGATCGCAATACCAAGACCATTACGCACGCGCGGCAGTCGGTCCACGGGCGCATAAATGCGCCGTCCCGGCTTGCTCACCCGCTGGATCTCGCGAATCACGGGTTGCCCGTAGAAGTAACGGAGCTTGAGACTCAGGACACCTTGCTTTCCATCTTCGGACTTGCTGTAGTCCTGAATGTAGCCCTGGTCCTTGAGAATCTCCGCAATGGCGATCTTGAGGTTCGATGATGGAACATCGACACTCTTGTGCCGTGCGGATGACGCGTTGCGAATCCGCGTCAAAAAATCTGAGATGGTGTCTGTGACTGGCATACTTCGTCGTCGTTGGTCGTGTTCAAAAAACCGTTGGATTACCAGCTCGCCTTGCGCATTCCGGGGATCTTGCCTTCGAGAGCAAGAAGCCGGAACATATTGCGGCAAAGACCGTACTTGCGGTACACTCCCTTGCCACGGCCGGTCATGAGGCACCGGTTCCGTACCCGCGTCGGTGAACTGTTGCGTGGAAGCTTCTGCAGGCCGACCATGTCTCCGGCTGCCTTGAGGGCGGCCCGACGCTCGGCATACTTCGCCACCAGACGAATGCGCTTCTTATTGCGAGCAATGATTGATGTTTTCGCCATGAACTGTTCTCGCTGTTCTGTTAGTCACGTTTACGGAATGGGAAACCAAACTCCTGAAGAAGCGCGTATGCTTCCTCGTCGTTCTTCGCGGACGTCACGAACGTGATATCCATGCCCTGGATCTTCGACACCTTGTCGACGTCGATCTCCGGGAAAATGATCTGTTCCTTGATTCCGATCGTGTAGTTACCACGACCGTCAAAGCTCTTGTCAGAAAAACCGCGGAAGTCACGAATGCGTGGTGCCGCAATGTTGATGAAGCGATCAAGGAACTCGTACATGTGCGCACGACGAAGCGTTACACGCGCTCCGATCGGCATGCCCTCACGAAGCTTGAAGTTCGCGATGGACTTCTTGGCGCGCGATACGGCCGGACGCTGACCAACGATCAGTTCGAGTTCGTTCACCGCAGCCTGAAGGAGCTTCGCATCCTGTGTCGCCTGGCCAACACCGATGTTGATGGCGATCTTCTCCAGCTTCGGGACCTGCATGATGCTCGAGTAGTTGAACCGTTGCATCAGCGCCGGTGCCACCGTCTCCACATAGAATGCATGGAGCCGGGCCGGTACACGCACGTCGGTGATCTCCTCGAGGCGTGCGCCCTCAGGCTTGAATTGATCCCGCTTTGATGTTGTCTTAGCCATGGTCGGTTGATTCCTTCGTCTCTAGTCGAATTAGTCTTCGGTTTCGGCCTTTGCCTTCGACTTCGCCTTGGACTTCGAGGCGCTCTTGGCGGCCGGCTTGGTGGCTGCTGTGGCCGATGCACGACGCTTCGAGCCGTCATACTTCTCAGCTAGCTGCACGTTTGAGTAGTGGATCGGTCCTTCCATCTCGATGATTCCACCATTCGGATGCTTCGGTGATGGACGGACAGCCTTCTTTTGAATGTTCACACCCTCGACAAGCACGCGCATCGTCGCTGGCATGACCATCAGAACGCGTCCACGGTCTCCACGATTCTTACCTGTGATGACGACGACTTCGTCGCCTTTTTTGATCTTCAGCTTCATGATCTTCCTCAGAGTACCTCTGGTGCCAGCGAAATGATCTTCATGAACGCACGCTCACGGAGCTCACGGGCGACAGGCCCGAAAATGCGTGTTCCTCGAGGATCGTTGTTGTTGTTGATCACAACCGCTGCATTCTCATCGAATCGGATGAATGACCCATCGCGGCGGCGGATCTCCTTCTTTGTGCGGACGACAACGGCCTTGACCACTTCGCCCTTCTTGACGGCGCCGGCTGGCAATGCTGCCTTCACCGAACACACGATGATGTCACCGACAGACGCATAGCGTTTGCCGTGCCCACCCAGTACCCGGATGCAACGAAGCTTCCTGGCTCCGGAGTTGTCGGCGACAACAAGATTTGTTTCCTCTTGAATCATTGTTATGCTCCCTTACTGCGCCCGTTCGATGATTTCCACTAGTGCCCACCGCTTGCGAGCACTCAGGGGGCGATGCTCGATCACCTTGACCGTGTCGCCAATGTTGCACTCGTTGTTCGGATCGTGTGCCATGACCTTTGTTGACAGCTTGAAGTACTTGCGGTACAGCGGGTGTGCAACCTGACGTTCAATGCGGACCACGATGGTCTTGTCAGCCTTGTTGCTGACGACCTTTCCGACGCGAACCTTACGGCGCGATGTCTTCTGTTGCGTAGTTGACGTTTCTTCTGACATGTTGTTCTTCCGAATCAATTAGCGTTGGTTGTACGCTCATGAAGGATCGTCTTCATGCGTGCAATGTCCTTGCGGAGCGTCTTAATGCTGCCGGAGTCCTGAAGCTGACCGAGCGCAAGTTGAAAACGAAGCCGCGTGATGTTCTCAATGCTCTCGTTCATGAACGACGTCAATTCTTCCGTCGTAAGTGACCGTAGGTCCGATGCCTTGCGTGACTTCATGATTAGGCCTCCAAATCAACACGTTGGACGAACTTGCACTTGATCGGCAGCTTGTTGATCGCCAGGCGCACGGCCTCTTCGGCACGCTCCTTTGTCACCCCGTCGATCTCGAACAGGATGCGACCCGGCTTGACCACTGCCACCCAGAACTCCGGATTTCCCTTTCCGGAACCCATTCGGGTTTCTGCTGGCTTCTTGGTGACCGGCTTGTCGGGGAAGATCCGAATCCACACCTTACCGTCACGACGCAGGTAACGATTGATGGCGATACGGGCCGACTCGATCTGGCGGTTGGTGATCCACGCGGCTTCGAGAGCCTTCAATCCGAAGGATCCAAAAGCTACCGTAGAACCACGGTAGGCCTTGCCACGACGGCGGCCACGCTGTGTCTTGCGGTGTTTTACTCGTTTTGGGATAAGCATGTCGTTGCCTTCTGCCTGACTTCTTTACTGTTCCTTTGATTTTTGCTTGCCAATGACATCGCCACGGCAAATCCAGACCTTCACTCCGATCGAACCGTACACTGTTTCAGCACGGCTTTGCGCATAGTCAATGTCTGCGCGAAGCGTATGGAGTGGCACGCGCCCCTCCTTGTACTGCTCCTGTCGCGTCATGTCCGCACCACCAAGACGGCCCGAACACATCACACGAACTCCCTCGGCTCCAACTCGCATCGTGCTGCTGACTGCGTTCTTCATCGCACGACGGAACGAGATCCGGCCTTCCAGCTGCGCCGCAATGTTGTCGGCTACAAGCTGAGCATCCAACTCCGGACGCTTGATCTCGCTTATCAGAACCTTGACGTCCTTATTCGTGTGCTTACGAAGCTCTTCCTCAAGGTGCGCAATGTCCTTACCTGAGCGGCCGATGATCACACCAGGGCGTGACGTGTTGATGGTCACCCGCAGCTGCTTTGCCGTGCGCTCGACAATGATGCGGGCGACACTTGCCTTCTTGAGACGCTGCTTGATGTACTCACGGACCTTGATGTCTTCTTGGAGCTTTTCGGCAACGTTCTTCTCATCGAACCAGTTGGCTTCCCACTGGCGGATGATTCCGAGGCGCAGCCCGATTGGATTTGTCTTCTGACCCACGTGTGCTGACTCCGCTTACTGTTTCGTCGAAACGATGATGGTGAGATGATGTGAACGCTTGCGAATGCGATAAGCACGGCCCATCGGAGCCGGTGATATCCGCTTCATGGTCGGCCCCGGATCAACGAAGCACTCCTTGACCATGATCGACTCAGGGTCGATGCCTGCGTCCTTGGCCGTCAGATTGCTGATGGCCGACTTCAACGTCAGCTCCGCCACAGACCCGGCTGCCTTGTCAGAGAACTGAAGAATATTCAGTGCATCCTGAGCGGACTTGCCCCGAATGAGATCGACCACCAAGCGCATTTTGCGCGGTGACGACCGATTGTATCGTTTGATAGCGCGTGCTTCCATCGTACGTCCTTACTTCTTACCCGTTTTGAGATCCTTCCGGTTGCCGGCATGACCGCGGTAGGTACGCGTCGGCGCGAACTCGCCCAACTTGTGACCAACCATGTTCTCCGTTACGTACACCGGAATGAACTTGTTGCCGTTGTGAACGGCGAATGTGTGTCCTACGAACTCCGGAGAAATCGTCGACGCCCGTGACCACGTCTTGACAACGGTCTTCTTTCCGCTGTCATTCAGCGTCGCAACCTTCTTGGCGAGCTTGTAGCTGACAAATGGTTCTTTTTTGAGTGAGCGAGGCATGGATTAAAAGCTCCCGATTCCGTGATTACGCGTTTCGTTTGCGAATGATCATGTCATTCGACTTGTTCTTCTTCTTGCGCGTCTTGAGCCCCTTGGCCAGCTGACCCCATGGACTACGAAGATGCTTGCGACCACCACCGGACTTCGAGCGGCCTTCACCGCCACCGTTCGGGTGATCAATTGGATTCATGGCCATACCGCGCGTCTGCGGACGAACTCCCAACCAACGCATACGACCGGCCTTGCCGTAACTGATGTTCTCGTGTGATCCGTTGCTGACAACTCCGATCGTGGCCATGCAGACTGACGGCACCATACGGATCTCACCGGATGGCAACTTGATCTGCGCCTTGTCTCCGTCCAGACCAACGAACTGAGCAGACGTACCAGCGGAGCGGACCATCTGGCCGCCCTTGCCTGGGCGCATTTCAATGTTGTGCACGAAGTAACCGATCGGGATCTTGCTCAGGGGAAGCGCATTACCGTCCTTCGGTTCAGCTGACGGTCCGCTCATGAGCTTTTGACCAACCTTTACCTTGTCCGGAGCGATGATGTAGCGCTTCTCACCATCTGCATACTCGAGCAGAGCAATACGACACGTACGATTCGGATCGTACTCGATCGTCTTGACCGTCGCCTCAACTCCAAGCTTGTTACGCTTGAAGTCAATGATGCGGTACATGCGCTTGTGTCCACCACCACGGTGGCGTGACGTCACGCGGCCGGTATTGTTCCGTCCACCCGACTTCTTGATCGGCTCGAGAAGGCTCTTCTCAGGCTTCGACGTTGTGATCTCGTCGAAGGTACTGATGCTGTAGTAGCGCGTTCCCGGCGTGATTGGTTTGAGATTTCTCGTTGCCATGATTCTAGTTCAGTGTGTCTGGATTGACGGTCAGTCCTCGGAACCTTCGCCCGAGACGACATCGATCGTTTGTCCTTGCTTGAGCGTGACGTAGGCTTTCTTCTTGAGGTTCGTCTTGCCTACTTGCATGCCACGACGAGTCATGCGGGTCTTGACCTTGCCCTTCGTGCGCACCGTTCGAACGCTGACGGCATCAACGTCAAACATGGCCTTGATCGCCTGACGGATCTGAAGCTTGTTGGCCTCAGGAGCCACCTCGAACACATACTGGTTCGCGTGACCCATCTTGGTTGCCTTCTCGGTCAGAAGGGGCTTGCGCAACACATTGATCATTGGTCGCCTCCTTCTTCACCAAACGACTTGGTGATCGTGTCGATGGCACTCTTGAAGATCAACAGCTTCCCGTGGTTCAGAACGTCGTAAGCCGAGATCTTATCGGCCGGGAACGTCGAAACGCCAGCGATGTTTCGAGCCGAACGCACGATCATGTCGTCTGCCTTCGGAAGAAGCATGAGGACCTTCGCACCTTCAAGATTCACGGCCTTCAACATTGAAGCCACTTCACGCGTCTTCGGTGCCGCAATCGAGAAATCCTCGACCACCACGAGATTGTTCTCGCGAGCACGCAGCGTCAGCGCCGACTTGCGGGCAAGACGCTTCACCTTGATCGGAAGCTCGATCGTGTAGAGATGGGGCTTTGGACCATGAATCTTTCCTCCACCCGGCATGAGCGGAGAGCGGCTTGTGCCGCGACGTGCACCGCCTGTGCCCTTCTGCTTGAATGGCTTCTTGCCGCCACCCGACACCTCTGCACGCGTCTTGATCTTGTGCGTGCCCTGGCGACGGTTTGCCAAGTACGCGCGTACCGCTTGGTACATCGCGTGCTCGCTCGGCTCGATGCCGAAGACGGATTCCGGCAGCTCGATCGAGCCGGCCTTTGCCCCGTCCTTTGTCAGTACGTCGACTGTCATGGTAGTGTTCTTCTTAGAGCTTGACAATTTCAACTATTGAATTCATGGCGCCCGGAATGCTGCCCTTTATCAGGATCAGATTCTGCTCGGGCATCACACGAAGGATGGTCAGGTTGCGCACCGAGATGCGCGTTCCGCCCATGCGACCGGCCATGCGCATTCCCTTGAAAACGCGCGAGGGATACGATGATGAACCGATCGAACCCGGGGCACGAGGGCGGTCCGACTGACCGTGCGTGGTCATACCAACGCCACCGAAGTGGTGCCGGCGAACGACGCCCTGAAAGCCCTTGCCCTTGCTCGTGGCCGAGACCTTGATCTTGTCACCGACCGCAAACGACTCGACCGTTACGATGTCGCCGTTCTTGACCTTGTCAACAAGTTGACGGAACTCCTTCAGATGACGCGTAGGTGCCACTTCATGCTTTGCGAAGTGTCCCGCATCCGGACGGTTGACCTTGCGCTCTGCGATCGGCTCAAAACCGATCTGTACAGAGTCGTATCCGTCATTGTCCTTGGTTTTGATTTGGACCACTGGGCATGGACCGGCTTCGATCACCGTACACGGTACGAAGACGCCATCTTCTGAAAAGATGCTCGTCATGCCCAACTTGCGTCCGAGAATTGCACTCATTGTCCGCTTACTCCTAGACTTTCACTTCCACATCAACTCCGGCCGGCAGCTCGAGACGCATCAGCGCATCGATGGTCTTCGGCGTGCTGCTGAAGATGTCGATGACGCGCTTGTGTACACGGGCCTCGAACTGCTCACGGGACTTCTTGTCTACGTGCGGCGAACGCAGCACAGTGTAGACAGAACGTTCCGTCGGCAATGGAATAGGCCCGGAAACAACAGCCCCGGTTTGCTTGACGGTGCGGACGATGCGCTCGGCCGAACGATCGATCAGGTTGTGATCGTACGAGCGAAGTTTGATGCGAATGCGTTGCGTTGCCACTCAGTAATTCTCCCGGAATTCTCCCACTTGGAGGTTCGTTCGGAGACAAAAACGAGGAGGGATGTTACCCCCTCCTCGCGTGTCTTATCCTGTCTGTTTCTTATTCGATGATCGACGTTACCACGCCGGCGCCGACCGTGCGGCCGCCTTCGCGGATTGCGAAGCGGAGTCCTTCTTCCATGGCCACTGGTGTGATCAGTGCAACCTCAAGGTTGTCGACGTTGTCACCAGGCATGATCATCTCAACACCACTCGGCAGTGTGAGAATGCCCGTGACGTCTGTCGTGCGGAAGTAGAATTGTGGACGGTAATTCGAGAAGAACGGCGTGTGACGGCCACCCTCGTCCTTGGTCAGCACGTATGCTTGAGCCTTGAACTTGTGGTGAGGTGTGATCGAGCCTGGCTTGGCAATGACCATTCCGCGCTCGATCTCTTCCTTATCAACACCGCGAAGCAGAAGACCGCAGTTGTCGCCAGCTTGACCTTCGTCCAGCAGCTTGCGGAACATCTCGATACCCGTAACAGTGGTCTTCTTTTGGAGACCAAAGCCGACGAGTTCCACTTCTTCGTTGACCTTAACGATACCGCGCTCAATACGTCCCGTAGCAACAGTTCCGCGACCAGTGATCGAGAACACGTCTTCAACAGGCATGAGGAACGGCTTGTCAACATCACGCTGTGGCGTTGGGATGTAGCTGTCGACAGCATCCATGAGTTCAAAGATGCACTGCATGTCTGCGGAGTCTGGTCCCTGTCCGCCTGCAGCAGCGTCAAGCGCCTTGAGAGCCGAACCCTTGATGATCGGAATGTCATCGCCAGGGAACTCGTACTTGCTCAAGAGCTCACGGATCTCCATCTCGACGAGATCGACGAGATCTGGATCAGCAATGTCAACCTTGTTCATGAACACCACAATACGTGGCACGCCAACCTGGCGGGCAAGCAGAATGTGCTCGCGAGTCTGTGGCATCGGTCCGTCCGTTGCTGCGACCACGAGGATGGCACCGTCCATCTGGGCGGCGCCGGTGATCATGTTCTTCACGTAGTCAGCGTGGCCCGGACAATCCACGTGTGCGTAGTGACGGTTGCCCGTCTCGTACTCAACGTGTGCCGTGGCAATCGTGATTCCACGTGCCTTCTCTTCCGGCGCATTATCGATCGAATCGAATGAACGCTGTTGTGCCAGACCCTTCGTAGCCAAGCACATTGTGATGGCTGCAGTAAGGGTTGTCTTGCCGTGGTCAACGTGGCCGATCGTACCAACGTTTACGTGCGGTTTGTTCCGCTCAAATTTCTCTTTGGCCATTGTGCCGACTCCTCAGAAAGCTTTGATTGAGGTGTGAAGAAAAACGATTGTTGTCTGTGTTGCAGTCGTCGTGTTCTGTTGTCTGTTCCGATTCCGCTCCATATGGACCTGATTTTCGGGACAGAAAACAAAGCTACGAAAAATTTTCGACGTAAATGCAAAGCACAGCCCATCCCGACACCAAAAAGAAAAACTTTTTGGCGGGCGCGCTGCGCGCACTGTCGCTGGTTCCGCTCGTTATCTACGAGCGGCGGAGAGCCTGCTCATACCCATGAAACTGCATGGTATATGAGGCTCGCCCCTGCGAGAGCGATCGCAACTGTGTCACGTAGCCGAATAGTTGGGACAGCGGCACCAAAGCCGTCACAACCTGCAGAATATCGCGCTGGGATATTCCCTGCACCATTCCGCTTCGCGAGCTGAGGTCTGCAATGACCTCGCCCACATACTCCTCGGGCGTGACTACCTCGACCAAGAAGACCGGTTCCATAACGACTGGTTGAGCCATTCGGGACGCGTCCTTCACTGCGATCGAGCTGGCAACGGCATAAGCCGTTTCCGTTGCGTCATCTTCATTGTATGCCGCATCTACGAGGACGGCCATGACATCAATCATGGGGTATCCTGAGATCGGACCGACCTTAAGGGCCTCCAAGGCGCCCTTCTCTGCACTCTTGACGTATAACTCGGGAAGTGTCTCTGGTGCAAGCTCGCTGACGAACTCGAGACCTTTTCCCGGATCATTCGGTCGCACCTCAATTGTGACCTGACCAAACTGATTCTTCCCGGCATTGCTGCGGATGAACTTGCCGTCCGCACGGGCCGTGCCGGTGATAGACTCACGGTAGGCGACCTGAGGTTTCCCCACTTTCACGGGGACGTTGAATTCTCGTTTGAGTCGGTCGACGATGATCTCCAAGTGGAGCTCACCGACGCCCGAGATGATGATCTGTCCGGATTCTGCATCCGTGTGAAATCGAAACGTCGGATCTTCTTCAGAGAGCCGATGTAAGGATTCCGTCAGTTTGTCCTGATCTGCAAGGGTCCGCGCCTCAACCGCTTGGTTGATGACGGGATCCGAGAACTGGATGCTTTCCAAAAGGATGGGGTGCTTGGGGTCGCACAATGTGTCGCCCGTTCGCGTAAAGCGCATGGCTGGGATGGCAACAATGTCACCTGCAAAGGCCCCCTCTAACTCTTCGCGCTTGTTGGCGCTCATTCGCAAGATCTTCCCTGCACGCTCCTTCTTGTCGTTGGTAACATTGAAGATCTGCTCGCCAGCCTTGATACACCCGGAGTAAATCCGGATGAACGTGAGCCTGCCGACAAATGGATCAGTGATAATCTTGAAGGCAAGGGCTGAAAAAGGCTCGGTGTCAAGGGGCTTGCGCTGCTCGATCTTTTCATGATCGCTGACGCTATGTCCGTTGGTGACACCAACGTCTTCCGGCGAAGGAAGAAAGGCCACCACCGAATCGAGTAGCTGTTGAACGCCCTTGTTCTTGAATGAACTTCCACAAAGAACAGGAGTGATCTTCAGGTCGAGCGTCGCTTGCCGTATGGCCTGTCGCAGCTCGTCTGGCCCGATCTCATCGCCCGAGAGATATCTCTCCAGCAGATCGTCACGTTGTTCGGCTACAGCTTCAACCAGCAACGAACGTGCTTCGTCTGCCTGCTGACTGAACTCTTCGGGAATCGGACCGATCCTGAACTTCTCTGCGCCTTCGTCATCAAACACGATAGCCACTCGGTCGATCAAGTCAATGACCCCTCGGAACGTGTCTTCAGCGCCGAGCGGCAGCTGCAAAGCCACCGGATTGGCTCCAAGCCGGGCACGCATCATCTCCAGCACTCTGGGGAAGTTCGCACCGACGCGATCCATCTTATTGACGAATGCAATGCGTGGCACGCGGTACTGATTTGCCTGATGCCACACAGTTTCTGATTGCGGCTCGACACCGGCTACGGCGCAAAACAATGCAATCGAACCGTCAAGGACACGAAGTGAACGCTGAACTTCAGCGGTGAAATCGACATGGCCCGGAGTATCGATGATGTTGATCGTATGACCATTCCAGGTGCATGACACGGCAGCGGAAGTGATCGTGATACCACGCTCTTTTTCCTGCTCCATGTAGTCGGTGAAGG
>JBEAYU010000078.1:0-33167 GCA_041170435.1 Bacteroidota bacterium
TGTCCGAGTGGCCTGAGTTTCACAAGCGAACCCTTGGTCAGCAGATCGTACGAGCTGCCGATTCTGTTTCAAACAACATAGCGGAGGGCTACGGGAGAGTTGCCATTGGCGAGCGATTGCAACTATACATGTATGCCGAAGGCTCAGCACAAGAGACCGCAAACTGTCTTGACCGTGCGTTGAACAGGAATCTCATTGATGAAGAAGCGCATCGGCACTTGCGACACACATGCCGAAGCGTGTCTATCGGTATCATTGAGTTCGCCAATGCACAGATGGAGCGTGAGGCAAGTTATCAAGGCCCCTTCCGCGAACGAATCGCAAAGAGACGCGCATGGCTTGTGAATCGACGCAAGAGCAGATAACCACTCCGCGAAGCGGTTTCCCTCCGCGAAGCGGAGTCCCTCGCGCAGCGAGTCCCTTGGCGCAGCCAAGTCCCTTGGCAAAGTCCCTTGGCAAAGTCCCTCCGCAGGCGTCCCGCGGCGCAGCCGCGTCCCTTGGCAAAGTCCCTCAGCTTCTTAACGCGGCGCGGATGAGTTTCTCCGGCGAGTCCACAAGGGATGGGTCGGCTGATACGGCGGTTGCCACCGAGCGTTCGGCGGCGGTGCGGGTAAAGCCCAGGGCCATGAGTGCACTGATTGCATCCTCGGTGGCTCGTGTAGCGGGTAGCTCGGCTGTTGCGGTTCCTTCGGGCACGATAGCGATGACCTTCTCTCGCAGTTCCACCACCAAACGTTCGGCAGTTTTCTTGCCGATTCCAGGCAGGCGCTGAAGGGCGGCAACGTTGCCGGTTGCTACGAATTTGCGAAGGTCCGCGATTGAGGCGGCCGATAGAATGCCGAGTGCTGTCTTTCCGCCGATGCCTTGAATCGACGTCAGCAGCGTGAACATCGAGCGTTCGGACGTGCTCGCAAACCCAAAAAGCTGCATCGCATCTTCTCGTACTGCCAGGATCGTGTAGAGTGTCACGCGATCACCCACATGTGGCACTACGTCTGCAGTCGTCAGTGATACGCTGACGGCATAGCCCACGCCTTGACAGTCGATGACGACGTCCATACCGTCTTTATGGGCCACCAGGCCAGTGAGCTGTGCGATCATATTGTGCGAATATCGTGAGATGTACCATGAGTACCGTCGAAGAAGGCCGATGGGCCGAACAGGTTGCCGCCGAATTCCTCGAGAGAAGCGGATACGAGATCATCGACCGCAACTTCTATTACAAGAAGGTTGGCGAGCTTGATCTGGTGTGCCGCAAGGGAGAGACCATCGTCTTTGTGGAAGTGCGGCATCGCACGTCCGCGCGCTATGGCACCCCCGAGGAGTCGCTTTCAAGTGTCAAGCGCGGCAAGCTGCGACGATGTGCCGAAGTATGGCTTCTGAGGAAGGGGCTCAGTAGAGCCCCCTGCCGCTTCGACATGGTGGCCGTCGATGCGTCAAGGGGCAAGCTTGAGATCCGACATCACGAAAACGCCCTGTAGAAGGGTCGGGTGGCAGTATCTTCGCAGTCTATGTGGCGATACTTTCTCAAGCGCGTGGCGCTGTTCATTCCCACTCTGGTCATCATCACGGTCATCTCATTTGCCGTGAGCCGTCTTGCGCCCGGTGATCCTGCCGCGGCCAAGGTGGGCCAAGGGTCGGACGGAAGTCTGGGTGGACGTAGCACGTTGAACGAAAAGACCATTGAGCTTATCCGCAAGCAGTGGCATCTGGATAAGCCGATCTGGCAGCAGTATGTGATTTGGACGGGTGGACTGCTGAGTTTCAAGATGGATTCGGTCTTCACCGACAACGGCACTCACTGGTCTCGGGCGGAGTTCACCGGACGTCCGGACTTCGGGAAGTCGTTCATCGATAACCGACCGGTGTTCGACAAAATGGTCGAGCGCGTGCCAGTGACATTGGTGATGAACCTTCTGGCGATCATCATCGCGTATTCGATTGCCGTGCCGCTCGGCATCTATAGCTCAACCCATCCTGGTACGACGGCCGATCGAGTTTCGACCTTCATCTTGTTTGCCATGTATTCTCTGCCCGTGTTCTGGATCGGTACGCTGGCGTTGACCTTTCTGGCGAACCCGGAGTTCATCTCGATCTTCCCATCGAGTGGTCTTCGCTCGCCCGGGTTCAGCATGAACTGGTCGGTGGGGAAGAAGCTATTCGACTATGCCTGGCACCTTGCCCTGCCGCTCTTGGTGTACACGTATGCCGACTTCGCCTTCATCTCCCGTCAGATGCGCTCATCGATGCTCGAAGTAATCCGTCAGGACTACATTCGCACGGCTCGCGCCAAGGGATTGAGCGAGAGGACCGTCATCTACAAGCATGCTCTGCGCAATGCACTCATCCCTCTGATCACGTTGGTGGCTGCCCTCATCCCCAATTTGATAGGGGGCTCGGTGATCATTGAGTCGATCTTCTCCATACCCGGCATGGGCGAACTGTCATTCCGTGCGCTGATCTCACGTGATTATCCCATGATCATGGCTGTGTTTACCATCTCTGCCGTGCTGACGCTTGTGGGTATGCTGGTGGCCGACGCATTGTACGCCCTTGTCGATCCGCGCATCTCGTACGGAAGGAAGTCATCATGAGTGAAGTCCAAGAAACCGGGGCTCTTCGGGATGATGCAGGCGAGAGCTACGGAGCCTTTGTCAAACGTCAATTCAGGAAGAGTCCGTTCGGTGTCATCAGTTTGTGGGTCGTTGGTGTGATCGCCGTCGTGGCGATCCTGGCCGATGTGATCGCAAATGACAAGCCGATCGTCTGTTCGATTAAAAACGAGGTACGCTTTCCGGTGTTCGTGGAGTACGGTGTGACTCTCGGCATCACGACGTGGGGTGCAGATTTTGCTACGGCTGATTGGAAGACGCTACCCTACGACTGGGCGGTGTGGCCTCCGGTTCCTTTTGCGCCGAACAGTACCGACAAGAACCTTGTGACGCTCAAAGACAGAGCCCCCTCGAAGAAACATCTTTTGGGGACGGATGGTCTAGGGCGTGATGTGTTGGCCGGCATCATTCATGGCTCACGATATGCTCTGAGCATCGGATTTATTGCCATGTCGATCGCTCTCACGATCGGCATCATCCTGGGCGCTATTGCAGGTTTCTTCGGTGGAGTTGTCGACATCGTCATTTCACGCCTGATCGAGATTGTGATCACCTTCCCGCGCTTCTTCCTGATCATCACGATCGTCGCCCTTGTCGAACAGGGCTCTTTGTGGCTTATCATGGGACTGATCGGTCTTACGGGGTGGACATCGATCGCGCGTTTCATGCGCGGAGAGGTGCTTCGTGTGCGAAACCTCGATTACATATCAGCAGCAACAGCTCTGGGGTATTCAACGCCTCGCGTGATCTTCCGTCACGTCATCCCGAATGCCATCGCACCGGTACTGATCTATGCAGCCTTCGGCATTGTAAGTGCCATCCTCTTCGAGAGCGCACTGTCGTTCCTTGGCTTCGGAGTGCCACCTACCGTGGTGACCTGGGGAAGCGTTCTTCAGGCAGCCCGCTCGAGCACCGCATCGTGGTGGCTGGCGATTTTCCCGGGCCTGATGATCTTCGTCACGGTCAGCGCCTTCAACCTCATCGGTGATGCCTTGCGTGATGCAACCGATCCGCGGTTGAGAAGCTAAGACCTCCGCCGGGGTGACGATCGCACCGCGCGCCGTAGTTTTGCGACATGCTTCTGATCATTCCAGCGATCGACCTCACGGAGGGCCAGGCATTGCGGTGCATCCGCGGTGTGCCGGGCACGGAGCAGTTGTACTCGCAGATCAGTGAGCATCCGGTTGAGCTTGCACAACTGTGGCGACGCGAAAACGCCAAGTGTTTGCATGTGACCGATATCGACTCCTGGAAGGGGCGTTCATCAGAAGTGAATGATCGGACCGTTGTGCTGATGCAGAAGTCCATCGACGTGCCGGTGCAGTATGTGACTCGGCGAGACACTGTGGATGCGTATCGTCGACTGCTTGAGCAGGGCGTGTATCGAGTGGCGTTGAACGTAGTCGTATGGACCGATCCCGAAGGTGTTCGACAGCTCCTCGAACAATACGGACCGAGTCGAGTGATCTTTGGTGTGCGTGCTCACGACGGCCAGATTGATCTTGGCAAGGGGGCGGGCACGGTCAGCGACGAAGAATTCATCAGGCGTGTGGCCGGCCTAGGCGGCAAGCGCGTTCTTTACACCGAGGTCGACTGGGAGGGTAATCTCACCGGCGAGGATTTGTCCACCATTCGTCGCGTGGCCTCCATCGCCTCAGTCCGCCTGACAATGGCGGGTGGGATCGCGTCTCCAGAACAACTCTGGCAGCTGCAGCACGATGTGCCCGGCAACGTCGATTCTGTCGTGATCGGGCGCGCAATGTATGAGAACCGGTTTCCGTGTCAGGCCATTTGGCGTGAGATCGAGGCTGATCTCGAGCCGGGCATTCACGCAAAGGCGCATACGATCACGGAGCAGTCCTCGCTCACTGAATGCGATAGACCAGCCCCAGCGTCAAAGACGTCAGATCAAGAGGAATCGGAGCAGGCAGATACGTGAGTCGCGCCGAAGCGGCAACATCAATGCGCTCCGACAATGGAACCGATACTCCGAGGAAGGTTCCAAGTGATGGACGAAGGGTCGACTCAAATGCAGCCATCGACGCCAGCGAGTCCGGAGGGATGAGGTACCCAAAGCCCCCTTCAACTCCGATGAAGGGTGACCAACCGTGCTTGAGCGGACGCCATGACCCCGTCACGGTGATCTGGGTGATCGACAATGACGTGGATGATTGATCGCCCCGTGAGGTCATCCCCAGCGCCGAAGATGTCCACGATCCTCCGATACCAAACTGCAATGTCCTGGATGGGGACCATAAGTAGCGAAGATCGAACTGCACTGCAGACCTCAGACCTACGGAGTCCGCCAATGCCGATTGTGGACGCATGAAGCTCACACCTGCAGACACGTAGGTGCGCTGTGCCTGCGCCGTCGAAGCCTGTGTGGCAGTCAACAGGACGAGGATGAACCCGAGGACGGTGCGTGACATTGATGGGGAAATCATGGATGTTTCGCGTCGACCAAGATAGGGAAGCAAATGCCGATTTCTCGTATGTTTGCGGCATTCACGGACTCCCGTGTGTCGAATGAAATCGAGCAAGGACAGACATGCCCCAGATCATCATTGACGGACAGGTTATCGAGGCAAGGGCCGGGCAGACGATCATTGAAGCTGCCCTCGAAAGCGGACAAACGATACCGCACTTCTGCTGGCACCCGGCGTTGTCGGTGGCCGGCAACTGCCGTATGTGTTTGGTGAACGTCGGCACCCACAAGAAGGACACTGACGGATCGCTGATGTACGGCGACGACGGTGCTCCTGTGGTGAGCTGGTTCCCGAAGATGCAGATCGCATGCGCGACGCCGGTGGCAGACGGAATGTTTGTCGACACGACGAGCCCCAAGACCGAGGCGGCCCAGAATGCGGTGATGGAGTTCCTCCTGATCAACCACCCGCTGGATTGTCCGATCTGCGACGAGGCCGGTCAGTGCAAGTTGCAGGAGTACGCATTCAACCACTCGAAGGGCAAGAGCCGCTTCGATGAAGAGAAAACTCACAAGGAAAAGCGCGTCGAGCTCGGTCCGAACGTGATGTTCGATGGCGAGCGGTGTATCTCGTGTTCACGGTGTATTCGATTTGCTGATGAAGTGGCAAAGCTGCCGGTGCTGTCGTTTGTGCAGCGCGGTGACAAGGTCACGATCCGTACGTTCCCGGGAACGACCTTTGACAGCGAGTACTCGATGAATGTCATCGACATCTGTCCGGTCGGAGCCCTGACGAGCATCGACTTCCGCTTCAAGGCGCGCGTCTGGGAGATGTCATTCACCGATAGTGTGTGTCCGGGCTGCGCCCGTGGCTGCAACATCAGCATCGGAGTGATGAACAACGAGGTGCTTCGTGCCGAGCCCCGTACCAATATGCACGTCAACACCTACTGGATGTGCGACACCGGTCGACTCGCAGTGCCTGACATGGTGAACGAAAACCGTCTCCCTGGTCCGCAGGTTCGCCGTAGCGGCCACCTCGTGGACGTATCGTGGAGCGAAGCAATTGATGCAGCCGCCTCGGCACTGAAGGGGCTTAAGGGCAACGAGATCTTTGTATTTGGCTCGGCCAAGGCCGCCAATGAAGACAATTATCTGATGGCCAAGCTTGCCCACGAAGTGCTTGGAACGGGCAACGTGGACTTCATCAAGCACAACGATCACGCATTTGGCGATGAGATCCTTCGTCTGAATGATCGCGCACCCAATGCCATCGGCGCGCACTCTGTTGGAATTGCCCCCAAGAACGGTGGTCACAGCGTCGAGGCACTCGCCGGACGCGCTGGACATGGCAGTATCAAAGCCGTCATTGTTCTCGGGGATGATCCGGCCGGAGTATCACCTGAGCTGGCTCAAGCACTTGCAGGGATCGATACTGTCATCGTGATCGGCTCACACAACACTGCTACGACCAAGCTTGCGACGGTCATCCTTCCGCGCTCGGTCTGGGCTGAGTATGACGGAACGTTCACCAACACCACGCACCGTGTTCAGCGTTTCCAAGCGGCGGTGGTGACGAAGGAGAACATGCGCACGATGGGCATGCGGATGAGTCGGTGGGATAAGTTCGGAGCTCCGAACGACCGATGGACAGGGGGCGAGCGCCGAGACTGCCGTCCAGCCTGGCGGATCATCATGCAACTGGCCGAAGCAATGGGTACGACCTGGACATATGGTAGCTCCGCGGCGGTCTTCGCTGATATCGCCACACACGTCGCTCCATTCAAGGGCATGACGTACGAGGGCTTGGATGCGCATCAGGGGCTTGTGCTTGGCAAGGGTACGGAGCCCGAGCCGAGGGGAGTCGTTTACGAATCACATGTGCTGAAACCACAGTAAGACTATGGCCATTCCAACACATCTGCTGATAGCACTCATCCAGGCCGGCATCCTGGTCAACCTCATGCTTGTGGCGGCCGCCTACATGGTGCTCGCAGAGCGGAAGATCGCTGCCTGGATCCAGAATCGCGTAGGTCCGAATCGCGTGGGCCCGTGGGGTCTGTTCCAATCGTTTGCGGACGTCTTCAAGCTGTACCTCAAGGAAGACGTTGTACCGGCGGCAGCTGACTATCGTTTCCACGCCTTGGCACCGGTGATCTCCATCGGCGTAGCCATCACGGTGTATGCGATCATTCCGTTTTCGCCCGCCTATGTGGTGGACGGGGTCGCGTACAGTTTGGCGATGGCCCCCAACATGGACATCGGCATCCTGGCGGTCCTAGCCATGACGTCCGTAGGCGTGTACGGCGTTGCCCTTGCCGGTTGGAGCTCGAACAACAAGTACTCGCTCCTCGGCGGTTTGCGCTCCGCCGCGCAGATGATCTCCTACGAACTGTCGATGGGTCTTGCCATCATCGGGGTTGTCCTGATCGCCGGCACGCTGAACATCGTTGAGATGATCGACAAGCAGACCGCCGGTGCATGGAACGTCTTCTATCAGCCCGTCGGATTCATCCTGTTCCTCATCACGGCACTGGCCGAGACAAATCGCGCCCCTTTCGACCTTCCGGAGGCCGAACCTGAGCTCGTTGGCGGATATCATACAGAGTACTCGGGGATGAAGTTCGGTCTGCTCTACCTGGCCGAGTACGCCAACATGCTCGCATCGAGCGCGATCATGGCGGCAATGTATCTGGGTGGGTGGGATGCGATCCCATTTCTCGATGATGCGACCATCCTCGGTCTGGAGCCGGGATCGATCCCGATGGTTCTGCTCGGTCACGTCGTGTTCCTCAGCAAAGCCTTCCTGCTCGTGTTTGTGTTCATCTGGGTGCGCTGGTCTCTACCACGCTTCCGCTACGATCAGCTCATGAACCTTGGCTGGAAGATCCTCTTGCCACTGTCGCTTGTGAATGTGGTGATCACCGGTCTGGTCATCTACTTTTTCCAGTGACCAATAGACTTGTGAATCTGTAACCCAACACCCAACACCTGTAACCTGTAACCTGTAACCTGTAACCTGTAACCTGTAACCTGACCATGGCCAACGTCACCACAAACACCGAATCGCAGCGTCTGAATTTCTGGGAGCGCATCTATCTGCCAGAGATTGCCAAGGGGCTTGGTTTGACGCTGAAGCAAATGTTCAAGCCGAAGTTTACACGTCAGTACCCCGAGGAGCGATGGATTCCTGAAGGCTCCTACCGCGGACGTCCGGTGTTGGTACAGGAGGAGGACGGGGAACGTTGCGTTGCTTGCGGTCTCTGCTCACGTGTCTGCCCCGCCCTTGCCATTGAGGTGCGCGCCGGCGAGACAACCGCCGAGAAAGAGCGCTACCCTGAAAAGTTTGAGATCAACATGCTCCGATGCATCTACTGCGGCTTCTGCGAAGAGGTCTGCCCTGAAGAGGCCATCGTTATGAGCAAGGACTATGAACTCGTCTTCGGTTCACAAGAAGAAGGCATCCTCGGTAAGGACAAGCTCCTTGTCCCCGTAGCTCAGCTTCAAGAGCGCCTTGAGTTCCTGCGCCAGTGGCGGTGATACAGGTGACAGGTGACAGGTGACAGGTGACAGGTGACGGGTGACAGGTGACGGGTGACGGGTGACAGGTGACAGGTGACACTCGTCACTCGTACCCCGGGCCAAGGCCCGGGGCTAGTAAATTGGTGGCACGTCTCCCGTAATCACCGCGAAGCGGCAATCACTGGTCTCCGGATTGGTGCGAACTGCCTCTGAGCTGATGCTGAGATATACAGCACTGCTCTTCCGAATCCTGGTGATACGTGATGCGAGAAATCTCGTGACAGCTCTACCCCGTTTCTCAACACCTTAGAAGTCGTCGGCCCTCGATATCCTTGTCGATTGAGTTTTCGATCACAAAGGATATAGGGAAGACAAAGAGATGACGAGAATCACGTGTGTTGGTCTGGTATGCTACATTCTGCTATCCTTAACGGCCGTTGCTCAGTTGCCGCGAATTGTTCCGCGGACTGGTCTTGTGGCATATCATGACTTCAACGGAACCTTCGAGAGTCGCATTGCCGGTAAGAATCGGTTCAAGAACAATGGCGTTGTGTTCGAAACCCATACTGCCAATGGACGTGAATCCATTTCGGCACGATTCAATGGCCAGCCGAGAGAGGCAGTCTACTTAGAGGCAGATGATCCAGCGACTTTCCGCAGTAACACCTATACATACGCAGTTCGGTTCAAGGTCAACGAATTCCGCCCCCTAAACAGCGGTGGATTCAATTATTACCATCAGGCATTGCTTGCGTTTTGCCCACCCAGCTGGAAATGGGGTGCCGCCTATTCGCTTGCACTCAACCAGCTTGATAACAGTGTTCTGAATGCCGGGCAATGGACGCCAAGTAGGCCGTACTTTACTTCAACGCCGTATCGTACTATCTGGCTTGATAGGTGGTACACAGCCGCTGTCACGTATGACGGGACCACGATGAAACTCTACTTCGAAGGTAAACTCATCGATGAGCGTCTGGCTAACTTGGATTACTCGAATCAGTCCTCCTTCATCATCGGTGGGGCTAAGGATGGTCCAGATGGAAAGGTAATGGGGGGATTTAGCGGCAACATCGATGACTTTGCCTTTTGGAACAGGGCACTGTCGAGTAATGAGGTCTCCAGAGTACATCAAGGACTTCAGCAGGCGAGTCTTGAATGTAGGCAGCAGATATCCATTGCGAGTTTTTCCATCGATGCAACAAGAGAGACTGTGGATTCCGTGATTCTCAAGGAAGGGGCGACATACCTCATCAATGGATCCGGAACGTGGACACCGAATGGAGGTTACTCCAAGGTAGACTGTGAATGGGAGTACTTCGAGCCATGCGCTGTGCGTGGACCAGCTGGTGGGTTGCGTATGGGTTTTGAAATCTCCAAGATTGAACAAAACCAGGAAGTACTGCAACCAGTCGAGTCATCAATTCAATGCAACACTCACCAGTACACGTATGTTGTCAGGGGAACGGGGAAGCCTCTATACATCGTGTTTCGAGATCAGCCTGTATCTGACAACGGCGGCAGACTGGAGATATTAGTTGATGAGTGTATAACCTGCTCGGCAAAGCAGCCCTCTGATTCATTGCTCGGTTACCGCAAGGTTGAAACTCATCAAGTGGCGACATATGCACTCAGAAACAAGCCGTCCAACACATACGAGTGGATCGTTTCGGGCGGATATCTGCTGGGTTCAAACACTAATCACTACTGCGATGTGATCTGGGGCTTTGACGTTGCAGGCAGCGTATGCTGCGTTGTTCGAGACAGCTCATGCATGGACACGGTATGCGTCTGGACGGAGATAGCTGAGACGAATAGTGTCAACGTATCAGAAGATGTGGAGCGTAAGCGTATCGAAGTCCGTCCGAACCCGGCCTCAGATGCGGTGGATATTGTGTCCTTTGACGCGGGAATTGGCTCAACCTATGAGCTCGTAGACGTCACTGGTAAACTGGTTCTTACTACCGAAAGTAACAGCCGCACGATCTCACTAGCCGGTCTATCAGATGGTGTTTACCATCTCGTCTACAGAGCCGTGACAGGGCAGATAATGGCAGTGGAGCGACTTGTGGTTAGGAGATAGGCGACCGAAAGGTGGTGGCCCTACAGTAGCTTTCTGAGGTCTGTCCTGCTGTTGACTTGAAGTTTCTTGTAGACATTGCGAATGTGCGTCTTTACGGTTTCAACGGCGATGAAGAGTTCTTCAGATATCTCTTTGTATGACTTGCCATGAGCGAAGGAGCGCATGATCTCCTCTTCGCGTGGCGAGAGTTCGGCAACTTCAACCTTTGGTCGGACACGATTCCGGAAGGCCTCAAGAGCCTTTCGAGCGACTGCACTTGACATTGGTGAGCCGCCGTTGATCAGGTCGCCTATGCTTGGAAGTAGTTCACGATCAAGACGTTCCTTGGTGATGTAGCCATTCGCCCCCTCAATAATGGCGTCGAAGATCTTCGATGTATCCTCAAAAGATGATACGACAAGGAAGTTCGCACTGAGTCCGCGACGTCTGCACTCCCTCATGACCGACAGGCCGGTTATGTCAGGAAGCACGATGTCAAGCAAAACCAAATCGGGCTGATTCTCACGAATCATCGAGATTGCTTGCCGACCTGAACCAACGATAGATATTGATGTGAATCGTCCGTCGCCTGAGACGATCTCGCGTATCTCTTCTGCGATGATTGGGTCATCTTCGACAATTAATAGTGATGTCATGATGAGCTACTATTTGATAGGAATTGTGATTGTGAAGCTTGTGCCCTGCCCCGAGCCAGTTTGCATTGAAACCTGTGCATTGATGCGTTGAATCCGTCGTTTCACATTGTTGTGTCCATTACCCTGAGGTGAATTGGGGTCAATGCCTTTTCCGTTGTCGCGCCATGTGAGCGTATACTTCTCTGATTGCTGACGAACGGTGAAGAACACCATGCTTGCCTGTGAATGGCGAAGGGTGTTTGACATGAGTTCAGTGATGATCATCAGCAATTCGTGACGCTGATTACGGGTGAGATGAGAGGTGTTTATTGTGTCGATATCAAGGGTGCACGGCATATCTACATCACGACAGGATTCGGATACAAACTCACGCAGTGTTCCAAAGAACTCACCGTCACTCAAGTCAGATTCAGACAAAAGTGATAGAACATTGCGAAGAGAACGTACTGTCGTGACTGATAGATCGTGAATACGCTCAAGGGTATGAGGATCGTTACGTGTCGATGCGCGGCGAGCGAGTGAAGCAATGCGCACAAGACGGCTACCTATAACATCGTGCATATCCTCTCTCAGTAAAGAAATCTGCTGGTCCTTTACACGATCAACGTATGCCTGACGCCTTTGACGCCTTTTGCGCAAAACGCCGCGTATGATGAGACCTAATAGAACCACCAGAACCGTCATCGAAACGAACCTGATCTCAGCACGTTTCCAGAATGGAACACGAATGGGAATTTCACATGTGAGGTTGAGAATCGGATCATGAAGTACCAATACGGTGTCCGTTGCGGACGGTGAGACGGTAGCCTCGCGATAGGTACGATGATTGGTCGCGGAGTACCACGAACCAGAGTGATTAAATCGGTAGTGCAGGGGCCAGTTTGATGTTGCCCCAATTGTCGCTGTGCTGATTGTGTACCTCTGACCAGGTACAAGTTCTATGTCCTGTAGGTTCTGATTGTGGTTTGACGCCAAACGAACAGAGAGACTGTCAATGGATAACACTCTGCCATATTGCGTTTGGGTTGTTGGCAAGTCGAATGTAACGAGGGCGTATCCATCGCTAAAGAAACCCCTCGTGATGGAGTGCCCGATTGGAAGTACACCAAACCAACACCCAATGAAAGTAGAATACGCAATTGGTGAATGTAACAATGAGTAATACCTCGCGTTTACTGTGTCAATGACATGCAACTTGTTGTCGATACTCAAGACCGTCAGCTTTTTGTCGCCATAGATAACGTTGAACTCCGACTCACCGGCTAGCCTTGAGTCACTAAACTGATCATAGTGCTCATAGTTGTAGGTGCAACTAATCGTGCTGTCGGTTACAGACCAGTACTGATTAAGAAGACGATTATACCCGGGCACAGCACCATTGGCAACTAGATTGTAGTACGGTGTAAGTATGACTTTAGTGAAGCCAACTTGAAAAGGGCTTTGTCGTAAGCGTACACCGTGAAGAACCCCAGATACATCCCGAACCAAAAAGCAAGAGTCATTGATCTTTAACGCCCCCTTCGTTATAGGCGCGGAGTTGTTTGGCACCTGCGCACTACTCAGGATGGACATGCGAAACCCGGAGTGATCCCGCTGCAGTAGTGTAGCAAAAAGTCGATATGGTGTCTGAATCAACATCCGCGATCCATCGAGACTCATGACGTCGATGATGTCGCGTTCATTGACAATATCCTCTGGAAGACGAAGAGCCGTTACGTTACCCGCTGTACAAACGAACGCGTTCTTGCCATTGGTAGCCAAAATCGTGTCGCCACTCAATGTAAACGCAGCAAGATCACCAGTACTGGATGTCAATATCGTATCGAATACTGGGCGTGAGGTTAGGCCGTAACTCACTAATGCATCCGCATGACGTGGGGTTGCAAGTCGGTATTCTGTTCCTTTCATCTGAAACGTGCCAAAACGTGTCGATAAGCAGGGATTGCCATTTACATCTGCGACAATTGAGTCAGCCCATAGGTCAAGCCTAACAGAGGTAGGCATCCTGCGAATAACTGGTTTAGGAACATGATATAGATGAGCGTTCTCGACGAACCACCCTCGAATCCACATGTCTGAGTGCCGCGATGTCACGTAATCGTGCATTTTCAGAAAGTACTCTGCATTCTTGCCGAAGACGTATGCCAAATCCGAAGAGAAATCGGAGCTTGCCGTCATCGAATGAATGAGATTGACGCACGTAACGGTATCGGAACCCTGCATTGAAAAAGATGATACCAACGTCTCGAAGGAGCGTTTCAATATTGGTAGTTGCTGAACTGCAGAGTCTCTGTAGCCGAGTGTTGAGTAATACTGATATAGCAACCGAGATGTCCAAAGGCGGTCTCTCCCCGATCCTCGCACTTGACAGACAGAGTCTGCCATTTTGGCCCATACCAAGGCAACGCGTGTCAATCCAATGCGATGGTACTCCATGGCCAGATTGCCGTATGCATCCAGCTTACTGGGCGTGCTGTGAAGTGCGGCAACGTAAGTTGAATGAGCAGCGAGGAAATTGCCAGAATGCCTCAAACTATGCCCAATCTGCAGCAAGGCTACATCTTGTAATGCACTTTGGTTCCGGAAGTAGCCGTTCGCGTATCCACAAACATGCTGCGCCACTGACCCGCGTTCCATGATATCAAACACGAGTCTGTTGTACATCGTGTCACATCTCTCATCATTGGCAGCAATTACACGGTCACGATACGTAGAGAGCTTTCGCCATACGTTCGTATCTCGGTAGTTCGTTGCACGAAGCTCCACGTCGACGGAACGGATATCCTCGTAGAGACGGTCTCTGGTGCAACTGACAGTCGTAAGTAGCAGAAGAATGTATAAAGGTATCAACATGGGTGCTCAATTGTTGATCGGCGATATTTCTTGGAAAATGAACAGAAATCCTCTGTCCGCGAAGTTTACATATTGGGTATGGAGGTGCCTATGTGATTCGTATCAGTTTATGCGGACTGTTGATAGGTGTTGTCTCTTGGTCTCCCCAATTTATCGTTAGTCTGTCATCTGTGTTCGTGGATGAAATTGTGTCCCATTCGGCAATCGAGATTTGTGCATCGAATCCGATGAAGCTGCTTGAGCCAAGTTAGAAGCAAACATTATAAAGGGGAGAGCATGATAGACAAGAGGTACGTGGTCCTGACTGCGCATTTCATGGTCGCGATCGCGCTCAGTTCGTCAATCTTGACATCCGGTAGTGTAGGGGATGATCAGCAGTCATCGACCATCTACGGCGATCCACAAAAGATACGTGTCAGAGCTCTTGGAACGATCAATCAACCGGGACTCGACTATGCTCCTACTGTCAGCGCCGACGGGAAGACATTGTTCTTTGTATCAAATCGCAACGGTAGCATGTCACTTGGTGTCAAGGGCGAGCCATCGCACGACTTCTGGCATGTGACGAAAGTAGCCGGGAGCGACACTCTGTTCACCGCCCCTGCGCCGCTGTCAGATCTGAATACTCCAAACAATGAGGGAGTTGCATCAATTGCCGCTGACAGGCAAAAGTTCTACTACGCAGTATGTGATAGTAAAGGGGGCTATGGGGATTGTGACTTGTGGGAGGCCCAACAGGCAGGGAATCGCTTTTTCCGTCCGAGAATGCTCGGGGACAATGTGAATTCTAAATATTGGGAATCGCAACCATACATAGCGCCGGATGGATCTCGCCTCTACTTCTCGTCAAATCGTCCGAGGTATGAAGGTGAGAATCACGATCCAGATGATTACGACATTTGGTATTGCGATTGGGATGCAGCGCGTAAGGAATGGAAGCCTGCAAGAAATCTGGGAGCAACAATCAACACCCCTGGACAAGAAGTTGCTCCATATATCGCTCCGGACGGGAAGACACTGTTCTATTCCTCCAACGGACTGAAGCCTTCAATAGGGGGGCTCGACTTCTATCATTCAACACGTACCGACGCTGGCGGCAATGCAGGTAATGAGCAGTGGAGCACTCCTGAACTTGCTCCCGAACCAATCAATTCGCGCGAAGACGATCAGTTTCTTTCGATGCCAGTGACCGGCGATGTGATCTACTTTTCATCTCGCCGTAGCTACGGGACAAAGAAAAGTAGTGATTTCGACATCTACGCAGCTGATGTTCCCAAAACGCTGGGTGCTGTGAATCTCGTTGTTAAAGTCCGCGAAGCGTGTACAGATGCTCCTGTTGCGTCGAAGGTCACAATCACTAATCAGCTCACGAAACGGTCCGCCGAAGCGCAGGTTGACAAGAATCGTGACGAGATCAACATCGTTCTGAGTGAAAAGGACTTTATATCGAAAGGAAAGATGGTTGATACGTTGCCATTGTTAATCGAGGCAACATCAGGTGCTAGCGGAAAGCAACGGCGCGAGCTTCGGCTTCCAAAAACAACGTTGTTCTCGACACAGGATGTCACTGAGACTATTTCCATCGATCAGCGCAAGCGTCTCTTCGCTGACATGCAATCGCGTGATGGACGGAATGGTCTTTCTTTCAAGTACAAAGAGGAAGTTGTTCACCAAAGGCTATTACCCTTAGTCTTCTTCGATCGTAATGCCTCCGAGATTCCTAAGAGGTATCGTCGAATCAGAGCGGATCAACGACAAGACTTCCGCGAGAGTTTTCCACCGCGAAGTTCGCTGACAGACTACTATCACATCCTGAATATTTACGGATCAAGACTGCAAAACCTGCCGAGTCTAAGGCTTACGATTACTGGTTACCGTGATGAGGGCACCGAATGCGACGAGTCAATATCCACGAGACGTGCCGAGGCTGTCAAATCATATCTTCAAGATGTATGGGAGGTAGATCCAGAGAGGATATCGGTAGTTGGTATGGGGCTCCCACGCATACGGTCAAACGCAAACGACTCTCTGGGTGCCGAAGAGAACCGTCGGTGCGAACTATCAGTGGATGGACCAGATGAGGAGGAGATTCAATTCGAGAAACCTGTCTCGAGCTCCTGGTCGGATGCGGCTGCTACGATACCGTCCATCAGGTTTCTGACAGGAGTTGCCGAACCTGACGATGAGAGTGAGCGTCTGATTGAGATTCGTGTTGGAGATAGACTTGTCAGGCGTCTTGAGGTCGACCCGTCTGCCAAGTATGTGACTTGGGACGTGTCCCAAGATGCAAACGTGATCAAAAACAATCCGGCTTCATTGCTCCGTGTCAGTATGATCCGGGTGCGTACTGAAGGAAACGAGTGCCCATGTGACACCATGTCGATACCAGTTGATGCTTCTGAAATTGTCAGCGGCACTGATAAGAATGGTGAGCCTGCGGTGTATAGGATACATTCATTCGAGGCGGGCACTTTTGAAGTCGACCCATTCAACCAAAGGTATCTGGCAACTCACATCGTGCCGAAGATACGTTCTCAGAAGGGCCTCAAGATCACAGGTCATACCGATGTGATTGGTATGTACGATCACAATCAAATGATATCAGAAAGGCAGGCACAGAGCGTGGCGGAACTGCTCAAAACTGAAGGCCTAAGGCTTGCTGAAGATGATGTACAAGGATTAGGCGAGGATCGCCCAAGATACTCTAATCGTTTCCCTGAAGGACGCTTTTATAACCGCGCAGTAGAGATCCACACAAAGTGAGCAAGTGATGACCAGAATTCTACGATATGGCTGCCTGATGCTGGTCATACTGCAAGCGGTGGCATTGACATCACCACTTCATACGACTCATTCCAAAACTCCGTATCTGACTACCAGAATCCTTCTGACCGGTGCAGGAGACACTACAGACATCATGAATGATTATGATCCGGAGACGGAAAGAGATGGTGGTCAGATAATGTATGATGATAGGTATCGTGGCCGCTCGAAATGGACATCAGAGCAGTATGCATCTTTCGTTGATTCTGTGGGCATCGATAGTCGCACTGGACAAAGCGCGGCTGTAGCTCAGATCATCACCAGCATGCGTCAAGGTGACATGCAAGGGGCACGCGCTCGGCTACAAAAACTCATGGCCACTCCAGGGTACATTCTGGACTCTGATGTCGCCCAGATGTTGCTTGCGCTTGATATGCTCCTGCAGAGAGAAAACAGCGAAGCAAAGTCGAGTCGGAGATCGAACATGAGTAATCGCGTGGATACAGTGTATCGAATCGACACCGTGTATAGAGAAGTTACCCGTGTTGACACGGTGAAGATACCTGCAGATAATCAGGAGAGAGAGAATCCTGGCATAGCCAGTGCCAAAGACACAGTGTATGTTGACGTAGTCAAATACGATACGATCTATGTGGATAGGCAAGACACCGCAGATCCAATGAGGGATCTGGCAGGTAATGCGATTCCTGAAACTTCTGAACAGCTGGCCCAATCAAATCAGACCTCACCAGCTTCTGATGTCTCTATCTCCCAGAAACTTGACATGTTGACGAATGAAGTGATTCGCCTTCGCGGAGATCTTCACGAACGCAGCAAGCTGCTGGACCTTAGCATGGTGACGAGGCGATGTTACACGATTCGAGTTGCGCAGTATTCGTCACGTGAAACGGCTGAGCAACATGTCAAAAGGTTAAAGCGCATCTTCAAGCGAACGCGCCTCGCGATATCTAAAGAATCGGAAGAACCATATTCGGTCATCGTCGGATATTATGAGACTGCAGGTGCTGCAAACCAAGACGCGGATATGGTATCACGCACAACAGGTCAGCGGTGCCAGACGGTAATGACGACCATAGCAGAGCAATTGTGAAGGTTAGGCGCGCACTCGTCACGCGTTCACATTTCTCGCAGCAGGGCCTGACGTTCGATCTCGAGCTGACGGATGCGGCGCTCGAGTGTGTCGAGCTCCTCAGGCATGGAGTCGATCTCAATGCGGAGTTTTGAGGCGGCCTCATCGACAAGGTCAATGGCCTTGTCCGGCAGAAATCGGTCGGTGATGTAGCGATTGGATAGCTGGGCGGCGGCGACGATGGCCGAGTCGGTGATGCGCACGCCGTGGTGGACCTCGTAGCGTTCCTTCAGACCACGCAGGATGCTGATGGTATCATCGACCGTTGGCTCGCTGACGAACACCTTTTGGAACCGACGTTCAAGAGCGGAGTCCTTCTCGATGTACTTCCGGTATTCGTCCAAGGTTGTCGCACCAATGGCGCGCAGCTCGCCCCTTGCCAAAGCAGGCTTAAGGATGTTGGCGGCATCCATGGCGCCTCCGGTGGCGCCGGCGCCAACAAGCGTGTGGAGCTCGTCGATGAAGAGGATGTACTCGCCATCGGAGTCGGCTACCTCCTTGATGACGGCCTTGAGGCGTTCTTCGAACTGACCCCGGTATTGTGTGCCGGCAATGAGCGCTCCCATGTCCAGCGAGAACACGGTCTTGGTCTGGAGCGACTCCGGCACGTCCTGCGAGATGATCCGCTGCGCAATGCCTTCAACAATAGCTGTCTTACCTACGCCAGGTTCACCGATAAGAACAGGGTTGTTCTTTGTGCGACGTGACAGCACTTGTAGCACGCGACGGATCTCGTCCTCGCGTCCGATGACCGGATCGATCTTGCCCTTACGTGCCTCGTCATTGAGATTGCGCGCGTACTTCTCGAGCGACTGATACGTTTCCTCGGCATTCTGTCCGGTCACGCGCCGGTTGCCACGGATCTCCTTGAGCACCTTCAGCAGCATGTCACGATTGATGCCCGCGTCCCGCAGGTACTGCCCGGCGGTTGACTTCGCCACGACCAGACCAAGCAGAAGATGTTCGGTGCTGACATACTCGTCGCCAAGCTTGGTTGCCTCCGACATCGCATCCTGGATGACCTTCTGCGTGTCGTTGGAGATGTGCGTACCACCCGCCCCCTGCACTTTGGGAAGTGCCGCGATCGCGTCCTGCACCTTTCCCGCAATGTACTCGGCACGCACCTCTGCCTTGGCCAGCACGGGGCGCACGAGACCATCCGCGTCAGCCAAAAGGGCCGAGAGCAAGTGAAGGGGCTCAATGCCCTGGTTGGTGTGTTCCGATGCGATCTGCTGGGCGTTCTGCAGCGCTTCCTGGGCTTTGACGGTAAGCTTGTTGAGATTCATAGGTCACCTTGTCTTAGAGAGTCGTCGAGACGGATGACGCACAACTTCATTTCGCGAGGATTGCACGGAGCTCGTTGGAGGCGCGTTCAAAGTCCGTGGGCTCCACGCCAACGCCCGGACGCATAGGGTCATCAAGCGAGAATATCAAGGTCAGGACCAGCACGAGCATGAAGGTGACAAGCCACGTGTATGCCAGATGGATACGGTAATGCTGCATGCCAAAGAACCACAGGAAGAGCACAGTCACCACGGCGCCGATCAGCAATACCACCTTCAGGAACATGCTCATATGGTCACCTGCAGCTGCCTGCCGTTCATATCGTTCCGATGAGAGGTCAGACATACGTTCGAGTAAGATCATGTACACGCTCTGCTGTTTGGAACCAACGGGATCAATTGCGCGCACGATTCGCCACATCGAATCAAAATGGATGCGGTGAGTGGGCATGCGATCCTCATCTGCAGCGGATTGCCACTCCTGGGTCCGCACATGCTCAGCATATATTAAACATGCCTGTGTGAGAGATTCCGCAACTACCGGATCGAAGTCCGTGGCCAACAGGGCCACGTCGACCAACAGAGCAGACTCACGGACGGACGCCTCCGAAACCAGATCGCGGCGCGTTTGCCCGTGGCTGACGAGTAGGCCGAGGATCACGGCATAGAGCACACCGAAGGTGGCGTACACTGCCGCCGTTACCTCGTTATGCTCTGCAAGGGGCGCCGGGCGAACCCGTTTGCGAAAGAGGGCATGAACAACTGTTGTGATCAGTGCAACGATCACACTTCCGAGAATGAAAAACCATAGCTCCATCAGTATTGCACCTCGTAGGCCAAAATAGGTTGCGAGCGTCCGCGAATGGCTGCCGAACCGATGGGCTCATAGGCAAGGCCATTGACCGGACAGGACTTGAGCACCTCGTCACTGATGACAATGCCAATGCCACGTTCCTTTGTAAGGCCTTCCAGGCGGGATGCCACGTTAACGGTGTCGCCGATGACCGTGGTGTCCATTCGGTGGACGGAGCCGACGGTGCCCAAGACAACGTCGCCATGATGAATGCCGATGCCGACAGCGATCTTCGGCAGGTCTTTTGCCGCGCGGTCGTCATTGAATGCTGCAAGGGCACGCTGGATTTCCACGGCCGCATGGACGGCATCGGACGGCGTGCCCGGGAAGAGGGCCATCACGGCATCGCCGATGTATTTGTCGATGAAGCCTCCGTGAGCACGGATGATGGGCTCGACGAGCCGCAGGTAGGTGTTCAGGAAGGAGAAGGTGGCATCGGCCGACAACGCCTCGGAGATCGTTGTGAACCGACGGATGTCGGCAAACAACACGGTCATGGGCAGTCGCACGGCCATACCCGAGGTGATGTCGACGATGGATCGCTCACCAAGGTGATGTAGAAACTCCACAGGAACGAAATGGGCCATGGCTTCGAGCAGACGTTGCTGCGCATCATAGAGTCGGGCATTTTCCAGAGCTACAGCCACATGGCCGATGAGCAGACGGATCACGCTCACGCGTTCGGTCGTGAAGGCATTCGACGTTAGGTTGTTCTCGAGATATAATGCGCCCAGAGGGGTGCCGCTATGGGCAATCGGCAGCACCATGACGGAGCGCACGGATCGGTGCGCAACATCCGGGTCATGGCCGTACGCGTCTGATGTTCCGGCATCTTCAATGATCAAAGGTTCGTTTGTTCGCATCGCATCGTCAAGGGCTTTGCGCAGGTGTGCTGTGGAGAGGTCGACCTCTTTACCCAGCGCCATACGACCATCGGCATCCGCCTCAGCGGTGACGGTCACGACGTCATCATTGCGGGTGAACAGGATCACTCTTTGTGCACCGGCATGCTGAAGCACGAGGGTAAGGAGCGTGCGCATGAGCCCCTCGAGACGAATCTCCGATGTAATGGACGCACTGGCGCGAAGCACCAGATCAAGGTCGATAACCGATGCATCGCTGTGGGTGGATATTGGCTCGTCACGCCGTCCTGATATTCGATCTGGCGTGCGACCGCGGAGTCGTTCTACGGCGATCGTCGCACCGAACGCGCCGAATGCAGAGCATGCCAACTCGCGATAGGAGTGTGCGGCCTCAGGCATCCCCGTGCGGTCACATACCACGGCGAGCCATTCGGCAATGAAACCGGACAGGATGAGGTTCTTTTCGGCACGCGCCATGGCGAGCCCTTGAACAAAGGCATCGCGAGCTACGGATGTTTTGTTCGAGAGCCATGCCACCAGTCCATTCACGAAGTGCGATCGTGACTGGCAGGCAGATGACGTTGCGACGGCCCTGCGGAGGAAGGCAGCATGTTTGCGAAGCGCCGTCGTATCGCCGCTCTTTGCAGCAAGGATGGCGCGTAGGAGTGTGATGTCAATGCTGAAGGGTTGGCCGGCGGTGGCGAACTCCCACGGACGCAGACGCTCGCTCGCCGAGCGCGCGTGTTCAACATCATCGGCAAGCAGACTCACCAAAAGCAATTTCCAGTACCATTCGCTAAGGCCGGCCGCATTGCGGGCCGTGGTCAGCGCATCCACATGCTGTCGGGGGTTGAAGTCCGAACTCGCAAGGTCGTCATGCAGATGGACCTCACCACGTATGGCGAGTGCCATCCGCTGTGCTTGCGTGTAGAAAAGGCTTACGATAAGGGGCGGTTCTTTCTCGGATGGGAATAGGTTGCGGACAACCTGCCATCGTTGCTCGAGGGATGACAGGATCTCGGCCATGGGGCGTCCCTGAAAGAGCAGATCCTGCACTTCATGCCCCATTGCATAGCCGGCGTACGTCCCGTCCGATGCACGAACCGACGCTTCGAAGGCACGTTGGATGATTCCCAGGGTGTCTGCAGCCGTCCGTGTCCAGATCGTGGTCGTGGCGCCAAGCACGAACAATGCCATGCCGTGCGTACGTGGGTGTGAGCCGCGTTCAGCCAGATGTTCAGCGATATCCGCAAAACGAGCCCCCTGCCGCTTCATTCCCACAAGTGTGAGGGTCATGGCGTAGAAGGCCACGGCATCGATGGACTCATCGTCGAGACCATGCGTAAAGGCTATACGAGCGCGCTCGAGACCGGCGACGGCGATCATGAGCGTGGATTCGTAGTAGGCGCTGGTTGAGATCCCGTCGAGGATACGAAGGGCTCGACGTGCCCGCTCGTCGCGCAGTGCGGCATGATTAAGGAGGTCGTCAGCGCGCCGCCCGCGAAGAGCAAAACGTGCGCGGACGAATGAGCGGAGGACATGAAGATTCGTTGGCGACGAGGGAAGTTCGATACCCAACTCGCGAAGCGCGAACACACCATTGCGGAAGGCGGTCGGCATGTCGCCAACAACGGTCTCGAGGTCCATTCGAGCGCCGAACAGGTCGGCACGATGCAGCGGCTCGTCGGTCTCTCGGACGGCCTCATGGAGCAGTGTGCGCGCCCCTTCCACTTCGCCAAGGATACCCTTGCACTCCGCAAGCAGGAGGGTGGCCTCATGGCGGACAATGTGCGCGCCTGTGCGGCAAGCATTGAGCAGCCTGAGGGTCATTGTTGCATACTGTGCGCACGCGGCAAAGGCGGCACTTCGTCGGCTCACGCGTGCCGCAAGAAGATTGCGTTCTGCGAGGCGGATCCGTTCGGCATCGTTTGTCAGCAGTGATAGCGCGGCATTGCCATGGTGAACAAGTTCAAAGATCCTAAACTCATCACCACGCTCTGCTGTGCGCGCAGCGATACCATCGGCGATGCGACGGTGGATCGTGGCAAGCACCTGCCCGTCGATGCCGTCGCGGGCTGCATCCACTGCCCGGTCATGCATAATGTGATACGTTCCGTCGTCGCGGTGATACAGCAGACCTTCGTTGGCCAGGACGGTACAATGATCCGTGACAACATTGGCTGGCAGTTCGCGTGCATCGGCAAGATCTTCGATCACGAACGACATGCCGAGGCAGACGGCCACCACAAGCGTGGACCGCAGTTCGTCGGAGAGGCCCCGCACATGCTCGGTCAGGTAGTCGGACGAGGAATCGGCAAGTACGAGCCGCGCCATGGCCTCAAAGTCGAAGACCCATTGCGAGGCCGCAGCATCGAACCGTATAGTGCCTGACGTTCCACAATGACGGATGGTCTCGCGCACCGCCAGGGCATTGCCCCGCGTTGCACGATGAATCAGCAACGCCGCTTGGTCGAGTCCGGCCGGCCGCGCTCGAAGAGCCGTCGCGAGAACATCGGAAACCGCCGCTGTATCCAGGGCCGGAACCGCGACCACATCGGTTGGCACATCATGGCTGGCACCGAATGCAACGAGTGCATCAACGATTGAATCGCTTGCCTCTTCACCGTCACGCACGCTGCAGAGGAATGACAATGCATGGTCACGCGATGCCTGTACGACCCTTTCGATGAGATCCATCGAGAAGGTATCTGCCCACTGCACGTCTTCCAGCACGAGAAGCATGGGCGCATGCTTTGGTGCTATCGCAGCCGCAAGAAGCTCCATGGTGCGCAGACTGCGAGCTTGGGCCTCACGCGGGGCGAGCTCCGGAAGGGGGCCTATGTCATTGAAATAGGGTCGCAGATGGGGCAGGTTCGCTGCCACGATTGCTTCGGCTCCCCGTAGCCTATCGCTGATGTGTTCACGCCATTGGTGTTGCTTCTCGCCTTCGAGGGTTTTGAGGAAGGACGATGATTCCATCAGCGCGGCGGTTATGGCGGAGGCTGGCTGACCACGGTAGACCCGATCGTACGAGCCTCGGCCAATATGGTCGCCGCGTCGCGCAGCACGTTCGGCGGCGGCGCGCACAACTGCGGACTTTCCGATACCGGCCTCTCCACGCACGATGATGATGCGCGGTGACGTCGGCGTTATATTCTTCGGGACAATTCGATCAATGATGGCATCACGTCCGGCAACAATGTTCGGGACAACGATGCGGCGCACGGAACCGGCACCGCGGAGCGCCGGCAACGGTGCACCGTTGCGGAGCGCTGTGTGCAGCATCGTGAGGTCATCAAGAAGAATGCGCGCCGACCTGTAGCGTTCTTCAGGGTCCTTGCGCAGAAGAATGTCCACGAGTTCATCCACTTCGAACGGCACGCCGGGAAGAAGTTCACGAACATGCGGGGCCTTGCGCGCGATATGGGCGTGCAAGAGCTCGGATGGGTCATCCGAGACGAAGGGTGGACGACCGGTGAGCATGGCAAAGAAGACAGCCCCCAGACCATAGAGGTCCGAGCGTGCATCAATGCGTCGATTCATACGCCCCGTCTGCTCGGGCGACACGTACTGAATGGTACCACCGGCACTTCTGTCAGCCGATGCCGTCCCGTCTGAATCCAATCGCAGTCCCAGCCCGAGATCGATCAGGGAGGGGGCCAATGTCCTCGCTTCGAGAAGGATGTTCTGTGGAGCGATATCCCGATGAAGAATGCGTGCGTCGTGCAGATCGGCTATGATGCGCGTTAGGTCTGTGGCAACCGCAAAGAAGGCGTCGAGCGAGAGAGGACCGGTGGCAAGGCGGGCAGACAACGTCAGTGCACCCCCGTCATGCATGACGATGTATCCGTCGGCAGCGTCGAGGGCGTCGACGATCTGTGGTATGCCGGGGATGTGCAGACCTGTCGCAAGACGCAAATGGTTCTGCAGCCGCTGTCGCGCCGTGAAATCCGCGGTGGCGCGAAGACTCTTGATGATCACCGGGAGGCTGTCCACGAGACGTTCACCGCGGACGATCCGGAGTTGAGGTCCATCTGCAAGGACCTCGAGAGAGCGATAGGCGGAGGGTATCATCAGGACTCGTAGGCAATGACAACACCACGTCGATGCGCTTGCAGGGCGCCCACGTACCAAGCATCGTAGATGGTGATGATGGCCGCCAAGAGGTGGATGAAGTGCTTGTCAGGATAGTGCATCAGCATGAATAGGCTGATGAGCCCCGTACCGAGGAACTTCAGCCATGCGATGGCGAGTGAGTAATGGTCACGATCACGAACTCTGTAGAAGTTCACAACATACAGCACGCTGATGACGGTGTTGAGAAGGTAGGCGGAAACAGCACCAATGCTTGTTTCGTATCCTGCCTGCTTCATGAACCAATAGGCTGCTCCGAATGCCACTGTCAGCGCAATGGCATAGATCGGGAAGTGGCGTCTGAGAGGTGGCAGAAACGTGTCCTCACGTCCGTACTTCAGCAGCATTGCCCAGATGAAGATGTCGAGAAAGAACCACGCTCGATAGCCCCACAACATGAGCGCGCCCATGTCCGTGATAATGAACCACGAATACACGAACTCCCATGCGAAGTTTCCGCACCCGGCGATGGTGGGCATCTCAAGACGTTTGTAGACGATGATGTTCCTGATGAGGATGCCGTAGGCTATCACCCAAAGAAAACACCCGGTACCGAAGAGTGCATGTTCAAGGATCGTGTAATCGGTAGTGTTCAACCATTGCATAGTTCACCTCGTGCGTATCAAACGGATCGAAGTTCGCGTTCAAGGGTGATCTCGGTCGGATTCGCCCCGGCCCAACTTTTGGTGGTGAACTCCATGAGTTCAGAGCCCATCCACCGAGTGATGGCCGGACCGATCAGGGGTATCTTCATGAGAAGTCCATGTGTTAGAAACACCAGGCCAAACAACACGTCGTACAGCCGCCCGCCCGATTGCTCAATCTTATCGAGGCGCAAAGCCCGTATCGCCCGAGCGTCCATCAGACGCTTCATGAACATCAGGGGGACGAATCGCTTATGCTGCAAGAAGAACACATGGTCTCGCAGGAATGCTCGCAGGGCGGTGGTCAGAGTATCACCCTCTTGTGACCATCCGAATTCGTCGGTGCAGACCATCTCCCACATGGCTTCGGGATGTTCCCACGCGGCCTTCAGGACATCTTCGGCAAGTCCGAGGTGGTGTCCGATCACGATCCAATGAAGGAGTATGTCGCGCTCCTCTTCCCTGGAGATACTGTATCCCAGAGCGCGCACTCCGCGAATGGATTGCAGAGAGAACGCAAGCAGCGTGCCCACGGTGTCCTGCATGTTGATCGGTGCTCCGTCGGCCTCATAATCCCAAGGCCGGCCATCGCGCTGGCCATGACGTTCGATCATGACGCGAACTCCGGCATGGAAGAGCCGGATCTTCTGAATAGTTCGGATGGCCGGCGTGTTCGGCGCTGTCCACATGTCCCAGTTCATCACATTCTGCACAAAGACGGATGTCTCCATCACACGGCGGACCATCGTGTCGTCGAGCCCCTTACGGTCGCGACGTGGCTCTCCGAGTGCCCCTGTGCGAGCCAAGACCTTCGCTCCGCGTGCCCCGGCATAACACTCGGGGAGGGACTTGCACAGCAGCGCGATGATAAAGGCAAGTGACTGTTCGCGGAACACCGTGCAAGCGCGCTCTTGAGCCCCTTTCAGACCTGGCATTTCAGAGAGGAATGGCGGCAGGTCACTGCGGGAGATGAGCTCCTGAGCACCGTGTGGAAGTCCGGCAAATGCCTCTTGGAAGGATGGTTCATCCAGAGCGTCAATGTCGCGCAGATGACGCAGGCGCTCGCGGTCGCCGCCTTCGCCAAAGATCTCCTCCATGGCATGCACCGCATCGACATCCACGCGCTGCCGCAAGGATGACCACCATTCCTTGTTCATTGTCCCTCCAGAGTTTCCACCTAACCGGCCAATATAGGACAATTACCAGTCGGAGTGTCGCCGATGGTAGTGGCTATAATGTGCCTGTTGCGTGCTCATGCGGAGGCTATTTTTGCCCGATGAACTTCACCCTCAAGAACCCCGACTTTCGCGCCACCATCATTGGGCACCTCGAGCACCAGGAGTTCATGAAGCATATCGGATGTCGCCTGACGCTCATTGAGCCAGGATATGTTGTGGCCGAGATCGACCTTGCCCGCGAACACCAGCAGCAGCTCGGCCTTGTGCATGGGGGAGTGACAGCTACGATTGCCGACGTGGCGGCGGGCTTTGCGGGATTCACCCTCGTTGGCCCCGATGAACACACCGTTACCGCCGAGTTCAAATGTTCCTATTTCCGCAAGGGTAGGGGGCGACTCTTACGCGCTGTGGGCCGCGTGGTCAAGCCCGGCAGGGCCTTCCACTTCTGCGAAGCAGATGTGTTCTGCATCGATGATAACGGAAACGAAGAGCTGATTGCCCGAGCGACGACGACAATGGCGGTGATTGCGCCCTGAGGTCCTTCGTCGCCTTTGGCTCCTCAGGATGACGCAGCATGCAGTTGTCATCATCGAAGCCACCGCGCGCATGATCCCGGGCCGCGCTGCGGCTAAGGCCCTTGAAAGCTGCTTCACCGGTGATGCTACTCCATGAACTCGAAAAAGGGTGGTGACAGGCTTGCTAACCGAGGATTACGGTCACGGATCAGTGCAAGTTTTCGCTCCCTACGTTGGCCTTTCAACTGCTTTTCTCTGGCGATTGCATCTACGATGTCATCGAACCACTCGACATATATCACATCGACGACCTTGTATCTGCCACAGAATGAACTGTCGGTAGCATTTTGGTGCTCAATGCGTCTACGCGCTAGGTTGGAAGTAACCCCTACGTAAAGGACAGATCGAGAGCGATTGCTCATGATGTACACACAGTTGTGCTTCATAACACGCCTAGTGTGATTATCACCACCTAACGTGACATGAACATCGAAGTTCATATCGCCGCCACCGCGTGCGCGTCATCCTGAGCCGCGCAGCGGCGAAGGACCTCTTCTCGCCGCCACTGCGTGCGCGTCATCCTGAGCCGCGCAGCGGCGAAGGACCTCTTCTCGCCGCCACCGCGTGCGCGTCATCCTGAGCCGCGCAGCGGCGAAGGACCTTGCTCCCATCAATAACTTTGTTGGCCTGACGTCACCTTCGTGTGCCTGTTTACGACGATGGACCCCGGCCTGCGCCGGGGAGACGAAGAACCTGTAACCTGTAACCTGTAACCTGTAACCTGTCCATGAATTCCATCCTCTGGGTTGACGACGAGATCGACATTCTTCGGCCGCACATCATACTGCTGCAGCAACGTGGCTACAGCGTTGATACGGCCACCAACGGTGAGGACGCTGTGGAAATGGCGGCATCGAAGAGATATGACCTCGTGTTTCTCGATGAGACGATGGTTGGCATGTCGGGTCTCGACACGCTTGCCGTTCTCAAGGATATTGACCGATCATTGCCGGTGGTGATGGTGACCAAGAACGAGCAAGAGTCGCTCATGGAGGAGGCCATCGGACGTAAGATCGATGACTACCTTACCAAGCCGGTGAATCCGACGCAGATCCTGGCCGCATGCAAGAAGTTTCTTGAGTCACAGCGGATTACAGAGCAGAAGATCACACAGTCATTCCATCAGGACTACTCGCAATTGTCGCGCAAACTCATGGATCGCATGGAGTGGAGCGACTGGTTAGACGTCTACCTCAAACTCGTCGAGCGCTCGATTGAGCTTGATCAGCACCCGGACGTTGGTCTCGAACAGTCACTGCGCGGACAATGGAAGGAGTGCAACGCCGAGTTCTCGAAGTTCATCGCAGAAGAGTATCCGGCTTGGCTTACTGACAAGAGAGTGGAAGGGGGCCCGCTGCTCTCCCCGCATATTGCCGACCAGTTCTTGATCCCAAGGCTTGCCAACGGACGGCCAACGTTCTTCATCGTGGTCGACTGCATGAGGCTTGACCAATGGCTGATGATGGAGGAGTTTGTTCGCCCCCTCTTCTCAGTTCAACGAGATTATTACTGCTCGATACTCCCAACGGCTACGCCGTATGCACGCAACAGCATCTTCGCCGGGTTGTATCCTACGGATATCAACAAGCACTATCCGCAGTACACCATCGATGAGCGCGGTACCGATGAGCACACCCTGAACCGCCACGAAAAGGAACTGCTGCAGCTGTTGTTGCAGCGACGTCGCGTACAACTGAAGAATGACCTGAATTACATCAAGATCATCGATACGGATTTTGGAAAACGCATTGAGGCCGACATTCACCGTCACGCCAAGAACCACCTGACCGCAATTGTCATCAACGCGGTCGACATGATCGCTCACTCGCGGTCGGACTATCCGATCCTCAAAGAGATCGCTCCAGATGAGTCGGCGTACCGTTCACTGACGCGCTCATGGTTCCTGCATTCTTCGTTCTATGGAATCCTACGCGCCCTCTCAACGATCAAGGATGTGCAGATCGTCATCACCACCGATCACGGTTCCGTGCGGTGCATGCGCGGCTCAAAGGTCATCGGAGACAGGGAGACGACGACAAACCTTCGCTATAAGATCGGCCGCAATGTTCAAGCCGATCCGCGTGATGCGATGATCGTCAAAGACCCACAGTCGATGCGCATACCCGTAGGTCCCGGTTCGTCCACATCAGTAGTGATCGCCAAGGAAGATCATTACTTCGTGTATCCGACGGACTATAACCGTTACTTGGCCAAGTACAAGGACTCCTTCCAACACGGCGGAATTTCTCTCGAAGAGATGGTCCTCCCCGTCGTAATTTTGGAGCCCCGGTAACGCCCATGGCTTCCATGGTCCTTCCGGAACCTTGTTCCACATGGGCCGTGAATTCATGGACCGAAAAGCGTTTCACTCAAACAATCAGCGGCAGACGCAGGACCTCGGTGAGGACTTTGCAGCTCAGCTCAGTCCGGGTGACGTCGTAGCCCTTGAGGGAGACCTCGGCGCCGGCAAGACCGAGTTCGTGCGAGGCGTGTGCCGTCACTTCAACGTTCAGGACATTGTAACGAGCCCAACGTTTGCCATCATCAATCAGTATGACGGCTCTCTGGCAGGGGGCTCTCCCATCACGATCTACCACGTAGACCTGTATCGGATTGAAACTCCCGAACAGCTCCGCAACGTCGGCTTCGCTGAAATGGTCAACGATAGAAGCGCAATCAAGTTCATTGAGTGGCCGGAAAGGGCCAGTCTCGAAATGCCCGAACGCCATTGGACTGTGGCTCTGAAAAATGACCCGTCTAACGATGGTGCTCGAGTGATCGAGATCACCGCACCTGAACGGCACATGATCGCGGATTTCTGATCCCCATCGTCGACCCGGCGCAGGCCGGGAATGACGAAGATGGATTCCCGCCTTCGCGGGAATGACGAGGATGGATTCCCGCCTTCGCGGGAATGACGAAGATGGATTCCCACCTTCGCGGGAATGACGAGGATAACCTGTAACCTGTAACCTGTAACCTGTAACCCGCCCATGCACATCGCCCAACGCATCTCCCGACTCGGCACAGAAACCGCCTTCGAAGTACTTGTCAAAGCACGCGCTCTGGAGGCTCAGGGAAAGAACATCGTTCACCTTGAGATCGGAGAGCCGGACTTCGATACGCCACCGAATGTGATCCAGGCGGCAAAGGATGCACTCGATAAGGGCTTCACGCATTATGGTCCGGCAGCGGGCTTGCCCGATGCGCGCAAAGCGGTGGCCGATTACGTGAACAAGACCCGTGGCTATGCCAAGTACGACGCTGATCACGTGGTGATCACGCCGGGCGCGAAGCCGATCATGTTCTTCGGCATGATGGCCTGCATCGATGAGGGTGATGAGGTGATCTATCCAAATCCGGGCTTCCCGATCTATGAATCGGTGATCAACTTCCTCCAGGCCAAGCCGGTGCCCTTGCAGCTGCGCGAGGACAAAGAATTCCGCTTTGACGTGGATGATCTTGCTGCTTTGATCACGCCGAAGACGCGCATGGTCATCATCAACACGCCGCAGAATCCAACAGGGGGCATCCTGACGCGCGAGGATCTGCGTGCGATTGCTGACCTGGCCATCAAGCACGACCTGATCGTTCTGAGTGATGAGATCTACTCACAGGTCACCTATGGCGACTTCAAGCACACGTCGATTACCGAGTTCGACGGCATGGAAGATCGCACGATCATCCTCGACGGTTTTTCCAAGACCTTTGCCATGACCGGCTGGCGTCTTGGCTACGGGCTGTTCCCGAAGGACATCGCCAAGGTCGTTGCCAAGCTTCAGACCAACGTTACCTCATGCACGAGCTCATTCACGCAGATGGCCGGCGTTGAGGCACTCGATGACCGCACGCTGCCGTATGTGGCGGAATTCCTCAAGGAGTTCGAGCATCGGCGCGATGTGATCGTCGAAGGCCTGAACAAGATCCCCGGTTTCCGTTGCCACAAGCCCCATGGCGCTTTCTATGTGTTCCCGAACATCGAAGGCACCGGCATGACGTCACAGGAGTGCGCCGATTACCTCCTATATGAAGGGGGCGTAGCGTGCCTCTCCGGCACGGCCTTCGGTGCATTTGGCGAAGGGTTCATCCGATTCTCGTACGCAAACAGCATTGAGAACATTGAGGAAGCACTGCGTCGCATCGACGCCGCGATCCGCCGCAAGATGGGGCTGTGATGAACCGTTTTGGTGACGCCGGAAAACTCATTCTCCGCGTTGGCATCTCAGTGCTCATGATGACGCATGGCTGGCCCAAGCTGCAAAAGCTTATGGCAGGGGGCGAGATCGAGTTCTTCGACTTCATGTGGATGGGGCCGACCATCTCCCTGTTCCTAGCAGTTGTGGGTGAGTTCTTTGCCCCCTTGCTGATCATCATCGGATACAAGACTCGCTGGGCGGCCGCCTTGTCGGCTTTCACCATGGGCGTTGCCGCGTTCTACGTCCACCTGGCAGATCCCTTGGGCGATAAAGAGCCATCACTCATGTATTTCATCGCATTCCTCTCCATCGTACTGATGGGCGCAGGCAAGTGGGCTTTGTCGAGTGATGAGTGACGCGCCATCGCTTTACTAGCCCGGGGGCTTGGCCCGGGGTGCGAGTGGCGGGGTACGTGCTCTGTCAGGAGAGGAGGCGACAGGCGCGCTAGGATCAGCAGAAGAGAACCTGGCGGCGATCTCCGGATTCGCATGTTTGGAGTGCATTGGAGCTGCTGCTCAGAGTAGCCGGTTTTGTTGGTAGGTCCAATCAACCAACCTTGCTCGAGCCTCTTTGTTTTTTCAACTAAGATTTGGACATGGTCCACACCTGAACTCTCAGAGCCTCTCCTTGCCTATGTTGGCTACGACTACGATGTGATCTCAGGAAAGGTGCGCCAAGTTCGGTATAGACCGGAGCAAACGGACGCACTGCGCCATCGGTATCGTTATGATCACGACGGTCGCGTGCGGAGCGTGGAGACGTCGGTTGATGGGTATGTGTGGGATCGTCAAGCGGCGTACGAGTATTCGGCGCATGGATCACTGAAGCGTCTTGAGCTTGGGCGTGATTCGGTACAGGGGATGGACTACACATATACGGTGTCTGGTTGGCTCAAGGCAATCAATCATGGCTCACTAGATTTGGCGCTTGATCCTGCTAAGGATGGTCACAGCGACGGTAGGAAACACTTCGGTCGGGATGCGTTCGGTATGGCCTTGGGATATCATGATGCCGACTTCGCCCACGCAGGTTCAACGCAGAATAGCATCGCGGGTGCAGGCGCATCGTGGCATGTAGAGCCCCAAGCCGGACTCTACAACGGCAATATCGCCACATGGCAGTGGAGCACGCGGTCGCCAGAGGGGCTGGGTATGCCTCTCGCCTCGCGCTACCGGTACGACGTCCTCAACCGGCTGCGCACGGATTCGCTGATGATACGTCAGGCGGCATCATGGACTTCCACCCCGAATTATCGATCTTCGTACACGTACGATGGGAATGGCAACATCAAGAGCCTCGTGCGTGTGGATTCGGCAGGGACGCTCATGGACTCGCTCATCTACCACTATCAAACCAACAAGAACCGTCTGACGCATGTGGACGATCCAGGGGGCGTGGCCA
>JBEAYU010000079.1:0-13061 GCA_041170435.1 Bacteroidota bacterium
GCCGGCCATGCTCTGATGGAAAAGGGGCTTGATGGTCTCGGCCCGTGGACGCATGAGCTACCTGAGCACGTGCGCGTGTGTACCCAGGACTGGCTGCTGGAGTCCACACGTGCGCGTTGGAGCGATGCCGCCGATGTGTGGCAGAGCATGACGCAGGCAGCACCGCTGGTGCTGCGCGTGAATCTGCGTCGAGCCACGCGCGAGCGTGCGTTGCAGCACCTACATTCGGAAGGCATAGACGCCATTGCAAGCCCCCTCTCTCCTGCCGCCATCATCATCAACCAGCGCATCAATCTTCTGCAGCATCCACTGTACAAGGGTGGCATCGTCGAGATCCAAGACGAAGGCAGTCAGCTCATAGGATATGCATGCGATCCCAGGCAGGGCGAGGTCATTCTCGACGCCTGTGCCGGGGCTGGTGGCAAGTCGCTTCACTTGGCTGATCTTCAGATGGCGAAGGGGCAGATCGTTGCCAACGACATAGAGTGGAATAGGCTTAAAGAGATCGGTCCACGTGCAAATCGTGCCGGCGTGCGAAGTATCACGGTTGAACGACGTCAGCCGGGTTCGGCAGCCCGTGATCATCGCAAGTTCGACCTTGTACTGGTGGATGCTCCATGTAGCGGTCTGGGCACCGCGCGTCGCATGCCGATGGCCAAGTGGCGCATCACGCCCGACACGTTGTCACGTCACGCCCGCAAGCAGCGTCAGGTTCTCGAAGAGTACGTTTCGTACGTGCGTCCCGGCGGCGTGCTGGTATATGCCACCTGCAGCATCATGCCCGAGGAGAATGAGCGCGTTGTTGAGAAGTTCCTTGCCAGCCATCCTGAGTTTGGTGGTGAGCCCCTTGACCCTTGCTTCAAGCGTCATGGGGTGGTAGTGCCGGGACTCGCACCGGAGCAATTCATGCTCCAGATGGATCCGCTGCATCATGGAACGGATGGGCTCTTCATGGCGCGAATGCGACGTGTCACTGACGCGCCCCCTATCGCTCCAAGGCAACGCCGCTGATGCGGAGTGCTGAGGCCGGAAGCCATCCGCCGGTGATCACTGGTTCGGAGCCGGCAGTATAGTCGCCAAAGGAGCGGCGCACGGCAGGGTCGCCGGCGATGGACAGACCAACAAAGTACCAGGTGGCATCACTGGCATCCTTCCCTACTGCGAGAATCTGGCAGGGGGTCGACTCTTCGAGGGGCGTGCCAAACGGCCAGCTCGTTTCCGAGTGACGGGCTGAGGCACATCCCTCATAGCCGGGTGCAAATCCAAGTCGGACCGGCCGCGTCACGTTTGCAGAGCGTGGGAATTGCTCCCATCGCTTGGGTGGGATGACGCAGGAAGACAGGATGGACATCGAGGCCACAATGTAGCGACCGTCGATCATCGTGTCATTCTGTGGCCCCTGCCACGCATGAGCGGTCACCCGGGCATAGCGTGATGAATCCTTGGATTCATCGAAGATGCGGAAGGTAGGGGGCTCTCCACCGACGCTGCCTACGCCCACGATCGCCCCAGGCTGGTACACAAGGCGTCGAAGTGGCCCGTACCAGGCCCGCACGACTTGAACAATGCCCCTTCCGTCTGCATCATAGCCGTAATTCAGGATCGTGCGCGCACCCGACGGTTCGTCGGAGGCCAGCCACATCGGTTCGAGACGTTCGATGCCGGCAAGGGCGTACTTGCGGGGTGACAGATCCTCATTGTAGGGCTTCTCTCGAAGGTCGATGCTAACCAGATCGGCAATGGGAACTTTTGTCTCGCCCTTGTGGACCATGCGCGCCCCCTTCACGATATCAGTCAGCCCCACCATGATCGTACGGTCAACCTCGTCGAGTGTGTACTCTGCCATCGCGGCACTGCGCATCACAACCCATCGCGTTGCAGGGTGCTTCTTCTGCACGCGAGCATCGGCGTCAACCAATGTGAGCACAAGACCGGCACTGTCCGGCGTTACTCCGATGACTTCGACGTACATATGACGACCGTTCACTTCTGCAATCGGTGTCACTACGGTATCGTTGCCGGTTTTCGACGTCGTTATCCGAAGATGATGGGCCTCGTGAAAGGGGCGTTCGGAGGACACGGTGCGCAGTCTCAGTTTGTAAACCGCGCCTGCATTGGTGGAGATCGTCAATTCTTGAACTTGCGCGCACAAAGGAACAAGCGCAACAAAAAACAGTATGTGTGCCAGGATGAGCATATCCCAAAATACGTGCAGTCCTTTCTCGCCCCCTCCCTGTTCGTAACTTTCCCACTATGCGATCACACCAAGGGATGATTTCTATGGGGATTCTTACGGTGATCCGCCGAGGCCTGTTGCTCTGCATTGCCACAGGTATCCCTATTACCGCGGTTGGCCAGTCGGTCCGACTTCATCCCATGTTGCAGTCCATTGGGATTGAGATTTCTGTTACTCAGGATGTTGATAGTTGCACCGTACGATATCAACGCAAGGGTGAAGATGTTTGGCTGCAGGGTTTTCGGCTCGACGACATCACGATTGATGGTAGCCGCCAGTTTCGTGGTAGCCTGTTTCTACTTGAACCCGACACTGAGTATCAAATCAGCATTTACACATTCAGTCAATCGAGAATGCGGACGCTGCCGGTTGAGACAGTTCGAACGCTTGCTGAGCCGACAGATATGGTCAGTTCAAATGTCATTCGATGGGTCTCACCCAATGGGTCAGGGGCTCAGTACACTCGCGAGCAGCCCGGCAACCTTACCGCTCTATTCTCCCAGGAGAGTTTACCTTGTGGCACCACGGTTATGCTTCTTGACGGCGTATACCACGATGCTGAATTGCGACTAAACTTCGCCAATGACTGTCACGAGCAAAGCCCAGTTGTCATCATGGCGTCTCCCGGGGCGAAGCCGATCATAGAGGGCGGCATTCGCGTCAAGTCCCGCTGGACGCCGCATCCAAATGATCCGAACCTTTTTTGGACTTCCATACCAGCTGAAGCAGCATTCTCGACGATATGTCGTTTAGGTTCACGGGTGCTTTACCCCTATCCCAGTCTGGGCTCCGAGCTCTTACTCGGAGGCTACAATCTTGCAGCTCTCAGCTTTGGTTATGATGGTTTTGTTCGTGATGATCGAACGGTCTGGATCAGGACTACTGATGGCATTGAGCCCAATGATTCAGTCGTTACGCTCTCGACAGCCAGTCGCTTTCTAACACTTCGTGGCAATGACAAAGCCGTTCGCCTTGTGGTCCGCGGTTTAACATTCAAACACTTTGGACGCCCTATTCTCCAGCCGCTCGGCAGTGAACAAGACTCCTACCCCGCGTGTGCGTTCGACGTTCGCAGTGCACATCAGCTAACTTTCGATAACTGTCACTTCGAGTACTGCACCGCTGGCATCGTATTGAACGGAGGTTGTGATGATGTGATCATCCAGAACTGCAGATTCATGCATGGCGTTGGTAAATGGTCACATGCCATGGTTAAAAAGTCACACGACGCGGTTCACACGTTACTCTTTTCGGTCGCTTCATCGCGAGGACGAGCGGTAGAGAGTCCAGCGATCTTCATTGAAAATGGGTCACGATTGATTGTTCGTCGGAACCACTTCGAGGGCGTCAACTCAGGGATCGAAGGATATTTTGATAAGGGGCTCAAACAAGAGGTTGATATCTCCGACAACGTGTTTATCGACAACTTTGACGCAATTGAATGTGATGGTCTCTGGTGTAATCTTCGTGCATGGCACAACATAGTCATCAGGCCCATGGCTGGCATCTCAGCAGCTCCACCACTCATCGGGCCGCGTACATTTTACCGTAATGTGATATCAGGAATGGCAGGGCGTCGTGCCGAAGCTGATGATGTTTTCTTCGTCGAGTGCTCTCCTGTAGGATCTAACTACCGCAATCAAGGTCTGGCCATAAAGACGAATTCCGGTTACAACGGGAACATCGCACCCGGCAGTATCTACTTCCTTAACAACACCTTTCACTCAGAGGATTCACTGGGGTTTTCTATCACATCCGAGCGGGCTGAGTGGAAATCGGCAACCTTTATAAACAATAGCATCACGCACGGCACACGGCACCCTATATTCTTCTCTGATCTTGGAAATCGAAAAAGTAACGGTACGTTTCAGTTGTCATCAATCAACGACAACTTCTTTTCGTATCAACCCGGAGCGCCTATTGCTGTGGCGCAGGAGATCTATGGTCAGTATCGTTGCATCCCCATTGGGATTGCTGATGCGCTCCAGTCGATGTTATCGGACATCTCTGGCAGTTCAAGAATCACCGTGCAAGCGCCATTACAGCAGGATCCACTCTTCATCGACCGTAATGGAGACAATTTCGAGTTGTCGGTGGCAAGTCCACTCGTTGAAGCAGGGGTTCCCGTTCCGGGATTTTACGATTACTCTGGCTTAAGACCAGATGTTGGGGCGAAGGAATTCATCAGCGTCTGCTCCATCAAGTCACCTGAAGTCGACAGTCTTTTGGCGTACCCGCAACCAGTGTCCGAATTCCTTCATATTCGGCGCGAGGGGGCTAACGATGACGCGATGGTCTCTGTACTGGATCTTCAAGGGCGTCTACTGCATTCAGAGTTATGCACGATGCCGGAATGCAGCGTCGACCTTAGATCCTTTCCGGACGGCCCGTACATCATTACACTTCACTCGCCATCGCGTTGCACCAGCTACCTTCGCGTCATAAAACTCTGACAGCTTACGATCATTCACTTCGCCGTCGTCGGGCGAGATCACGCACATCCGATCTTCGCCCGCTCCTGTAACCAGTAACCTAAAACCTGTCACCTGACAAGTAGTCCCGAGTGGATTCGAACCACCGACTTTCAGCTTCGGAGGCTGACGTTCTATCCAGCTGAACTACGGGACCAAAATGACGGCAAAGATACGCGAAGTTGACGGAACACGAGCTCCGACCTGTCTGCTGCATCAAAGCCTCAGAGGCGGCGAATCAGGCGCAGCAAGAGTCGCCCCCTGACCTTCACGTGGCGCCACAAGTGCGCAACCCCTTCACGACCGATGAACAATGCGGCAAGAAGCCACAGCAGCTCGGGCAGGCCGATGGAGAAGGCCCCTGTGAGTGCAGCGGCGACCCAGCCCTTGAAGCCAAGGATGTATATCAGCGGGATGAAAGACGGCAGGAAGGTCCCCAGCAGAAACAGGGTCACTCCGGTTCGGCGTCTCCAGGCCGGCAGTGCTGGCATTCGCTTTGACATGATCCGTCAGCTAGCCTGTGAACGTGGAATACGCGGGTGAACCACCCTGCGCCATAGCGGTGGGACGAGCGCAAGTATGACCATGGCCGGATACCCCTGCGGAAGCTGTGGACTTTCGTCGTGAACCTTCAAAGACTGGTAGCGTCGCTGCGGCTGCAAATGATGATCGGCGTGACGCTGGAGCTTGAAGAGAAACGCGTTCGAAACGGTGTAGCGGGCCTCCCAAGCGTGCTGCGGTCCGAACTTCTCATAGATACCGGGGCGAATCTCTGCACGCACGAGCCCGTAATGCTCAACATAGTTGACTGCCTCAAGCAGCATGAAGGCAAACACGCCTTGACTAAGAAAAAGCCAAGCGGTGTTCGAGTCGTATACATAGGCGATGCCGACCGCAAGCGCCGGCGTTGCCAATGACCACCACCACATGCGGTTGCGCAGGCCAAACGGCAGCATACCTCGGTTGCGAAGGCGTTGAGCCTCCATCTGCCAGACGTGTAGCCAGCTCTGGGCGACGCAGCGTGGGATGAAGGTATAGACAGATTCGCCCCTTCGTGCTGTTGCCGGATCATATCGCAAACCCACGTTACGGTGATGTCCGGCAACATGCTCCTTGGCGAAGTGGACATAGCCCACTTGCATGAGGAGGAAGTATCCGAGCGCGCGTTCCAAGGCTGAATTCCGGTGGCCCAGCTCATGCGCGATCGTGATCCCGAGTCCACCCGTGACAGTCCCTATACTGATGACGCTGGCTGCGTACTCCAACCATGTCCAGTGCGCAGCGCTCCATATCTCCAGCAGGCGCCAAAGAAGCAACGTCTGCACCACCGCATAGAGATATAGAATCAGCCGATACGAGATCATATCATCGAGCGCGGCAACGTCTGACGGCTCGGGTGAACGATCATCCTTGCCTGTGATCACATCAAGGAAGGGCAGACCGACAAAGGCAAAGACCATCCCTAGCGCAGTCAACGCTGAACCTGCCTCGACACCGATCCACGCCATGAGAGGCAGGGATAGAGCAACGTAATACGTCAGGGGCGATGTGACACTGTTGGGTTGCATGGGTCAAATGTAAATCTTGTGACGGACTTAATCCACCCCGCGCACGAGTCGGACGATACCATCACTCGTTAGTTCTAGGGGCGAGTCGGCACTTCCGCGAACGAGCACCTCCAGCACGTCCCGGCTGACGCGGTGTCCGGCCTGTCGAAGGGAATCAACGGCCTCACCGGCAACCATGCTGCATGCGGGCCGGGCCCTCAGCATCGCAATGAGTGCTCGCTTTGCCTGAAGAATTTCAAAGGAGTTCATTCCCGCGAATCTACACTGGGTATTTTTGCCGCCATGATCATCCGCTCGATCCTTCTCGGTCTTTTCGGCACCCTTTACGCTGCTGCCCAGGGTCTTTCTACCCCACCTCGCCCCCTTGCCGGCGTCATCAACGGAGACACGGTATGGCTCGATGAGTACTCCCGTGAGATTGGGCGGCGCACAGAGTACGCTCAGATCCGCGGACCGGTCGATCCGTCCGAGATCATGCAGGCCGCGTGGAATGACATCGTTCAGCGGCGGTTGTTGCTGCGTGCTTCGTCGGACCACGGCGTGACGGTGCGACTGAACGATGTCGACAGCGTCCTCTTGGAGGCAACTCCTGACTACATCCGCAGAGGTGTGGTCGATTCAAAGGGCCGATTTGACAAGGAACTACTACGAGCAATGGTACTTCGGCCCGACTCGATCGTTCGGGCCAATACGCAGGGGATGTCGGCCGCTGACCAAGATCAAGAGGTCAAACAGCTCAAGGCCACGATCGCCCAATGGCGCGAATTCATCGGGTTTGCCGAGACCGAGAGTCGGCTACGCAGGAAGATCACCGACGGCGTGACCCTCGATACCACAGGCCTTCGCGAACGGTTCCGTCTAACGGCATCAAGCATCACCGGAGATGTGGTCCTGGTGCCGTGCGCAAAGGACCTGCCACGTCCGAACGTCTCCGAGCTCGAGGCCTATCATAAGGCAAATTCCAAGCTGTACACAACGGCAAAGCCAATGCGCCGTCTGGCGGTTCTTTCATGGCCTTTGACGGCGGCTCCGATTGATTCGACGCTTGTGCTTGCCAACATCGGCCGATTCGTTTCCCTCCTCAATGGAGCTCGGTCAGCAAAGGTGCGCGACTCGATCTGGAACAGTGTTGCTTCGACCACCTCGACGGGGGCCATTCGACTCTCGGCAGACTCGGCATCCCACAAGGACTTCTATCAACGTGTGCGAACAGCGAAAGTGGGTGCGGCGGTTGGGCCAATCATGCATCCAAGCGGTGTGCACATCATGTTGGTGGACTCAGTCATCAAGCAGAAGAACTCAAAAGCCCCCATCGTCCGCGTTCGGTTCGTGGTCTCGCCGATCGATCCCTCCAAGCAAACCGTCGATAGCGTCCTTAGCGTGGTGAACGAGGCCGTCAGCCTCTACGAAAGCGGTGTCGAACTCGGCGGCGTCGCCGGCCGCTTCGGGCGCAACATCGCACTCTCTCCTTGGTTCACTGCTGAGGACAAGGTGTACGGCTCCTACCGGCTGGCACATGTGGCCTTCAACACACAAGTGGCCGCCGCCTGCGATCCGATCGACACCCCGGAGCGCGGCGTTGTGATGGCCGTCGTCATCGACAGTGTGCCTGCCGGCCCCCTACCCTTCGAAGCTGCCATACAGCCGATGTCCGATGCGATCATCCGGCAACGTGGATGCGACGCCCGACGTGACCTGGCCAAACGTGTCAGGGGGCTTGCCAGCCGCCTTGATGATGGCACGTTGTTCCTCGCCGACAAGCCCAGCGGCGTGCAGGTGGCACGCGGCCTGACGATCACCGGAGACGGGTACTTTGGAGATGCGATGTATGACCAGACGGCAGCTCGAGAGATCCTTTCCAAACGTGTCCCCGACCTGCATGGTCCGTTCCTAGGCGACAATGGCTGGTACACTGTCAACATCACTGGCATCAACGCGGCCAACCCTGATGAGTTCCCAATGTGGCTTGAACTGCGAAAGGCCGACATTGAAGGAGAGCAACGGACAGCAGCGTGGGATGCATTCGTGGCCAATCTCCGTTCGAAAGCCTCCATCGATGATCAACGCTGGTTGTATTTCCGGTATTGAACGGCTGACAGGTTTTGGGTTTTGGGCCCGTCATCCCCGCGAAAGCGGGGATCCATTCCGTCATCCCCGCGAAAGCGGGGATCCAAGCGGGATTGTGTCATCCCGGGCCAAGGCCCGGGGCTAGTAAATCGATCACTTGTCACTCGTAACTCGTCCAATGCCAACACTATTGATCATCGACCTTGGTGGGGTTCTTTTCGACATTGATTTCGAGCGTACGCGTCGGAGCATGATGGCACTTCAGGGATACAATGGGTTGCCGATCACCTTTGGAGTGGAGCAGCAGGATGGGCTTTTCGTTGCCTATGACCGAGGAGACCTAAGCACGGCAGAGTTTCGCACGGAGCTACGAAGTATGTTCGGCTTCACGTGCGATGATGCGGCGATCGATCAGGCATGGTGTGCGATCCTTGAAAAGGGGCTTTACGCCAACGCCGCCGATGAGGTACATCGACTCCGCACGCAGCACGCTGCCCAGGAAGGAAGCACCGCCGTGATACTCTCGAACATCTCCGAACTGCATTATCTGGATTGCCTCGAGCGTTGCCGGCCGGTCTTCGAGCTGGTTGACAACGTCTATCTTTCCTACGTGATGCGAAAGAGAAAGCCCGACGCAGAGGCCTTTCTGCACGTGATGGACGAGGAGGGATTTGAACCGTCCAGCACCGTGCTTGTTGACGATTCAGAGGCTAACTGCGCAGCTGCCGCAGCCTTAGGCATACACGTCGTACATGTGAAGCGGTAGCCAAGACTCGCGCCGCTTTTTATGCTGAGTTCACGCGTGGGCGGTTCCTATTATGACGTTTTGATGTAGCGCCTATCTGGCGTCGAAGCGTCCGGCAAAAAAAACTCGGGGCCGAACGCGTGTACCACGTGCGCACTCAGCCCCGAGGTTACACCGAGAATAGAACTACTACCCATCAGAGTACTTGATACTCTGCATGGCAAGTTCTGACATATGACAGACTGCTTCAATACCCCAAATGGGGTATTCTTTCGGTAAGAGTCCTATTCCGGCAGCATTGAGCCGCGTGTTTCACGAGCCCAAAGCAGAGCTGCGAGTCCGAATAGATAGGCGATGGCGAAAATGGAGATGGCATTTTCGTATCCACCGAGCGTTGGCACAAGAACGCCGACGAAGAAGACCGTGACGGCCGTAAGGAGTCGGCCGGCATTCATGGCGATGCCCGTGGCAGACCCACGCAGGCGTGTTGGAAACAACTCCGGAATGTAGCCACTGAGCACACCCTGATTGATGCCGATGAAGAAGCTGATCGTAAACGTGCATGTGAACAGCAATGCTCCCGGCAGCTGTCCTGTTTGAAATGTGAGCACCGTCATGCCGATGCATCCAAGGTAGGCAATGGCCGAGGCAACGCGGCGCCCCAGTCGGTCCGAAAGCAAGCCGCTGAATAGGCCCCCTGCCACGCTGCCGGCGCCGAGCATGATATTGATCATGGCGCGGTTGCGCTGCGCCAATTCGGGCGAACTGATCTGACTGACCCATGTGGGCATCCATGCAAAGACCGCCCAGAGTCCAACGAGCATGGAACCGAATAGAGACACCCCGATGACAAGATCACGTCGGTGAGGCTGACCAATGATCTCTGCCGTCGAAGGCCGGCTCTGCTGCGATGCTGCAGCTGACCACATGTCGGATTCACGCACAAAGGCAAGAACAAGGATCGGGAGCACGAGGGTGGCCGAAGCCATGAGACTGGCCACGCGCCAGTCCGACTGTGCCGATGCGATCAGACCGGCCACAATAAAGCCAACAGGAAATGCATTGATCAGAATGCCAACCAGAACTGCACGGCGTCCGGTATTGAAGGCCTCGCTCACAAGCACCGTCGAAAGGGCCAGCACACTACCGGCCCCGAAACCGGTCAGGAATCGTACCAGGATCAGAAGTGGGAACGAATCGATCAGCCCCATGACTGACATGCCGACCGTGCTGAGAAGGACGCAGATGTACATCGCTTTGCGCCGACCAACTCGGTCGGCCAGTGCCCCAAGCACGAACGCACCTATGGCCCATCCAAAGAGAAACGCACCACTGGCAGCTGAACCGAAGGCGGGGATGTACTGCTTAAGGGGCGTGGTACCTGCAAAGTCCTTGGCGATGGCCGGAAGGTACACGCTGAAGAGTGTAGCGGCGATTCCCGACGTGGCCGTCGCGACCCATGCGATGAGGTAGAGCCAATGCCGATGCTGCATTCGGCAAAGATAGCCGGTCACTATATTCGCGCTCCCGATGTGGTCACCGCCCCGTGCGGTGCTGTGAGGGAAGCGTGTGAGATTCACGCACGGTTGCGCCGCCGTAACGGAGGACGAACCGACCTCGTCTCCTCGAGAGACAGTCACTGTGGCACCGGAGATGCCGGGCCATGGGAAGGCGGTCGGCAAGGTTGATCCCGAAGTCGGAATATCTGCCACATCGATCATTCATCGGGAGGCTTTCATGCCTCGCCGCCGCGCATCACGGCGGTACTTACTGAAAGGGTCACGCCATGCGTGCACTCGTCCTTTTCTGCGCACTGATTTGTGCGTCACTGCCCATCTCTGCAGAAGAGATGATCTCCACTCCACTGCAGCCTGTGCGCATCGTCTCAACAGGCAACGCCGTGCATGTTCTGTGCGCTCGCACGGATCTGAACTTCAACGGGAATCTCGACGATGGAGATGTGCCCGCTTCGTGGCTGACGATCGATGCTGATTCGCGCCAGGTCATCCGTCGCATGGAGTTCGCATGGGGCAACGTCACTGCCCAGCGATTCGGCGTATCACGCGCGACCTCGACGTTCGACATCGGTGTTGACAATCTCGTTCAGCGGTTCACCATCACTGACCAACGAGCCGTGGACCTTACCGTCACCATTGAGAACTTGTCATCGGTGTCAAGCTCGCCCGACGGGAAGACGATCTGGGTGGCACAACGACCCAATTTCACCGATCCTGGCTCAGTGGTCGAACTTGACATTGCCGGTCAAGATCGGACGAGCTTCAAGACAGGTCCCAACCCGCAAGCCCCCTTACCTTATGAGGTAGCAGGCATGAGTGGTCTTGCAGTGCTCTGTGAGGGGACGTTTGGAGGTGGGAACGGGACCCTTGAGCTGCGCCCCTCTTCAGGTACACCAACGACGATCGGCATCGGCGATACTCCCAATCATTTACTCATCCATGGCGAGAGGGCCTACGTCACCGTTAATGGATCACACTCCGTTGTCGTCGTCGATCTCTCCCGCAAAGAGGCCATCGACACCATCCTCGTGGGAACCTCCGGCTACGACGGTCCACGCGAGGCTGCCATCGATACCAGTTCGTCCGATGGCATCGATCGACTGTTCGTATCGACCTTCAGCTCCGATGTTCGTGTCTTCGACCTATCGACGGGAGCTCGCATTGCAACGCTCAATCCAGGTGCCAAGCCCGAAGGCCTCGCCGTCGTGGGCAATGAACTGTGGGTGACGCGCACCTTCGTGGCAGGGGGCTATGCAGTGACCAGTGACATCGCCATTTTCCCGATCAATGCGGCCACATCGGTCTCGGAAGAACGCCCATCATCAGCACCCTCGGCCATCGTTGCGATCTCCGGTCATGCCCGCCTTCCATTTGCCATCGACGAGAATGCCACGATCACCGATATGACGGGCAAGACGACGCGGGTTTCTGCCGTAGTTTCCGCCGCGCAGATCCTCGATTGTCACAATCTTCCGGCTGGAGTGTACGTGGTGCGCAGCGGAGCACAGACGGCCACCATTCTTCGATGAAACTTCTCGCACGTGTAGCTCTCGTCGTGCTCGCCCCTTTGCTGAGCGTGGCACAACCTTCGACCACTCCCTCGACGCAACAGCTCGACGTAGATCTGCGCGCCATGCGTGCCAGGTGCATTGGCCCGTTCCGTGGTGGGCGCTCCCTCGCCGTGGCCGGGCATGCGGATCTTCCAAAGACCTATTACTTCGGAGCCACCGGCGGCGGAGTGTGGAAGTCAGAAGATGGCGGTGAGACGTGGCGCAGCGTGGCCGACACGACCTTCTCCACAAGCAGCGTCGGTGCGATCACCATCGCACCGTCGGATCCAAACGTGGTCTACGTCGGCATGGGTGAGACAGATATCCGCGGCAACATCTCCCCTGGTGATGGCATGTACAAGACCACCGATGGTGGCCTGACCTGGAAGCACATCGGTCTGCGCAATGCACAGATGATCGCCGACATCGTTGTGCACCCAGATGATGCCGACGTGGTGATGGTCTCATCGATGGGTAATGTCTTCACGGCCAATGCTGACCGCGGCATCTTCAAATCGACAGATGGCGGTGCAAGCTGGCGCAAGGTGCTCTATCGCAATGATTCTACTGGCGGCATGACATTGAAGATGGATCCGAACAATCCGCGCATCGTCTATGCTTCGCTCTGGCAGGCCTATCGTAACGCTTGGAGCATGAGCAGCGGCGGCAACGGATGCGGACTATACAAGAGCACAGACGGCGGCGAGACGTGGAAGGAGATCACGTCGAATCCGGGCTTGCCGAAGGGGCTCATTGGCAAGATCAACGTCGATGTCTCTCGCGCACAGCGCAACCTCGTTTGGGCCATGGTGGAGAGCTCCAATGGCGGCCTCTTCAAGAGCACCGATGCCGGCGCTACATGGTCGCGCGTCAACACATCGGCCGATCTGCGTCAGCGCCCTTGGTA
>JBEAYU010000080.1:0-19046 GCA_041170435.1 Bacteroidota bacterium
TGCAATCGCTCGCCAATGGCAACTCTCCCGTAGCCCTCCGCTATGTTGTTTGAAACAGAATCGGCAGCTCGTACGATCTGCTGACCAAGGGTTCGCTTGTGAAACTCAGGCCACTCGGACACCATGTTCGAAATGGCATCCGAAAGCTCGGCGGCCACTCGATAGATGCGTAGTGATTGGATGGACATGATTCGGTCTCCCGTTATACCTGTCCTCGTGCAATCTTGTCGCAACAACGTGACATTCAGCCGCATCCCTTGCAAAGTCCCTCGCGCAGCGAGTCCCTTGGCGCAGCCAAGTCCCTTGGCAAAGTCCCTCCGCAGGCGTCCCTTGGCGCAGCCAAGTCCCTTGGCGCAGCCAAGTCCCTTGGCGCAGCCAAGTCCCTTGGCAAAGTCCCTTGGCAAAGTCCCTCCGCAGGCGTCCCGCGGCGCAGCCGCGTCCCTTGGCAAAGTCCCTCCGCGAAGCCGCGCTACGGCGCAAGCCGCTCCACTACCCACTCAGCTTCCGTACGACGAAATCGTATGCGATCATGCATGCGAGACGGACGCCCCTGCCAGAACTCGACCATTGAGGGTGTAAGAGCGAAGCCGCCCCAATGCTCCGGACGGTCGATGCTGGTGCGACCCATGTTTGCGGATGCAAGCTCTGAGAATCTTTGCTCAAGAACATCACGAGATGGGACGACCTGACTCTGTGGCGATGCCGCAGCACCGAGCTGGCTTTCAAATGGTCGTGAGTGGAAGTACGACGTTGATGCGTCTGGTGAAAGACGCTCGACGCGACCCTCGATGCGGACCTGACGTTCGAGCTCTGGCCAGAAGAACAACAACGATGCGTGTGGGTTCTCGGCAAGTTCGCGCCCCTTGCGGCTATCGTAATTCGTGTAGAAGTGCAACCTCCCGCCATCAAGACCTTTCAGGAGCACAACACGCGACGAAGGGAAGCCCGTTGTCGCTACGGTCGATAAGACCATTGCCGTGGGCTCGAGCGCTTCGGCCGCGATGGCTTCGCTGAGCCACGAAGAAAACTGCGTCATCGGATCGTGATGAACCGTTACCTCGTCCAGCCCGGCACGCGTGTATTCCTTTCGGAGGGCCGCTATGTCAACCTCGTGTTGCGACATATCAATGCTGTGTGTTAGGGATTGAAAAGCGCTACCGGCAAGCTCACAAGGCGCTGGCCATCGTCTGCCAGTATCGAGTAGCGTCCGACGCTGAGACCTGCCGTGGAGAGAGCCCCGATTCCGCCGGTTGTTGTCCCCTCGGCCACCGTTCGGCCGGAAATGTCAATAAGGGTAAGACGCAGTGGCATTGATGACTCGGAAGCCACCACGATCTCATTTCCGATTGAAAGGGGCTGGCGGCCAACGATCTTGATCCATGAACTGGATGTCTCAGCCTCGTCGACCGAGGTGACGGTCGACTCAACCTCGCAGAGGATATCTCGATTCGGATCCACGATAACCGTGTCTGGTGCAAAGGGCAGGTTCCACGTGAACGTCTCGTTGGCATTGGTCACCTGTACCACGCGGTCGACCTCCTCAGCACCCTTCTTGGCACGAAGCCTGAGCGACAGAACAAAGGCAGGTGGCACGGATGCACCTGACTGCGTCTGACGAATGCTCACGTTGTAGGCACCCGGTGCCGACTCAACGAGATTGACGCTGAGTACGGGATGTCCGGCCTTGAGGAGCCATTGGTCAAAGAACACGTCCCATGGCACGTTGGGATTCGGCAACCTCTGCTTCAGAAACTCGAGATACTCCCACGTCTGAGCAGAGCCGAGACGGTAGAGGTCAAAATACTCGCGCCAGGATGCGAAGAACGCATCGTCATTGCCGGCATTGCGACGGATCATGTGATAGATCCACCCGGCTTTGGCATACGTGAGCGCCCCGCTGAATAACGCAGCCGGAGGAGGGTTGTACACAGGTGTTCCGGAGAGTCCAACGCGCAGGTATGATGAACGGAATCGACCCAATCGGTTGAGGTATCCGGCCTGACCATCGACGTACTCATAGTAGAGCGCCTCGCAGAACGATGCCCCGCCCTCGTTGAGCCAAATGTCTGCCCATGTAGCACACGTGACAAGATCGCCGATCCAATGATGGGCCACCTCGTGCACATAACCGTTCTCGTAAAAGCCAGTCAGCCAGACACGGTTGATCGTCGACATTGACTGATGTTCCATGCCGCCGAATTGGATCGGCGTGACGGTCACGTGGCCGTACGATGCAAACGGATATCGGCCAAGACGACTCTCCAGTGCCTCGAACCACTTGCTCGAATTCTCCAGCGCACGAACTGCATTGTACTGCGTGCCCTCGTGATCGACATCGTAATGGTAGTTGAGGATCGGCACCACAGAGTTGTCCTTTCGACGATACTCTTGCGGATAATACTTGTACACCGCTGCATTGATCGTCAAGAGATACGTCGGCATCGGCTGATCATGTGCCCATGATTGCCACGAGGCAGTATCGCCATCCGGCACAGAATCGGTGGGCAATCCATTCGAGACAACAGTAAAATCCTTCGGAACTCGCACGCGCACCGTCATCAGCGCCTTGTCCGTCGGTATGTCATTGCACGGAAGCCATGTCCGAGCTCCCTCAGGTTGAGCAAACGTGAAGAAGCTACCCGTCGGAATGCCATTCTGCTCCACATCACCAAGTGAGTAGATGCTCAACCAGCTCTGATCTGTTGTGATCGCATAGTACACGGTGAACGTCAGCTCCTGTCCCCTGTCAAGAGGCGCTGGTGGCGTGATGCTCAAGCGGTTGGACGCTGTTGAGAATGGAAGCTTCGCCCCCTGACTCACAACCGAATCGATGACGAGTGAAACGGAGTTCAACATGATCTGTGCCATACCATTGATACGTGACCGTGCTGTAATGCGCACTGAGGCCTCGGCTTTGCGAGTTGGACGCTTATCACGATCCGTTAGCAATGCCGAATACATGTCCCAAACAATATCGTACCGAGTCACATCCAGAGTTGTATCGATGGAGCGGCGCGGAAACGGTTCAGCCATCGTCATCTCCGGATGCATGGGGCGCATCTGTTCGAGCAGACCCTGATCGGTGATCATCCAGTCGAGAAACGACTGTTTGTCTTCCTGAGCTCTGATCGATGATGACGCACAAAAGACGGTGGTCATCACTAGCATCAGAATTCGTGCTGTTGCAGAGGTCATGGCAATTCCACGGTAGAGTAATGGTCGAAGTATCATGCTCCGTGCGGACCGGTGCGCGGGAGTGGTGCGCGGTTACGAACGTAAGTGTCAACCCACCAACGAATGTCGGCATTGGATTCGTTCCTGCGTCCGGCTAGCACGTGATCGGCGTTGTCGTACATGATCAGCTTGTATGGTCGATGCATCTGCTGAAGCTCCGTCGCAAGGCGCAGGCTATGCATTGGGTCGACCCGGCGGTCTCCTGTTCCATGAAGCAACAAAAGGGGCGTCTCAGGGGCGATCTCAGAGGTCCAACACACGGCACTGCGCCGCTCGGCCTCGCTCTGCTCGTTCGCGCCTGGCGGAAGGTGCTTCGCCATCGTTCTGCGTATGTAGGCGCTTGCTTCGACGGCGTGGATCTGGGAGGGGGCACCAAAGGTGACCGCTGCCCGGAATCGACGTGTGCGCTTGAGCATCATGTAGGTCATCATTCCGCCCCGGCTACCTCCGATGATGCCAAGTCGGTCGCGATCGACATACGGCATCGAATCCAGAAGCGGCAGAAGGTTCATGGCGTCATCGACGTCTCCCGCTCCCCACTCGTCTGGTCCCTCCGAGCCCCCTGTCCCTCGATAGTTGGAGGCCACAACAACGTATCCCCAGGAGGCATACAGCCCGATGATCGGCATGGCCGTCTCGGCGATGAGAGCGCCTTTGGGACCGCTTCCGCCCCGATTGAAGATCAATGCCGGATACGCCGTCTGTCCCGCAGGAGGAAGCGCAAGGAATCCTCGAACGCGCAGACCGGAGCTGGCATAGGTGATGGCGTGCAACGTTACCGACGAAAAACGTCGGAAGTCCTCCTCGGTCATTGACCTCTGCGCCATCGACACTGCGCTGCGAGGGATCTCCACGGGCTCTGAGGCGAGCAGCGTTCCGTCAGCAGCAGACGTCACCGTTTGCCGCGCTCTCGGTACTTCTTGGCAAGCTTGGTGTGGCGCGACGTGAGCTCGATCTCACGTCCATCGATGAAGGCGGCCGTCAGAAGGTTCGACTTCGTATCGAGCGCATCGCCTTTGCTGACAAACAGCGTGGCACTCTTGCCCTTCTCAAGTGATCCGTATTGGGCATCAACCCCAAACATCTGTGCAGGCCAAAGCGTCAGTGCCTTGATGGCGTCCTCCTCTGAGAGCCCAAAGGCCCGCGACGTTCCGGCCTGGAACGGAAGGTTCCGTTGTTGCCATGCTCCGTCATCAGAGAACGCAAAAGGGATGTTGGCCTTGGCCAGGGTTGCCGCCAACGCAAATGTTGCATCGTACCCATCTTCGTCTCGCCGAGGCAGGCTGTGCGCCCTCGGGATGATCACGGGAATACCCGCCTTCTGCAGCTGTGGTATCGTGCGATGAGCGTCAGATGCCTCGGCCAAGATCACCTTCAACCCAAAGGCCTCCTTGAAGTCGATGACCGCCTCGATTTGTCGCTTCGTTGATGCCGTGATCAGGAGCGGAAGATCGCGCTCGAAGATTGCGCGCATGGCCTCGAAGCGCACGTCGCGAACGGACGTATCGACGCCAGCGCGCGCAGCTTCGCTGTATGCCTTGGCTTGGCGGAACAACTCGTAGATCGAGCGCACCATTTCCTCGGACTCCTTGCGCTGTTCGTCCGGGCTTTTGTTGACCCACCATGCGTTGGTGACTTCCATTGAGGGCCAATACATGGCCATGCTCGATGAGCCATTGACGGCGAGGTCCTCACGGGTCCATCCATCGGTACGCATAAGTGCGGATTGACCGGAGATCATTCCACCATTCGGCACACTATTGACCAACAGAACACCGTTGAGTCGAACCGTCGGGATCAGGTCGCTATCAGGGTTGTAGGCCGTCGCCGCCTTCACATTCGGATTGAAGGAGCCGACCTCCGCAGCATCACGTGTTGCCCGAACGGCATCAATCTCCGTCAGTCCGAGAGTCGTGAGCGGCGCAATGAAACCTGGATAGATGCGCTTGCCGGAACAGTCCACGACGCGAGCTCCAGGTGGGATGGTCACACGCGGTCCGATGTCGGTAATGACACCCTTATCGAAGACGATCGTTGCATTCAGCAACGTCACCCCAGTTCCGGTATGGATCGTGGCGTTCGTCAGCGCGATCACCTGCTTCTGGGGCGCGCCCGGTATCTCGTCACCGGCCGGCAGCTGAGCCGTGTTCAATAACGCACTCATAAGAGTGCAAGCCAAGAGTTTTACGATGTGCTTCATGGCTGCAAATCTACGCTCGATATAGGTCTGAAACGAGTAACCCCCAGACGTCACCACTCGTCTAGGGGCACTCTAAATCACCTATCACGATGCAACAATACTATCGTGAAGCGGCCATGTCAATATGGCAGCGAAAGTTTTTGTTTTTGTGGTTCACACAGAAATCACGAACTTCGCGGCTCACTTGAGTGAGTTCGGGGTGTAGCGCAGCCCGGTTAGCGCATCTGCTTTGGGAGCAGAGGGTCGCAGGTTCGAATCCTGCCACCCCGACAACACGATTCACATGCAACCCTCGTCGGTACGCCCGGCGAGGGTTGTTGCGTTTATTGCTCCGACCGATCTACCGGTGCCAAACAACCGCTGGGGAGTCTGCCGAGGGGAACCTCGTAACTTACCGGCGATGTTCGGTATCGTTCATCATTGCCCATTGGTGCCTTCACAACGTCTTTCTGGATTGACGATGAGACTATTCCGCCTCCTTACTCTGATAATGGTTTCCTGCGCCGTGGTCCCGGTCATCGCTGACGAGTCGATGACCCACGAGTCCGGCGTGATACCTGCTCCGCCCCTTTCCGACCTTACGCGGGTCGTGAGTACTCTTCCGATCGAACGCATGCCGGATCGTCTGATCATTGTTCGGTATCTCGGATACCGCTGCTCGCACTGCGTCGAACAGCTCACGTACCTGAACGAGCATGCTGCGGAGCTCAAGCGTCTTGGCATCGGCGTTGTAGCAATCAGCGGTGATGCGCCGCAGCGCTGGGCTGACCTTGTTCGTGTTCAACAGATCGACACATCGGTGTTTCATTACATGTCCGATCAGGATGGAGCAGTCGCACGGGTCATTTCCGCTCAGCGGGTCATCAATGACACCTTGCGTGACCTGCATGCGACCATCGTGAGCGTCGACCGCAACGTGCGCATGGCGGTATACACCGACTCGCCTTACATGGACGTGGCCCGTCTCATCGGCGAAGCCTCGGAAGGGCTCGTAGCCACACCCAGTCCAACAGCTGAGTTCATTGATCGGTATCTGTCGACGTCACCAACGATCACGACCATTGCCGGACCTGGCGACGGAGTGCGCGAACCGATCGACCTTGACTTCAACCGCGCACCCCTTGCCGGTCGTGACCTTTGGGTGGTCATGGGAGACCAGAATGGTCACTCCATGGCCATCATCCATGATGCAACATCGGCCTCGCCGACGATTCGACTTAAGAAGGATTCTCGAGCATACCACTTCATGTGGCGCACCACGGGGATCGCCATGGGAACCAACGGCTCGTTTGGAACGGCCCAGAACGGTGAGCCCGGCGATGGGGATGCCAACTATATGTTCATGGGTCCAACGCTCTGGTCAAGCGACACGGCAGTGTTCGCCTCTCGATACCAGGATGAACAACGTCGCCTCGCATCTCACTTAGACATGCTGCATCAGAGTCCATGGTGCCTCGGGATTGCCCATGACTCGGCAAACATCTATTGGGTGCTTGATGCAAAGTATCCGGGGATATCGCGCTATGATTTCCGCGATCCGCATGAAGTGGGAGGCACCGATCACCGCGACGGGATCATCCGGAGATACACGGAAACATCCATCACCCCCGGTAAGCGCAACCAACCGGCACATGTGAGCTTGGACCGTTCCACGGGCTGGCTTTACTATGTCGATCCGGGCAAGGGGCATGTACACCGACTTGATACACGCTCTGGTCGGGTCAAGGACACGCTTGAGATGCCCCCTTCGAGCGCCGAGAACCTCACTGAGTTTACGTCCGTGGTTGATGCCCGCTTCTCCACCGTGATCACCGACAGTCTCGAAGAACCAGTCGGCATCGAAGTGGTCGGCCAGCGTCTCCTTGTTGGCGATCGGGCCACGGGGCGTATCCACGTCTACGACATCTCATCTCCCGACGTGCTGTGGCTGGGAGCGATCTCCACGGGAGCAACGGAACTGCTCGGACTGACCGTCGGACCGGACCAGCGCATCTGGTTTGTGGACCGAGCAACGGCCCGCATCTGCCGCATAGATCTTGGTTCTGAGAACTCCCTCGTGGCCGCACGGGATGTCGTGGCTGCTCGCACCGGAGATACGTTGACCTTTCTCTACACCAACGCCGGGACGTCCTCTGTAACACCTGCCCTGAAGGTGCGCTGGACCAGTTCACGGACGGGGCGAAGCACAAATTGGGAGTTGCTCACGGATTCACCGTCGATCGATCCGACGCAGACGGGTCGAGTCGAGATCATCGTGCCCGCACTTGACACGCTGTCGGTGACCACTGCCGAGATCGCCGAGGTGAGCCAAGGAGACATCATGGGGTTACGCGCAGCAACAGCCATTGTGCCGACTGGGCTTCGGCGCGTTGTGGTTCAGGACGAACGCAACGGCACGTTCGACATCCGAGAGGCCGTTGCTCTGACGTCCCGTATGGGATACGTGACGATCCCCTCGGACATCTTTGTTACCGTAGCCGACCAGCTTTCCTCACTCAAGACGGCACTCTGGAACAGCGGATCCTTCGGTGAGATCAGTGCCGTCGATGAGGCTGTCATCATGTCGCTTCTTGCCCGGAATGTTGACCTGTTTCTCATTGCTGATGATCCTCTTGCGCTACGACTTGAGTTCCCCATGTCTGGAGCATTCTTCAGGAGCCTTGGGGCTGCACCCCTCGGAGCTGAGAACAATGACAGCCTCAGGGGTCAGCGGATCTACACCGGCGTGTTGGCCGACCCTGTGACGGCGGGAATGACGCTGATCGACTGTCAGCTGCCACGCCTCAATCACCAGCGAGGGGGCAACTATGTTCCCAACTTCTTGCTCCGCCCCCTCTCGGGATCGAAGAGCATGATGCTGCGCAAGGGTGATACCGCATCCGGTGCCGTGCGATTTGAGAAGCAGACGCTCCGCTCGATCGTGATGGGCATCAATGCGTCTCGATTCCTTGATGGCCAGCAGCGCACGACCATACTTGACCGCGGACTGGCGTGGCTTGAGGAGGCTGCCAATCCGGACACGGTGCTGACGTCGGTGACCGAATCGTCTGTCGATGGCGACGAACCCGTGCTGATCGTCAACGGCTCGCGCGCGTCGGGCTTTTCTTGGCGCGTTGCCAATGCCGGTTCCTATGGGGCTGAGCAGGCAGTCGTCGAGGTCTACTCGACAACCGGGCAAAGGATGATGACGACCTTTGACGGAAGGCTTGCCGATGCGTACGGCAGTTTTGACGTATCGAACTTGGCCTCGGGGTGTTACTTTGTCATCGTCCGTTCGGTGAATCGTCGACTGCACTCAACGTTCATCATCCAATAGATTCGCGCATGTCGCGTGCCGCCTCCACATCCGCTCGATCACGTCGCTCCTCCGAGGAGCTTCCGTCGCATACGTTCGGTCTCGACGTCGATGCAGATTTGGCGTTTCTCCTTAGCGAGGGTCAGCGCCACCTAACGCGGTTCAACCCTGATCTGATCGCACGTGCATTCCGCTTCTGCGTCAAGGCACACGAAAAGGACGTCCGTCTCTCCGGCGAGCCCTACTACACCCATCCTGCCAACGTCGCCCTGATCGTCATGCGCGAGATCCCGCTCGACGAGGTGAGTGTGGTGGCAGCGCTGCTGCACGACGTTGTCGAAGACACGCCGTACACGTTGAAGGACGTGCGAGCCGAGTTCGGTGCCGAAGTGGCCGACGTTGTCGATGGTGCAACCAAGATCAGCGACGTCTTCAAGAGTCGAGAGATCACACAAGCCGAGAACTACCGGAAACTCCTGTTATCGCTGGTCAACGACGTCCGCGTCATCCTGGTAAAGTTTGCCGACCGTCTTCACAACATGCGTACGGTGGACTCGTTGCCCCGGGAACGCCAAGAGCGCCTGGCAAGGGAGACCATGGAGATCTATGCTCCGTTCGCCCACAGGTTCGGTCTCGGGAACATGAAATGGGAGCTCGAGGATCTGTCGTTCAAGATCCTCAATCGCGATGCCTACGATGACATTCAGCAACGCGTCAACAAGTCTCGCAAGGAGCTACAGGATACCATTGAGCGGTTCGCCGTCCCCATTCGTGAAAAGCTTGCTGAAAACGGCATGAAGTTCGAGATCAACGGCAGACCGAAGCATCTCTATTCGATCTATCGCAAGATGCTGGCCCAAGGCAAGACGGTCGATGAGATGTTCGACCTCATGGCGATCCGGATCATCCTTGACACCGAGGACAACAACGACTGTTTTTTGGCCTACGGTATCGTCAGCGAGATCTACCGACCGATCCCGGAACGATTCAAGAACTTCATCAGTGTCCCGAAAAAGAACGGCTACCAGTCCTTGCACACGTCGGTGATCAGCGGTGACGGCAAGCCCCTTGAGGTTCAGATCCGTACGCGCGCCATGCACGATTTTGCCGAACGCGGAGTGGCTGCCCACTTCCGCTACAAGGCCGGTAGCGGCTCGACGGCCAGCTGGGTGGATGCATCGGATCTCGAAGAATGGGCAACGTGGGTACGCGACGTCTTCGAAAGTGCCGGAGACGGTGCTGCCGAGGAGCTCTTGGAAAGCTTCAAGCTCAACCTGTACCAAGACGAGATCTATGTCTTCACGCCCAAGGGTGAGCTGCGTATTCTTCCGAAGGGGGCGACTCCGATCGACTTCGCCTTCGACATTCACTCGCAAGTTGGTGCGCGCTGCATCGGTGCGAAGGTCAACGGCAAGATCGTCCCATTGGATCACCAGCTGACCACTGGAGATCAGGTGAGCATCCTCACCTCAAAGAACCAGACGCCGCACCGTGACTGGGAGCGTATTGCCATCACCCATAAGGCCAAGACGCATATCCGGCGCATCCTGAACGAAGAGCGCAGAGCTCGGGTGGCAGAGGGTAAGGAGATCTGGGACAAGCGGGCCAAGAAGCTTGGTTTGCACATCAACGATGACGAGCTCGAGAGGTTGTGTGTACAGGCCAAGTACGGAGGACGGACAGACCTGTTCGTTGCGCTTTCCACAGGATCGGTCACCCCGGAGACCGCCGCAGACGTCATACGACAGCTGCTGGCACCGGCAGCACCACGGACCGAAGCCCACGGCGTCATCAGTGGTGATCAGTTCCGCTCAGCCGCACGGGAGAAGAACGATGGACTTGTTCTTCGGGACTCGAGCGCATCGAGTTCGAAGATCATGTATTCCTACGCTCGCTGCTGTAACCCGGTTCCGGGCGACGATGTGGTGGGCATTGTGACCATTGGAAGCGGCATCAAGGTTCACCGTGCATCATGCCGAAATGTGACCGATTTGCAGGACAAGCTGCAGAGTCGCATCGTCGATCTGGACTGGTCGTCAACCTCAGGGGGCGAGTTTCTTGCCGCTATCAAGATCACGGGAGATGACCGTCCCGGAATGCTCAACGATATCACTAGTGCGGTGGTGTCCGTGCAAAAGACCAACATCCGTGGCGTCAACATTGATGCCTATGATGCGCTCTTCGAAGGCATTCTGACGGTGTACGTGGCTGATCTGGAGCACTTGAAGAAGATCTTCGAGCGACTTCACCGCATTAAAGGCGTCAAAACCGTCGAACGATTCGAGGAGTAAGGGGCGGCAAGCCCCTTTCGTATATTTGGCCTTCTCGTTGTGTCAACTTCAGGGAATTGAGGTCGTGAGTCTTCAGTCGATACTGTTCTCCATCTTCGCCATCGGAGCCGTCGCCTCGGCGGTCTTCACGATCACGCGCAAGAATCCGGTCGCGTCCGCCATGTCATTGGTGGCGCATTTCTTCATGCTCACCGGACTTTACCTGACGCTCCAGGCCCAGTTTGTGGCGGCCGTTCAGGTCGTGGTCTACGCAGGTGCCATCATGGTCCTGGTCGTGTTCGTGATCATGCTCTTGAATGTGGGCCGAGAAGTTCAAGCAAGCAGCACGCGTTCCCTGCGACCAACGCTTGCCATGCTCGTTGCTGGCATCCTCGTGGTCATGGTTTCAAGTGTGATCGCCTCAAACCCCACTGGCAGGAACGAATTGCACGCCGATGCCGTGAAGATCGGTGAGACCGCCAGCATTGGCCAAGCGCTGTTCACCAACTACCTGTTCCCGTTCGAGGCTGTTTCCCTGTTGCTGCTGGCTGCCCTGATCGGAGCTGTCATTCTGGCCAAGCGTCATGTTTCGGAGACACAGCAATGATGCCAACATCGATACCTCTCGACTACTATCTCATTCTCTCGGCGATTCTCTTCGTGATCGGTGTCGTTGGAGTTGTGACGCGTCGCAATGCCATCATCATCTTCATGTCGATCGAGCTCATGCTCAATGCCGTCAACCTCTCGATGGTGGCATTCTCGTCGTTCCTTGGTGACATTGCCGGGCAGATGTTTGTGTTCTTCATCATGGCCGTTGCAGCCGCCGAAGCAGCGATCGGCTTGGCCATTGTACTGGCCTTGTTCCGGAACAAGCAGACAGTGTATGTTGACGAGATCAATCTCATGAAATGGTGATACCTATGAAGTCGTTCCTGATCCTTGTCGTACTTGGCATCGTCACTCTTGGTGGTTGCTCCACTCCCGAGGAGCCGGAGCTGACTGCACAACGGCTCATGATCGACGACCTTACCAAGACCCCCGGATTCACGTGGTTCGTTGCCGAAATGAATCGCTTCGAGCCCCGTCCGGAGCTGCTGCCTCCCATCACGGCGGCATTCCAAACTGCTTCCGAAAAGAAGGTCTGCATCTTCGTCAAAGCTTCTTGCTCATGCCGTGGAACGCAGCGTCTCTTCCCTCAGATCGTCAAGACATTGCTCGATGCCAACGTCCCGGAAGATCGCATCGAAGTCTGGTCAATGCGCACCGAGCAGGACCGTCACCAGTATGAGGCCTTGTTCAAGATATCGGCACTCCCGTCGATCTATGTGATCGACAATGGGATTGTGCGTGACTCTGTTCAGGACTATGATTACAACGAGTCAAATGCCGATTCCCTCATCGCACGAGCGGTGGTCAGGTAAGCACAAGCTCTCGATCGGCAAAACAATCAACGCAGGAAAAGACAAAGCCCTCGATTCTGAATCAGAACCGAGGGCTTTGTCTTTCGTGCAAGCGGCGGGAGTCGAACCCGCACGGGTTTGACCCCGCTGGATTTTGAGTCCAGTGCGTCTGCCAGTTCCGCCACGCTTGCTGGGTGTGGGCAGTGAGGGATTTGAACCCCCGACCCTCTGCTTGTAAGGCAGATGCTCTGAACCAACTGAGCTAACTGCCCGGATCACCTTCCGGAGAGCGACAAACATACGGAATTCGGCGCGTTCATGGCACGGCTTCGACGCGACGAACTTCTGGAAGTTGCCGGCGCACCACTCGCTCTATGCCGGCGCGAAGCGTCATGGCCGACATTGCGCACGTGCGACATGCGCCAACGAATCGCAATTCAAGGATGCCCGTGGCCTCATCGAACGACACAAACTCAATGTCGCCCTTGTCTGCCTCGAGATACGGGCGAACCAACGTCAGCACGTCCTCGAACCGTTTCCGGTTGGCCTCGGTCATAGGTCGATCTGTAGCGAAGAAGATAGGGCCGCAGCGTTGGCGATGCGCACCTGCGAAACAACGCGCTCGGCCACCTGGCGGAAAGCATCACCCATGGAGCCTGACTCTGGATCGAGCACGAACGGGAACCCCGCATCGGCACCTTCACGAACGCGCACGTCGATCGGCACTTCGCCAAGAAACGGAACCTTGTACTCTTCGGCCACGGAACGCCCGCCCCCTTCACCAAAAATGTAATACTTGCGGTCAGGCATGTCCGGCGGAATGAAGTAACTCATGTTCTCGATCACGCCAAGCACGTTGACGTGGACCTTCTCGAACATCTGGATCGATCGACGCACGTCGGCAAGGGCGATCTCTTGAGGGGTGGTGATGACCACTGCGCCTGTCAGCGGAATCCGCTGCGTAAGAGTCAACTGCACATCGCCCGTACCGGGGGGAAGGTCGAAGATCAGAAAGTCCAAGTCTCCCCATACGATCTGTTCGACGAGCATCGTGAAATAGCCAGCCAGCATCGGACCGCGAAGAATGGCGGCCTGATCGCGCTGCATCACAAATCCGATGGAGGCCAGTTTGACGCCATAGGCCTCATTTGGATACCCCGTGACCTTTCCGTCGGCAGACTTCTCGGCACGCATTGACTGATCCGTCAGCCCATACATCGTCGGCTGGGACGGACCGTAGATGTCCGCATCCAGCAGACCGACGCTCGCTCCGCGTTGAGCAAGAGCTGCGGCGAGGTTGGCAGCCATGGTGGACTTGCCGACTCCACCTTTGCCCGAGGAGACAGCAATGAGGTTCTTCACACCCGAAAGGGCCGCTGAACGCTTGGCTTCGACCGTTCGCTCACGCACGAGCACTTCGACCTGGGCGTTTGGGTAATTGGCTTGAATGACCGCCTTGCAGTCGTGATCGAGCCGCCGCGCTATCCAGTGAAGTGGACCTATGGCTTCTAGGAACACCCGTACCCGATCTCCGGCGATCTCAACCGAATGCACTGCCGAGAGCTCGGAAAGGGGCTTGCCAAGGTCCGGATCGATGATGCCGCTGAGTAACCTTTCAATGTCGGCGCTATTCATACTGGTATGTGGGGCCTGTTTGTGGTGACAACGTTCGAGTGGACGGCCGCAAATCTACCGATCTATTTCCGTCCAAGCTCACCCTGCGTAATCGTCAACCGAATCCGTATCTTTCGCCGATTTCCACCGTGAAACCTTCTTTTTCGTTTCCCTTTCGGAGTACACAACCATGAAGTTTGCTCTCATCGTGGCCCTCGTCGTTGCCTCTTCGGCATCGGTTCTGGCCCAGAAGAAGCACATCGTCCCTGAGCCGAACAAGCTGCCGTCAATGCGGGTTCCGGCTATGTTGACACCTAGCGACATCATGCTCCCCTCTGCTGTTTCAAAGCAAGAGGATGAGCCCCAAGCAGCGACCTTCCGCCGGATCTTTTCAACGGATGTTCGCAGCCAGTTCCACTACTGGCCGTTCAACACGGCGTCGGGTGACATCTTCAAGTACGATCGGAGGTCGAGAACGTTGAACTTGGCTCGCAACCGAGCGATCATTGCCACCAACATCTCCGGCGTTGACATCGGCATCATGCGATCCACAAACGGCGGTCGTGCATGGACGTTTGATATTGTCAAGAACACGTCTGAGATTTTCTTCGGCATGCCGAACTTCGGATGGGTCAACCCGGACGACCTTAGCGATGCATCGAAGTATGCAACGGCCATCTATGGCATTCGCTATCCGATTCCTGCACTCAGCTACGGCGGAATGAGCCTGTGGAATCGCACAGCCAACGGTGTGTATGAGCTGCCTCTCTCCGACCAGACAGCTCCGGGCCCAGGCTATGACGTCCAGATGGGCGACCTCTATGCAGATAATGCACTTGGTGCACTCCACTATGCCGGAACGCTGAATACGGCAGAAGGCGCACAATACGGTGCCTATGGCTACTTCAACTTTAATCTCGTGGTTGAAGATTACGGTACGTCTCCAACCATACCTTCTGCCTGGGCACTGGACAAGTGGATCGCCAGCGAAGTCACGTCTTCATCGTTCAACGCACCTGTCCTGATCTCCGGTGACGATGATGGCACACTCTATGCCTGCTTCAACAATATCCAGGCTGATGCCGAACCAGGTGCTCGCAGCATCCAAGTGTCAAAGTCGACTGATAACGGCAAGACGTGGGGAGAGTTAAACGCGATGCCACGTGAACTCCTGAGTGAGTACGCCACCGCACGAGGCGGAGACATCGGCTTCCAACCTGGCCAGTCCCCATACCAGGGTGGTGCGTTCATCGTAACAGGCAAGGATTCGTACTCGTTCTTCTTCCGGTATCTGTATGGTCTTGCCAGTCAGACACAGCAAGGAGCGCTCGATTCGATTCTCGGCTACCACGTTGTGGAAGCCGCTTACAAGAACGGCAGCTGGACGCTCAGCGAGGTTGCCAATCTGAACTCGATTGTCATTGATGCATTCTCCATCCAAGATTCGGTCTCAACGTCAATCGGCGCCGTGGCAATCGTTGGCAATGAGAACGGTCGCGGTCACGAAGTTCAAGTCGCCAAGACCGCCGATGGCCAGAACCTTGTCGTCAAGTACATCGACATCAATCCTGATCGCGAAAACACGTTCGCAGCTGTTCGTCGCTTTGCTTTCTCCGGCGGCAACTACACCGAGGGTGAAGGCTATACGACGAACTTCGATACCGACATTTTTGTGACAAGTCGTCCAATCGGCTCAAACGAGTGGAAGCAAGCCGTCAACTGCTCGGATGACGCGGATATGTCAATTCGCACCTACATGCCTGACATTGTTCCGAGCCTCGACAGTATTCCGGTTATCCGCATGCTGGGAACTAACGCCAATGCCGCTGCTACTCTTCCCCGTCAGGTGTTCCAGCTCGTTTGGAATGGCACGGCGGCAATCGACTTCTCGATGATCAACCCCCTTGCCACGAGCGTCGAAGACGAAGAGCGTACCTACGATTTCCGTTTCAACAGCATTGCCCCAAATCCTGTGACCAACACAGCAGAAGTAACCTTCACGCTGGATCGTCCGGCCATGACGACGATTGAAGTGTATGACCTCATCGGGAACAAGATCGCTTCGGTCTATTCGCAGTTCCTGAATGCGGGACTTCAGGGTGTGAATGTTGATGCATCACTGTTTGCACCGGGAACATACAACCTTGCACTCGTCGTCGATGGTCAGCGCACGATGAAGTCATTCGTGGTCGTTCGCTGATAGGCTGCTAAACGACCTCGTCAGCGGCAGCAACACTGAGAAAGTTCGTATCATTGAGGGTCCACCGCCAACCGGCTGTGGACCCTTTCTGTTTTGACGTCTTTATCCCGAAAGCGGGATTGAAACACTCAACCGAGGTTCACACATGAGCGTTCTGGTACGTTTGACATCGACGATGCTTTCGCTGGTGTTTGCCGTTACGGTGGCATCTGCCCAACTATGGCTGCCAAACATTCAACAGCGAGCGATTTTCTCGATCACCTCAAACCCACTGAATCCGCGGACTCTCTATGCGGGCGGCTATGGTCGTGCCCTTTTTGCCAGCAGTGATGCCGGCGCAACGTGGCAGGAACTGAGCGTCGGCGACCTCGGAGGAATATCTCAGGTCACGGCAGTGGTCATGCACCCGAAGGACACTAACGTCATCTTCGCAGGAGGCGTCAACTTCAGTGGCGTCGACCGATCGACCGATGGCGGGATCACGTGGCAGAACGTGCTGAATGATCCCGACGGACGACGCTTTGAGATCTACAGCAAGGGGAGCATTGACTTCAGCCCCAGTAATCCCGACACAGTTTACGTGCTCAGGTCCTATCCCGCTGCATTGTATCGTAGCTCCAACAAAGGTGCACGCTGGGATTCGATCGGGGCCATCCCCGGTTTGGCCACCAGCGACAGGATGAATTCATTGGCAGTGTGCCCGCAGCCAGATAGTGCCCACATCATGCTCGCCAGTGGTCGTAGACCGGTGATGTACCGATCTGTCAACGGAGGGCGAACGTGGGTATCAACCGGTACGACAATGGCAGGGCATCCTGACTGCGATGTGGTTCAGATCCGGTGGAGCCCGTCCATTCCCGGTCGGGTCTATGCTATCGGCCAGTACCAGATCAAGACCAACGTCACCAATGCCGGCCTAATGATCAGTGACGATTATGGATTGACGTGGAAGACCCGAAGATTTCGCGACACTTCATTGATGTCATTGGAGGTCTTCCCGACGAAGAATGGCGACGAGATCTTCATCGGTGGCGGGCAGTGGTTCCTGTCAGACAAGAACATCAAGGGCGACTCGATCGTCCTGCGTTCTGTCGATGGCGGTACAACCTGGCAGGACCTCTCAAAGGTCGATTGGATGACCAATGAGCTTGGCGACGTAGGAAGCAACATCTGGGGCTTTGCCGTGACAAGGGATGACAACGGACTCTACGAGGTCGTGATGGCCACCGAAGGGGGTACGTATCGCTCAACAGCCGTCACGTCTGTACAACCGACATCCACCAACGGCACTGCGACGATCACGTCAACACCCACAGCAGTGATCATCCGCACAGCCGACGGCCAACCAGCGACATATATGGTCACCGACCTGCTTGGCTCCGTCGTAGCATCTGGCAACATCACAGCCGGTACGACCGAGGAGCGCATCCGCATCGCCCATCTACCTCATGGCACCTATGCCGTGCGCGTGGTTTGCCCAACCGACGTCGCCACGGCGCTCGTTCTCAGATGATCGTGTGAAGGGGCCCTCAGACATACGATGGAGATCTGGTGCGGTCCTTGCGACAGCAGTGCTCGCCCTGCTGTGCCTGGCCGAGCGCGCATGCGCTCAGCGTTGGACCGTATTGACGCCGCGGCTGTCTCATACCGTGGTGATCAATCCTCGCGATCCGGCCAAGCTCTATGTTGGCAACTGGGCGAATCAGATCTTTCGGTCGGATGACCGCGGAGTTACGTGGCGAACACAAGAACTGGGTTCAACTGCGGTCATCAATTTTGTGACGTCCACCGTTGTGACGCAGGCAGACACCAGCGTCGTCCTGGCAGGTGGTTTCTGGTTCGATGGAATCCGCCGCTCCTCCGATGGAGGCGAATCATGGCAACGAACGTTGTCTGACACGATCAATAACGCTCGGATGTGGTTCATCTCGGAGGCGATCATAGAGGACCCCAAACGACCCGGGTTGCTCTATGCCGCTCGCGGCGTGACCAATACCGGTATCTGGCGCAGTCTCGACAATGGTGTTACCTGGGACAGCATCAGCGCCGTTCCTCCGCAGTTCACCGGACGTCTCTGTACCATGGCCATGCGACCCGACAGCACGAATATCTTGTTCGTTGGTGCCACCGGTGGACAGATCTTCCGCTCTGATGACTCCGGTCTGACCTGGCGCCGCGTTCCCGTGGTTGGTAGCTCCCTGTCGATCAAGAGCGACAGCGAGATACCCAAGATCGTTTTCTCGTCCCGTGATCCCAAGGTGGGGTATGCCGTCGTCACCATCATCCTCGAGCAAAACATTGCCGGCAATGGTGGCCTGCTGAGAACCACCGATGGCGGCGCGTCATGGGATAGGATCGCCTTTGCCGATACAAGTCTTTGGGCTGTTGACGTGCGCGAGCGAAATGGTCAAGACGAGATCTTCGTAGGGGGCTTTCGTCTCCCCAACACACTTCCGATCATCAAAGGTGATGGCCTTGTGTTCCGTTCTTCAGACGGAGGCTCAACCTGGGAGCAGATGCTCGACGTTCCATGGGGCACAAACGAATTGGATGACACGATTCGTAACGTGTGGGTGATCCGCTGCGATCCGACTTCAGACCGAGTCTATATGGCAACAACTCCCGGTCTCTTCGTGCTCGATGAGAAAACGTCGGTTCATGAGACGCTCGAGTACTCCCCTGGAACACAACTCAGCGCTACCGTGCAAGAGCGCCGCATTGAGATACAGTCACTGACGTGGACCGCACCGCTAACGCGCTGGAGTGTTCTTGACATGCGTGGTCAGATTGTCTGCTCCGGACGCCACGATGGCCCCCTGCCACTTCGGAT
>JBEAYU010000081.1:0-29676 GCA_041170435.1 Bacteroidota bacterium
CTTCCGGCGACGCTTGAGGGGGCGGCCCGATCGGGAGTTGCGGCCATATCCGCCGCACAAGTTCAAGCATGACCATCGCCACCCCCGCTCCGATGAGCAGACCTCCGAGCACGTCGCTTGGGTAATGGACCCCGCAGTACACACGGGACAGTGCGATGACGCCGGCATATGTCCACCAGAGGGAACGCCGACGCGGAAAGTACGTCGATAGGATCATGGCGATGATGGCGCTGTTCATCGCGTGGTTGCTCGGAAATGACCCGCCCCCTGATCCGACGCGTTGGATCGCATCCGGCAGGACCATGTAGGGCCGCGGACGTTGGATGACCTCTTTCAGCAGCTGATGGCTGAGCTGATCTGCCGCGGCGACCGTGAGCACCAACATCATGGCGCAGAGCATCAGCCGTTGTCCTCCCGCGAAGCGCTCACGATATCCACGAACTATCATCGCGCCGATTCCGAAAACATAAATCGGCAACCAATTTTTTGTTGTTGTGAGAAATGGGAACAAGACATCAAGCAGCACGTTCGACATCATGCCGTTGATGAGCCTGAACGCGTGAATGTCCCATGAAATAAGGACGGAGAGAACATCTTGGATCACGGAGAAAACTACGGCGATTCTCCTCGAAAAATCTCCTCGTGAAACATGCAAGAGAGTGAAAAACTTTTCGTGGTGAGTTTTGGTCTGGGATTTTTTCCACACGAACTATACGCAATTGACGGAGCGCAGATGCACTCCATATCTTGCTCCTCGTTGACCGAAAATCAATTCAACAAATCAACATCCTTGTCCTGCGTGCGAGCCACCACCATGCGCGCTGGTCGATCATCCCCGAAGACCGGCGGAAGGTTTGCTGAATTGGCGCCATGATGCATATGCATGGCGTATCGGTCCAGCGTTACTGATACAGCCAACCCCGCATCACGGAGAGTCCGAATGAAGATTCCGCGCCGATTTACGACGTCAGGAACAACCCCATATGAGATGTTTCGCTACACGATCCGAGAATCTGTGTTGCGAAACCAGAGCGGCAAGGAGATCTTCCGAATGGACCACGTGGAGGTCCCGGAAGCGTGGTCACAGGTAGCCTCCGACATCCTCGCTCAGAAGTATTTCCGCAAGGCCGGCGTGCCATTGACGGATAACAGCGGTGAGGCGATCCTCAACGACGATGGTACGCCAAAGACAGGATCGGAAACATCCGTCCGTCAGGTCGTGCACCGTTTGGCTGGCTGCTGGCGCTGGTGGGGCGAAAAGTACGGGTACTTCGACACGGCAGAGGATGCCCAAGCGTTCTACGATGAGATTGCCTATATGCTCCTGAAGCAAATGGCAGCTCCGAACTCCCCACAGTGGTTCAACACTGGTCTGAACTTCGCGTACGGTATCACTGGTACAGCGCAGGGTCACCTTTATGTCGATCCCGACACCAAGACGCTGACGCGCTCGAGCGATGCCTACACGCACCCTCAGCCCCATGCCTGTTTCATTCAGTCGGTCAACGACGATCTGGTGAACGAAGGCGGCATCTTTGACCTGGCAACGCGCGAAGCACGCATCTTCAAGTACGGATCGGGCACGGGCTCCAACTTCTCGAATCTTCGCGGTGAAAGCGAACGACTTTCGGGAGGGGGCGTCTCGAGCGGTCTCATGTCGTTCCTGAAGATCTTCGACCGTGCGGCTGGCGCTATCAAGAGTGGTGGCACTACGCGTCGGGCCGCCAAGATGGTGATCGTAAACGTTGACCATCCCGACATCGAAAAGTTCATCGAATGGAAGGCCAAGGAAGAGGAGAAGGTTGCCGCGCTCGTGGCCGGTTCGAAGATCGCCTCGACGTTCCTGCATGCCATCTCTGATGCAGCGCAGCAGGGCGGCACGAACGAGCACACCAATGAGCGGCTCCGCGTGCTCATCCAGCGCGCTCTCAATCGTGGCGTGCCGTACAACATCATCAAGCGTACGCTTGCGCTGATCGACCAGGGCTTCACCAATATTGACTTCGCACAGTTCGACACGCATTATGAAGGCGAGGCCTACAACACGGTCAGTGGTCAGAACTCGAACAACTCCGTGCGGGTGACCAATGATTTCATGGAGGCCGTCATCACCGACAGCCCGTGGAATCTGACCTGGCGTACCGATAGCACAAAGCATGTCACGGTGCGCGCACGCGACCTCTGGAACAAGATCAACATGAGTTCCTGGAAGAGCGCCGATCCCGGACTGCAGTTCGATACCACCATCAACGAATGGCACACGTGTCCGAACGACGGTCGAATCAATGGTTCGAATCCATGTTCAGAGTACATGTTCCTCGACGATACGGCGTGCAACCTCGCGTCGTTGAACCTGGCGCACTTCTATGACGAGACGACGCAGACCATCAAGGTCGAAGATTATCGCCACGCTGTCCGTCTGTGGACGACGGTCCTCGAGATCTCGGTACTAATGGCACAGTTCCCTTCTGCTGAGGTGGCGCAGAAGAGTTACGATTTCCGTACGCTGGGGTTGGGCTATGCCAACCTGGGTACCGTATTGATGATGAAGGGAATCCCCTACGATTCTCCAGAGGCGCTTGCCATTTGCGGTGCACTGACCTCGATCATGACCGGCGAGTCCTATGCCGCCAGCGCAGAGATGGCAGCGGACGTCGGCACCTTCCCGAAGTTTGACAATAACCGCGAGGCGATGCTTCGTGTTATCCGAAATCATAGGCGTGCAGCATACAACGCAGCAGACAGCGAGTACGAGGGCCTGACGATCATGCCCATGGGTATCAGCGAGGAACTGTGCCCGGCCGACCTCTTGGTGGCCGCCCGCTCTGCATGGGATCGAGCACTTGCTCTGGGGGAAGAGCATGGCTATCGCAACGCGCAGTCAACGGTGATCGCCCCGACGGGCACCATCGGACTCGTGATGGATTGCGACACGACGGGCATCGAGCCCGATTTCGCGATCGTGAAGTACAAGAAGCTCGCCGGTGGCGGCTACTTCAAGATCGTCAACCAGTCGGTGCATAAGGCACTGGCAGCTCTCGGGTATACGGATCAACAGATCGACGACATCGAGAAGTACTGCAAGGGTCGCGGTACACTCGTTGGCTGTCCACACATCAATCGTCAGTCGCTCAAGGCCCTCAACTTCACCGACGAGGCGATTGAAGCTATTGAGCGTCAGCTCGACACGACCTTTGACGTGCGTTTCGTGTTCAACAAGTACACGATCGGACAGGAACTCTGCGAGCAGCTCGGCTTTAGTGCGCAGCAGCTCGACGACATGCAGTTCGACATGCTCAAAGAGCTTGGATTCACATCGGATCAGATCTCCGAAGTCAACGACTTCGTGTGCGGAACGATGATGATCGAGGGGGCTCCTCACATCAAGGATGAGCACCTGCCGATCTTCGACTGTGCCAACAAGTGCGGTAAGCGTGGTGAGCGGTACATCGACTACATGGCCCACGTACGCATGATGGCGGCAGCTCAGCCGTTCATCAGCGGAGCGATCTCGAAGACCATCAACATGCCAGCCGATGCATCCGTCGACAATGTTGGCGACGTCCACTTGGCCTCATGGCGCTTGATGCTCAAGGCTATCGCTCTCTACCGTGATGGTTCCAAGCTCTCTCAACCGCTGAACGCCAGCAACGACAACTTTGATGAAATGGTGCTGCTGGGTGATCAGGATGACTGGGATGAGATGGTCGACCAGAAGGCCATCCAAAAGGTCATTGTTGAGCGCGTCTATCAGCGCGCCGAACGACGCCGTCTGCCTAAGCGTCGCCACGGCTACGTTCGTGAAGCCACGGTAGGCGGTCACAAGGTCTATATCCGCACTGGAGAGTTCGATGATGGCTCGCTGGGAGAGATCTTCATCGACATGTACAAAGAAGGTGCGTCGTTCAAGGGGCTTCTCAACTGCTTCGCTGTACTGACGTCAAAGGCCCTGCAGTACGGGGTGCCACTCGACGAGCTTGTGGACACCTTCACGTTCACACGTTTCGAGCCGGCCGGATTCGTGGAGGGACACGAAGCGATCAAGAATGCTACGTCGATTCTGGATTACATTTTCCGGACGCTAGGCTATGACTATCTCCAGCGTACGGACTTTGTCCATGTACCACAAGTTGATGCAGCTCAAGCCAAGGGCAATCTCGAGGCGCCGGTGGCCAACATGGAAGCGCCTTTGCAGACTCCCTCAGACGTGATCACACCTGCGCCTACGTACAACGAGGTAATGGAGGCGGTAACTGGCACGGTGGACCAGGATGGTGCCAAGGCCAAGCTGTTGGACCCAAAGAATATGGGCTACACCGGTGAGTCGTGCTCCAAGTGCCAATCAACACAGGTTGTGCGTAACGGGGCTTGCACCATGTGCCTGAACTGCGGTACAACAACCGGTTGCTCGTAGAACTGCGTACGTACCTACAGACCTCGAGATGATTCGAAAGGGCCGATCAGCGATAGATCGGCCCTTTTCTATGTACGACCCATCGTGTTACTGGCACGGTTTTTACTTGGAGAAGAAGCCCGTTTGGGCCTATTTTACGGTTCAACGTGCATCAAAGCGAACCTCAATCATTACAATGGAGCAATCCATGAAAATCCGCACATATGCAACTCCGATCATGGCTCTTTTTGCAGCCACGACGATCTCGTTTGCAACTGGTGGGGCATCTGATACAAAGGTGTCTGCCAAGTCGGAGAAGGCATCGTGTTGTTCGATGAAGTCATCGAACGTCAAGAAGGCATCGATGGACAAGTGCGCTGTCGAAGCGAAGTCAACCAAGGAGTGCTCAACCGAGAAGGCTCAGAGTTGCTCGATGTCGAGCGCCAAGAAGAGTTCGTCGTGTTGCTCGATGAAGTCCAAGGAAGTCAAGTCAACAGCGACCGAAACGAAGGATGAAGTGGGTACCGTGTCCAACACGGAACCATCGCCGAAGTAACCGCCACAAAATACGGGGGGGCTCTCCGGCGTCTAGGTTAGGCGACGTTGGAAAGCTTTACGGGCAGGGCTTGGCTCTGCTGCATTAACATCTGGAGGAACGCCATGTCCAAGGGCGGAGCAGGCAAAGTTTATTTCGTGTTGTACCTCGCGGTCATCCTCGAGCTCCTGATCATCATCGTGGAGCGCGACGAGGCCGAAGAGCACCTCATTCGCAAACAGAAGGAAGCCGAAGAGATCGTTGAGGCCGTTATGGCCCAGCTGAATACCGGCTTCGGTGCTAGCGGCGTCAATGCATTGCCGCAGGACGAGATCACGCTTCTCGACAAGTCGGTCATGTCCGGCGTATCGGAAAAGGATCGCCCGAAGGAAGAGCGTGCCTACCAGGTTCGTGTTTCCACCGTGAAGATCAAGGATATCCTCGGCGATGATCTGCCCGAGGATGAGGCTGGCAAACGTCGCCGAATCGAGGAGATCATTCGATTGTTCAACGTGTCGAATCTGAACCTCTTCGACACACTGAACGGGACAAACCAAGTTGAGGCGTTGACGCTTGACCTTGATCCAAACTGGCTGAAGAATAAGACGGACGAGGTGTACCGTAAGATCGGTGGACTGAAGACCATCACTGACGTGCCGGAGTTTCGCGACGGAATTTCCTTCCTGAGGACGATCGTTCCAGATTCGACAGATTATAAGGCCAATGCTGAAATGGCCAAGTTTCGGTTCAGTCCGCATCTGACCTTCCTCGATAAGGTTGCCTTTGAAAACGGCATCAAGGTGTTTGAGTACACGTTCAAGCAGACAAATCAGGGATTGTACAGAGTTCTTCTGCAATCGAAGACGAACAACATCCTTGGTGTGTCCGGACTTGGCAAGGATGGTGGAGAGAAGGAGGATGATGTCATCTCCATCGGCACGATCCAACTCACGCGCAAGCAGTTATCGAAAGTTGAAAAGCGTCTGCGCAGCACACTTGGGGCCGAAGTCGAGGCGCTGTGCGAAAAGTTCAGCACATCGTCGGAATACAAGTACCCTCAGTTCTCTGCCGAGGTGGACGCGTCCGTTGAAAAGCTCAATCACGAAGACCTTGGTCTTCGGTCGAAGTCCGAGAAGCTGCGTCGCGCCGAACTGCTCAAGAACATCACCGTTCTCCTGCATGGCGATGCCAATCAGATGGATCAGAACAATCCTTCGTTCGCCTTCGAGGTGTTCGTCAAGAAGCCAAACATTGAGCGCGCTGAACCGTGTATATCCAACCTTATTGCTGATCAGCGGGTGCTTTCAGGTCTCAAGAAGGCCGTCATCCCATTTACGGTGAACAACTACCGAGGCGACATGCCAAACGTGACCGTCTCTCCGAGCGGTGTCGGTGTGAGGGTGGTTGCCTTGGGCGATGCGAAGCCAGCGCCTGGCGGAGCGCGGAATCAGCCCTTCCTGATCGAGGTGACGGGGCTTGAAACAACCGGCGAGGTCAAGCAGTATACCTTCAAGATCACGAACGTCGGCCCATGCGAAACGTCTGAACCGATTTCAAAGATCTCGGTCTATCCGGCTGACTTGAAGAACAAGAACGCCCTTGACGCTATCATGGACAAGCGCGTGACGATTGGCAAGCCCCTTCGCATTCCGATCGAGCCATCGTCAGGTGGTGAGATTCCATCAAACCAGTTCATCTTGTCGTCGAACCTCAATGGTGAGTCGCAAGAGCTGAAGGGTACCACGCCGCTTCAGATTACTGTGGCTTGTGTTCCAAAGGCTCTCTCATCACTTAACATCACGGTGAAGTGGCGTTACTCAGTGCCGGGCGTGCAGTACACAGAAGATGTAGAGTTGTACAACCGCACAGTCACATCGGCAAAGCAATCTTCACCGGAGATTCTGATCGCCAATACGAGTGAGAACTGGGATGCCAAGAACATGCGTCTCACTGTGAGTGGTGTGGAGGTGATCCCGCCGAAGATCGACTGTAATGTGACGGCCCAGGATAAGGATGTCAAGGTGGATGTGAAGCTCGACAAGCCAAGTGTTGGCAAGTTCCAGGTCATTCAGTCGATCGAGCCGGAGGGCTCCGGTCGTTACCGTATCATCCTGACGTTGAAGGGGCCTCGCATGAAGTTCCCTGGGGACAACATCGACGCGTCGATCACCGCCAGTATTGGCGGGGTGACGATCACGGAGACGAAGACCGTCTCCATTCCAGAATTCCGTTAACAACCTCACGTACCGCGAGAACGTCTCATGAAAATTCGCAGGATATCGACAATTGCGCTTGCGCTGATCATGGCCCTAGTTGTGCAACCACTGGTTGGGCAAACTGACGGAGCCTATGTCGGCAAGTTCAAGAGTGTCCTTCGGTCACTTTCCAACTATCGCTACGGTGACATCTCGGTGTTTCGTATCGATGGGCAGTTGTTTGCCGACGTTCAGCGGTACCTGAACCCACCTCCGGTTGATAAGACGGGATCGATTGACAAGCTTTCCAAGAAGGATCAGAACCTTGTTGACGAGATCAAGCGTGCCGTCAAGCGTTCACAGATATATGACAAGATCGTTGAACAACTTGAGTCGGCTGGTTACGCTCCGAATGACCTTGCTGATCAAGATGTTCAGAACGTCATTCAGTTCTATCTCGATCAACGTCAGTATGAGAGCGAGCTCTTCACCGGTGCCTATATCGTCACGTCAAAGTATCAGCGTGGTGAGACAGGTGAAAACCTCATCGTGGTTGGCCTCATGAAGACCCGCGTCAAGCCAGCCGGCAATACGATCCGTGACCTTCGTGGCGTCAATCCTGGTGACATCATCACACGGTTCGAACTTACACGTCTAGATCCGCCCCCTACGTCAGCCAAGTCGTATGATGACAAGATGTACGGGTATCTGAAGGATCAGGTCATCCAGAACAACGTCACAAACGTTACGCTCGAAGCACAGGGTATCGATGATCTCGATACGCGTTTTGTTCGTCAGGTCTTCGGTAATGCCGTCGGCATTCCGGAAGATGATGTTCAGCAGTACATCAAGATCACGAATGGTATTCCAGTAAGCTACATCGGACCAAACGAGTTGACGATCTCGGCCGCAGATCTCATCTCGTATCGTCGATACCGTCCTGATGCAACGACCAAGACGATCAAGCAGATGGTGCTTGACAGCACGGGCACGGAAGTGGAAACCGAAGTAGAGGTGACAACGTATAACGGCCGCCTGGCTCAGTATGGCTTTGAGCTTCGCTACGGACTTGAGGATATCAACTATCCGACCCTTTGGAGCGAGCGTATGAGTCTGAATGCCGTGTGGAGTCAGGCTCGTCTGGGAGTCATTCTGCCGACAAGTGGATGGGCAGATCTCGCTACCTCATTTGGCAACACACGCTCCATGACGAGTGCCGGATTTGGAGTCAATGCAGCACTCGAAGTGCCGATCAAGATCATTGCTGAATCCGGTGTCTTCAACTTCTCGGGTAGTTACGTCTTTGATGATGCGACCTCGACCGACAGAAAGCGCACGGACTCTCTCCTGAATACTCCTTTTGACTTTCTCGTCCGCTTCCATGCGAATGCTCAGTACACATTCGCCATCCGCGTTGATGAAAGCAATCTTTTCCGCTTCCGTCTCGGTGGTACTGGATATAGTATCGAGCGTTGGTTTGACAAGGATACAGTTGATTCGGACGGCAATGCGAACACCGTATTCCGCAAGTTTGACAGCAAGTTTGTTGGTGGAGTCTCCGGAAAGATCGAGTTCATGAACACGAGCTGGAGCACACCGCTAGGTGCTTCGCTTCAGTACTTCGATGAAGCCGTCCTTGGTAACATCTGGTTGCAAATTCAGGCCTCAGACAACCTCGGTTTCAGACTCGACGTCAATATGTTCACGCCTGTGTTCCGTGATCCTCGTGCGTGGGAAAACAGCGCCGTGTTCATGCCTTCACTTCGAGCAATTCTCAACTTCTGATGCGAAATCCAATGACGAACAGCATTCGCCGTTTTGTAGCCGTAACCGCTCTTCTGATCGGCATTTTCGGTGTGGGCAGCACTAAGCTGTCAGCCGAAGAGTCTGACTCATCAGTTATGGTTCGTCTCACCTCGATCGATCCGGAATTGCTTCAGTATTTCCCGAGATGGTACGTCTGCGAGAGCGACATCCAGGCGAAGATCTTCAACGCATTCCGCGTTCTTGGATATCGTCGGGAAAACCTCGATCAGCAGAGGATTGTTGTCACGGCTCAGCCTGTGGCCAATGCAGAAGACCCATTTGAGATCCTCATCGTTGAGTGTGGCTCCGAACGGATGACCTCTCAGGAGATGTCGACGAATATCCCGAATATCCTTTCGAAGCTTTCAGAGGCCACTCGCGCCTACTGTTACACGGACATTCCAACAACGACGCCCTCTTCGCAGCCACAGACTGAGGCTATCACAAGTTTCCTTCGCCCAACGAATGCAGCGCATTCTTTCACGCTTTCAGCGTTCGAACAGACGCTCAAGATCGGCAAGTCGGGTTTCTGGTTGTCTAACGTCCTCGGTACAGACCAAGCTGGCTACCACTTCTGGAATGCGGGTGAAGCGAAGGTGCTTCTTCAGCGTCCTCTGTACGTAAACAATGACGCAGCGACCAATCGTGCTATTCCATACCTGATCAATGCACGGCTTGGTATGGGATACCGATTGACATCAGATCCGCGTCAAGGTGGCGTTTTGAGTTTCATTCCTGCTCGTCGCATCGACGCCGGCTATGGTGGTAAGATCGTCACGGCACTCGACTTCAACATGCCGTTCCATCCCCAGTTTGGTGTAAGCGTCAATGCAGAACTGCCACTCGAGCCGGTAAAGGCAACAACGGAAATCGATATCACGACGTACGCAACCACACCAATTGATGACTTCCGTACGATCGAAGTCGATCCGAATGATCCGTCGCTTGTTGGCAATCCTGTCAGCACCGTGAACCTACTCCGATCAACAGGACAAGTCACGTTCTTCTACAACCTTTGGCTTGATCCTGTTCGTCCGGAGAACTTCTTCCGCTTTGATCTGGGTGTCAACTACGTCGAGGTTCGTGAAGCAGCGGTGATGCGTACGAACGACGGAATCACGACGCTTGCCATCAATGGTATCAGCGGTCTTAATACCTGGAAGCCAAATGAACTTGGTGACTGGATCTATGCGAAGGTCGAATACCGCAACCAGAGCACATATCCATTCGGAATCGATCTGCAGTATGCCAATCAGACTCTTCTCGCACACGCATATGTGCCACTTTTCGGACAGTGGTTCTACTTGGAGGCCAAGTATGCTCAACCACTCCGTGGACTCCGGCCTTTCGAGCGCGAGCACATGTTCATGATAAGCCCGGTTCTCCGTCTCACGTTATAATCTGTCACCCATGCACACGCTGTGTGCAGTCCTCGGAGTCCTGACGATCGCGATGTCTGCCGCATCGTCGGCGGCCGCGTTTGGACTGCAGCAAGACTCCGCTTACGAGCAACGTCGACGTATCGCTGAACAAGCGAAGGTATTGTCGTCACTTGATGGGTTGAAGCTTTCAATTCAGAACGTGACGATGTCGACCTTTCCGGAGATCGGTCTTGTTATCGAGTGTGACGGAGATTGCGCCGTCCTCGACACATTGAATCCTACGACGTTGCACGTCATGGAGAATGGAGTGCGTCGCCCCGTGACCCGCATTCATAAGATCGACGTTAAAGAACGAGTTCCTGTCGACTTCATGTTCATCCTTGATGTTACGGGCACGATGCAGCCATACATCAATGGCGTCCGCAACAACATCGAGATGTTCGTTCAGAACCTCACAAAGCGGGGCATTGACTATCAGATCGGACTTGTTCTCTACAGTGACGTAGTCGAATCGATCTACGAGCCTACGGACAGCATCGGGAAGTTTCTCGGATGGATGAGCAAGATCCAGGCATTCGGAGGATTTGACGAGAAGGAGAACGCCCTGCAAGCTCTGTATGATGCTAGCAGAGTGCGATTCAGACCAGCTGCTAACCGCGTTGCGGTGCTGGTTTCGGATGCTGGCTTCCACCAAGTCGGTGAGCGTGGCAATGGAAGAACCCGTTTCAACGCAGAGAGTATCATCCAACATCTCAATGAGCAGAAAGTCCGTGCTTTTTGCATCGTTCCGTCGAATCTGAAGCCATACCAGCGAATTGCTGAAGGAACACGTGGGGCGATCTTTGATCTCAACCAGTCATTCTCAAAGATTCTCGACCTGTATTCTCAGCGGCTGACGAACCTTTACACGATCTTCTACAAGAGTGATACGAAGGTTCGAAGTGATTCGATCAACGTTTCGCTGATGGATGAACGGAAACGGGAACTCGTCAAACAGATCATTCCGATTGTCGAGATCGGACGTAAGATCATTATCGAAAACCTCCTCTTTCCTGTGGCTTCGTCGGTGCTACCTGACAGCGTAGAGGAACTCGAGGTCCTCAACGAGTTCATGAAGAGTCGCCCGTCTGTTGTGGTTCGCATTGAGGGACACACGGACAATACGGGAAGCCCGAAGCAGAACAAGGCCCTTTCCCTTCTGCGAGCCGAAGCTGTTCGCGCCTACATGCTGAAGAAGGGTGTCGACCCCAAACGCCTTCAGGCCGTTGGTCTCGGGTCCACGAAGCCGATCGGTGATAACACGACCGACTTCGGTCGGCGACTGAACCGACGCACAGAGATCGTGATCGTCGGAAAGTGACCTTCGATGAGGGACGGCTGCGCCGTGAGGGACGCTTCGCGTGTGATACGGCTGCGCCGTGAGGGACCTTCGGTGCGAGACGGCTGCGCCGTGAGGGACCTTCGGTGCGAGACGGCTGCGCCGTGAGAGACCTTCGGTGCGAGACGGCTGCGCCGTGAGGGACGGCTGCGCCGTGAGGGACGGCTGCGCCGTGAGGGACGGCTGCGCCGTGAGAGACCTTCGGTGCGAGACGGCTGCGCCGTGAGGGACGGCTGCGCCGTGAGGGACCTTCGGTGCGAGACGGCTGCGCCGTGAGGGACGGCTGCGCCGTGAGGGACCTTCGATGCGAGACGGCTGCGTCACTCGTCACTGGTCACTCGTCACTGGTACCTTTCCTTGGAACAGCCTCACATAGGCTGCATTCCCGGGGCGTGTGGTATCCATGAAGTTGATGATGTTGACGGGCCCCATGATGCGGGAGCGGAGCTCGAGGGAAGCGGCTGTGCGGGAGCTTCTCGGGACGATCGTTGTGATGTCCTCTTCGGACATGTTGCCGACGAGGTAGAGCGTTGCCGGAAGTTCGTTTTTGATCAGTAGGCCGCCGATCATGGAAACGATCACCGACTGCTTGCCGAGTGGGATTCTCTTGCTGGTCAACATCGCCTTTTTCAAATTGCGACGATATTCTCCGATCGACGCGCACCAGGGATCGGTGGTGGGCGAGCCGATGATCATGTCTGTCTTCGTCGTATCCGATCCGATGTCCAGCGTGATCCGTTCAATGATGCTATCTGCCCGTTCCGGGGGGACACTGCTGAAGACAACCGTGTACACAACCCGTTTTGCGTGTTTCTGCCGGTCTCGAGAGATCACCTCGCCGGGTTTCGTGGTGTCGCGATAGAGTGCCCCAAGCACCACGCCGGTGATGGCAAGCAGGGCTACCACGCCATAGATGATCAGCCACCCGTTCTTGGTCGTGGGTGGCAGCATCGACGTGTTGTCGTCGAATTGTTCGGTGTTCATTCTTCAGTGCTGAGTTTCGTCACAGACAAGTCAACTTCCACGGGATACTCGCCCGTGAAGCAGGCCGTGCAATAGTTTATGCCCGGGCCTTGGGGGACGGATTCCATGAGCCCCTTGACGCTGAGATAACGCACACTGTCGGCACCTAGTTCATTTGCGATCGACTCATCGGATGAAAAGTGATTCGCGATGAGTTCTTCCTCGCTCGGGAAGTCCATGCCGTACATGCATGGATGTTTGACAGGGGGCGAGGTGATGCGCAGATGAACCTGTTCGGGGTTTGCTTCGCGGATGAGCTTGATGAGCGACTTCGACGTGGTTCCTCGTACGATCGAATCGTCGATCACCACGACGGTTCGTCCCTCGAGAACACCTCGCACAACATTGAACTTGGTCTTGACCTTGAACTCGCGCTTGTCCTGCCCGGGAGCAATGAAGGTACGCCCGACGTAGTGAGAGCGTATCAAGCCGATCTCGTAGCGAGAGGGGAATCTCTCCTGGTTCATACGAGCGTAGCCGAGCGTGGCCGTGTTTCCGGAGTCCGGAACGGCGATCACCACAACATCACGGTCGTTCGTGGCGGCAACAGGACTCTCCTCGGCGAGATTCTTGCCCATCTTTCGACGGACTTTGTCGACGTTGTGCCCGAAGATTCGAGAGTCAGGTCGCGAAAAGTACACGTACTCGAAGATGCAGTGCCGAGAGGTCGTCATTGACTCATCGATGTAGTGCGATGTGATCTCGCCAGTGGCAATGGTCTTGTCATCAAAAACGAGGATCTCATTGTGCTCAACGTCACGTATATACTCGGCACTGATGATGTCGAGAGCACATGACTCCGATGCCACAACGTAGGCATACCCTGTTTCGTGCTTGATGCGTCCAACGCAGAGTGGGCGGAACCCGTGCGGATCGCGGGTCGCATACATGGCAGTCTCTGACAGCATAACGATCGAATACGCCCCCTGAGCCGTTTGTACGGCCTCACGGATCTGATCGATCTGAGACTGCTGCCTGCTGCGCGCAATCAGATGAAGAAACAACTCACTGTCAGTCGTTGACTGAAAGATCGCACCGTCGCCCTTGAGTTTCTCTCGCAGGGGGCGCGTGTTGGTCAGATTGCCATTATGCGCCAGAGCAAAGTTGCCGCCCGTGTAGTTGAAGCTGAATGGCTGAATGTTGGCCAGTGAGTTGCTGCCCGTCGTTGAGTATCGATTGTGTCCAATGGCCGACGAACCTCGGAGCGTTTTCTCGAACAACGTGTGATCGGAAAACACGTCGAGGACGAGCCCCTCACCCTTGTGTACTCCGAGTCGGGGCTTGCCCGACCGCTCATCGGAGTACATCGAGACGATGCCTGCAGCTTCCTGACCCCGGTGCTGTAGGGCATGAAGGGCGTAGTACGTCAGTGCCGATGCTTGCGGATGATTGAAAACTCCGACGATGCCGCACATGTTATTCGTTCTCGTTCATGTTGTGAAAGACATTCTGAACATCGTCATCGTCTTCGAGCTTGTCGATGAGCTTTATCACCTCTTCCGTCTGCTCATCAGTGAGCGTAACGGTAGTATTGGGGATGCGTCGCAGTTCGGCATTGGTGACCGTTACGTTCGCCTGCTCGAGCGCCTTCTGCAAGCCCACGAAATCGGCAAAGGACGTGTAGGCGATGATGTCATCGTCTTGCTCGACAATGTCCTCAGCCCCATTCTCAATCAGAAGCAACTCGAGAGTGTCGCGATCCGTCCCAGCCGAGGGGATGGTGAACACACCCTTACGGTCGAACATGAACTCCAGCGAACCCGTCGTGCCAAGTGTTCCACTGCTCTTATTGAAGTAGGATCGAACATTCGCCACCGTACGCGTGGGGTTGTCCGTTGCGGTTTCCACAAAGATGGCCACGCCGTATGGAGCATAACCCTCGTAGTTGATCTCTTCAAGTGACGCGGCATCCTTGGCCGATGCCTTCTTGATGGCACTCTCGATGTTATCCTTCGGCATGTTCGCTGCCTTGGCATTGGCAATGACCACGCGTAGGCGCGAGTTCGTCTCCGGATCTGGTCCGCCTGACTTCACCGCCAAAGAGATCTCACGTCCGTACTTAGTGAACGTCCGCGCCATGTTGGCCCACCGCTTCTCTTTGCGGGCTCGTCGAAATTCAAATGCACGTCCCATTAACAGGCCTTCTCATATATCCGATACGTTCTGTATCGTTCACCGTTCATGGTTTGGGTTAGCCCCTTGTTCATCATCTCGTTGCTTTCGAGGATCCAACTGGCTTCGCCTTTGAGGATGCCGCGTTTCTTGGCGCGTTCGCCGATCTCCATGTACATCGCCGCATCGATGCCGGTGCCGCGGAATTCTGGGAGAACACCCAGGACGATGATGCGGACAAGGTCGATCTTGCTCTTCTTTGTTAGCAGGTGCCAGACACCACCGAGGATGCCACCGCTCTTGTTGTGCTTGAGACATTGGTTGACGTCAGGGAGTGCGAGACAGAAGCCCGCAACGCGACCCTTACTTTCGACGACGAAGACCAGATTCTCGTCGGCGATCTGCTTGAGGTCGGCCGCAAGAAAATCAAACTCAGCATCGGTGAACTTCACAAAGCCCCAGTTCTTCTCCCAGGCGGCATTGTAGATCATCTTGAGAGTCTCGACATCCCTTTTGAATTTCTCCTTGTTGCCAAAGTTGAATGACCGGAATGTCAGATCATTGCGCTTGACGATCACATCGAACAGGCGCTTCATCTTGTCCGATGCGTAATCCTTGTTGTGCAGCAGGTACGCAAACAGATCTTGGGCCTTGCCGTAACCGGCGCCCTCGATGAGCTTGGCGTAGTAGGGCGGGTTGTAGGTCATCAGGATCACTGGGCTTCCATCGAAGCCGTCCACCAGCAGACCACATTCGTCGTTCATCGAAGGGTTCACGGGTCCACGGATCTGATCCATGCCTTGTGACTTCACCCATTCTTCGGCTGCGCGCAAAAGGGCTGTGGCAACTTCCTGGTCGTCGATACTCTCGAAGAAACCGAAAAAGCCAACCTTGTCGTTATGTGTTGCATTGTGATTGCGGTTGATGATGCCCGCAATGCGTCCGACGATCTCCCCATTGCGCTCGGCCAAAAACAGCTGGATAGAGCCATGCTGGTAAAAGGGGTTCTTCTTCGTGTTCAACAGCTTCTGCCGATCCATGATCAGCGGCGGCGCCCAGTGCGGGTCGTTCTTGTAAAAATTCCACTGTGATTTGATGAATCGGAGTGTTTCCGATTCAGGGATGGCACGTACAGAAATGCTCATAATTCCAGATGAGAAAGTGGAACTTCTCGACGGGCAAAGATACCACGGTCCGACTGTCGTATTTTTTCCGAGGTCACCTTTCCTCGACACTTTTTTCGAGCGTTCACATGAACATACTTCGACTCGTGATGGTCTTCGTCCTTTCTTCATCAGTCATGCTGGCAGGGGGCGGAGAGCTAGCGCAGCGCTTTGAGAGGGATGCCGAGCGCATGCTGGCGTGGACAAAAGACGACCGGGGGTGTTACTCGCTCTTGGCTGATTTCTGCGACCATTATCCGAAGCGTTTGAGCGGCTCGGAGAATCTTGAAAGGGGGCTCGACTGGCTCATCGGAAAGATGTCGGCCGAAGGCTGGAAGGTCAAGACCCAGCCCGTAATGGTCCCCAACTGGCGCCGTGGCGAGGAGGCGCTCACCATGTCCAAGCCCATCGCTCGCTCCATGCCCTTCTGCGGTCTCGGCGGTAGCATTGGCACCGATGGTAAGCCCCTTACCGGCACCGTGCTGGTGGTCAAGAGCTTTGATGACCTAAAAGCCCGTCAGGCCGAGGCCAAAGGCAAGATCGTCGTGTTCAATGTGCCGTTCACAACGTATGGCGAGACCGTGCAGTATCGTGTGCGCGGGGCCTCCGAAGCGTCGAAGTATGGAGCAATTGCTTCGCTGGTGCGCAGTGTTGGACCCTATGGAATACAGACTCCGCATACCGGTGGCATGGGATATCAGAATGATGTGCCGAAGATCCCGCACGGGGCCATCACGATGGAGGATGCCATGATGATGCAGCGCTGTCAGGACCGCGGTGAGACCATTGAGCTGACGCTGTCAATGCAGGCTAAGTGGCTACCCGATGCCCAGTCGCGGAACGTGATCATCGAGATCCCGGGCTCGGAGAAGCCCAACGAAGTGGTCGTCATGGGTGGTCATATCGACTCATGGGATCTCGGCACTGGTGCCATGGATGATGCCGGCGGCTGCTTTGTTGCTTGGCGGGCGCTGACGATGATGAAGACGCTGGGAATGCGTCCGAAGCGCACCATTCGGGTGTGTTTCTGGACCAATGAGGAAAATGGCTTGCGGGGCGGCGAGGAGTATGCCAAGCAGACGGCCAACGAAACGCATGTGATGGCCATCGAGAGCGATGCCGGCGTGTTTGCGCCGACGGGGTTCACCTGCAGTGACTCAAGCGGCGCCGTGCGTGCCGCCGCCGTCGATGTGGCCGATGGCCTCTTGTCGAAGGTCAACGCTTCGACCATCGTCACCGGCTCCGGCGGGGCCGATACTAGCCCCCTTCACCGCATGGGCGTGCCAACGATGGAGCTCACCGTTCAGGGAGAACGATACTTTTGGTATCACCACACCGAGGGTGATACGGTGGACAAGCTCAAAGAGCATGAGGTCAACGACTGCGTCTATGCCATGGCCGTTGTGGCATGGACGTTCGCTAATCGCTGAGATGCTTACTTACCGGTGAATGTCACGCTCAGTGAAAGGGGCTTTTCGTTGCGAATCACCTTCACAGTGGTCGTATCACCGGGTTTGAACGTGCCAAGGGCTGCCATCAGGTCGTAAATGTTCTTGATCGTGGTCTGACCCATTCCCGTGATGATGTCATCGGCCTGCAGGCCCCCTTTCTCAGCCGGAGAACCGGGCTTTACTCCGGTGATATGCAGCCCCTGCGGGTCGTCACTGTAGTCGGGTACCACTCCAAAGGTGACCTTCAGTGCCATGCTGGAGGACTGTGTTGAGGCCGGCTTCTCGGCCCCTTTGGCAAACTCCGGCCGCTCCGGCGTATCACCGATGATGCGCATGGTACGCTCGACCATCGACAGCACAGTTACCTCCCCCTCGGCGTTAACCTTCTCCCACGTGTCCGATGGGCGGTGATAGTCACCATGAAGTCCCGTGAAAAAGAACAGCACGGGGATGCCTTTGCCGGTGAATGAAGAGTGGTCACTCGGACCAAAGCCGTCGGCCGTGGTTGTGATTGTGAGCGGTAATCCCTTCTTTGCTGAGTCGATCACGGCCGGCCACCGCGACGATGTGCCCACGCCTTGGATGTTGAGCTTGCCATCCTTGAGGCGTCCGATCATGTCGAGGTTGATCATGGCAACAACTTTATCAAGCGGCACGGTGGGAGTGGTCACCCAGTGCTTCGATCCCAAGAGCCCCTTTTCCTCGCCGCTGAACGCCATGAACAGCACGCTCCGTTTCAGGGGGCTGACAGCCACCGCCCTGGAGAGCTCAATGATGCCCGCCGTACCGGAGGCATTGTCGTCGGCGCCATGGTGGATGGCCGGTTCATTGCTCGAGGACAGGGAATTCTCGTCACCCATGCCGATATGGTCGTAGTGAGCCCCAACAACAACGTACTCGTTCTTCAGTGTCGGATCGGTACCCTCTATCATGCCGATGATATTCGAGGTGGTGCTCTCCTCAAACGCAAGGGTCACGGCAATGCTGGCGGTGACGTTGGCAAGCTGGAACGAGCGCGGTTTCTTGGTCTTCTCAATGTCTGTTTCGGCCACGAAGAGGGACGTTCCCTTTGGCGGAAACACCTTGGCACACGTCGAGCGGCGAGCCTGCAGTGCCAGGATGCCGGAGTTCTTTCCAAGTCGGTCCAGACCAAACCTGGAGAGCACATCGGCCGAGTCGCCGTTCTTGTTGACAAAGATCACGGCCACGGCCCCCTTATCGCGAGCCACCGTGGTCTTACTGCGTACGGTCGCAAGCTGGCGCAGAGTCTGATCGGTGTCTGCCCACCCTGGCAAGCCCCGTAGCAGGATGACGACCTTTCCCTTGACGTCGATGCCGCCGTAATCATCATACGATGATGTCGACAGTCCATACCCGGCAAAGACAACCTCTCCCTTCGTCGAGCCGGACTCGCTAAAACCGTATGGCTGGTAGTCGGCCCCCAGCTTCCATCCGACTGTGATCGGACGTGTCTGATCCACCGGGACACCCGGACGTTCGATCACGACAGAGAAGGAGACAGCGTTCGGATCGGTGAGCGTTACACCCGTGGTCATGCTGAACGGATCACCGTAGCTGGCTCGCCCGGCAGGGCGGACGCCGATGCTGCGGAACTGATCCATCACGTAGGCCGCGGCCTTCTCGATGCCACTGCTGCCGGGGCCGCGACCCTGACAGCTGTCCGAAGCAAGAACGCGCACGTGATCGATGATCCTTTGCGCTTCCGTCGTCGTGGCGGTCTGTGCTCGTAGTACCCCGTGAAGGATGGCCAGAGACAGGGCTACGTGAATGATGAAGGTGGTGGTGTGGAGCCGTTTGCGCATGATGGTCTGCCTATGTTTGTAGCACTGCAAAACTACGTCCCCCTTTGGACGCCCCCTAACGCATCAGCGCCCTTTACGAATGTCCTCTAAGATCGCTCGGCTGGCATCGGATACGGTGATCTACGGTGTCTCGACTGTCCTGTCGAGATTCCTGACGTTCTTGCTCACTCCGCTGCTGACGAATTATCTGACGCAGTCCGAGATCGGCGAGATCGCCGCCATCTATGCGATGATCGCCTTCGTGGGAATCGTCTATTCCCTTGGCATGGAGCCGGCATTCACCCGATTCTGGGAACCTCGCAATGATGAAGCCAATGCCCACGTGTTCCGGACGGCCTTTCGCAGCGTTGCGCTCCTGAGTGTTGCCTTTACCCTCCTGACGATCGGGCTTGCAGAGTTCATCGCTGCCTCGCCGATGCTTGGCCTTGGTCCGGATGGCGCGCACCTCGTGCGCATCGCGTCGCTGATGCCTCTTCTGGATGGCCTGGTCCTGATCCCGTTTTCACGACTGCGCATGCAGCAGCGCCCGCGCGACTTCGCAGCGCTACGGCTTCTGTCGGTGGTGGTAACGTTCGCCTTTACGATCCTGTTCGTGGTCGCGTTTCAATGGCGCATCGAGGGGGCTCTCTGGGCCGGGGTGATCGGTAGCCTTGTGACGTTCCTGGTGTTTGTTCCGGGGATCATCCGAACGCGACCGCCGGGAGAAGCACCCGAGGGTCTGTTCGGTCAGATGCTTCGTTTCGGCCTTCCAACCGTGCCGTCAAACTTTTCGTCGATCATGGTTCAGGTTGCCGACCGTCCCATCATGCTCATGCTTACCAGCACCAGCGTCGTTGGCTTGTATCAGACGAACTTCCGTCTGGCCATTCCGATGATGATGTTTGTCACGGTGTTCGAGTATGCTTGGAAACCATTCTACCTGACGCATCGAACCGATCCTGACGCAAAGCAGACGTTTGCTCGGGTCTTCACGGTGTTCACCGCTGTGTGCGGTGCGATCTTTCTCTTAACGGCACTCTTCATCGGGAGCGTGGTCAAGCTGCCGTTCATCGGTGGACGCTTTGTCAACCCCCAATACTGGGTCGGCCTGGATATCGTTCCGGTCATCATGTTCGCGTATTTCTTCAACGGTGTGTTCATCAACATGGCCGCGGGGTTGAACATCGAGAAGCGAACCGGATTCTTTCCCCTGGCTACGGGTGCAGCTGCACTCGTCAGCGTCGTGGCAACATGGCTTCTTGTTCCTCCGTTTGGGATCATGGGCGCTGCTTGGGCAAAGGTCCTTGCCTACCTCGTGAGCGCAATTCTGCTCTACATCGTATCACAACGAGTCTATCCAATGACGTACGAGTGGTCCAAAGTGCTGGGCATCGTCGGACTGACTTCCGTCTTGTACACAGTGGCAACCAACGTCAACGTTGGCGACACTGGCACGGTCATCGTGCGCCTGATGATCATCGTCGTCTATCTCCTCGTGGTGTTCTCGTTGCTCAAAGGCGGCCTTGCAGCCGTGAAAGGGGTTTTCCGTCGATGAAGTTCGTGTTGTTTGCACTTGTACCCGTGATGGTGCTGACCTCGTGCGTTCATAGTCCGCAGCCGGATGGCCCTTCCGTTCAAGGACGCAGAGAGTTTGAGATCCTCAAGCACCGCGATCCCGCGCTCGGCATTATACCGGCCGACATGCGCCGGCGTGAGCTCGAGTTTGCCCAGCGCTTGGCCAACGAGGTCGCTCCCGGAAAGTCCTCAGAGAGTATCCAGTCGTATGCCACGTGGACCTCCGGAGGCCCATGGAACATCGGTGGCCGCACGCGCGCCATCGCCTTCGATGTTCGAAACGTCAAGACGATCATTGCTGGTGCTGTGTCAGGGGGCATTTGGCGATCGACCAACGAGGGTGCCGCCTGGCAATTGCAGACCCGTCCCGAACAGCTTCACAGCGTAACGTGTCTGGCACAGGATGAGCGACAGGGCTTTGAAGACATTTGGTATGCCGGCACGGGTGAGATCTACGGCAACTCCGCACAGATCTCCGGCAACGGCATCCTGAAGTCGACCGATAACGGTGCAACCTGGAGCCCCTTGCCTTCAACGGTCAGCACGACCATTCCCGCAAATCATCAGTTCGCCTATACATGGCGGATCGTTGTTCATCCAACGCGAGACAGTCAGGAAGTGTACGTTGCCACTGCGCGTGCTGGCCTTCATCGCTCAACCTCAGGTGGAGGTGCGTGGAATGCGGTGCTGGGAAGCAACGCACTGTTCTCTGATGTTATCGTGACGACCAATGGAACGATGTATGTCGCGTTCTCGGCCTTCACCGGCACCACCGGCGCGGTGGCATCGCGCTGGGGGGTGTTTCGTAGCACCAACGGGACGACGTGGACGAATGTCACGCCCCCTGACATGAAGAACACCGTAAGGCGCATCGTGCTGGCGTCGGTTCCTCAGCATCCCGAGCAGGTATTCGTGTTGGCCGAGACCCCTGAAGAAGGTGCAAAAGGGTCGACCATCTACCGGGGCGAAGAGCGCTTCGAATGGCACAGCTTGTGGAAGTACACGCGTGTCAGTGCAGACAGCGGCTCGTGGGAGAATCGCTCGGCGAACATTCCGCTGACACAGGAGCAGCGCGGAGATTTCTATTCGCAGGGCGGATATGATCTCATGGTGCGGGTCTCGCCGTTCGACACAAACCTTGTCGTGATCGGTGGGACCAATCTCTACGTGTCGACCGATGGCTTCACATCGAACAACAACTGGAAGTGGATCGGCGGATACTGGAAGCCCACGCCTTCGTTCGACAAATACTCGTCGTACAAGGATCACCATCCGGATCAACAGGATGCCCTCTTTCATCCGACAAATCCACGTCACATGTACAGCGTCAACGATGGTGGCGTGTATGTGACTGACGATGTTCGCGCCGACTCGGTCGTCTGGCGAGACCTGAATCGCGGATATCTGACAACGCAGTTCTACACCGTGGACATCCCGAACATGAAGGGATACGAACGATCTCGCATGATCGTAGGGGGCATGCAGGACAACTCCGTCTGGTTTCAACGTGATGCCGACGAGCCAACCTCGACCCCCTGGCTGCGTGTAGGCGGTGGAGACGGTGCTTACAACTACTTCGTCGAGGGTGGTCCGTCGTATTCACTCTTCTACTCCTCTCAGCAGGGTCGTGTTTACTACGTGCGCTATGACTCTGCAGGACGCGAGTTGTATCGTAAGCGCATCGATCCTATAGGCCCTAAGGACTACCTCTTTATCAATCCATACGTTCCGCATCCGGTCGATCAGCACATGATCTATATGGCCGGCGGTGAGCAGCTATGGCGACTCAATGATGTCAACCTCATTCCGGCGTTCACGTCTGACTCTGTGCGTGTCGGCTGGGACTCGCTGCCGACCACGAACGTCGGCACCGCACAGATCTCGGCTGTTCTTGCGACCACTATGGACGATGGCAAACATCACCGTGTGTTCTACGGCACCACAAATGGCAAGATCTTTCGACTGGATACGGCCGAAAGGGGCTCACCACAGCCAAGGGATGTGACCGCATCTACCATGCGGACCGGGGCGTATGTGAACTCGATTGCGATCGATCCACGCGACAAGAAGCACCTCGTGGCATGCTTTTCCAACTATGGAGTTGTCAGCATCTTCGAATCATTCAACAGTGGTGATTCATGGCAGCCCATCGCAGGCAACCTCGAAGAGAATGCTTCGGGCACAGGCAATGGTCCGGCCGTCAACTGGGTTGCCATTCGACCTTACGATGACAGTACAACGGTGCTGATCGCTGCCACATCCACGGGACTGTACTTCACGCCCAAGACCAATGGCATGTCAACGGTCTGGACGCCAACGGCCGCGCAGGAGCTGGGGAATGTGCCGTGTGACATGGTGGTGACGCGCATGAGCACGGCTGGGAGTGCGGACAAGGCCATCGCAGTGGCATCACATGGACGTGGTACGTGGTGGGGCGAGATCGCACGACTGCCGGAACGCCCCTCTACTGTGGTGTTGGCCTCGCCCCCTGACCAAAGAAGGGGAATTCTCCCCGACACCGTGCTGAGGTGGTCGCCAGCCGCGGGTGGGGTCTCGTACACGGTCCACCTCACATGTCTTGATGACACATCCCGCAGCGCAACCTATCCGGGAGTGCAGGAGTCATTCGTCAAGGTTCAGGACCTCAAACAGGGTCCGGCCCGTTACACCTGGTACGTTGAGCCTTATGGAGCCGGAGGAGCTGGACCTCGTTCCGACGTGTGGTCCTTTACAACGGCGATACGCCCACCAGCCCTTCTTCTTCCTGCTGCGGGTGCTACGGATGTCTCACCGGTGGTGCTGACGTGGGAGCGCGTGCCTGGTGCTTTGCGATACGACGTAGAGGTTTCGACCAATGCGGGATTCCGTCCTGTTGTGGCCAGCGTAAGCGCACTAGCGGACACGTCGGTGATGATCAGCGGCTTGGAGAGTTCGAAGCGATACTTCTGGCGAGTACGATCGATCGATGATGATGCTACAGGCGTGTTTTCGGATCGTCAGTCCTTTGTGACGGGCACAATCACGTCGGTTGCCGACGTGCCCGCCGAAACATCCTTTGTGCGTCCCAATCCGGCCACCACACGTCTGACGGTTGCACCTCCACCTGCACGTGATGAGCCCTACGATATCGAGCTGTTTACGGCTGATGGTAAGCTCGCCGAGCGGTACCGTTCCTCAGGTGGAATGACCACGCTTGACGTGTCGCATCTGGCACGCGGCACGTACACCGTGCGCCGCATGGCAGGCCTGACGGTGCACACCGAGGTGGTGATCCTGCGTTAAGGAACCGCGTACACGGCAGGGATGCCCGGACCAAGTGGGAGGCCCAGATAGACGTACACCAGCAGGAACAACGTCCACACGATCGCGATCACAGCCGAGTACGGAAGCATGAGTGACAGCAACGTGCCCAGTGTTGAGTCCTTCACATACCGGCGCATTGCCACAAGGATCAGAGGCACGTAACTCAGCAAAGGGGCGATCATGTTCGTTGAAGAATCACCCACGCGATATGCCGCCTGCGTGGCCTCAGGTGAGATACCCATGAGCATGAACATGGGTACAAAGACAGGAGCCATGATGGCCCACTTTGCCGATGCACTGGCGATCAGCAGGTTGATGATCATGGAGACGACGACGAATGCCACAAGGAGAATGGGACCCTGTAGCTGAAGCGCCCTGAGCATGTCGGCTCCCGAGACAGCCGTAACGATGCCGAGGTTGGACCACTTGAAGTAGGCGATGAACTGGGCCATCACAAACGACAGAACGATGTATCCGCCAAGCGTGGCCATTCCGTCACCGGTCATGATCGCCACATCGGCATCACTTCTGACGGTGCCGAGCGTGCGGCCATAGATGAGTCCCATGACAAGGAACATGAGCATCAGGATGAGCACGATGCTGTGTTCAAGGGGCTTGAGGGTTCCCTGTGCATCCCGCATGAGAGAGCCCTCTGGTGCGCTGATGGCGATGACCCCGCCGATCATCAGCACGATAGCCAGCACGGCACGAAAGATCCCACGGCGTTCCGTGGGCGTCAGAGCCCCCATTTCATGGGTCGCATCGGCAGATTCCCATGGACCGAGCCGGGGCTCGACGATGCGGTCACAGACCCACGTGCCAGCGGCGGTAAGCAGAAACGTCGAGGCGATCATGAAGTACCAATTGGCCGCCGCACTGATGGCGTACGTTGGCTCAATGAGTTGTGCCGCCGTCTGCGTGATGCCACCCAAAAGCGGATCGAGCGACGTGATCGAAAGATTGGCCGAAAAGCCCCCTGCCACTCCGGCGAACGTTGCCGAAAGGCCGGCCAAAGGATGACGTCCGACCGCGGCAAAGATCACGGCACCGAGAGGGATCAAAACAACATAGCCCGCATCGGCAACGATGCTCGAGTTCACTCCAGCAAAGACCAGTGCCGCTGTCAGCAAGGGGCGCGGCACATTCAGCACGGTAGCCCGCAAAACGGCTGTGATGAAGCCGCTCCGTTCAGCAACGGCAATCCCGATCATCGTCACAAGCACCAGACCAAGGGGCGGGAAGTCCGTGAAGTTTTTCACGGCATCGGTGAACATGCGTTGAATGCTCGACGGCGAGAGCAGATTGACAACCGAGATCGTCTCCTTGGTGCCGGGATGCGTTACCGCCACGCCGAGTGTTGACAGCAACCACGATGTTACCATCACCAGTGCGGCCGCAAGAGCAAAGAGCGTCAGAGGATCGGGCAGGCGATTGCCGGCACGCTCGACAGAATCAAGAAAGCGCAGGGCAAGGGATTTCTTCATGGAGCGAACATACTGCGAGAGGGTAGATTTGCGCCATGTCCGACCGTCGATCATTACTTGCTAGCGTTCATGAGCGCCTCTCGCAGGCGCTCGCATCTGCTTCGCGCGAGCCCCTTGCCACACGATTGATGCTGGCCACCAAGACGCAGAGTATTGATACGCTACGTGAAGTGGTGACGCTTGGCGAGCATTTCTTCGGTGAGAACCGTGTGCAGGAGCTTGTTCCGAAGGTCGATGCGATGACCGATCTGGACATCACGTGGCACTTTATCGGACACTTGCAGACCAACAAGGTCAAGGACGTGGTCGGACGCGTCCAATGCATTCAATCGGTCGATCGTACGTCGCTTGTCGACGCATTGGCAGCCGAGTGTGCAAAACGTTCAAAAACCATCGACGTGATGATCGAAGTCAACACTTCCTTCGAAGAGAGTAAGCACGGGTGTCATCCTGACGAAACACAGCGTCTGATCGATGATGTTCTATCACGTCAGGCACTTCGCATTGTTGGCTTCATGACCATTGGTGCACTGAGCGATGATGAGCGCGTTGTGCGAAGGGGCTTCTCCATGCTTCGAGACATCCGTGACCGTTTCGATGCCACGCACGGCACAACGAGCGAGCTCTCGATGGGAATGTCGCACGATCTCGAATGGGCTGTTGCCGAGGGCTCAACGATCGTGCGCGTTGGCACTGCCGTCTTTGGTCAGCGGACGTAGAATGGAGATCAGTTATGCACGCCTTTGAGTTTCTCGACGAGATCGCCCTGCTTTGCGTGGCGGCCCTCGTCGTACTGCGTGTGTTTCGGCAGATCAACTTGCCTCCTGTCATCGGTCTCATCGTAACGGGTCTGCTTCTTGGACCTACGGGCTTCGGCATCGTTGAACAGGATCAGATCATCTCGTCCATCGCCGAGATCGGCGTGATGCTGCTACTCTTCACGATCGGGCTGGAGTTCTCGCTTGATGAATTGAAGAAGCTGCGTTCGATCGTTCTTATCGGTGGCCCCCTGCAGATCGTTTTGACGACGCTTGCAACGACGGGCTTGGTCTATGGTATTGCCACGGTTGCATCCACCGGTTACTCAACGTCTGAGGCACTTCTCATCGGCATGGCCTCTGCCCTGAGTTCGACGGTGATCTGCATCAAGCTGCTTAGTGAGCGTAGGGAACTGACCCAGCCGCAGGGCCGGGCGGCTCTGGGCATCCTCATCTTCCAAGACATTGCCGTTGTGCCCATGATGATCGCCGTGACGCTCCTGGACACACGTCAGGACGTGAACTCCGGAGAGATCACTCTGCGCTTGTTGATAATGGTCGTTGTTACCGTGACAATGATCGTTGGTATGCGTCTGGTTCTTCCGCGCATCCTGCCTCACCTGACACGCACATCTAATCCTGAGGTGCTGATTCTTGCCGCCCTCGGACTATGCTTTGGGGCGGCATGGGCAACATCGCTTGCGGGGATCTCTATGGCTCTCGGCGCTTTCATCGCCGGTATGGCCATCGCCGGCAGTGATGACGGGCATGCCATCGGCAAAGCTGTCGAGCCACTGCGCGATGCGTTCACGAGCATGTTCTTTTTGTCTGTTGGCCTTCTGGTGCATGTGGTCTGGGCAACGTTGCCGGCAAACATCATCACGGCCGTACTGATCCTCGTCGTCAAAGGCATTGTCGTAAGTCTTGTCCTGATACTCATCCGCGTGCCCATCCGAACAGCCGTCACTGCCGGCATCACGCTTGCGCAAGTGGGAGAGTTCTCCTTTGTGCTGGCATCGGTCGGTATGGACTACGGTGTTATCACGTCGACCGAGTTTCAGAATCTGCTGGTGACGATCATCATCACAATGATCGTCACGCCACTGCTCGTGACGTTTGCGCCGATGGTTGCCGAACGTGTCACGCCCCTTGCCCGCTATGCACCAACATTGCGCCGTTGGACGACCGACCGAAACGAAGGATTCATTCGCCTTGATGAGGAGGCATCAGCCTCGGATCAACCGATGGTTCTGATCATCGGCGCCGGCGTTCTCGGACTCAATGTCGCACACGTTCTTGCTCAAACAGGCATTCGATATCGACTCATGGAGTTGGACCGCAACAATGCAGGCAAACTCCGCGAGCGGGGCGAGCCTGTTGTCGTTGGTGATATGTCGGACATCGAGGCGCTTCGCAACGCCGGCATTGAGCACGTTTCAAATGTGATCATCGCCATCAATCAGGATGCTGCGATCGCAGGCGGCGTCAAGCTCATCAGGACTTTACGTCCCGACGTTCACATCATCGTGCGCTCTCGTTACCAGCGCAACAGCCAGGCCGCTCTCGATCAGGGGGCTGACCTGGTGATCGTCGAAGAGTTTGAATCCGGCATCAAGATCTTCGGCTCTGTCCTCGAACACCTTGGTGTGGAACGAGATCTGATCGAGTACCAAGAGCGCTATATGCGTTTGCGGCAGACGTTTTCATAGAATTACGGCATTACTGAATTACTCAATTACGGAATTACGGTGTCACGTCACTTGTACCCCGGGCCAAGGCCCGGGGCTAGTAAATCAACGACTTGTCGCTCGTCACTTGTACCCCGGGCCAAGGCCCGGGGCTAGTAAATCAACGACTTGTCACTCGTCACTCGTACCCCGGGCCAAGGCCCGGGGCTAGTAAATCAACGACTTGTCACTCGTCACTCGTCACTCGTCACTTGTCACTTCCTCACCAGCACCTTGCACGTAGTGGTGCCGGCTGGTGATGATGCGCGGACAAAGTACGAGCCCATCGGAACGGATTCAGCGGGCAGTGTGATTGATGATACGCCTTGCGGCACGGTCCGAGTGACGGCTGAGTTGATGACGCGTCCGCTGAGATCGATGATGTCGAAGGACATGATGCGATCTTCAGTCGATTCGATGACAAGCCTGACGTCGCCTGATGTTATCGAGGGTCGTGCCTCCATGGAAAAGCCGCGGAATGCGGACTCGTCGTTGACCGACGTCGGAAGTTTCGTCTCCATGTCCAGTGTTTCATCTCCTGGCTGGAAGGGCAGCCAGTGGAAATAGCAGAGGAGCATTTCATCAGTCGTGGCTTCTCCCCACGTCACCTGCTTTGGTGGGTTGTTGGGGTTCTCGAGGTTGTTGATCGTGTTATCGTATGAGGCTTCGTAGTAGAGCTTCGATCCGCGTGGGACACGCACCGGATTCTTGTAGGTGTAGCCCCCTTGCCAGTGGAAGTCCCAGACGGGAAGACTGATCAAACGGATCGTGTCGCCTATGGGGCTGACGGCGTATGCTCGGGCGTCCTTGCCAAGTAGGTGCATGTGAGGGGCGATGCCGATGACGCTGATCTCGAGCGGAATGTCGAAGGACGTTTTGAACGATTGAACACGATTTGCAGGAATGACGAACCTCTGTCCTGCGATGAGATTCCGAGGATTCATCGCGAACTCTTGAACCTGACGCACATTGTCGGACTCGTGGAAGAAGATGTTAACCAAAGACTGGTCCGTCTGCTCGATGGTTGAGGGGGCGTAATGGACCTGGATCACGAGGTCGGAGTTCATATACATCGTCGACCCGATCGTGGGTGGATAGAACCGCGTCTGCGCCCCGGGCACCCAGCCGAGAAATGACACTGCTGTTTCAAATCCGGGATCACCGAATCCGCTGTAACCAGGCTGTGGATCCTCTGCGTCCTTACGGCGTGCCGTGCCCGAGGTATCGAGGAAGTACAGCACATGGTGAACCACGGCGGCATTGCCCGGACGGAACTCAATGGCCTTGACGCTGCGGTCTTTGACGAGGTTCGTTGGAAGCACAAAGAATCGATACACGTCTTTGTTGTTCCCCTGCACTGTCCACTTCTCGCTCATACGAAGCACCAGGTCCGGAGTGCCCAACTGAGAGCCACTTGGAAATGTTGGCGGCTTCGGGGCTGACGACAGATCGCCGGTCGGCATTCCACCATCCACCCAGTCGGCGATGGTCTTGACGTCGGCATCGCTCAGCGTGCGAGCACCGATGAAGTTGCCGTGACCCTTGGCAGGGGGCCATGGGGGCATTTCACGTTTCTCCACGGCACGTTT
>JBEAYU010000082.1:0-31102 GCA_041170435.1 Bacteroidota bacterium
CCAGCGTCAGATCCCGCGGATCCATCGCCGTGATGCCTGTCTCGGCCATGAGAGCCTCGGAGGCTGCCACACGAAAGGTCGCTTCAAGTCCAAGAATCCGAGCGCGCGTAATGTTCTTGAAAACGATCGGTATCTCCGGAGCGGTCAGATCAAACGTCGGTTCGATCAGACTGAAAAGCTCGTTATCAAACACCGCTACATCCAGTTCGAATGGTATGAAGCTGGTATTGCGCCATGATGCACCAACCTCGCTTGACCAAGCACTCTCGGCCAGCACGCTGGGATTGGGGCGAACACGAAACGGCCCGTATTGTGTGTTGGCATACCGCTCTGCAACCGTTGGCGCGCGAAAGCCTCGTCCGACCGAGCCCCGCAGCGAGAGCTCTTCGGTCACAGGCCAGGAAACTCCAAACTTCGGCGACACTTCCAGATGTGGTGTCAGCGTAAGTGTCTCCTCACGGTCGATCCGCAGGCCGGCCGTGACAATCGCGCCGGCACCAATGTTCAGTTCAGCTTGCGTGAACGCACTGAAGATGTGCTGCAGTGTCTGCTGATAGATCGGACTGGTCACGGAATTGATACGTGCAGATATACCTGACGTTAGAGCCAGTTCACTCGCGATCGAAGCCGTGTGCTGAATATCAACCGAGTGGGCCAAGGCAATGGATTTGTCAGGGGGCGCATTGACGTTGACATTGGTGTTGGCAAACATCGTTCTGAAGATCCCGTACCGGACGATCAGTGAAGAGACGTCTGACAAGATGGAGGTGTACTCCAAGCCTGCTGCCGTCTTCGACGTGATCACACGTTCATTGACATCCTGGACTGCAGGGGGCCGAGTGGCCTCATCAAGGCTCTTCCAGTAGAGAAAGTTTTGACGCTGATCTTCAGCATAGAAGAGATTGAACTTCAACGTCGTCGCATCGCTGAGCGCATAGGTGGCCTTGCCAAAGCCAAAGCCGCGCATCGTTCGGTCGTAATCACGAAATCCCTGATCGTACCTGACCCCACCACTGAGGCTGTAGGAGAAGTCGCCCAGACGCTGCCCGGCACGCACATCCACGCCTCCAAGCAGGGGATATCCATCCATGTACTCCCACTGTTCATAGGGCTGGTCCGTGTAGATCCCGGAGTATACTCGCGCCGTGGCAGTGAAATCCTCGGTGGGTTGCTTTGTGAGAATACTGATCACGCCACCCAAGGCACCGGTTCCGTACAGGGCCGAGCCAGCCCCCTTTATCACCTCAATGCGTTCGATGTCCGCCACTGGCATGACGTCAAACTTGATGTCACCATTATCACCCGAGATCAATGGAAACCCGTCCATCAAGACCATGGCACGGCTGCCCACTCCGAGCGCAAATCCCGATGCTCCCCGGATGTTGACCTGGTCCCGGGCAATGCTCACACCGGAGACGTAGCGAAGTGCCTCGTCGAGACGGACGATTCCACGTTGCTGCAGGTCATCACTTTTGACGATCGAGACGCTGATCGGAACATCCTGTGCTGCCTGCACACGTTTGTTGGCCGAAACGATCACCTCTTGCTGGCGTCCGGCGGACTGGCGCAATCCCACCGTCGGTACCTGCATACCTTCAGAAAGATTTTCAATGGTCACGATCTCGGGATCGTAGCCCACAAACGATACGCGCACCCGCACGGTGTCGGCCGGCTGCAAGCGTACCCGAAATGCACCGCTCAGATTTGTCACGCCACCTCTATTAGCACCGATCTGCTGGACGGTTGCTCCGCGAAGCACTTCACCGGTCTTGGCATCCCGAACCACGCCGGTCACGGTCACAAGGTTGTCACCACGTGACGCCGAGCGCTGAGCCAACGCAGGCAAGCTGCCAATGACCAGTGCGACCCATAGCAAACTGACGATCAAAGAGGAACGCTTCATGGAAAAGGCTGCGGCGGAAGGTTCTTGAAGTCGACGCGAAAGTCAAGATCAATGACTCCTGCTGACGGCACGACGATGCGACCGGGGACAGAGGGATCACCGGTGGGGGCATAGACGTCGAGCATGAGCCAGTTCTTCAAGAAGTCAGGACCGTTTTGAAGGGCAACAACGATGTACTCAAAAGTTCGCGGCGTGGCCAAGACTTCCAAAACGTACGGTGTCGAATCCTGGAACGTTGGCAACATCTGCGGACTGAATGCAGCCGTCTGTTGGACGATGGCTGTCAGTACATCCTCGGGCACTTGCGGCTTCCGCTCGAAAGCAACGACGCGTAGATCATAGATCGTGTCTGTCGGCCAGGCAGCACTTCCGCCAACGTACCGTATCGTACCGCGAATGCCGGAGAATGGCCTCACCACGTCCGGGTCGATGCCACCACAGCCTGCGACAACAAATGCCACGAGCAGGCCAAAAAACAAATGCCGCAAGTGCGCGGAACGTGCGATTTTCATGCGGCGAACTTACTGCGAGTGCGAGCCATCCTGCAACCTGGTCCTATCTGGGGGCTATATTAACTGACGATGATCAAGATATTTTCTCCACATGCATCACGCAGCCTTGATGACGAGTGCATTGCATCGGGAATGACCGAGGGTGAGCTCATCGCCAGCGCGTCATCCGGCGCGGCGTCGATCATCGTGCAGATCCTTTCATCGGAGTTTCCTGATCAGAGCTCTTTGAGGATTGTTATCGCATGCGGCCACGGCAACAACGGTGCCGATGGGTTGATGATAGCCTCTGCATTGAGCTCCCTTCACGACGTCACGGTCGTCTGCCCGCCCCTTGATGCAACGGTTTCTTCCGGATACGCGTACGCTTTTTCGCGACTCACCGACCGAGTTCGAATCTGCGGTTACACCGAACTGGCAAGTCTGTCTACACAGCGAATCGATGTAATCATCGATGCAGTGCTCGGCTCTGGGTCGAGACTTCCACTTCCGGAAACCACATCAGAGGTCACGGCTCAGCTCAATGCCATCTCTGCACTGAGGATCGCCATCGACCTGCCAACCGGCCTCGATGCGATGACGGGCAGTATCGATCGACACGTCGTGTCGTGTCATCATACCATCGCCATGGAAGGATACAAGCCCGGACACATTCGAGGGTCCGGACCGGAAGTCTCGGGACGACTGCATGTGGCACAGATCGGAGCGCCTCCGCAGTTGAGTGACGATATGTGCGACGGCTCGATTCTTGACGAGTCGGATATCACCTCGATCCTGCCAGTGCGCCGCCGTATATCATCGAAGTTCGACTACGGACATGTGGTCGTCATTGGAGGCACCCTCGGCATGCGCGGAGCACCGTCCATGTCTGCCCATGCAGCGCTTGCCATAGGAGCTGGGTTGGTCGATCTTGCCACCGTATCGGTCCACCCGCTGACCCCGCGTGAGATCATGACGACGACCCTGCCGTATCAGGATGATGGGTCCATAGCCGCCGAAGCGATCGATACCATCATGGCGCGTGTTCGTCGCGCCAACGTCTTGGCCCTTGGCCCCGGCCTTGGGATGAATCATCGAACCATATCGATGCTTGCCGAGGTCATCGAATCAATGTCGATCCAGCAGACGCTCGTCCTTGATGCAGATGGACTACGCTGCCTGCCCCTTGTCAAGAGCCGAAAGTGTTCCATGATCATCACGCCTCATCTCGGCGAGTTGGCCCGACTCATGGACGTTGACAGGACATCCATTGAACCGAGTTACGCAGAGCATGCCGCACATGTGGCCGAAGCCTATGACTGCGTGGTTCACATCAAGCACGTGCCAGCAGCGACCATCTTCCGCAGACATACGACCTACCTTTTACGGGGGAATCCGGCCATGGCCACAGCCGGTGCCGGTGATGTGCTGACAGGTGTCATCTCAGGCCTCTGCGCGCAGGGCATGGCTCCCTTTGACGCAGCACGCGCGGGGGCGTGGCTGCATGCCGCTGCTGGTGATGCACTTGTTGCAAGGACCGGTGCGGCGTCCCTGATGGCAACAGACCTGATCCCTGCTGTTGCTCACACGCGGGCAGGTCTTACGGCCGACCGGAATTGACCTTATCCTGCAGACTGTCGCGCCGAGACGGACTGGGTGAGAGCAACAGTGGCTGACCCGGTTTCCAACTGAACGACGCGAGAGCTACGGCTGCGGCATCCTCTGCAGCCTTGTAGGCCGAAACGGCGTTGCCATTGCTGATAAACGAGAAGGCAAGGGGCTCAGCGTCACGTGTCGAAACGTAGCCTGCCAGCGAACTGACGTTGCGAAGCGTCCCTGTCTTTGCATGGACGTTCTGCATAGCAGGAGTTCCAATCATCCGACGTCGAATCGAGCCATCCACACCAGCGATCGCCAGTGAACTGTGAAACTCGTTGCTCCACGGTTGCTTGTCGCAGGCACGAAGAAGATCGACCTGCGTCGAAGCGGCCACAACATTGCGACGTGACAGTCCGCTTCCATCATTGAGTATCATGCCCGTTCGGTTGACCATCAATGAATCCATCGCTCGAGCAATGGCACGGCGCGAGGCATCCGCCGTAGAGACACTGGCACCCGCCTGCAAGCCACACATCTTAAAGGCATGCTCTGCGAGATAGTTATCGCTTCGCTTGTTGATTACACTGGTGAACTCGAGCAAGGGGCGGCCTGTGGCAGCGATTCGCGTCGACCCGGTCGGGCATGGTCTTTCAGCAACTGACGTCGCTACAGTGACTCCTCCTGAGCGAAGCCGCTGACTCAGCACGCCCGCCAGGACGAATGCCGGTCGAGGAGCTTGAGCATAGACCGTTGCGGTACTCCCCGACGAAATGCTACCGGCAACTACAAATCGAATTTGACCGGTCTTGCTCGCCGGCAACTGCTCGACGCGGATTCGGGCAACGGAGTGCCGCACACGGCGTGGTGGTTCGGGAGCGTCACCGTTGCGACGAACCGATGCCCGGCGGCGCTTTGCAGGCCGTTTGGCAGAGCCCGCTCTGCCGGAGGGGCGGGTAGGTGTGCGTGCGGCTGACCGACGTCGTGGAGCGATAACGCGCACGCGCGATTCGACGTAAATGGCATCCGACGAGGGAATTGCCTGAACATTTGCTGTGCCGGTACTGCTCGCACTAACAAGGAACGCTAACGAGCCTCGCTGAACATTCAGCGACGTGATCGCTCCGGTCGCTTCCACATCTTCATGGTCTCCCGAGTATATGGCTCTGTTTGTGATCGCGTCGAACCGAGATCCGTCGCCGATCACCATGCCATTGATGCGTCGAACACCGCTGGCAATGACCCTGTCGGCCAGATCTTCGATATCTCCAACTGTGAGCATGGCATCGCCACATCCAACGAGATAGAGATTTCCATTCAATGTCCCATCCGGCATCAGAACACCGTCAGTGCGAGCCTCAGTCAGCAAACGTGCCTCGGGCCCCATGTAGGTATGCAGTGCGGCAGTGGTGAAGAGCTTTGTTGTTGAAGCCGGAGTGAGGGGAAGATCAGGATTACGCTCGTACAGTACGCGGCCTGTGCGCAGAGAGATGACCTTGGCTGATACTCCATTTGGACGATAGCCGCTCGACGTGAAGATCCTATCCAGTCGTGATTGCAAGGTAAGAAGGGCCGTCAGACTGTCTTCCGAAGAGACCCTCACGACAGTGTTCGGCTGCACGGTAAGTGCCGATCTGCCGGGTGTCTTCGACGATAGTGCAAAAAGCAAAAGAAGTATCAGCAATGTCCTAGGCATTGATCCAGTTCCGTTCTCGCAGCATTGACCAAATCGCTTGGGCGTTCATTCGTGGTTCATCCGATAGCCACGTGTATCGCAAATCTCGTGTAAACCACGTCAATTGCCTCTTGGCATACTGCCACGTCAGGATCGGTAGTCGCTCCTTCACATCGCTCAATGACCCGGCTCCCATGATCACCTCAGCCACTTGGCGATAACCGACTGACTGCATGGATCTGGATTCTAGATCAACTCCTGATTCGAGCAAGGATTTCACTTCGTCAAGAAGACCCTCCTGCCACATCAATACGCATCGACGAGCAATGCGTCGCTGCAATTCTGCTCGCTCACATGTCAAGCCAACGTAGAGTACCTCGTACGGAGGCACCTGTCGAGGTTGTGCCCACAACTCCGATATCGGACGTCCAGTCGCTCTGAAGACCTCTAACGCCCTGGTCACGCGTCGTGGGTTCTTGTCGTGATATCTCTCCGCAGCCATGGGGTCAACGCGGCATAGCTCGTCGTAGAGATTGTCCCTTCCTCTTTCGAGGAGTTCAACCTGCAACTGCGAACGGATAGCTTCATCAACGTCTTCAATCTCGGGAGACAAACCATCCAATGCAGCAGAGATATAGAGGCCTGACCCACCGACCAGGATAGGAATCGAAGACTCTGGAACACCGTCAATCACTGATCGGGCCAGTTGTGCATACTCAGCCGCATTGATCGACTCCTGTGGCTCAAGAACATCAAACAAGTGGTGAGGTACTGCTTCTTGTTCAGCTCGCGTCGGCTTGGCCGTCCCGATGTCGAGTCGACGATACAACTGACGGGCATCGGCGCAGATGATCTCACTGGGAATCATGGCCGCTAGGTGCAACGACGTCGCGGTCTTACCGACCGCTGTGGGTCCGCCGATGACCAACACACGCCGCATCACGCGCGCCCTGTAGGTTCGCTCCATCCTGAACGTCCGATCAGAGGCACGAACTTGGCCTCTCCAAGAGGTTCGGCCTTCCAGGACTCTTCTCCCGTGCGAACGACCCTGTAGAGCTCCTGCTGCTCCATGGTTCCGACGGGGATCACCATCTTACCGCCGAGGGTCAGCTGGCGGGCAAGGATCTCCGGGACATCGGGCGCTCCTGCGGTCACAATGATCCCTTCATACGGGCCCCCTTCACGGTAGCCAATGGTGCCATCACCAACACGGCAAACAACGTCATATCCGAGAAGCTGGAGCGTGGTTCGTGCGCGTTGCGATAGTGCGGCGTGTCGTTCGATCGAGACCACGTGATGCCCCATTGCGGAAAGAACGGCGGCCTGATATCCGCTGCCCGTGCCGACCTCAAGGACTCGACTTGGAGTATGGAGGTCGAGGGACTGGGACATGATGGCCACGGTGTAGGGCTGAGAGATCGTCTGTTTCTTGTCGATCGGCAGGGCGGAATCTTCATACGCTCGCAGGGCAAGCGCCTCGGGAACGAACGCCTCCCGGGGTACCGTCAGCATGGCACGAAGCACGGATTCGCTCGTGATGCCACGTGCCCTCAGTGTGTCGATGAGGGCTCGTCGTTGCAATTCAAAGGGTGTTGCTTGGCGTTGGGGGCTCTTGTTCATTCGATGCTAGTAAGGGGTTCAGTTTCAGGCAGCGAGGATCGAAGATATCCGTTGCTGAAGTGTGTTTCGCACCATTGGCAACGGTACATCGAGTTCTAACTCACCTCCATAGGCAAGGCTTACGGTTCCGCGCTCTTCGGAAACGATCACGACCACGGCATCGGCCTGCTCTGATAGACCGAGTCCTGCACGATGACGTGTGCCAAGTGTTCGCGATCCGACCCTCTGCGTGGTGCTCAGTGGCAGGACGCACCGTGCAGCGACGATCTGCTGGCCATCAATGACAATCGCACCGTCATGAAGAGGGGACCGTGGGTTGAAGATCGAAGAAATGAGTTCCGATGATGCACTAGCATTCAATCGCACACCCGTGTCGACAGTTACCTTCACATGGTCGGCACGCGAGAAAACGATAAGTGCTCCGATGTGCGATGCAGAAAGATCGCTGATCGCGTCCGATACGATGTCTATCACCTCGGAAGACCGAGATCGAAGGAAAAGTCGAAACACCCGCCCCCTGGTCAAAAGAAGCACCAAACGCCGCAGTTCCGGTTGAAACAACACCACGAAAGCAATCAGACCGATATCTCCTAGGCGACGAAGTATCCAATTGACCGTCTCGAGTCCGAGTGCATCTGTAAAAAAGCTCAGTACGAGAAGGATCGACAAAAGAAACAGTACCTGCAGTGCCAACGTATCCCGAAGGCTCCGATAGACGAACCAGAAGACGATTGCGACAATGCCTATGTCGACCAGGTCGAGCCATGAGAACGACAAGAAGCCCAGCTGAAGAACATCGTTCATTGACGAGCGACTACCTTCTCTGACGGTGTTGCGAGCGCTTCGGCGCGCTCGTAGGCTGAAACGATCTCTGCGACGAGTCGATGACGAACCACGTCGGCCTTATCAAAGTGCACGAAGTCGATTCCACGAATACCACTGAACAAGCGCTCAGCGTCCGGCAGCCCAGACTCATGCTTCTTGGGAAGATCGGTCTGTGTGATGTCTCCGGTAACGATCGCCTTGGAGTTTCGTCCAAGCCTGGTCAGGAACATCTTCATTTGCGTTCGGGTAGCGTTCTGTGCTTCATCCAGAATGATGAACGAGTTGTTGAGTGTTCGTCCGCGCATGTATGCAAGTGGAACGATCTCGACGATTCGCTTTTCCAGCATCCCCTTGAGTTTGTCGGGACTTACCATGTCACTGAGCGCATCAAGCAGGGGGCGAAGGTATGGATCGACCTTCTCCGAAATATCACCAGGCAGAAACCCGAGCGATTCTCCTGCCTCAACCGCTGGTCTGGAGAGAATGATGCGACTTACCTCGTTGGCACGAAGCGCGGCCAGTGCCATGGCCACCGCCAGGAATGTTTTACCCGTGCCGGCTGGTCCGATACAAAACACGAGGTCATTGGAACGGACCTTTGTGTAATAGTCCATTTGCCGTGGGGTGCGAGCGCGGATCATCTCGCGCTTGCCCCACAGGATCACCGAATCGAGTTCTTCCTTACTCATCGAACTCGGAACCGCCGCTGCACGATCACTCTCCACCAGATCTGTGATCATGGAGACATCAGCAAGTTGTAGCCGGCCGGTTCGCTTGAGCGTGTGCATCAGCTCGGAAAAGATCTGCTCGATCTTTCGAACCTCAACAGGCTCGCCACGCATGATGACGACGTCACCCCTGACGGTTATTGAGGTGTCAAACTTATTCTCGATCAGCTGCAAATGCTGTTCGTTCGGACCGAGCAACTCGACCGGGTCGACATCCGAGATCTTGACTTTCTTTTCTATAATGTGCATGGCGTTGTGAAGATACAACAAGGGCCGATCACACTGTGACCGGCCCTTTGAGAAGATTCATTGTACGGACAGGGAGTTACTTCGATGACCCCGAGCTACCAGGAAGAGCCGTGCCGCTGGCTGGTTGGGCTTCCATGGCCCTCTTCTTGCGCCAGTACGAGCGTTCTGCCTTCATCTCTTCGGACGTCTTTGGACCGGCCTGCGGCACAGTCAACACCCATCCCGGCTGGATTACGTCAGGATTCTTGATCTGGTTGGTGTTCGCCTGCCAGATCTTTGGCCACATGAACGGATCGGCATAGATCTCCGTGCGGCCTGCGATATTCCACAGGCAGTCACGATTCTCTGCCCACGTGCCAACCGTGTAACCCTTGATTCGCTTTTCGCGATAGAGTCCCTTGATGTTGCGGCGAAGCGCTGTGATGCGATCGTAGAACTCGGGGATCATGGACAATTGTTGGCGAGCAAGTTCATTGAGTGATCGCTGCAATTGCTTGACCTCATCCTGACGATCAGCAAGTGCATCGTCGCTAAGGCGCTGCATCTCCCGGACGCGACCTTCGAGGCGACCGATCCTTTCGCGGAAAGCCGCTACGTCTGCATCGGTGGCGCCGACCAAGGTGTTGATCTGGTCTCCACACTTCTTGAGTGCTTCAACGGCGTTGGCGATGTCGGATTCAAACTTCCTTACATCGCTCTGCAAGCTGGCCAGCTTCTTCTTCTGTCCGTCGAGATCGGTTTGAAGCTGCTTGATGCGAGCATCTGCCTCGTCACAGGTTAGCAACTCATCGGCCTTGCTCACCGGTGGAGGGGGCACCTCTTGCGCCAAGGCAGGCACGAAGCAGGCGCACACGATCAAAAATGCGAGTGTCGTCTTCATGTTCTGTGTTCCTTTCTTGGCTTACTTATTCTTCGGTTGGGAAGCTGGTGCTGGAGCTGGTTCGACCTCCGGGGCGTTTGGATCCCAGTCACCCCAGATGTTCGGCCACTGGGCCTTCTTTTGCTGAATGAACGAGAGCCGATCGTTGCAGGTACGAACTTCGGATTGACGCGAGGCCAGCTCGCTGGAGGCCCGTGCCTTTTCCGACTCGGACTTGGAAATATCGGCAGCGGTTTCCTTGTCCTGAGTACGGATCTGTCGGATCTGTGAAAGCTGCTCTTCCTTGATCTTGCAGGTGCATGAAGCAAGCACAATCGCAACTCCGAAAAGCGCGGCCGGCAGGTATGCCCTAAACCGTGTTGTCATGTCGAACTCCTGAATGACGTTCTGCGGATACTGTCTTCCGATTCAAACGGACGTGAACCGATGTGCGCCATCTCGACGCATGAAGCACAAATATATTAGCGAGTCCGGTTTTTCGCACCATCGAGATTGATTACGTGTTTACAACCTCGGTCACGATATAGGTTATCTTTGGACCCAATCAACGACCGAACGATACCCAAAATCATGTCAACCTCACTCGAAAAGACCTATTCTCCGTCCGGCGCGGAGCGGCGCTGGTACGCGCAGTGGCAGCAAGAGAACATCTATCACTCCGAGCCCAACGAGCGCATGCCGTACTCGGTGCTGATGCCCCCACCGAACGTGACGGGGATACTGCATTTTGGTCACGTCCTGAACAATACGATCCAAGATATCTACGTTCGGTGGGCCCGGCTCAACGGACGCGGAACGTGCTGGTTTCCCGGACTCGACCATGCCGGGATTGCGACGCAGACAAAGGTCGAAAAGGAGTTGAAAAAACAAGGCTTACGCCGGCAGGACCTTGGTCGGGATGCCTTCATTGATCGCGTATGGGAGTGGAAAGACACCTACGGGGGCATTATCCTTGAGCAGCTGCGAACGTTGGGTGTTTCTGCAGACTGGGATCGCACGCTCTTTACGATGGACGAGTCGGCCAGCCGCGCCGTTGCTGAAGTGTTCGTTCGCCTCTTTGACGAGGGGTTGATCTATCGCGGTAAGCGCATCATAAACTGGTCTCCGGTGGCCCAAAGTGCCCTGTCAGACGAGGAAGTGATCTTCCGTGAGGTCCGCGAACACATTTACACTCTTCGGTACAATCTCGAAGACGGTCAGGGGGCGCTCCTGGTTGCCACCGTGCGACCTGAGACCATCTTCGCCGACGTGGCCGTAGCAGTCAACCCGGCTGATGAACGATATCGTCATCTGATCGGGCGCAACGTTATCGTGCCTCTGTCGGGGCGTTGCGTGCCGATCATTGCCGACGATTACGCCGACCCTGCCTTCGGAACCGGATGCGTCAAGGTCACGCCGGCTCACGATCCAAACGACTTCGAGATCGGCCAGCGTCATAGTCTACCGATTCTGCAGTGCATCAATGCTGATGCAACCCTCAATGACCTGGCCGGTGAATTCGCCGGACTCGACCGATTCGTGGCCCGAAAAAAGGTTGTGGCTCGACTCGAGGACGAGGGTCTTCTCGAGCGTAAAGAAGACTACACGCACAATGTGGGTTTCAGCGAACGCGGAGAAGAAGCCGTCGAACCATACCTGAGCGATCAGTGGTTTGTTCGCATGAAGCCCCTTGCCGAACCGGCCCTAGAGGCAGTGCGCGACGGCAGAATCACATTCTATCCCGGTCACTGGGTTCGAACGTATGAGCATTGGATGTCAAACGTGCGAGATTGGTGCATTTCCCGGCAGTTATGGTGGGGACATCGAATCCCTGTGTACTACGCCTCAGACGGCCGGTACACGGCGGCACTTTCTGAAGCAGAAGCCCGCCGGAAGCTTGGACTCTCCGAGTCTGATATCATAGTTCAAGATCCAGATGTTCTCGATACCTGGTTCTCGTCATGGCTCTGGCCAATGACGACCATGGGTTGGCAAGGACCGATCTCAGATGAGTTCAATCCGAACCCGGAAGCGCAACGGCTCATGCAGTACTACCTGCCGACCAACCTACTCGTGACCGGTCCGGATATCATCTTCTTCTGGGTCGCACGGATGATCATGGCCACCATGAAGTTCCGAGGTACGATCCCGTTTCGCGACGTGTATTTCACCTCGATCATCCGGGATGCGAAGGGGCGCAAGCTTTCGAAGTCGCTCGGTAATTCTCCGGACCCGCTGAACATCATCGAGAGATACGGTTCCGACGCCGTACGGTTCACGATGATCTATCTGGCGCCCCTTGGTATGGACGTCCGCTTGGACATTGATGAGAAATCGCAGGATATCGCATCGATGGAGTTGGGAAGAAATTTTGCCAACAAAGTCTGGAATGCGTGTCGGTTCCTTCAGCTCAAGCGGCAGGAAATCTCCGACGCAGCCGCGGCAAGCACGACATATCAGCCGACAACGGCTGATCGTTGGATCAAGTCGCGCTATGCCTCAACGGTTCGGGCTGCGTCGACGGCACTTCATGAGTATCGGATCACGGAGTACGCAAAGATCCTGTATGATTTCATCTGGCGTGACTTCTGCGATTGGTACGTTGAGGTTGTTAAGGTTCAACTCTCGACGGCAGATGACGATCATCAGCGCGTGGCGCTCCTGAATAATGCCTTTGAGATCATCGACGGCACACTTCATCTGCTGCATCCGGTGATGCCGTTCATCACCGAGGAACTCTGGCACGGACTGTTTGGTCATCCGGTCGAACGCTCAATATCCACCTCGTCGGCGCCCCAAAGCCGTGAATCAGACATTGACGTTGCCACCGAAGAACGCTTCGCGACACTGCAGCTGATGGTCGAAGCTCTTCGACGTCAGCGCGCTGAAATGGGGATCCCGCCGGGCGAACGTCTTGATGTGCACATCAGTGTTCGTGCTGAGGAGACGGACTTCTTTACATCCCAAGGTTCAATAATCTCCGCACTGGCTCGATGCGCTGATCTCGTCATTGGCAGCGATCTCGAGAAGCCTTCAGGATCGGTCGCAGATGTCGTCCGTGGCAATGAGATCTACCTCGTTGTTGCCGGAAAGATCGACTTTGACAAAGAACGAGCACGCATCACGAAGGAGATCGATCGGCTTACGTCGGCCCTTGCAAGTGTCGAAAAGAAGCTGTCGAATCCCAGTTTCGTGGCCAATGCCAAGCCGGAGATCATCGAAACAGAACGACAAAAGAAGGCTGATTGGACGGATGCGCTCGAGAAACTTCAACGAAATCTTGCCTCGATCTGATGATGGCCGGCCGGACATCCGATCAACCAAGACATCAACCCATAGTCATTGACTACCGCATGAAACCAGTCTACATACTTGAACCGCTTCGAACACCGGTGGGTCGCTACGGTGGCTCACTCTCGGCAGTCCGCCCTGATGACATGGCCGGTGATCTGATCGCAGCCTTGGTCGAGCGGGTGTCGGTTGACCCGTCATCAATCGATGACGTGATCCTCGGATGTGCCAATCAGGCAGGTGAGGACAACCGAAATGTTGCCCGAATGGCCGTTTTGCTGTCGGGGCTTCCCGAAACCGTTCCCGGAGTGACCGTCAATCGTTTATGCGCCTCATCACTCGAGGCCGTCATCCAGGCCATGCGAGGTATCGCCAGCGGAGAGCAGCACCTGGTCGTAGCCGGTGGAGTTGAGAGTATGTCGCGTGCCCCCTACAGTCTGCCAAAGAACGTCTCGGGCGGAGCAATGTTTGGCAATGTGACGGCGTTCGACACGGCATTGGGCTGGAGATACCCGAATCCGCGGATCGAGAAGATCATCCCATTAGAAACGATGGGGGAGACTGCTGAGAATATCGCCGAGCGTTGGAGTATCACTCGCGAAGAACAGGATCGATTTGCCCTCAGAAGCCATGCGCTTGCCTGTCAGGCACGTGAGTCAGGTATCCATGCCGAAGAGATCGTACCCGTGCGAATCCAGCAACGGAAGGGGGATGAGGTCGTGGTCGCTCATGACGAGCAACCGCGATCCGATACGTCGCTTGAACGACTCGGAAAGCTTGGCGCTGCATTCCGAAAGGGAGGAACCGTGACTGCCGGCAACTCATCGACGCTTAACGATGGAGCCGGTGTCATGATTCTAGCCAGTGACGAAGCTCTTGAGCGCCAACCACACCTTCGAGCTCATGTGTTTGGACGCCTAGTGGCATCGGGCTCGGTTGGCGTCGACCCTCGGATCATGGGGATCGGCCCCGTTGGTGCTATCCAGCAGGCCTGCTCGCGGGCGGGCATCGGTGTTGCCGACCTGGGTCTGGTGGAGATCAATGAGGCATTCGCCGCACAAGCGATCGCCTGCATCAAGGAACTTGGAATCGAGTCCGATCGTGTGAACGTCAACGGTGGTGCGATCGCCATCGGGCATCCGCTTGGAATGAGTGGTGCTCGGATCCTTGGCAGCCTCGTTCGTCAGATGCGACGCAGCGATGTGCGATTCGGTGCCGCGGCACTCTGCATCGGTGTCGGCCAGGGTCTAGCCGTCGTTGTCGAGTCAGTGCGCATGCAGTGATTCTGACGCGTTGCCAGGAACGTTATATTTGCCATCATTTTCAGGATGCTCATGTACACCGCTCCACACCTCGTCCTCCCGAAGATCGCCGACCTGCACAAGGCTGATGTCTACATTTCCAACGGTGGCTACAATGCCTACCGAAAGGTCTTGTCGATGACGCCCGATGCCGTCATTGACGAGGTAAAGCGCTCCGGACTGCGTGGGCGTGGAGGTGCTTGCTTCCCGACAGGGCTGAAGTGGTCCTTCATGCCAAAGGGCAATGACAAGCCGAAGTACCTCGCCATCAATGGTGACGAGTCCGAACCGGGGTCATTTAAAGACCGTCAGATCTTTGAGTACAACCCTCATCAACTGATCGAAGGTATTCTGATCGCCGGATATGCAATGGGCATCAAGATGGCCTTCATCTACATCCGTGGTGAGTATCATGCCTGGGTTGACATGATGCAGGCAGCCGTTGACGAAGCGTATGCCAAGGGGCTCGTCGGCGAAGCCATGAAGAAGACATTTGGCGGTGATTATTCGATCGACATCGTTGTGCACAAGGGTGCCGGCGCCTACATCTGTGGCGAAGAAACGTCTCTTATGAATTCGCTCGAAGGCGATCGCGCCTATCCGCGCTACAAGCCCCCTTTCCCTGCAAACAAGGGCCTTTGGGGCATGCCAACGACGATCAACAATGTCGAGACAATCGCCACCGTTCCTCCGATCATCGCCATGGGAGCTGACGCGTTCGCGGCCATCGGGGCGCCTGGTCACTCGGGCACGATCCTTTACGGCGTCAGCGGGCACGTCAACAAGCCGGGCGTGTACGAATTGCCGACCGGTACATTGCTCACAGACATCATCCACAACGTTTGCGGGGGAGTTCCCGGAAACAAAAAGGTCAAGGCCATCATCCCGGGCGGTTCGTCCATGCCTCCAATGCGCGGCGATGAGATCGAAGGAGTGCGCATGGATGAAGAGTCGCTCAAGAAGCTAGGCACTCACATCGGTACAGCAGGCATCATGGTCATGGATGAGGATACGGATGTAGTGGCCGTCACGCTCCGCATCGCCCGCTTCTATCACCACGAATCATGTGGGCAATGCACACCGTGCCGTGAAGGCTGCGGATGGATGGAAAAGGTGTTACATCGCTTTGAACATGGTGATGCCACGGTCTCTGACATTGACCTGCTCTACAGCGTCGCCTCCAATATCGAGGGTAACACGATCTGCGCTCTGGGCGATGCTGCCGCATGGCCTGTCAAGGGATTTATCGAGAAGTTCCGAGAAGAGTTTGAAGCGCGGTGCCGTCCGAGCCGCTCTATGATCTCCTTGAATATCGTCCACGGCCGCAGGGCAACCGCATCAACTCTGGTCAAGACCTTGGCCTGATGGACATGCATGCCATTGGCTACGCCTTCGCGCTCACGCTGCTGGCTGGGCTTGCGACGGGCGTCGGCTCGGCGATGGCCTTCTTCACCAAGCGCACAAGTACAAAGACGCTGTCGCTATCGCTCGGCTTCTCAGCCGGCGTGATGATCTATGTGTCCTTCGTGGAGATCCTGAACAAGTCGATCTCGTCCCTGTCACAGGAGTTCGGCAGCGTTGAAGGTAAGTGGTATGCAGTGGCTTCCTTCTTTGCAGGAATAGCCCTGATTGGCGTCATCGACAAGCTTGTTCCTACATACGAGAATCCTCACGAGAACTTGAGTGTTGAATACATGGACGACGCGGAGCGCGGTGCCGAGTATCGCAAGCGGAACATGCTCATGCGCGTTGGCATCATGACGGCCCTGGCAATTGGGATTCACAACTTTCCTGAGGGACTGGCCACGTTCGTCAGTGCTCTGAATGACCCAAGTTTGGGACTGGCAATCGCCATCGCGATCGCTATCCACAACATACCAGAGGGGATCGCTGTGAGCGTGCCCGTGTATTATGCCACGAATGACCGCAAGCAGGCCTTTTTCTGGTCGTTTCTTTCAGGCCTGGCCGAACCTGTCGGAGCGGTCATAGGGTATCTCTTGCTGCTTCCAATCATGAGCCCGCTTGTGATGGGTGTCTTGTTTGGCATGGTTGCCGGCATCATGGTATTCATATCAATCGATGAACTTCTGCCGGCTGCGCGTGATTATGGTGAGCACCACCTGAGTGTGTACGGCATGGTCGCCGGCATGGCAGTTATGGCGTCTTCATTGTTGCTGTTGCAGTAAGCAGGGCACGAGCATGCGCATTGGTATCATTGGTGGATCATTCAATCCGGTCCACATCGCACACCTGATCATCGCTGATCGATTCGTAGATCAGCTCGAACTTGATCGATGCTACTTCGTCCCGACTGCAAAATCGCCGTTCAAAATCGACGATCCAATGTTGGCCTCGGCCACAGAACGTCTCGACATGGTTCGTCTGGCCACAGAGCAACATCCGAAGTTTCATGTTAGCGATGTTGAAGTCCGCCGTGGGGGCGTCTCATACACGATCGATACCGTCTCGGCCATGCAAGCCGAACACCCGAATTCCGAGCTCTTCATTCTCATTGGAAGTGATCAGGCTGTCGAGTTTGTTCGCTGGCATCGTTGGCAGGACTTGCTGCAAGCTGCACAGCTTTGCATCGTGCGTCGCCCATTCTTGCTGACTCCTGAGATGGAAGAACGGCTGACGGAGAATCTGAGCATCGACGGGAGAACTCCGATCTGGATCAATGCACCGCTGCTGGAGATCTCATCAACGGACATCCGCCTTCGTGTGCGACAGAACAAGAGCATCAACTATCTGACGACCAAGGCGGTGCGAGACTTCATCGCTCTACACGGGTTGTACAAAGGATGACGCGCCGCGGGTTCACACTCACTGGGGCTCTGAGCACCGCACTTCTGACGATCGTCGCTCTTGGCATGGTCGCGCCGATGGCGTGGATGATCCTCGTCTCATTGCGCTCTTCACCGGAGCAGTACTCATCTCTCGGCCAAATGATCGCAGCACCAACGGTCACTGACAACTACGTTGATGCGTGGACGTCAGACAACTTCCTTGGGTACTTCATCAACTCGCTTCTGGTCGCATCACTCGTCACGGCAGGGAACGTCATTTTCTGTCTCTGGTCAGGCTATGCCTTTGCACGACGTCGTTTTGTTGGTAAGGGGCTCTTGTTCGCCTCGATCTTAGGAGTGCTTGCCGTACCGCAGCAGGTGATCATGATCCCGCTGTACCGGCTGATGGCGAACTTTGACTGGATCAACTCCTATGCAGCTCTGATCGTGCCGTGGCTCGTCACCCCGTTCGGCATCTTTCTCGTGCGACAGTACATTGAGTCAATGCCTTCGGAAATGGAGGACGCCGCACGCATAGACGGTGCCGGCGAGTGGTACATCCTCTCAAGAATTGTTGCGCCCCTTTGCCGACCTGTCCTAACGGTCTTAGCCATCTATACCTTTCTTTCGAACTGGAACTCATTCCTGTTTCCGTTCTTGTTCACCAATGATGAGGCCCATCGAACCCTTCCGGTGGGCCTGGCATTCTATCTCGGAAAGCAGTCGATCGACTGGGGACATCTGATGGCAGGAGCCAGCATTGCAGCTGCGCCGATCATCGTTCTGTTCGTCGCTTTTCAACGACGCATCATCGAAGGACTCACCGCCGGCGCTCTCAAAGAATGAGAGTGAATGCGTTTTCACATTTTTGCACATATGAATCACACACACCGCACAACCGCTGATCTGCGACGCATAGTTGACTCGCAGACCTTGTTCCTGTCGCTCACCGGCCTTGTGGCCATTGTACTTTGCACGCAGGTTCGCATACCATTGCCGTTCACTCCGGTGCCGATCACCGGTCAAACATTCGCAGTCATTGCCTGGCCACTGCTGTTCGGATACCGCGCCGGCCTTGGGGCCGTCGGCTCGTACCTTCTGCTTGGTACGCTCGGAGCGCCGGTGTTCGCCGGCTTTGAATCGCTGGCGGCACTCTGGGGCCCTACATCTGGGTATCTGCTTGGTTTTGCTCTTGTTGCAGCGCTTGTGGGTCGGCTTCGTGATGTCGGCGCAACGTCAACAATGATGGGACTTGCTCTTACGATCGTGGCAGCTCAGGCGTTGATCCTCGCCTGTGGCGCTGTTGTATTGTCACTGTTCGTTGGAGTTGAAAACGCCTACGTCATGGGTGTTGCACCGTTTCTTCCCGGCGACGTCATCAAGACGGTACTTCTGATCACCATGGTAAAGCTCAGCCGATGGAACGCGACGAACTGAAACTACTTGCGCAAATGATTGCTCGCGAGCTTGAACAAAGCTCCGGAGTTGAAGTCGCGCCAAAGTGGCAACACGGAACGATCATCTTCAAACCTGCCGATGATCGTTTGAAACAGCATGAAATGTCCATCGAACGATTCATGCATAAGATCGTGATGATGCGCGACAACTTGCGTGTGCTCGAACAGCAGATCAACGCCAACAAGAACCTTGAAGTCGGCGAGAAGGTAAAGCTCCAAGGCTATATCACGCGCATCTACGGCTCAATGACGTCGTTCAACATCTTTTTTGCTGACGAAGAAGATGCGTTCAAGGGTTCGGGAGGATGACGACTGGTGTCGACCATCATTCCCGTGAAAGCCGGAAACCAGGTTGATGACTGACAAAAAAAACGTCCACCGAACGGTGGACGTTGTTCCGGAACATGGGCGGGACCGACGGGGCTCGAACCCGCGACCTCCGCCTTGACAGGGCGGCGCTCTAACCAAGCTGAGCTACGATCCCATATACCGGCTTTGTGTGGACCCAAGCGGGATCGAACCGCTGACCTCTTCAATGCCATTGAAGCGCTCTCCCAGCTGAGCTATGGGCCCGTTCATCAAAAACGGAGTGCAAATATAACCGCTGTTTGAGGATTAGCAAGGGGCTCGTCATCGAATGAACTGGAGATCGCACCAATGACTGTACAAACCTCCACTCCGAAGCAGTTCGTCATGCGTGCCTGACTCGATCACGGAACCGGCAGAGAACACGAAGATCCTGTCACATGTTCGGACGGTACTCAATCGGTGGGCGATGATGACCGTCGTTCGATCGGTCATGAGCCTTTCGAGAGCCTCCTGGATCAGGTGTTCGCTCTCAGCGTCGAGAGAGCTGGTTGCCTCATCAAGAATGAGGATTGACGGGTTTTTCAGCAATGCGCGTGCGATGGCCACACGTTGGCGCTGCCCTCCACTGAGCTTTAGACCGCGTTCTCCGACCAATGTGTCGAATCCCTCGGGAAAGCGCTCAATGAAGTCAAGCGCATTGGCATCTGCAGCTGCCTGGCGGACTTCATCAAGTGTGGCCGAGGGTCTGCCATAACGAATGTTCTCCTCAATGGTGCCCCCAAACAGGACAATGTCCTGCGGTACAACACCCACACTTCGGCGAACCTGCGCTCTGGAGTATGCTGACGCGTCCTGTCCGTTGTATCTGATCGTACCGACGGTCGGATCATACAATCGCTGCAAGAGCGCCGCCGTTGTGGACTTACCTGATCCACTCTCGCCAACGAAGGCAACGCGCTCTCCTGCTTTGATATCGATGCTGACGTTGTTGACAACGAGCATGTCCTGACGATCTGGATAGCGGAACGAGATTCCATCAAGCTGAATCGATGAAAGGCGTACCGTCGGCTGGTCACTGCCAACGTCCTCAGTTGGCTCAGACATGATCTCGCGGATCCGCACGGCCGAGCCCAGAGACTTTTGGATCTGACCATAGAGTTCGGCGAAGGAACCAAGGGCGCCGCCGACAAACATGGCATACATGAGAAACGACAACAGTTCTCCCATGCGCAGATCACCCGATTCGACGAGACGAGCCCCGTACAAGATCACGGCTGCAATGCCGCCGAAAACCGTGAAGATGATGAATGTGACGAATGCTGCTCGAAGTCTCGCCCCTTTTACCGCAAGCCGAACATAGTCTCCAAGAGAGTCTGAATACCGGCGAATCTCGTGCGGTTCCTGAACGTAGGACTTGACGGCAGCGATGCTCTGAAGCGATTCCTCGATGATCGTTGATGTGCGCGCAAGCGAGTCCTGTGTACTGGTGCTGAGCCTGCGCAAACGCTTTCCGATCAGCACAGCCGCGCCTACGATCACAGGCATTCCAATGATGATAGGAAGCGTCAAACGAACGCTTGTGGCAAGGATCAAGACAATTGAACCCACCAGGAAGATGGTCTGCCGAACCAGTTGCAAGAGCGAGAATGAGAATGTCTCCTGAATCTGGGTCATGTCACTGGAGAGTCGGGAAGACAGTTCGCCGACGCGATGACCGGACATTCGCGAAAGGGGCAGCCGGATGATGTGCTCGTACAGATCAGATCGGATGGAAGCAATGACCCTCTCCGTGGTTCGCGACAGAGTGACCGATACGAGGTAGCCAACGATCGCCTGTGCGGTAAGCAAACCGAGAAACAGACCGCCGGTACTCAATAGGGTGGATGCTTGACTCTTTGCCAAGATCTGATCAATGATGTTACCGGTCAGCATCGGAAAGAGCAGGCTCACACCGCTACTTGGTATCATGAAAGCCAGCGCAAGGATCATCGACCAACGATATGGTCGGTAATACCCGAGAAGGAACCCAAAGGTTGATCGCATTTGCCCCTTCACTGCGCTCTCCTGGTTGTCGACAGCATCGGGATCACCGTTGCGCTGATGGCGCATGATGGTTGAATCAGGTCATAGATGACCGAAGCAATCTCTGATGGTTCTACCCAACGACGAGCTTCTTCGGGCGAGCCCCATTCAAGATTTGCCGGTGTGCGAATCACATCAGGAATGATGCAATTGGCACGAATTCCGTGCGCTCGCCCTTCCTCGGCAGCCGAAAGGGTCAACGACACGACGGCGGCCTTTGCAGCGGCATACGATGCACGATTGACATCGGCCTGAAGGACGGCCTTTGCACCAATGGTGACAATGCTTCCGCCACCGTTTGATGCTAACGCGGGAATGGTGGCTCGCAGCACATTGAATGTGGTGATGAAATTCAGCGCGATCATCGCGTGAACATCCTCTGGAGTGGTCTCCGTGATGGCGGTGCCGGCACGGATGCCGCCAACAAGATGCACCACGGCACTGATCGACTGAGCATGTTGGCGCACGAATCGGTCGCAATCGGTAGGATCGGACAGATCGACACGGTCACGGTCAGCGGCGATCACCTCAACGGAACGCTCAGCCAAGTAGCCTGAGACAACCTGTCCAAGCTGGCCACCGGCGCCGGTCAGAAGTACGGTCATAGACTTACAGAACCAGAAATGGTAGATGGAGAACCGATCCGCGCATGCGACATTCCAAGAGCCATGCACCTGATGGTAGGGAAGAAGCGGCCATGACGGACATCGCTTCGCGGTCGTGTCTCAGCAGCTGACACTGCATTGATGCACCAGTGACAGCATGAACAAGACGGATCGAATAGGGGGCTTCTTCGAGCCCGTGCACAAGTAGTTCTCTCGTACCGGCAGCCAGCGGAACACCGGCTACGACAGGGCGAGCTGGTGCGAGTTCAGTGTCCGATACCGAAACGATCGTTGATGGGAGGCGCATGCCACACGGAATGACCACAGTGTTTCGTTGCACTTGCATGGTCTCAGTGTGCTTGGGAAACACCGCGGTACGACCTGTACGATTGCTTTGAGCCCGAACTCGAATCTGCGTGAAGTCGCCATCAAACAAGTCATCACGAAGCGTGAATGCATACCAGTCACTCTGAACACGTATCCCATCAATCGCCACCTCGTTGGCACCGGCTGGAGGGCGCTGGTAGAGCACGGCAGAGACTGTGTCAGGTGCGAAGATCGGCATCAGTACCACGGTCTTTCCTGCGACGATGACCAGAGCGGGCTCGGTGATCGACGGGCCCAAGAGCCGAGCTGCGAGCGCAACATCGATCGAGCCATGTCCGAGAATCGAGTCAGTATTCAAACCATTCGCTGACGCTTGCACCATGGCTTGCCGCAGCAAACTTGGCTCGACATCAGGGTACAGCTGCCGCAGCAGGGCAACCTGCGCCGCAACGTAGGGGGTCGCAAGAGATGTACCCGAGGCACGACCGACGCTACCGTTGAGTTGCTGAACAGGCACTCGCTGGCCGGGAGCAGCGAACTCTGGCTTTTGTCGACCCTTCGCCGTGGGACCGAATGACGTATTCGTCCATGCATTCAGGCCATCGAGCGATATCGCCCCGATGGCAAGGGCACTGTCGGCATCAGCAGGCGTGATGATCGAACGCGACGTAGGCCCGCTGTTGCCGGCGGCGGTCAAACAGATGACACCTCGCTGTGATGCAATGTTGATGGCACGTGCTGGAAACGTGGTCGACCCGTCGAGCAGATCATATGGAGTCGATGACTCCGTCGAATCAAACGTCCGGTAGCCAAGTGACGAACTGGAGATGTCCACTCCACTGCGCTCAAGCCACCAGAGCGCCTCAACGTAGAGGTCTTCTTCAATGCGACGCTCATATCGCATGTCTTCAGACTTGGCAAGAAGATAGGTTCCGAACGGAGCCACACCCATGACTGAGTCTCGGTGCCAGGCAGCGGCCACCGACATGATGATGCTACCGTGCTCATCCTGATTGGCAACATCATTTGATTGGTTGGCGGTGGTTGCCCGTCGAAAAATGAAATCGTACTCGGCCTCAACATTGACATGCGAAAGGCTGCTCATGGCCTTCCATCGAAAACCATTGTCGATCAGGCCAATGCGAGCCCCCTGACCAAACACTCCTGCATCATGAAGTTCATCGACCTTGCCCACGCGTAGCATGTCGAATTGATAGTTCATTGGAACGGGAGAACAGTCCTCGGTCCTACCAAACCGATATGTTATTGAATTCGCTGCAGCAACACCTTTGACGCAGTCAAGGTCCTTTACACGGTCAACTTCTTCGGACGTAAGCCCGATCACAGCATAGTTGAACCATGGATTCGATGTCAACAGGCTGTCACTTATGCGTTGTATCTGATCAAGATACCCCCGGTGAATTGGCCGGTCCAGATCATCAAGCACAGGATTCATTCCGGCACGTCTGCGCCGCGCCAGCGCATTGGGGTGATACTGTGCGAGCGTCGAATCATACAGGGGGCTACCCGGAACGAAGGTGTCAGTGCCTTTATCGACAAAGAACACCCGATATGGAGAGCGTTGAGCCGATACCTCGGGCACCATGAGGGTCAGAAGGAGAACAACCGTCAGGAGGGAAAGCGTTTCGTAGGTTTGCAGTCGTTTCATAGCACGCTCATGACAATGACACCGGAACATCTCGATCGACTCAGACGCATCAACTCTTGCCGGCAGATGGCTGCATGGGTCAAGCGACCTCGGCGCAGCCTCATCCGCATGACAGGTGCCGATCGAATCGACCTGCTTCACCGACTCACCACCAATGACATGCGCTCGCTGGAACCCGGAAGTGGACAACAGACCGTCCTACTGACGGAGAAAGCGCGGATCATTGATGTTGTGACGGTCCTTCAGGATGCTGAAGATGCGCTGCTGATCGGTTCAAGAGAGACCGCATCGGACATCCTTACGTGGATACGAAAGTACATCATCACGGACGATGTGCGCCTCAAAGATGTCACCGATCAGATGTCCATCATCGAGATCATGGGCCCACGTGCAGGCGAAGTCACCACCGATATTGTTGGCATAGACGTTACGGATCTTGCCATGTCGCAGTGGCGAAAGGTGCCTTATGTTGATGGGATGTTCGTGGTTCGGGTAGCCTCGCCGAGCGAACTTTCGTACCTGATCGTTGGTCCAGATGACACGATGACCGGAATCGCCGAGGAAATGTCACAGCACGATGCTGACATCCCAGCTTTGAGCGATGAGCTTGACGAATACGTTCGCGTTCTTGCCGGAATGGGACGCCACGGCAGAGAATGGACCTTGTCATACAACCCGCTCGAGGCCGGGCTCTTGCATCTGACCTCGTTTGCCAAGGGATGTTACATCGGGCAGGAGGTCATCGCGAGACTTGACTCATACAACAAGGTCAAGCAGCGTGTCATGGGGCTTGTGGTAAACAGCGAAATTGCTCTGTCTGACGTGATCGTGGCCGATGGTCAGGCTGTTGGAATCATCACAAGTGTCGTTCCGAGTTTTGACGAGAGTCGGCACATGGCACTTGGATACGTGCGGGGCGAGTTTGCCCACCCCGGCACGACCATTGGTATCGACCATCGCGGTGTGGTCGTCCAGGCCGAACTCATACTCCCACCGATGGTCGACGAAACATGCCCGTAGCGATCATCATCGCCGGAGCGCGCCGAATTGGTGCCTCCATCGCCAAGGGGCTTGCTGCATCTGGCTTTGATGTGGGCATCACATTTAACACTTCTGCTACGGAAGCGGCAGAGGTCTGTCAGCAGATCCAGCAGGGAGGACGTCAGTGCCATGCTCTGCCATGTGATGTTACGGACCATCAGCAATTGACAGACGCTTTGACGAGCCTCCACTCGTTACTCGGCCGTGCTGACGTTGTTGTGTTTAATGCAGGCGTCTTTCCGGCACCCACACATCCGACGGATCTTCACGAGAGTGACCTTCTCGACGCACTGCGTATCAACACCGTTCCGATACTCACGGTCGCACGGTGGTATGATGCACTTTGCCGAGAAGGCAGCCTATCAGGCAGGATCGTGGTACTCGGATCACTCGGAGCGCGAGAGATCTGGCGCGATCGCGCCGCCTACAACACGAGTAAGTCGGCGCAGCAAACACTCGTGATGTCACTTGCAAGGAGCCTCGCACCTCATCTCAGCATCAACATTGTGGCTCCGGGCATCATTCTCACAGACGAAGAGAGGCACGATTCGTCAGCACCGATCGTCTCCGAGCGGCGTATCCCTATGGGGCGTGCCGGCGACGCCACAGACGTGGTCGATGCCGTACACTATTTTGCGACGTGCTCGCGCTATATCACCGGACAGGTCATCGTCGTCGACGGTGGGTACGGTCTGGTTCGTTGAGCTCCCTAACATTTCTGAACGATCGACCATGAAACGGCACCTACACCCTCGAGGATCCATGCGCCCCCTTATCACGTCGTGTATCGGCCTTGCGGCCCTCCTGCTGTCTGCCTTCCATGCAACGGCAGGTACTGTCTCGATCCTGCCGATGAGTCCTTCAGCAGGTTCTTCTGTGACCATCGAATACACCCCTGAGCCACGGGATGAAGACATGGCAAACTCGGGTACGATGCATGCCGTTGCCTACCTGTTTACCGTCGAAGCCGAATCGCCGGAGGCGATCGACGTGCAGCTGACAAAGAAGGCCGGGCGTTGGATTGGCAGTCTGCAACTTCCCGCCAACATCGTGTATGGCATTGTAAAGGTAGGGACCGGTGCTCGGTACGATACCAATCAGGACCTCTTCTGGGAGTTCCTGGTGACCAAGGACGGAGGGCGACACGTAGAGGGGGCTCACCTCAAGGCGGCCATGGCCCGCTCAGGTCAGCTGCCGGCTCAATGCCGCATGAAGGAAGACATCGAGGAAGCACTTGATTTGCTCAACAAGGAATCAAAACTGTATCCCAATAACCTTGTTGCTCAGCTCAATTACATCATGATCGCCAAGGCTGTCGGTGAGCTCGACGAGTTTGAAGCCAATGGGAAGTACCGCGAGCTGACGTCATCGGTCATGCAGATCAAGACACCGATAGAGGCCATCGTGATCTCGCAAGCCTATGCTGCGCAGGGCAAGAATGATGAAGCCAACCGCGTCATGGCCGATGCCGCGGCACGTTTCCCGAAGAGCATTGCCGCCGAACAGTATGAACTCGAACAGATCGGCAAGGCCGAATCACTGTCAGATTTCATTCAACGCGTCCTGAAACACTTCGAGAGCTTTCCCACAACCAGTGCACGGCAGAACATCACTGACGCCGTCACACGAGCCGCGACCCAGCAGGGGGCGCTGCGGGAACTGATTATGTTCCTGGACCGACATCCCATGGCAACAGCGAAGACATATCATCAGGCTGTCAACTTCATTGGTGCGAACGATACCCTTCGCTCTGAAGCGTACCGTTTGATCGCAAACGGCATAAAGGCCGCCGACGATCCTGCACGACGTCCACGTAACGTCGGCACTGCGGAGTGGAACCACGAACAACGCATTTCTCGATCGCTGCTTCTGTTCGTGAAGGGGGCAATCGAGCGCGCTCAGAATCGACCAGATGATGCCATCGCGTCACTCGAGGAGAGTATGAAGATAGCCGGAGCTGATGCCGAAAAGGGTTGTCGCGAAATGCTCATTGATCTCTACAGAACCACTGGCAAGACGAAGAAGGCACTCGAGATCGCCAGCAACGCGATCATTGAAGGATCCTCCACCGCCGGGATCATGACCGCCTACAGAGAGCTGTTGAAGGGGAATGGAGAGGATAGTCTTGAGATCGCCTCACAGGAGGCAGCGCTGAAGGCGCGGGGACGCAAGGCATTGGCCAAGAAGGTTCAGCAGGAGTTTATGAATCAGTCCGGTATCAACGGGACGTTCACGCGTCTGGATGGGACGCCCGTGCAGATCGCCGACTGGAAGGGGAAAGTTGTCGTCATCGACTATTGGGCCACGTGGTGCGGACCATGCCGGCAGTCTTTTCCTTCTCTGCAGAAACTCTATGAGCGCTATCGAAACGATACCAATGTTGTAATCGCCGTGGTAAATGTCTGGGAGCGTACACCAGACCGCGTCAAGACCGTCAAGGATTTTCTCGCCAAGAACACCAACCTGACCTTTCCGATGTACCTGGACAAGGACGACAGCGTTGTGCGCTCCTATGGTGTGACGGGAATCCCGACGAAATTCTATCTCGGCAAAGACGGACGTATACAGTTCAAGGAAGTGGGGCTGACGCCCGAAGAACAGTTCCTTGAAGAGGCCACGACACGCATTGAAGCGCTGCTGGCGCAGTGATCTCCGTGACTTAGTTGTCAGACCAGGGGGCTTCTACTGGGTGATCAGACAACCCGAACTACCCGTCCACGGTAGCACGTTGTAACGTGCCCCCATTAGGGCCCCGCGACCTGTTCGGGCAAGCGTCATCACCGGAAGTGGTCTCACCATTGAATCAGGCCACAAGAGCATGATCCGGATCTCAACAAAGTTGTCTCCCTCGGGAGTCGGTACGCAGGGGGCATACCTGACGCGCTCCTGCAGTATCCACTGTGAGCGCTCGTGAACCGGAATGGCGCGGATGTCATCCAATGTTGGACTGACGTTCACACCTTTTCCAGCAAAGGCATAGAGTGGCTTCAGAACAGCATTTCCAAGAACATCGGCATCGTACTCAGTCAGATCGCTCACCACAACTGTTCGGGGAACCGATGTGTGCTGTAGGTAGGGAAGAAGGAACTTGCTGATGCGGAAATACCAGTTTGGATGCCCAGCCCATTCAACATTCAATTCATCGTTCCAGCGAAATGGGAGTTCAACTCCCAACTCGTCTAGCTCATCTATGATCGCTCGATTGAAAATCCGGCGAAGTGGCCGACGCTGACCTGTCGCATCGGAAAAGAAAAGGTCCCTGCCCTGTTGCTCAATGTCTCGGATGTTCACCGTCTGCAGGCCGATAAGCTCACGCATGGCAAGGAAGTCAGGACGCGTCTTCTGCGACTCTGGGTCGATCTCAACGAGTGCAACCTCGGCTGGATCGTGACCGGCAAAGATCGCTGTGCAAAGATGATCCCGATACGAAGCCTCATCGAGTCGTGACAGATAGGGTGTGAATCCCTTGAGCTGATAGATGTCGATGTATTGTTGAGCCAGAAGCGATTGGTATCCAAACAGCGATGGGAAGCCCTGCAGCTCGATCAACTTTGGACGATATGCACCATGATCATCAATGGTAACGGCAAAGTCAACAACGCTGAAAAGCGGGTGGCTCGACTCGTTTTTCACTCGGTATCGCGACTCGAGAGTACTCTCACTCCGGGCAACATTTTCCGGTAAGAGACATTCGGCTATGATCTCGCAAGCAGCATCCGACATCTCACGGGCAAAACCCTCAGAGATCATGATCGGCATCTCGCAGATGCGGAACTCTATCGGGGCGCCGATCCGATTCTCTAACGAAGAGACAAGCGCAGAGTGACTGGCCGAGTTGACCCGCGCATTGAAGTCACGTTGGAGATCAGGTCTCATCGCTCATACCGCCGTGTTCCGGCAACAAACGTCGCAACGACGTGCCGGGAGTCAGTCAACATCTCCGGTGCATTCAACAGATCGCTGTCGAGAATCGTCAGATCCGCATCGCAACCAACGGCAATAGTGCCCCGACGATAATCCATTCCAGACGTGACGTGCGCAGCAAGGGTGAACGCCTCGAGCGCTTCGGCACGTGTGAGCATCTCCGAATCGCGCCATGCAACATCGCCATCGCGAGGAATACGGTTTACAAATGCGGCCATACCGGCGATCGGATCTGGGGATTCGATCGGGAAATCCGATCCCGCTCCAATGTGTACACCGGCTTCCAGAAGTGAGCGCCAACGGTACGACCATGCAATTCTCTCGGCACCCAGACGACGCTCTGCCATCGGGGCATCGCTGATGCAATGCGTCGGCTGCACGCAGGCCATGATGCGACTGGCCGCCATACGTGCGACGTCTTCATCACGAACGATCTGAGCGTGTTCGAGTCGCAAAATCACATCGTCGGCTTCAGTCAGGCCACGAACCTGTTCGTACACATCGATAACGTTATGTACTGCCTCGTCGCCAATGGCATGAATAGCAACGCAAGGCCATCCTGCATGCACGATCTCCGTTACCAGTTCCCTCATTTCGGCGGCAGTGAGGAGCTCACGTCCGGATGTTGTCGGTTCATCTTCGTACGGTGATGACAGGAACGCACCACGCGATCCCAAGGCCCCGTCCGCAAACAGTTTGACGCCGCAGACCCGCAGGAGCTCGCCCCCTGCCGGTAACTGGCCTTCCTGCAACCACTGCCGCGATTGACCACCAACGAATGCTTGAACGCGAATAGGGAGTCTGCCGGATTCTGCGAGAGTTCTGTACACGTCAAGCCATGATAAATGCACGTGCATGTCATGGACCTCTGTGATACCGTGTCGAACGCACTCAAGGGCAGCACGTTCGATCATCTGACGCAGCGTATCAGCGGAGGGGGCTGGCAGTGCCGACCAAAAGGGATCAAGATCGTCATCGATCAGTACCTCTGGCATGCCGGCAGGATCGAGACCTACAGCATGCAGAGCCGCCGTGTTGACCAAGGCGGCATGGGTATCGATACGCGTTGCAAACAAGGGAGTGCCGCCAGTGATACGATCAAGCTCATCGCGGGTTGGAATTCGGCGATCGGTCCAACACTCTTCATTCCAACCTGTAGCACGCAACCAGCCATCGACCGGATCAGACGCTGCAATGGCAGAGAGCAGCTCCGATGCCCCATTGACGGTGGCGAGGGAGGTAAAGGTTAACTGCTCGCCGAGAAGCACGATGTGCGCGTGATTATCAACAAGACCCGGGTACACGTGACACCCCGGATACGAGAACGTATCGGTCTCCGTACGAATGATCGTGCCTGTCAAACAGGGCAAGACAGCGCGGATACGTCCACGCTCGACGTGGATCTCAGCGAACATGAATCAGGACCGGAGTCTGATCGTGTCGATCGAGTCGAGATAGTCTTTCTTCTTCAAAAGCTGCTCTTCTGTCTCAACATTGTTCGGGTCCGGCAAACAACAGTCCACTGGACAAACGGCTGCACACTGCGGCTCGTCATGAAAGCCCTTGCACTCCGTGCACTTGTCGGGTACGATGAAATAGAAGTCGCCCGAGAAGAACTGACCTCCGAAGCCACCGGGGGACGTGCTGTCGCTGTACTTCGCTCCAGCCAACTCCCATTCGGCTCCGGCCTCGTAGATCGCTGTGTTCGGGCATTCGGGCTCGCATGCACCACAATTGATGCAGTCGCTGGTAATGTAGATCGCCATGGTGGTCGAGAAAATGAAGAATCAATTCGGGCGCAAATCTACGGAACGAAACCTTTTCCGTCCGTTTGTTGTATTGACAGTTCTACAACGCAACAATTGTCAACAAAGTTCGTCCTCTGCACCCCTTTGCGAAACTTCAATACCATTCTCATTCTCTCGATGATCCTGTGCGTCTCGTCGCACGCATTCGTCGAGCCACCGATCGACTCCACCCGCGGCACGATCTCCGGATTTGTCGAAGATGCCATCTCGAAGGAGCCCCTTATCGGGGCGACCATTTCCGTCAAGGGCATCAAAGCAGGAGCCTACACGAACAAGAGTGGATACTTCTCCATTTCGAATGTCCCTGTGGGCCAGCAGACCGTCGTGGTCTCCTATGTTGGTTACATTCGCAAGGAAGTACAGGTCACCATTCCAAAGGGCTCAGGCGCAAAGCTTCGTGTTGCGCTCACATCTGACACGGCCCGGGGGCGCGAAGTAACCGTCACCGCGGAACGCGATGAGGACAAGCGGCAGATCTCCATCTCGCGCGTGAACATCCCGATCGAACAGCTCAGTCAGCTGCGCATCGGCGGTGAGGCCGATGTGTTTCGAGCATTGC
>JBEAYU010000083.1:0-5581 GCA_041170435.1 Bacteroidota bacterium
GGATTTGTGATGACCGGTGATTGGTATGCAATGCTCAGTAAGCCGACGTGGAACCCGCCCTCATGGGTGTTTGGTCCGGTATGGACGCTGCTGTATATCATGATGGGCGTCTCTGCATGGCTGGTATGGAAGGAAGGGGGCTTTGCACAGCAACGTAAACCGCTGACACTGTTCCTTGTGCAGCTTGTGCTGAATGCCATCTGGACGCCGCTGTTCTTCGGTGCTCACGAGCTCGGCATCGCCTTTGCTGAGATCCTCCTGCTGTGGCTGGCGATCCTCGCTACCATCCTCGCGTTCCGACGCGTCAGCACTACCGCCGCTTGGCTGCTCGTGCCATACCTCCTGTGGGTTTCCTTTGCCTCCGTCCTCAATGCCACACTGTGGTGGATGAATTGACGGGCCTTCGCGGGGATGATGGGCTTTCGCGGGGATGACGCTTCCCGGCGCAGGCGCTCGGACCACACTATATTCGCGCAATCACTCGATTAATGAATGGTTTAGGAGATACCTGTGAAGAACATGTTGTTGTTGCTCATTCACTTTGCCCCGTGCACGCTTGCATGGGCCCAGATCTATCCCGCTGATTCAATAGCACAGGTTGTCTCATACTGGAAGAAAGGTGATCGACAATCATACTCCGTGATTAACGAAGAGATTCAGATCAAGGGGCAGGACACAACTAGTCATGAGTTTGTCACGTACGATGTTGACGTGCTCGTGAAGAAAGAAGAGAAGAAGTCCTATCTCATCGAATGGCGATATCGCAACTTGGCTACAACGAGTAATGATCTCGTCAAGTCCGCACTGATCCGTCTTTCCGAGAACGTGAGGACCATCTATAAAACAGATGAGAACGGCGATTATGTTGAGCTTGTCAACTGGAAGGAGATAAAGAAAGCGATACGGAATACAATGTCAAGACTGAAGAAGGAATTCGTCAAGAAGGCGCCGGAAGTCCGTAAGATCTTTGACAACGTATCTTCTCTATACGAGTCAAAAGAGAGCATCGAGAATTTGTCATTGGAGGACGTTCAGCAGTTTCATCACTTCCATGGCGGCAAGTATAAACTTGGTAAGTCAATACAAGGGACAGTCGAAATGCCGAATGCCTACGGTGGGGATCCTTTTGATGCCAAGCTTACGGTTGTTCTCGATTCGTTCGACGTCGAAAACACTGTTATCTACATGCGGTCGATGCTAGCAGTTGACCCGGAACAACTCACAAATGCTGGATACAACTATATGGCACTGCTGTTGAAGGATACCGGTGCGACGATTCCGACAAAAGAGGAGGTTGGAGAGTTCTCGAACGAGAAAAACACAACGTCAATAATCCACGACAGCGGCTGGATTATCGAAAGCACCGTGACATCCGTTGTAACGGGAGCCGAACACATTTATAAAAACATACGGACCATTAAGCTTAAGTGATTGGTGTTTGCTTACCTCGGCCCATTCCGTCATTCCCGCGAAAGCGGGAATCCATCGGTTCTGAAGATAGACCCTGCTCTTTGCACAATTGCCCATGGCTTCAGCCATGGGGGACCTGCGGTGCGAGACCTGCGGTGCGAGACGGCTGCGCCGTGTGATACCTACGGTGCGAGATCTGCGTCTCGCCCCTACATGCACCTCTCGCCCCGTAACTTGCGCATTGATACATACATCGTAACAAGGGGCTAGTTGACCATGAACGAGATCAAATGTCCGCACTGCGGAAAGGCATTCACGATCGACGAGGCAGGTTATGCCGATATCCTGAAGCAGGTGCATGATGCCGAGTTTGAGAAGCAGATCCATGCTCGACTCGAGCTGGCTGAGAATGAGAAGCGCACGGCCATCGAACTTGCCGAAGCAAAGCTCCGAGCCCAGCTGGAGCGTGAAGCGTCGGTCAAAGACTCAGAGATCCAACGGCTGACAGCCGCAGCCCAGATGGCACAGCAGCAGCTGCAGCAGGAGATCAAGAGTACCGCCGCCGCGAAGGAACTGGAGATCCGCGACCTGAAGGCCAAGCTCGAAAACCGTGATACTGAGCAGAAGCTGGCCATTACTCAAGCGGTTGAAAAGGCTGAGCGGGAACGAAGTGAAGTGCAGGCGCGCCTGGATAAACTGGAACTGCAGCGACAGCTTGAAGAAAAGGGGCTGAAGGAGCGGTATGAAGCGCAGATCAAGGATCGCGATGAGCAGATCGAACGTATGCGCGATATGAAGGCCAAGCTCTCAACGAAGATGTTGGGCGAAACACTCGAACAGCATTGCGAGATCTCCTTTAACAGCCTCCGCGCTGCCGCATTCCCGAATGCCTACTTCGAAAAGGACAACGACGCTCGAACCGGCAGTAAAGGCGATTACATCTTCCGCGAGTCCGATGAACACGGCAACGAGATCGTGTCGATCATGTTCGAGATGAAGAACGAAGCCGATACCACGGCAACCAAGAAGAAGAACGACGACTTCCTGAAGGAACTCGATAAGGATCGTAGCGAGAAGAACTGCGAGTACGCCGTGCTCGTGTCAATGCTCGAACCCGAGAACGAACTCTATAACGGCGGCATCGTGGACGTGTCACACCGTTACCCTAAGATGTATGTGGTGCGACCTCAGTTCTTCATCCCCATCATCACTCTGCTGCGCAACGCGTCGATGAAGACCCTGCAATACAAAGCCGAACTGGCACTGGTCAAGGCGCAGAATATCGACATCACCAACTTTGAAGAGAAACTCTTGGAGTTCAAAGAGAACTTTGCGTACAACTTCGATCAGGCCTCGAAGAAGTATACCAATGCAATTGAAGAGATCGACAAGTCGATTCTCCATCTCCAGAAAACAAAGGAAGCACTGCTCGGCATCAATAAGAATCTGCGTATCGCCAACGATAAGGTTCAGGACGTGTCCATTAAGAAGCTCACAAAGGATAGCCCATCAGTCAGGGCCATGTTTGAGGAGAAGAAGGCCACGACAAGTGATGAGTGACAAGTGACATGCCATCGATTTACTAGCCCCGGGCCTTGGCCCGGGGTACAAGTGACAGGTGACCCCGTCATCCCCGCGAAAGCGGGGATCCATGTGTTAAGAAGAAAGAGCCTGCTCTTCGCACAATTGCCCATGGCTTCAGCCATGGGAAAGCAGAGGGGATCCATGTGTTAAGAAGATAGAGCCTGCTCTTCGCACAATTGCCCATGGCTTCAGCCGTGGGACGCGTGATGGGCAGAATGACGAAGATGGATCCCCGCCTTCGCGGGGATGACGGCGCCTTAGCGCCGTAGTTTTGCCGCATGAACGCATTCATCTTCGCATCAGTCATGCTTCTTTCTGTTGGCTGGGCCTCTGCTCAGCCCCTTGCCTATCCGACAACGCGCCGAGTTGATGTGCGCGATACCATTCACGGGATGGTGGTGCCCGACCCATATCGATGGCTCGAGAATGACCGTGACCCGGAGGTGGAGCAGTGGGTGGAGAAGCAGGCAGGAGTAGCTGAGGCCTTTCTTACGGCCATTCCGCATCGCGCGAAGTTGCTCAAGAGACTCGATGAAGTGAACACCTTTGAGCGGCGCTCAGCGCCGTGGCACAGGGCGGGGATGACGTTCTTCTATCGCAATGATGGACGGCAGAATCACTCGGTGCTGTGCATGCAGCGCTATGGCTCCGCAGACGTCGAGGTGCTGCTGGACCCCAACACCTTCAGTGCTGATGGGACGGTGACGTTGGCGTTTGCAACCGAAAGCAGGGATGGGCGCTATTTGGCCTTTGGGAAGTCGGAAGGGGGCTCGGACTGGCGTGACATCTATGTGATGGAGATCGCCACACGTCGCATGTTGCCCGACGTCATTCGCTACGTGAAGAACTCCGGTGTGAACTGGTATGGTAACGGGTTTTACTATTCCCGATATGATGCCGCTGCCTCAGAGTCGAAGTCACTCACCGGCCGCAACGGACAGCAGTTCGTGATGTATCACGAGCTTGGTGCGAAACAGGAGTCCGACCGACTCATCTTCACCGACGCGACAAACACCAACCAGTTCATCGGTTGTTACGTGCTGGAGAACTCACGGTATCTCATCCGCACGGTGCGTCAGGGAAGCAAGAACGGCAACGAGATCTACGTCCGCCCGGTTGATGATTCCACGCGACCATGGACGAGGATCTTTGCCAGTGACGATGCCTCGTTCTATCCGCAGCATGACCACAGCGGCATGCTCTACGGCACATGTACGGAGGGTTCGCCGAATGGACGCGTTGTGCGCATCACCGATGTTCTTGGTGCGGCCACGATGCAGACGGTGGTTGCCGAGCGAGACGTTGCCCTTGATGAGGTTGGTTACGGGGCGGGTAGGATGTTCATCATCACCATGAAGGATGTCAAACACGCCGTGGATGTGGTGAGCATGGATGGCAAGCCCCTTGGCAGCGTTCGCCTGCCCGGACCCGGCAGCGTGGGCGGTTTTGATGGTCAACCCAACGACACCTCACTGTACTATACGTTCACATCCTACACCACTCCCACAACCATCTATCGCTACGATGTCGCCTCCGGCACCTCCACGATCTGGCAGAAGGTCGAAGCCCCCTTCTCACCCGAGCAGTTCAGCTCCGAGCAGGTGTTCGTGACCAGCAAGGATGGAACAAAGGTCCCGATGATGATCCTTCGCAAGAAGGGGGCGAGCGGTCCAGCCCCAGCGATGCTCTATGGCTATGGCGGCTTCAACATCTCGATCACGCCATCGTTCAACGTCAATTACATTCCGTGGCTCGAGCAAGGCTGCGTGATCGCCATTGCCAACCTGCGTGGCGGCAGCGAGTACGGGGAGGCCTGGCACAAGGCGGGCATGCGCCTGAATAAGCAGAACGTGTTCGACGATGCCATTGCGTGCGCCGAGTGGCTTGTAAGCAACCAGATCACAACGCCAAAGATGCTGGCTCTGAATGGACGCTCCAACGGTGGCCTGCTCGTGGGCGCCGTCGTGAATCAACGTCCAGACCTGTTTCGCGTTGCCATCCCGGAAGTGGGCGTGATGGACATGCTCCGCTTCCATCGCTTCACCATTGGCTGGAATTGGCAGGCCGACTATGGCAACATTGATGACCCCAAGGAGTTTGCGGCGTTGTACGCGTATTCACCGTATCACAATCTCCGCTCCGGCATCGAGTACCCTTCGACGATAGTGATGACCGCCGATCATGATGACCGCGTGGTGCCGGCCCACAGCTTTAAGTATGCGGCCCAACTTCAGAGCCTCTACACAGGTCAGCGCCCTATGCTTCTTCGCGTGAAACTCCGCTCCGGTCATGGCGACGTGAACCGCCTCAAACTCCTCGAAGGCGTTGCCGATAAGTACTCCTTCATGTGGCACGAGATGGGGTTTACCCCGGTGACAGGTGGCAGGTGACTACCCCGTCGGGCGAGACTGCGTCTCGCCCCCACATCGAAAACCCAAAACCCCAACACCTAAATCATGGAACAAAAGACGAAAAGGATTGAGGAGCTCGATGTTCTTCGGGGCGTAGCCTTGTGTGGCATCTTTCTTGTGAACATGGTTGACTTCAGCGGCTCAGCACTGCGGGCCGGAACGTTTGCTGCGCGCGG
>JBEAYU010000084.1:0-5461 GCA_041170435.1 Bacteroidota bacterium
CCTGTACGCCCCTTGATGAAACACCTAGACATTCTCACCATGCCTGTTGGGCTCGTTCGGATCGAAGATCGGAGCGAGCCATGATTCGATTCCTATCGCTGATCATCATCAGCTCGCTTCTGACATCATGCGTTGCGGTTCCCACAGTTCATCAGCACAACCTGGAATGCCACACGCAATCGAAAGCTGAGGTTGTCCGCTCGGTTGTCCGTGTTCTTGTGGAACATAACTTCACCATCACATTTGCCGATACACTTGCGGGTGTTGTGTACGCCGGCTGGGATGCTAGAGGCGTCCCCGCTCCAATCACCTATTCATTTATGCGTGAATGGAAGATCTTTATGGCTGATGACTTGGGCGATGTGGGGATGATCCGTGCTGAGGATCAGGAGGAGATGGTAAAACCAAAGCCCAACAACGCCATGTACGTGATAGCAACGGCCAGACACATTCCGTTCACTATGTCTCTGCTTGGTCCGAGACTGCGATACTGCAACGATACTACATCCAAAGATGAGCTTTGGTACTGGAACGTCCGCAAAGAACTCGAGTCTCTTTGCAGCGCGAAGACGATCATCACCACCAAGCCCCTTGATTGAGACCAAGAAGGACGCGTTGTCTCGATCACCAGACGTTGACTTCTCGCTCAAGCGAGATACCGAAATGCTCAAGCACACTCGACTGAATCGCCGAGGCCAGCGCGAGGATCTCTTCGCCCGATGCAGCGCCATGATTGACAAGCACCAACGCCTGACGGTCGTGCACGCCGGCATCGCCACGGCGAGCCCCCTTCCACCCGCATTGGTCGATAAGCCACGCTGCCGCAAGCTTCATCCGGCCGTCCGGCTGAGGATACACTGGCACGTCTGCATGAGCCGACCGGAGACGTTCAGCAACATCTGATGCAACGACAGGGTTCTTGAAAAACGAGCCTGCATTGCCGATCACGGCAGGGTCGGGTAGCTTTCGACGTCGAACAGAAACAACGGCGTTCATGACGTCGAAGATCGATGGCTCGGCAACGCCCATTGCGGCGAGCTCTTCCGACACGTCCCGATACGATGCGTTGATCCTTGGAGATGTCGACAGACGATAGGTAACGGATGTTATGATCATCCGATCGCGGTACTCGTGCTTGAAGATGCTCTCGCGATATCCGAAGCGGCACTCTTCCGCGTTGAGCCTCACGATGCGCCGCGTCTCACGGTCGTAGGCTTCAAGCTCCTCGAATATGGCGGCTTGCTCCACACCGTAGGCTCCGATATTCTGCATGGGTGCTGCGCCCACGGTACCGGGAATGAGGGCCATGTTCTCCATGCCGCCCCATCCCTGCGATACGGTCCACTCAACCACGTCATGCCACACTTCGCCGGCGCCGAAGCGCACGTGTACGACGTCCCCATCAACACACGGACTGCGCTCTTGTATGCGCATGAAGATGACCAGGCCATCGATGTCCGATGTTGGGACAACATTGCTTCCACCGCCAAGGACACGCACGGGTAGCGATCGCTCCTCGGCCCATGCAAGTGCTTCGATGAGATCTTCAACCGAGCGCACATCCACGATGTTTGACGCCACGGCATGACATCCGAAGGTTGTCAGTCCGGCAAGATCGATATGGTGTCGAACGGCATTCACGAAGGGCGCCGCAACCTACGGATTAGAAGCTAACGCTAGAAGTGTTCTGTTATCCAGCGGTTGCCCCGCCCCCTTACAAGCTCGGCCCCAGCATGTCTTCGGGGGCGCACCCACTCATCGAACTGCTCTTCGGTGAGAAGGCCAAGGGCGAGACTGCGCCAATCTACTTAGCGAGATTCCGCAAGCTGGGCCCGGTCAGAGCTGATAGCGGAATGATATATGGATCCGGAGCGAAATCACCGAGCTGATCGATAAGTCGATCGATGCGCTCTAGGTCAGGGGGTAGCGCCAGCGACTGGTTAGAATGGAGTCGCTCTGCCACACGCTCAACGACCGATGCATCGCAGGAACTGTTATAGGTTGAATTCATAGTTCGCCATTCAAACTGTGACTGTGAATGAAGATCGTTTTACCGGTGCGCTCAGCATACTCTGAGAGTGGATCGTTGTACGCACGAATTAAACCATGCAGGACATCATGCTTCGAGTAGTCGTCGATTTCGAGTCCCAACTTAACGAGTTTTCTGATGTCAAGCGCGCGTCCATGAGAGCGCCAACGCTTATGATCGGACAACGCCACAGCAATAGCCTCTGCTCGTTGCTGCTTCTCTTCAGCTGTCACCGGCTGCCCCGCATTTCTCGTTCGGTGCTCGGTCCAATTCTTGAATTTGAATTCAACAAGCCACTCCTTCAACAGGTCGATTGAGAAGCTTCTAGCTTGCTCATAGAGCGCCAATCGTCCCAGGTCGATGCTGCGTAGGAATACAACATCGGCTTGACTAAGTGTCGACTTGGCAGTAATCTCCTCGACTTTGTCAAGGTATCCCATAGCTGCTATGTAGCCGGTTCCATCCGGAGAGATCACCTGTGGATCGATCGGTCCCAAAGCCGATGAGTAATCCATATAGATGCGATCGCCAGACATGCAGAGAATTGTACCAGCCGACATTGCTATATCCGGTACGATGAAGTTCACTTCGCTGAAATGATTGCGCAGGATCGTCGCCATGCTTTCCGCCGTCTCAGCGGATCCTCCGCCAGTGCGGAGAAGCACTCCTATGCTGTTTGCGAATCTCGCGCGTCTTCGTATGATCTCAACTGCATCTCGGAAGGTCCTGAGGAAGCCCGGATGAATACTACCGACATACGCAAGTACAGTCATTGCGAGTGCATCTTCCAACTTCTTTGCACGCTCATTGAGGACGGAGATGATTGTTGTATCGAGGCTATGCTGATGAATCATAGAAAATCCCAACGAAGTGATGGTGCTGCGAAATACGAACGAATCAAACTGTCTATTCTATGCATGATGACGAAGATGCTTCCTGCAAAGGCGTACAGGCAGTATGTGAACACGGACATCGTGGTGTCCATGAGCAGGTCCAATCGGATCAGCCATCGTTGACGAGCTCGCCACGCGCAACCTTCCTGGCAGCACTGTCAGTTCCGAACATGCTTTACGATTCTGGAGCACTTTCGTTCATCACGCGGTACTCGCCAGGTACGTGGCGAGCCGTGCCGGCGAACCCCTTACAAGCTCGGCCCCAGCATGTCTTCGGGGGCGCACCCACTCATCGAACTGCTCTTCGGTGAGAAGGCCGAGCGAGCAGCGTGTCTATTTTTGACGTCGGCAGAAACCACATTCGAGTACAAAACGGCGGGTAAGAACCTCAACCTTGGACCACATTGTCAGAGCACCACCGATGTTAACCTCACACATCCCCCTCTTTCGTAGACGATTGGCCGACTCGCTGTTTTTGATGTGGGCAATTCTCTGTGCGGTTCCGGTGGGCATACCACTCGAACGAAACAGCAACCTTCCGGAATGGACGAAACTGGATTCGGAAGAATACCCCGGCAAGTAGGTCAGCACATGGAGAGAATACGGACATACTTCGAACGTTTCCAGAAACTATCAGACGCCGAGTGGTCTGAGTTTCAGGTATGCTTGAGGAGGGAGTCAGTCGATGCAAGGACGTTCATTCTTCAAGAAGGAGAGATCTGCCAAGAATTGGCATTTGTCGAGCAAGGTCTCTTCAGATTCTACCGCATCGAAGACGGTGAAGAAAAGATCACATCATTCTCGTTCTCCGGTGACTTCATCAGCAACTACCGCAGTTTTTTGACAGGGCTTCCCTCACAACACTTCATCGAAGCATTGCAGGACTCTACCATTTTCAAGATCCACAAGCAGGATTTGCTCGCACTGTATGATCGGCATAAAACGTTCGAGAGGCTTGGAAGATTGATTGCGGAGAACCTCTACCTTGGTGTGGCGAGCAGACTTGACTCGTTTCACTCTGATAGTCCGAAGCAGAGATATGAGGATCTGGTCAAACGAAACTCCAAGTTACTTGCGGCCATCCCGCAGTATATGATTGCATCCTACCTGGGAATCAAGCCTGAAACGCTCAGTCGAATCAGAGCAAGAAAGTGATGTGTACCAACGTCGGAACTTGACTTCAGTCAATGTGCCGCGCCTAGCACCGACGATAGCTTTGCGTCATTCTCACCACACCGGAATGACGGCATGCATTCATCACTCCACATTCTCGCAATTGTCAGCCTGCTGACATTTACCTCGTTCGCTCAGAGCAACGAGAATCCCTCCTCGCCAGCAACTGAGACTACCTCCGGTGGGTTCACCTATGGCGAACTCAAGGCAGGCTACGGTGTGACACAGTTTCAATCCGGTCTGAAAGAGCGCTACGAAAGCGGAAACTTTGGCACCAGCGGTGGCGGCCTATTCTCGATTGCTGCCTATCGAAAGTTTGAAAGCCTGGGCCATCTTCACTTTGGGATCAAGTACAAGGCACTCGGCGCTGCGGCTTCGAAGGGAGATGACAACCAAGAGATGTTCTTCAACTTTCATGGGATCAGCGTTTCTACGAAGTACTTCCTTTTTTCGGAATCGGCCACTGAAGGACTCTACCTGCAAGGTGACTATAACTTCGTCACACAGTTCACGCAGAAGTATCGTAAGAGTGCTGCATTGGAATTCGATCATCAGTTTGCCATCGGCAGTTCGTTCACGCTCGGCGTTGGTTATCACATTCCGCTCAGCAACCGATATGGCTTCGTTGCCTCCCTTGAATACGACATGGCCTCTCGCCAAGGCGAAGTTCAGGGCATCGGAGACAAGCAGTTCCGCAACTCCAACATCGCAGTGCAGGTAGGCCTGATCTTCTAAGTGCCTGCCGTTTCCGACGCGCTTCACAAGTGCTGCCTGCTCATTACGAGTTACAGACACCGTCACTCGTAACCGATCAACCATGAAGATATCACCTCATAACGGCCTCGCCGGATTTGCCGAGTCTCAATGCTCATCTCGTCAACAACACGCCACCTGATAGGCTTCATAGCTACCATCTGTATGTCAGGCCTTCTGTTTGGGACTGCGCTCGCTGCTGGTACCATCCCTGCTGACTCAACCCGCGGCACGATCTCCGGATTTGTCGAAGATGCCATCTCGAAGGAGCCCCTGATCGGGGCGCCGATTTCCGTCAAAGGCATCAAAGCAGGAGCATACACAAACAAGAGTGGCTTCTTCTCGATCTCGAATGTCCCGGTTGGCCAGCAGACCATTGTCGTCTCCTACGTTGGCTACCAGAAGAAGCAGGTGCGCGTCACGGTCGCAAGTGGTGCTGGTGTAAAAGTTCGCGTCGGACTATCATCTGACACCGCGCGTGGTCGTGAGCTTACCGTCACCGCGGAACGCGATGAGGACAAGCGGCAGATCTCCATCTCGCGCGTGAACATCCCGATCGAACAGCTCAGTCAGCTGCGCATCGGCGGTGAGGCCGATGTGTTTCGAGCATTGC
>JBEAYU010000085.1:0-4033 GCA_041170435.1 Bacteroidota bacterium
CGTCATGAATCCGATACTTGACTGGAATCCAAGATTCGACGAACGATCAAAGCGCTATGCGGCAAGAAAGAGGACGGCGAAGCGTGCTGAACGAGTATTCACGCGTTGGACGCCCCCTTCCATCGTTCTTGACCAGGGTCAGGAAGGCGCATGTGTTGGCTTCGGTGCAACGGCGGCCATCATGTCGTCACCTAACAGGCAGGTGTTGAAGAACCCGAACCAATTCGCCAATGGTCTGTACAAGTTTGCAAAGTTCATTGACCAATGGGAGGGCGAGCGGTACGTTGGTACGTCGGTGCTGGCCGGAGTCAAATCCCTCCAGCGACTTGGCCTCATCAAGGAGTACCGGTGGTGCTTCAAGACGGCCGACGTGGTCGATGCTCTTCTCACGACCGGTCCGGTGATCATTGGCATTCCGTGGTATGAGTCGATGTACGAGACCAAGAAGAACGGACTCGTCGAGGTCAGCGGAAAATCGGTTGGAGGACACTGCATCCTTCTCTATGGCTACCATCCGGCAAAGTCCTTGCCCGGCGATGGTGTCCAAGAGGTCGTGTACTGGAGAAACTCATGGGGTCCGAGTTACGGGATCAATGGCACGGGCTATGTTCCGATAAAGACCCTGAACTCTCTTCTCGCGAAGGCTGAGGCTGCCGTTCCGATCTTCTAGTCAGGAAACGCCCGGAATGTTTGCAATGACTCCACCGGGGTTGTGCTGACTCCATGGGCCGGCGTCTGCGTTGCCAGTTCGTACACACATGTGATCGGAGATCGCTCATGGGGCCACTATACGAGCTCAGCTCGGCCTAACGAACAGCGGCTACCAGCAACCTGTAACCTGTAACCCGCAACCTGTAACCCGCAACCTGTAACCCGCAACCTGTAACCTGTTCTATGTACACCGTACGGGAATTGAACCCGTGTTACCGCTGTGAAAGAGCGGTGTCCTAACCCCTAGACGAACGGTGCATTCTGAAAATCAGAGCCGCAAATATACGAAGGAATCATAAACCCGTACCTTTGCCCCATGACACTTGTGGGAATCACCGGCGGTATTGGGTCCGGTAAGACGGCCGTGGCCGAGCTGCTCAAGGGGCGGGGGTGGACGGTGTATGCGTCCGATGAAACGGCCAAACAGATCATGGTCTCCAGCGCCGAGGTGCGTCAGGAGTTGTCTGATGCGTTCGGACCGCAGGTTCTGACGCCAAACGGTGTGAACGCCCCCTTACTGGCTTCCTTGGTGTTCGGGGCGGATCCGGAGAGCGGCAAGCGCCTTGCCCGACTCAACGGCATCGTCCACCCGCGCGTGCTCGAGGCGCATATGCAGGCGATCGCCGCCGAAGAGGCCCGTGGTACCAAGATCGTGGCCATCGAAAGCGCGCTCATCTATGAGATCGATCTTGAGGATGGTTTCGACTTTGTGGTCGTGGTCGACGCCCCACACGAGGAATGTATCAGGCGCGTCATGGAGCGCTCCGGACTCACCCGCGAGGATGTCGAGCGCCGCATGGCCGAACAGATTTCCCCCGAGGAAAAGCGGGGCTTGGCGGATTTCGTGATCGATAATACCGGGACGCTTGATGACCTGAAGGGGGCCACCCAGACGGTGGCCATGGTGATCGAAGCCATGGCAGGATGACGTTACGAGTCCGTAACTTTGCGCACTTCAATCTTCACTTCGTTCAAGGATCTGGTTACCATGGCACACGCCACACATCTCAACGATGAAAACTTCCACGCCGAGATCAACTCGGGTCGCGTCGTCCTCGTCGACTTCTGGGCAGCTTGGTGCGGTCCGTGCCGCGCGATCGCCCCGATCGTAGATGAACTCGCCATTGATTACGCCGGCAAGGCCACGATCGCAAAGGTCGACGTTGACAACAACCCCCGCACGGCGATGGAATTCGGCATTCGGTCGATCCCGGCCCTGCTGATCTTCAAGGGTGGTAAGGTCGTCGATACGATCGTAGGCGCCGTCCCAAAGGCCTACATCACCGAGAAGCTCAACGCTCAAATGAATTGATCGACAGAGCTATGCCACGCCCCCTTCCTCTCGGCGAGGACGAGCTTCGCGATCATCTCAAAGACATCCCCCTGTGGCGCCTCGATGGCGCCACACTTGTTCGTGAGATACCCGCCTCTGACTTCGCTGCCGCCATCGGCCTTGTGAACACCGTTGCCATCATCGCCGAACGGATGGATCACCACCCGGATATTCTCATCTTTGGCTGGAATAAGGTGCGCTTCACGCTCAGCACGCACGATCAAGGTGGTATCACGATCCTCGACATTCAGCTTGCAAAACGAATCGATGAGATACGCTTCGATGCGCTGGCATGAATACGTTTCCGCGTGTTCGCCATTACGGCGAAGGCAGGGTACAATGAGCTCCGTGGTTCCATAACTCCGACATTCCGTAACTCAGAAACTTCATATGTCCACCATCACCGACATCTTTGCCCGCGAGATCCTCGATTCGCGCGGAAATCCCACTGTAGAAGTTGACGTCATCCTCGAGGATGGGTCGTTCGGCCGTGCCGCCGTACCGTCAGGTGCGAGTACGGGAGAACACGAGGCCGTGGAGCTTCGCGACGGAGATACCGCACGCTACCTAGGTAAGGGCGTGACGAAGGCCGTCGAGAACGTCGATGGTCCGATCGCCGAGGCGCTCATCGGCATGGATGCCTCGGATCAGCGACAGATCGACTCGATCCTCATCGCCCTCGATGGTACCGAGAACAAGTCGGCCCTGGGCGCAAACGCCATGCTGGGTGCCTCCATGGCCGTGGCCAAGGCGGCAGCGGAGTTCCATGGACTGCCGCTGTTTCAGTATCTGGGCGGTGTACGGGCAACGCTCTTGCCGACGCCGATGATGAACATCCTCAACGGTGGACGTCATGCTGATAACAATGTTGACATTCAAGAGTTCATGATCATGCCGATCAAGGCGGCTTCGTTCTCCGAGGCACTGCGCATGGGCACGGAGACGTATCACGCGCTTAAGGGCGTGTTGAAGGCCAAGGGGCTGAGCACAAGCATCGGTGATGAGGGCGGGTTCGCCCCCTCCCTGAGCTCCAACGAGCAGGCATTGGATGTGATCCTCGAAGCCATCGAGAAGGCCGGCTACAAGGCTGGCGAGGAGATCGTTCTGGCGCTCGACGTGGCGGCCAGCGAAATGGTCAAGGACGGCTCGTACGTGATGTATAAGAGCACGCAGGAGAAGAAGTCCGCCGATCAGATGGTGCAGTGGTATGCATCGCTCGTGGAGAAGTATCCGATCGTATCGATCGAAGACGGCATGGGCGAGAACGACTGGTTGGGATGGAAGATGCTCACCGACGCGGTTGGTGATGCCGTGCAACTTGTTGGCGATGACCTTTTCGTGACCAACGTCAACTTCCTTACAAAAGGCATTGCCGAAGGCGTTGCCAATTCCATCCTCGTGAAGGTGAACCAGATCGGCACACTCACCGAAACATTCGATGCCGTGGCTCTGGCACAGCGCTTTGGTTACTCGGCCGTGTTGTCACACCGCTCTGGCGAAACCGAGGATGCGACCATTGCGGATATTGCCGTGGCGCTTGGAGCCGGACAGATCAAGACCGGCGCTCCGTGCCGCACGGACCGCGTGGCAAAGTATAATCAGCTCCTTCGCATTGAGCAGATCCTTGGTGACTCGGCGGAGTATGCTGGCGATTCGTTGATTTCGTAATTCGGGGGATTTGAACGTCATGAGCATCATCTTCGGCACCGACGGCTGGCGTGGCGTGATCGCCCGCGATTACACCTTCGACAACCTCACGCTGGTGGCGCATGCCACGGCGCGATATGTCAAGAAGCTCAAGAAGGAAGGGGCTTCTGTTGTTGTGGGACACGACACGCGGTTTCTTTCTCGCGAGTTTGCGATGGAGACGGCCCGTGTGCTGGCTGCCAATGGCATCACCGTGCACATCAGCGATACGATTTCGAGCACGCCGCAGGTGTCGTTCCACACCAAGAAGAAGAAGGCGCAGCTGGGCGTGGTGATCACGGC
>JBEAYU010000086.1:0-19953 GCA_041170435.1 Bacteroidota bacterium
GATGACGGCGGCAAGGGGCAGGCCAATAAGACCGTAGATCGGAAGAGAAGACATAGAGGCAAAGTTACGGAGTGACGAGTGACGCAACCGTCATCCCGGCGCAGGCCGGGATCCATCTTCATAACCCATGGATTCCCGCCTCCGCGGGAATGACGGATGCTGGGCCCCGGCCTTCGCCGGGGCGACGTCCAACAAAAAAGCGTCGACACGCGTGGGGCGCATCGACGCTTTGAGGGTGGTCGTTGTGAGGACTTACTTCGTGATCTCGAGCAGTTCGACTTCGAAGATCAGTGTGGAGTTTGGTCCGATCGTCTGGCCGTAGCCGTTGGTACCGTAGGCGAGGTTGGATGGGATGTAGAGCATGTACTTCGAGCCGACGGGCATCAGCTGTACGCCTTCGGTCCATCCGGCGATGACGTTTGCCAGAGGAAACTCGATTGGTTCGCCCCTTTCAACGGAGCTGTCAAAGACCGTTCCGTCGATGAGTTTGCCCGTATAGTGAACCTTTACCGTATTGGCCTTCGATGGCTTGTTGCCGGTACCTTCCTTGATGACCTTGTATTGCAAGCCAGAAGCGGTGACCTTGACGGCGGGGTCCTTCTTATTCTCGGCCAGGAAGGCTTCGCCCTTCTTGCCATTCTCTTCGCCGGCCTTGGCTTGCTCGGCCTGGAAGCGCTTCATGTTCGCTTCTTGGAGGGCAGACAGAATCGTCTGGATCTGCTCCTGTGTCAGCTTTGGCGAGCCCGCCTTGAAGTCACGGATGCCGGCTGCGAGGTCATCGACGTTGAACTCGATGCCTTGTTCAACCAGAGACTTGCCCATTTGCAGTCCGATGGCGTAACTGGTCGAATCAAATTTGGAATTCATGTTCTTCTGTTCCGGTGATTGTGAGGATGCCAGGGGGCTAGGTACAGAACCGCTCGACGTTGGAGTTGCCGTAGCGGCCGTCATGGCGAGGGTGGCACAGAGGGCCAGCGTCGCAAATAGGCGTGTCTTCATGGTTGTACTGTTTGGAAAACTGGGGAAAATGATTGTCTAAGACTTACTTGATTGCCAGAAGTTCGATCTCGAACACCAGAACAGATCCCGGTGGGATTGATCCGGCCTGTTGGAGCCCATAACCGATCTCGTGCGGGATGTAGACCATGTGCTTTGCACCGACGGTCATCAACGAGAGAGCTTCAGCAAAACCGGGGATCACGCCGCCGACGGGAAATTCGGCAGGCTGACCACGCTTGATGCTGCTGTCGAACACCGTTCCGTCGATGAGCGTTCCGGTGTAGTGAATACGGACAGTGGACGAGGCCTGAGGCTTTGGTCCGCTACCAGCCTTGAGCACCTTGTACTGCAGGCCACTTGCTGTGGTGATCACACCCGGCTTCGACTTATTGGCTTCGAGGAAGTCTTTACCTGCCTTGATGGTGCCTTTGGCCTTTGACTCGTCATCAACGCGTTGCTGTTCGCGGCGCTGTTCTTGGAGCTTGAACATCATCTGTGCGATCACCGAATCGGGCATGGCCGAAGAGCCGTTCATGGCGTCGACCACAGCCTTGGCGATGATCTCGGGGTCGACATCGAACTTACCCTCAGAGATCGACTTACCAACCTGAGCACCCATGGCGTAGCTCGTGGAGTCCTTCATGGAGCTGAGTTTGACCTCGCCTGAATCACAGGCCGTCATCATCAGGCCGATGGCAATGGCAAATACGAGGGTTGCCGCGATTCTCATGGATACTTTTCGGATGGTTGGAGAAAGGACGGCAAAGATAACGTCAGCCGGCCATCGGTGGTATCCATAAATGCCGTGACATGTCCACCGTCTCGCCGTGGAATGTGACGTTTTCGGCCTCTAAACGCTCGCGCATCACGAACGGCGTCTCGAAGTGCATCTTGCCGGAAAGCTCTCCCAGACGGTTCACGACACGGTGACACGGAATGTCGATCCGGTCCGACAGGGCAACGGCGTTCAGGGCCCATCCCACGAGGCGGGCGCCTCCGCGCGTTCCGATCGCCTCGGCGATGTGTCCGTAGGTGGTGACCTTGCCGGGAGGGATCGAGCGAACAATGTCATAGATGCGCTCGTAGAGATCCATGCCTGCAAGTTACGGCCGTACTTTTGCTGTGTGACGCAACGAATTGACATGGTTCTCACCCCCGCCGAGGCGGCCGACCCGGCCCAGCTGCGGCGCCATGCGATGGGGCAAGCCGGACTTCCGGCCGACCGTGCCGACGTCAGCGTCAAGGTTGTGCGCCGTTCGATCGATGCCCGCTCCCGGCAGCCGCGCGTGCGGATCGTGGCGGACGTTTTTGTGGGCCATGAGCCCCCTACCGAGAAGCGCATCACAGATTCATTGCGTCAGGCCGACCCATCCCGGCGCGTCATCATCGTCGGCGCCGGCCCGGCAGGGTACTTTGCCGCCCTCGAACTTCTGCTCCACGGCATTACCCCGGTGGTTCTGGATCGCGGCAAGGATGTGCGAGCACGACGTCGCGACCTGCGAGCCATCCAGCAGGACGGGGTGGTGGACCCGCATTCGAACTATTGCTTTGGGGAAGGGGGCGCCGGAACGTACTCGGATGGAAAACTTTACACCCGATCGCACAAACGCGGGAGCATCGAAACGGTCCTTCAGCTACTGGTCGAGCACGGCGCCACGCCTGACATTCTCGTTGATGCGCATCCCCACATCGGGTCGAACAAGCTCTGGCAGGTAGTGCAGAACATCCGGCATACGATCGAGAATCACGGCGGAGAGGTGCACTTCGGTGCCCACGTCACAGACCTGATCATTACGGCCGATGGTAGCAAACGTCGGGCAAGGGGCGTAGTAACGGCTGACGGTGCAGAGCACGTTGGCGATGCGGTGATCCTGGCAACCGGACATAGCGCGCGTGACGTGTTTGCGCTTTGCGTTCGACGTGGCGTGGAGATCGAGGCCAAGCCGTTTGCGCTCGGTGTGCGCATCGAGCACCCGCAGGAGCTGATCGACGGCATCCGCTATCATCAGACTCCGCGTGATCCCAATCTGCCGGCCTCGTCGTACTCGCTGGTGTGCCAGTCCGATCAGCGGGGCGTGTTCTCGTTCTGCATGTGTCCGGGTGGACTCATCGTTCCGGCTGCGACCGCCCCCGGCGAGATCGTCGTCAATGGTATGTCCATGTCACGTCGCGACTCGCCCTTTGCCAATTCCGGAACGGTGGTGGCCGTGGAGCCGGAGGACTGGAAACGATGCGGTTATGATGGCGTCTTCGGAGCCCTCGAGTTTCAGGCACACGTCGAGCAAACGGCCTTTGCTGCCAGCGGCAACGGCTCGCAGCAAGCGCCCGCACAGAGGCTCATGGATTATCTCGACGGACGAGTGTCGGCGCAGATACCAAAGACGTCATACATCCCGGGACATGTCTCGGCCGACATGTCAGACATTCTCCCATCGGTGATCGATGCGCGTCTGCGCGACGGGATCCGCCAGTTTGGTAGCATGATGCCGGGCTACCTCACCAACGAAGCCGTCATGGTCGCCGTTGAATCGCGCACGTCCTCTCCGGTGCGCATCCCACGTCAGCGCGATACGTATGAGCATGTCGGTGTGGGTAGACTCTACCCGTGTGGCGAGGGAGCGGGGTATGCAGGGGGCATTGTGAGCGCCGCCCTCGACGGGCAGAACGTTGCCCGCGCAGTTGCGCTCACTTACGCAGGATCTTGAAGACCGTCCGACGGTTCAGAGCCTGATTCGTGGGCGTGTCATTGGGAACCAGCGGCATGAGAAAACCGAAGCCACGGGTGCGCAGCCTCATGGCATCAATACCGCGGGCCACGAGAGCATCTTTGACCGATTCGGCCCGACGCTCAGACAGCTTCTGATTGTACTCCGTGCGGTTGTCATCCATACCGTTGCGCGAGGCGTGACCCTGGATCTCGAGGACAACGTTGTCGAAGCGCTGCAAGGCATCGGCCAATTCGTCGAGGATCGGGTATGATGATGAGTCGATGATGCTTTCGTCGAACGCAAACAGGATGCGCTTGGAAAACTCCGACGAGTCGATCATCGGGTTCAGCGGCGTCTTGTCGTACACGCCCCGTGCGATGAGCGTATCGCGTCCGGGAATGCGCACTGTCAGATCTGCCGTGTGGATTCCCTCGAACCGCGGTGGACGGTAGGTGACGAGGTAGTAGTTGCGAAGACTGTTCCAGATGTCTTGAAAGATCGCCAGCAGATCGCGTTTGGTATAGGCTCGGTAGTACTTGCCGCCGGTGTAGAGCGAGAGATCCTGAAGGGGCTCATCCTTGGCGAATCCGAATCCGACGCAGTAGATGGAGATGTTGTGTTTCGTGGCGTACTCATAGATCTCCGTCACCTTTGTGTTGGAGGTATTCTCATCGCCATCGGCAAACACCACGCAGACTTTCGGCTGGTCCACGGGTACGTCGTTCAACGTCTTGAGCGAGGTCATGATCCCATCATAGGTCGATGTGAAGAGGCCGATCGGACGCTTGATGTATTCGTTGAGTTCGCGCATCATCAGCCCTGAGTCGGCCGTCAGCGGAAACACCGTCGTGATCACCTTATGATACGCCGTCAGAGAGATCTTGTCGAATCCGCGCTTCATCCCGATGAACATTCCCGTACCGAGGTCAAGCGTTGGCTTCGCCCCCTTCATCGAACCCGAATTGTCGATGGCTAGCGCGATGTTGGCCGGGATCGAGTCCAGCTCGCCGATCTCGCGGACGGCGTAGTTGGTAACAGCCGAGTCCTTTACGCGTCGACGTGATCCCAAGTGTTCGACCAGGGAAGGGAAGTAGTCCGGAGCGCCCTCCTTCTTGTAGGGGGCTGCCATGTGGGTGACAACGAAACCTGTGGTGTCGATCACCCGAACGAACATGCGGATAGAATCCGGGTAGGCGTAATGCTCGAGCTTCCAGACGTCGGCACGAATGGTCTTGACGTCGGCGATCGAATCGATATGGCGTGTTGCGGTGAAGCGGAGCTCGCTGGTGCGCTCGCCATCATCCCGCAGATCGAAATCTTGATTGAGGTACTTGGGCCCCTTACAGCCGCTCAGCAGAAGAATGCATACAAGCAGCAGGGGGCTGAACCGGAATAGATGCGTTCGTGCATGCTCACTCATGTCCGAGGCCGACGTTGACGTTGACACCTTTATTGCGGGCGTCCTGCAGAATTGCACGGATCCAGTAGAGCGTGCTGTCGAAGCGCTCGGCGAACTTCACGTCATAGACCATGGCATTGATGAGCCCTTTGTTCGAGCGAACCTCGATCATCACAGAGTCAATGCGCCGAATGAGCGTATCCGCACCTCCGAGTGCCTTGTCAGCCCTCACGAGCGTGCCGTCGATCGACGTGAGCGTTGCATCCAAACGATCGATCAGACGAGACACCTTTGGCTCGTTCCGGTCGATACTCGTGCGAAGCTGCGAGGCGATCGCGCGGAGGTCGCGAATGGACTGACCCAGCGGATCCTTGTTGGCTGCGAACCATGAGCGCAGGTCCTTTACAAACACTGCACCTTCGGAGGAGATGGTCTTGACGTCGCTGACGAGCTGGCCATCGCGGGTCAGTTCCGTGAGCGTGCCACTGAGCGAGTCGAGTCGTCGCACAATGCTCACAGCATTGCCACTGACGTCTCCAAGCGTGGCCACCAGCTGGCTGAGATCTGCCGAGATGGTTCCGGGTATTTCCTTGCTCGCATCGAATGACTTTCCGGGCGTACCGGGAATGATCTCGATCTTCTTTCCGCCGGTGATCTCCAGGATCATCACGCGCGCCGTCGCATCGGCGTGCAGATCCGAGACGTCGTCGATCTCGGCCGAGATCAGTACCGTGCCATTTTGATTGACCACGCTCGTGACCTGGCCACGTTTGACGCCGTTGACCACGATCGGGCTTCCGCTTTCAACTCCTCCGGAGGATTCGGCGCGAATGGTGATCTGCTTCCTGCTCGGATCAAAACTGACTCCCTTGCCGAGCATGATGCCGCCGATGAGCAGCGCGATCGACAAAATGCTCACGATGCCGACGCGAATTTCCGTGCTACGCGCTACGTCCAAACCGAATTCTCCAATCTGTTAAAAGGGGATCTCATCACCGCCGGCCGTTGACGTACCATTGGTGTTTTCAGTCTCCGACGTGCTCGCATGCTGCTCAGGGCGCTTTGCGTCCAGCAACAGAAGATTGTCGGCGACGATCTCCGTCACATATCGCTTGTTTCCATCACGATCGTCGAATGTGCGTGACTGGATCTTGCCTTCGACGTAGAGTCGTGTACCGCGTCGTACGAGGCGCTCGACGACATCGGCCAGCCCCCTCCATGCGATCACCGTATGCCAATCCGTGTGCTCCTGAACGGCGCCGTCCTTGTCCTTCCAGGTCTCGGATGTTGCCATGCGAAACTGGGCGACCTTGACGCCACTGGGTGTGAAGTTGACTTCGGGGTCCTTGCCGACGTTCCCGATGAGCATCACTTTATTGAGGGTGCGAGACATAAGAGTACCTCTTCCGTAAACACGTGGGTTGAAAGACTATGCCCAAGTGATTGTCGAAGTTCAAGTAAACTACGCAATATCTTGGCTTCAGAGTCCATGATGCACGGGGCTGTAGAAACGTGACACAAGCCCGCGTAAATTGTCGGAATGACATCGCAAACACCACTGCGTCAGCTGGTAATCGACGGGCAAGCATTCGATCTCGACCACGTCGTCGACATCTCTTTGCCGATCACTCCGGATGAATCGCTGAACGCTTTCTCACTTCCTACTGCGCAGTTCGAGCCCTTTCGCGTCGGGGGATTCGTGGGAAGCATCGAAGAGGGCGGACCGGTTCGTTGCGATGTTGTAACGCTCGCTCCACATGGCAACGGAACGCACACCGAATGTGTGGGTCACATCGCGGGCCGCCGATTTACCGTCGACGAATGCATGCGCGATCTGGTCGATACCGCAACACTTGTCAGCGTGGAACTTGAAATGTCAGGGGGCGATCTTGTCGTATCCCGGGAGGCCCTCGAACGGGCATGGCCGAAGGCCTCGGCCTCTACATTGATCATTCGCACGCTTCCGAACGACCCTTCAAAGCGTACCCGCCGGTGGTCTGCGAGTAATCCGCCCTACATCCACATCGAGGCGATGCATCTCATCGTGGAAAGGGGCGTCCGCCACCTGATGGTGGACCTTCCATCGGTCGATCGTGAAGAGGATGCAGGTGCACTTGTGGCACACCACCGCTTCTGGCAGTGGCCTCATGAGCCGCGCCTGGACTGCACCATAACAGAGTTGATCTTTGTTCCCGACACAATTCCGGATGGAACGTATGCCGTGATGTTCAACGTCGCCCCGTTCCATGGCGATGCTGCGCCGTCAAGACCGGTGTTGATGACGGCTTCGCCGTGAGGGACGGCTGCGCCGTGAGGGACCTGCGGTGCGAGACCTGCGGTGCGGGACCTGCGGTGCGGGACCTGCGGTGCGAGACCTGCGGTGCGAGACCTGCGGTGCGAGACCTGCGGTGCGAGACCTGCGGTGCGAGACCTGCGGTGCGAGACCTGCGGTGCGAGACCTTCGGTGCGAGACCTTCGGTGCGAGACCTGCGGTGCGAGACCTGCGGTGCGAGACCTGCGGTGCGAGACCTGCGGTGCGAGACCTGCGGTGCGAGACCTTCGGTGCGAGACCTGCGGTGCGAGACCTGCGGTGCGAGACCTGCGGTGCGAGACCTGCGGAGTCACCAAAACCTAAAACCTGTAACCTGTAACCTGTAACCTGTCTCACAGCCCATACTCATCGATCTTCCGATAGAGAGTGCGCTCACTGATGCCGAGGAGTTTGGCGGCGTTGCCGCGGTTTCCTTGAGTGCGGCGCAGGGCGGTCTCGATGGCTTGGCGCTCGAGAGTGGCTAGATCCAATTGGTCGGGGGAGAGTGGTGTGGTGGGTGCTGGGGAGCGTGGTCGGATCTCGAGGGGGTCTGCCGCGGCGACAGGTGGTGCGGGGGAGGAGACATCACCTGGTACATGGGCGTCATGTTGAACGCTCATCGAAAGTAGGTGCCGGAGAATGGACTTCACCTCTGCCACGTCGGTAGAGAGTTGCAGAAGGGCGCGGTAGAGTGTTTGCACGTCGAAGTCCTGCGTGCGCTGATTGGGAGACGGCAGACTCATCAGAGCCATGGGAGGGGTCTGCTGGTGATCCGGCTCAACGGGAAGGTAGCGAAGTACCATCTCCTCGGTGATGCGAGCCCCTTGCTCGAGAGTGACCATGGTCTCGATGATGTTGCGCAATTCGCGGACATTGCCTGGCCATGGCTGACGTTCTAAGAGCCGCAGTGCACTGGCATCGATACCGTTGTAGGTGAGGATGTTCTTCTCGGCAGCGCGCTGAGCGAAATGCTCCACCAGATGCTCAATATCGTCGGGATGTTGCCGCAGTGGTGGCAAATGGATGTTGACGCTGTTGAGGCGGAAGTACAGGTCCTGCCGGAAGCGGCCCTGGCGCACCTCGTAGGCAAGATCGCGGTTCGTGGCGGCCACGATTCGGACGTCGACCTTCAGAACGTCGGAGGAGCCGAGACGAGAGTACTCGCCCGACTCGAGGATCCTCAACAATTTTACCTGTGTCGCGATCGGCATCTCACCGATCTCGTCCAGAAAGATGGTGCCGCGATGCGCCGTCTCAAAGAATCCTTTACGCTGCTCCACCGAGCCGGTGAAGGCCCCTTTCTCAGCTCCGAAGAGTTCGCTCTCGAGAAGGGTCTCGGGGATTGCCCCGCAGTTCACGCTCACGAAGGGGGCCTTCTTGCGCGCACTCAGATCGTGCACGGCATGGGCGAACACCTCCTTGCCGGTGCCGGTCTCGCCCGTCACAAGAACGGACAGGTCTGTTGGCGCTACCTGTAGCAGGCGCGACATGGCTTGGACCATCGCCGGAGATTCGCCGATGAGGCCGAATCGAACGGCCAGTTGTCGCAGAAGTTGACGTGTAGGTTGCATGAGGTGATCAGCGCTTGGTCTGCCACTCGGCCCAGCCGCCGGTGTAGATGAAGATCGGCCCAAAGCCGAACTGCTTGAGCACGTCGGCCACATGGTGTGACAGTTCGCATTCTCCGCCATCGCAGTAGATCAGGATGACACGGTCGCGTGGCGATTGAATGATGTCGGGGATGCGTGACTGTGCTTCGCCGCCGTAAATATTCACGGCACCGGGGATGTGTCCCTCGGCAAACTTCTCAGCTCCACGCGCGTCGATCAGGTGAAATGGTCCGGCAGACATAAGGCGAACAAACGCGTCGTAGCCGATCTCGCGCACCATGCCGGGCTCGGCAACGAAGCTGCTCTTTGGACTCGCGGCGGGCTTGTCGACGGCAGCTTCCGGGGCGCTTGATGGTTTGGCTGACGCTGGCGTTGTAGTGCCTGCCTGCTCTGAATTCGCCGTCGGCTCGCTTGGCACGGAACCCTGCGCAGTGCCCGGAGCTGGAGCAGGTGCTAGGTAGCGCTCGATCTCGCTCGACGTGGCCTGTGTGCGTTCGTATTCTTTCTTCACCCAGGGGATCTGCTTCGGATTCATGGAGTTGAACACCGCTGCCATGCAGATGGCGGCCAGCACCAGCAAGCCCCCTTCAAAGAGCATCGATGATGAGGCCTTTGGAGCCGTTGGTGCCGGTGAGTTCATGCGGCCAAGGGGCTGCCCGGCAAGCAGGTGGAAGTGCAGGTGAAATACTGTCTGCCCCCCATGGTCGTTGCAGTTCGTCACCACCCGATATCCGTTGTCGGTCACACCGTGCTTGCGTGCAAGGTCGCGGGCTACAATGAAAACACGGCCCACGAGTTCAGTGTCGGCCTCCACAAGCGCGTCCACGCTGCGGATGACGCGCTTCGGGATGATCAGAATGTGTAAGGGGGCGCTCGGAGCGATGTCGCGAATGGCAATGATCTCATCGTCCTCGTACTCGATGGTCGACGGGATCTCACGCGCGATGATGCGTTCGAAGATGGTGCGTTCCATGGTCGTTATGTGATCGAGTAAAACTTCTTGAGTGTTGCGTAAGCGTCGTTGATCTCCCGAGCGCGTTGGTGAGCCCGTGCCTGCTCGTCGGCAGGAGAATGAACATGCCGATCGGGATGCCAGCGGGCGATCGCGGATTTGTAGGCCTGCTTTATTGTTGGTCCGTCGGCTGTGACCGGTACGTTGAGCATCGTGTGTGCCCGAAGAACCTCTTGGGGAAGTTCCGGCGAAGGGGGCTGCCGGGGCGCTGACCGATCTGAGGTTGACGTGTGGGATGACTCGCCGGCTGACCCGTCGCGGCTGAGCTCCTCGATGATGCGCCGCAGCTCATCATCATCCGAGTCGATCATCCGATCAGCCCACGCTCTGCCCGAGCTACCAGTGCCTGAAGACACCGATGCTCTGACGTAGTTGCGAAGTCGATCCAGGAGTTGTCCCATAGCGGCAAATTACAATCGTGCGCCGAGGCTGAAATAGAGCAGAAGTGGTTCGACCACGATCCGGGTGCTCTGCGGTAATCGATAGAAGCACTTGCCCAAGGAGATGTTAAACGGGCCGATCGGCGAGTCGATGCCCAACGTTGCACCGATGCCTTGACGGAGCTGGTCGATGCGGATGAACTCAGGGTTTTCCCAGACCGCACCAACGTCATATCGCACCGAGAAGTACGTGTCGAAAAAGATCTTGAAGGGCATCCGGGCGCGAAAGTCAAAGTTGCCCACGACGATCTGACGTCCACGGATCTGGTCTTCTCGCATTCCGAAGAGCATGTCTTGTCCACCAAGTGAGAACAGCTCCGCCGACGGCAGCGTTCTGTCAGCAGCGCCAATCATTGCCGAAGGGGTGAATGTGAGCCAGCCCATCTTGAAGACGGATGATGCGGCGGCTGAAAGCTTCGTGAACGAGACGTCATTTGACAGTGGAAGAACCGATGTCTCGGCGAACAGATCGATCAATCGGCCGCGAGTCGCGTATGCGATTCGGTCGCGATCATCCCACCGAGCCACAGCCCGCACTGTCCCGATGGTCTGATAGGGCGTTCGTTGCGTCGAAGCCAGATCTCGATACCGAAGGTCTTCATACCGCAGCTCTGCAAGTACGACGCCGTTTCGTTCCAGCTGACGTCCGGCGCTGAGGCGCAGACCATTCCGATCCTCAGAGAACTCCGCCGCTCGTAGGAGTGCCGGATCATGAATTGGACGCCCCTCGCGATTGGCATACACCCATACGTTCCGGAAGCTGGTGTAGGCGCGAATTGTGGCTGTCCAGAGCGAACCGGCAATGCGGGGCATCTCCATCGCCACATTGAGTGATCCGATGCGCTCACTGAGTGAGCCCCTTGCCATCAGACGCAGACCCGGGACGAAGAAACTCTCCTGGGTCAGCTGCAGAGATGCTTGGGTGTAGCGTTCGTTATCGACGCGAAGGCCGATGCCCACCGATTGGTTTCCCTGACTTCGAGCAGCCACGGTGACGAGGGTCCCTCGTTCGAGGTGAGGTTCCGTACGCACATCCACCTCCGACAACAGATCGCTGGCATTGAGATTCTGCCAGCTGCGCAAGAGGCCATTCAAATTCAGCGTGTCGCCGCTTGTAAAGGAAAGTTCTCGGCTCACCTCGTCTTGGTCGACATCCGCATGCAGCAGAAACGTGGTCGTGGCCTGAATGCCTCTGTCGATCAGGATCGTGATCTCAGGCCCGTCAGCGCTGATCGCGCGGACGAAGGCGTGCTCGTAGCCACGTCGGCGCAGAGATCGAAGAACGTCTGTGCGGACCTCCCGTCGGCAGATCTCCGATGATGGATAGGATCTGACGCCTGATAGGTCAGACTCAATCAGTTGCTCAAGTGCTGTGTCCGCATCCAGCGTTCTAATACGAATGGGTGGGCAGAGGTAAGTCCCATTGGATTCGGTTCGCGCACGGGCGAGCGATCGCAAGCCGGAGATCTGGGCTTCGGCCGACCGGATGCCGAAGACGACCATGGAGTCGACCTCGTCAAAGTCAAACGTCGTGCGGCCGCCCAACTCCGGAGTGATGACGACGTCAGCATCTGCAAGGCGAACAGAGTCGAGGAGCTTCATCGACGACATCAACGCTTGATCCGCGATCGAGAGTGCGGTGTTGAGGGCTTCCGGCGGTTCGAGGGGGCTTACGGTATTGACGACGATGATCTTTGTCGCGCCAAGAGCACGAGCCACATCCGTCGGGATGTTGGCGACCAGACCTCCATCAACAAGGATCGAGTCGTCGCTCCATCGAACCGGTGAGTAGCGTAGTGGAAACGTTGCGCTGGCCCGGACCGCAAGGGCAAGATTTCCGCGGCTGAGTGCGGCAGGACGACCGTTGGCAAGGTTCGTTGAGACGACTCTCAACGGAATGCGCAGGTCGTCGAAGTTGCTTTCATGTCCGTATGGACTCTTCCACAAGATCTGCTGCAACAGGAGCGAGAAGCGTGCACTTCCCCCGATGGCGGTAGGGGGCTGGAGAGCAAAGTTGTTGAATCTCAGTTTCAGCAGATTCTGATCGCTCTCCTGCTTTTGGGAAAGAAACATGTACTCGCGCTCGGAATCTGGCCTGAGCGAGACGATGTCGTCCCAGTCAATGCCGCGCATGATGCTGTCGATCTCATCGGCTGTATGACCCGTGGCATACAGAGCGCCCACGACGCTGCCGAAGGAGCAGCCAACGATCATGTCGGGGCGGATCCCCTCACGCTCAAGGACCTTTAGAACGCCGATCTGAGCCAGACCGCGTGCGCCCCCTCCCGTGAGGACAAGCGCAATGCGCTCACGCTGGGCCGAGGCCGAGAGTGTGGCAAGGCAAAGGAGTGCAGATATCGCAATTGCCAGCATGGTGCTATCGATTACGACGTGCCACGTGTGGATTCATACGCTTCTTTCATGGCTAACCACAGAGCTTCGAATCGATCTTCCTGAGCACAGCGGTCCTGCACACATTGCACCGCAATGTCCTTCGTGCCCGAATGCGTGAACACATCGTCGCTGCGTCCGGCGAGCACGGCATCAATGATGATCGTGGCGCATTCATCGGCAGACATCATGCGTGACAGAGGGGCGGTGCCAAGGCCACTTTCGCGAGCAATGGTTCGGGAGCGCGGGATGGCGGCACCATACAGTGCACCGATCGAGCCCCCTTCCGTCACATTGCCCCATTCGGTGGTGATGCCGGCTGGGCAGACCACTGTGGCGTTGATGTTCGTTCCGACGAGTTCGGTGCGCAGGGCGGCGATGAATCCGACCACGGCGTGCTTCGCGGCAACGTAGGCAGCATTGAAGGGGTGACCATAGCGGCCGGCAACACTCGAGATGGCCACGATGCTACCGGCGTTCCGGGCGCGCATATGCGGTAGTGCACGTGCGGTGAGCCAGAAGACCGAGTCGACGTTCACGGCGAACATCGAGCGCCATTGCTCAGTAGGGGTATCTTCGATGCTGTTCATGTTCCCACGGCCGGCATTATTGATCAGGACATCAATGCGACCATGAGCGTCGATCACGTCACTGATGACGCGAGCGCATTCACTCTCCTGGGAGACGTCGGCCACGATGCAAGATGCCCGGCCACCACGTTCGGTTACCGCATCGGCGACAGTGCGCAAAAGGTCCTCACGGCGGGCCACCAGCACGACCGTGCAGCCACTGGAGGCAACGTTTGTGGCCAGGGCGGCACCAAGTCCGGAGGACGCGCCGGTGATCACGACAACGGAGTTGACGTCAAGGTTCATGACACTTTGTGTACTCAAGTGGTAAAAAGATCAAAGAATGCGGAACGTGTGAAAGTCCCGATGCTGCGAGAAGTCCGCGCATGTAACGGATGTAACCTCGGCAAATTGCGGACCCTGACGCAGGATCATCTCAAACTCTGTGAGGGCTTGCACGGTTCCTTGGGCCACGCATTCAACGGAGCCATCCTCAAGATTCGTGACGAATCCTCGGATATCGAGTCGGTGCGCATGGTGAAGAGCAAAGCGGCGAAAGCCGACGCGCTGCACGCGGCCTTCGATGATGTAGTGGACAGTTTCCAAGAATGATCCGATGTGACGTTACAGGCGCTTGTCCGTGAGGTTGACGCTGGCCTGTGCCGTCGGTGTGATGAGAATGTCCTGTATGCTGACGTGTGCAGGACGAGTAGCGGCAAAGACCACACAGTCTGCGATGTCGCGCCCGGTCAGTGGTTGATAACCTTTATAAACGTTGGCGGCCCGATCGATGTCTCCATGAAAACGCACCTCCGAGAACTCTGTCTCAACAAGGCCGGGGTCGATGTTGCAGATGCGCACGCCGGTACCATTTACGTCGATCTGTAAGGAATCCGACAGCATCTTGACTGCAGCCTTCGTTGCACCATACACGTTGCCACCTCGGTAGGGCTGAATGCCCGCGATCGAGGCTATGTTCACCACGATCCCGCTGCCCCGGGAGATCATATTGGGCAGTAGGGAGCGAGTCACGTACAACAGTCCTTTGATGTTCGTGTCGATCATCTCTTCCCAGTCCTCGATCACACCATCCTGGAGGGGTGCCAGTCCGCGTGACAATCCGGCATTGTTCACCAGCACGTCCGGCGACTGGAAGGGGGCTGGGAGAGCCCCAACGGCTGCGCGCACCTCGTCGAGATGTCGTACATCGACGCTGGACGTGTGAACGGCGATCCCGTGCCGGTCCTCCAACTGCCTGCCAAGCTCTTGAAGTCGGTCGTGGCGGCGTGCCCACAGTGACAGATTCGTCCCGAGCTCGGCGAAGGCTTCCGCACAGGCCCATCCGATGCCGGACGAAGCGCCGGTGATGATAACGTGAGAGGGTTTCATTGCCGTAAATTTATCAAATGGATACAGCCCCATTGCTAGCTAGTGAGCCGCTATCGTTTGTGATGCCTCATTTTCACTCCGCAGTGCTTTCGAACGGAACGCCGGTATACATCGTTCCTTCGACGACAAAGGACATTCTCACCATCACGCTGGCCATACGCGGGGGATCGAGCCGTGACAGCGTCCGCGGCGAGACCTCCATGACCTTGGAGATGCTCAAGCAGGGAACGCAGCGTCACAGTGCCAAGGAGTTCAACGAAGAAGTCGAAAGCCGCGGCTGCTGGATCAGAACCTCCGTCGACCACGACGGGGCTCTGATACAGGCTACCGGACTCGGCGAGTGGTTCGAGGATCTTGTAGGTCTGATTTCCGACTGTGTCATGCGACCTCGCCTTGAGCAAGAAGAGCTTGAGAAGCTGCGAGCGCGCATTGTGGCAGACCTGAAGATCGACATGGCTGATGTTGACTGGTTGGCCTCACGTGCTGCCAGTCAGGGGGCCTATGACACGCATCCATACACGTATGCAAGTCTCGGCAGTCCCGCATCACTGCAGACCCTCACAGCCGACGTTCTGCGCGACACCCATGGGCGGCTGCTGACTGCTCCACGGTGGATCATTGTTGCCGGACCGGTAACGCTTGACCGCGTCATGCCGATGCTTGAAGCAGCATTCGGTGCGATGCCAAAGTCGACTTCACTGACCGACCTTGCATCCCCCGTCAAGCGTCGAAGTGTGGGCGTTGTGGCCGGTCTTGATGGCGCCTTGCAGACATCGTTTCGGATCATCGTCCCTGCACTGCCTATGGGGCATCCGGACTATGCGGCAGATCAGCTTACGATCAATGTCCTGGGAGGATTCACGCTTGCTCGACTCTTTACGATCCTGCGCGAAGAGAAGGGCTACACGTATGGAGCCTATGCCAGCCCCCTTATCCGAGCGCTGGATGCGGTAACGGTGCTATCCACGAGCGTCGGAAACAGCTTTACTGCTGATACGATTGCGACCATCGCCGCAGAGGTGACGCGCATGGGTGCGGAGAAGATCAACGAAGAAGAGCTCGACAACGGACGACGTCAGATCCTGGGTTCCTTTGCTCGCTCATGCGAAACACCGCAGCAAGCAGCTTGGCTTGTCCACACGTTGCTTACCCACTCGCTGCCGTTTGATTTCTTTGAAAGGTACATACGTCGGATCCAGGAGCTGACAGCCGATGACCTCTTCGACGTGCAGCGGCGACTCTACTCAACTGATGCTTGGGTAGTTGGCGCTTCAGGAGTCCCGGCACTTGTAGAGTCCGCGATCCGACCACACGTCGGCCTCGTCGAATCCTGGAACCGACAGGGTTACTGAGCCGCGTGATCACTGTAGCGACCCTTCTGATCATTGGCGCGTCGATCTATCTGATCGCTCGCCGCGTCGATGCTCGACTGGTCCTGATCATTGCCGGCACGCTGCTGGCCTCGTTGGTGGGGATGCCAACACGCATCCTGGATGTGTTCCAGAACGCCGTGGGCCGTGGCGACATCATCGGGCCGATCTGTTCGGCGATGGGGTATGCTTTCGTGCTTCGCCATACTGGATGTGACACGCAGATGGTTCGTCTTCTAATCCAACCGGTGCGAAGCCTGTCTTGGGCCTTGGTTCCTGCCGGTGTGACCATCGGCTTCATCACCAACATGGCCATCACGAGTCAGACGGCGGCTGCCGCAGCAGTTGGGCCGATCCTTCTGCCGCTGATGCTTGCCGCCGGATACACACCGGTCGGTGCAGGTGCAACCTTGCTGATCGGATGCAGCGTTGGTGGCAACCTCTTCAATCCCGGAGAGCCAGACATTGTGGCTGTGAAGGGGGCGACCGGGGTCAGCATTGCTGATGTCATCGCGTCGGCCACGGCGCCAACGATCTTGGCCGCCGCCGTGGCGATCCTGGTTCTGATGATCGTTCTTTCACGGCGGGGACAGTTGCCAACGCAGCATGGTGCTGCCGGGGTGCCTTCGGACTCGCCGATGTCCGGCAATGAGATCGTGCGGGCAGTGCTCGCCCCTTTGCCGGTGATCCTGCTGCTTCTGTTGCAGCCGCGATGGAACCTCGTACCGATGATGCAACAGATCTGGCCCAACGGCATTGCGGTCAGCGCGATCATGCTGGTGTGCACGGCTCTTGTGATGGTACTCACGGCAGGAGGAGCGGACAGGTCATTCGGACGTCACGTCAATGAGATCACGACCGAATTCTTCAAGGGAATGGGTCATGCCTTCACGGCCGTCATCTCGGTGATCATTGCGGCAACGTGCTTTCTTGCGGGACTCGAGAGCGTGGGAGCAATTCGGGCATTCACGGGGCTGATCTCGTCGAGTCCCGACCTTGCCGCGGTGGTAAGTCCGGTCATCACCTGGTTGCTGGCCATGATCAGCGGTTCAGGAACGGCCCCAAGCGTTGCCTTCTCGCAGGGGGTGTTGCCGGCCCTTGCCGAGGGTGGTCAGCTCACGCTTGCCGTCTCTCTCGGCGTAGCCGGAGCCATCGGAGCCAGTATCGGCCGCACAATGTCTCCGGTGTCCGCCGTGATGCATTTCACCGGCTCGATAAGTGGCGCTTCCATCGCCGAGCTTTTGCGCATGGTATTGATCCCGATGGTTGCTGCCCTCCTAGCCACCATCCTGTATGGGCTCGTATTTTCGTAGTCCATGAATTTCATCTACGCTGATTACGCTGCCACCACGCCCCTTGACCCGCGTGTCTTGGAAGCCATGATGCCATCATTGACGAGCGTGTACTTCAACGCGACGAGTGCCCATGCAGGGGGCTTTCAGGCCCAAGCGGCCGTTATGAAGTCACGGATGGACGTGGCCGGACACATCGGAGCACGGTACGACGAGATCATCTTCACGTCCGGAGCCACCGAGGCGATCAATCTCGCCATTGCCGGACTCGCGGCAGCCGCGCAGGCAGCCGGATCGACACGGCGCACCCTTGTGAGTGTTCGCAGCGAGCACGCCGCCGTGCGTGACGCCGTTGAGCGATGTGGTCACCAGGGGTTCGAGATTCGCTGGCTCCCGGTAGATGCCGATGGACGGGTCATCATGACCGAGGCCCAACGCATGATCGACGACTCCGTTCTGCTTGTATCTGTGATGCTTGTCAACAACGAGACCGGCCTCATCCAGGACGTGGCTTCCATCGCCGAGCTGGCGCATCGACGCGGAGCACTGTTCATGACTGACGCAACACAGGCGTACGGAAAGATCCCGATCGATGTGGACGCGATGGGTATCGATCTCATGGCGTTCTCCGGACATAAGATCTACGGTCCCAAAGGAATCGGTGCTCTCTACCTTCGCCGTGGTCTGGCCGGATCCGTGCAGCCAATGATGGTAGGGGGCGGGCAGGAAAATGGTCTGCGTAGTGGCACACAGAATGTGCCTGGCATCGTTGGTTTGGCTGCCGCCGGTCGGATTGCCCATGAAGAGCGCGACCGGGAAATGCGACGCATTGCCGTGCTGCGCGAGCGATTCGAGCAGGCACTCGTGATCCACCAGGATGTCATCGTTAACTGCCGTGCTGCCGAGAGGGTGCCGACCATCAGCAGTGTGACGTTTGGAGAAGAGCCCGCCGAGCTCATCCTGAGGGAGCTCGACGGGGTGCTGTGTTCCAGGGGTAGTGCGTGCTCAACCTCTAAACCGAAGCCGTCTGCCGTGATGACCGCCATGGGGCGCAGCGAAACTCAGTCCCATGCAACACTGCGGTTTTCTTTCGGTCGGAATACAACAGACGCCGAGATCGATCGACTTATTCACCTTGTGACGTCTGCCCTGCATCAGATGTCAACCATTCACCAATCCTGAAAGCCCCTTACCCTCATGTCAGATACCGTCCTTGTTGGAAAGCTTGCCGAGAGCATCACCTCGGTCAAGAAGGAGATCGCAAAGGTCATTGTTGGACAGAACGATGTCGTGGACCAGCTCCTTGTGTCGCTGTTTGCTCGTGGACATTGTCTGCTGGTTGGCGTGCCGGGCTTGGCCAAGACCCTACTGATCCGCACGCTTGCCGAGTCTCTGGACCTGTCGTTCTCGCGTGTGCAGTTCACGCCCGATCTCATGCCGGGTGACATCACGGGCACCGAGGTGATCGAGGACAATCTCTCAACCGGCCAGAAAACGTTCCGATTTGTCAAGGGGCCGGTGTTTGCCAACATGGTGCTGGCTGATGAGATCAATCGCACGCCGCCGAAGACGCAAGCCGCCCTGCTTGAGGCTATGCAGGAACACAGCGTGACGGCCTCAGGCACAACATACCGTCTTGCCGAACCATTCTTTGTGCTTGCTACACAGAATCCGATCGAACAGGAAGGAACATATCCGTTGCCCGAAGCACAGCTCGACCGGTTCATGTTCAACCTGCGATTAGACTACCCGTCGTACCAGGAAGAGGTCGACGTGGTCCGAACCACCACTGGCGGGGCCTCTGCCAAGGTCAACAAGATCATGGGTGCTGATGAGATCGTCACATACCAAGACCTAGTGCGCCGCGTTCCTATTGCCGACAACGTGATCGAGCACGCCGTCAAGCTTGTCCGTGCCACGCGCCCTGTTGACACCTCGGTAAAGATGGTAAAAGACTTTATCAGCTATGGCGCTGGACCCCGCGCATCACAGTACCTTGTTCTGGGCGCTAAGAGTCGCGCTGCCCTCAACGGCCGCTTCACTCCCGGTATCGACGACGTCAACGCCGTCGCCCTCAGCGTGCTGCGCCACCGCATTGTCACCAACTTCTCGGCTGAAGCCGAAGGTGTGACGACGGACAGGATCATCGCTGAATTGTCCCACGGCTGAAGCCGTGGGATAGGAGCGAATGGCCCCATAATAGCCCTGTAACAGGATTGATCAACCCCTCATTTCCCAGGGCTGAAGCCCTGGGCAGTTATGCGAAGAGCCGTCCCGCACCGCAGGTCTCGCACGGCGAAGCCGTCCCGCACCGCAGGTCCCGCACCGCAGGTCTCGCACCGCAGGTCTCGCACGGCGAAGCCGTCCCGCACGGCGAAGCCGTCCCGCACGGCGAAGCCGTGGGATAGGAGCGAATGGCCCCATAATAGCCCTGTAACAGGATTGATCAACCCCTCATTTCCC
>JBEAYU010000087.1:0-9535 GCA_041170435.1 Bacteroidota bacterium
ACCTGAAACCTGTTCAATCACCACGACAGCGAGGGCGACCGTGCCGGTATGGGAAAGGGAAACATGACACGTGTAGGAGCCCCATCGCTCGAGCATGGCGCCAAAGAGTTCGAGACGGGGCTCTCCAGATGGTTCATTGATGATGCCGACGAGTTTGAAGGACATCCCATCGCGCATGCCGGTCTTGATGGCCTTCGAAAAGGCCTCCTTTGCGGCGAAGCGCGCGGCATAGTGCAGAAACCGTGTTTCACCGAAGCGATCACAGTATGCGATCTCTGTTTCGGTGAAGATCTTGGACAAGAACCGCTCGCCATACTGATCGTAGGCGGCCTTGATGCGAGGAACATCCACCACGTCTGTACCGATTCCGATGATCATGAGGCGGCTCCGACAAGCTGAGGAAGGATCGATGCACTGGTACCAACAAGCACATGATGTGCTTCGCGACTGAAGACGGTCTCATTCGGGTTGACCTCGACGATCGTCGCACCGTACTGCTTGGCCGTATATGCAAGGCCGGCAGCAGGCCATACTTCGGCACTCGTCCCAACGACGAACATGATGTCGCAGCTGCGTGCAGCCTGCTCAGCGGTAGCAAAGACGTCCTTGGGTAGTTCTTCTCCAAACCAGACAACGTTCGGACGCATCGGGCCGAGGCACTCCGGACACTCGAGCCGATCATCAGTACGGATATGGCCACAGTTGTTGCAACGATTCTCGATGAGGTTGCCGTGCACTTCCAGGACGTTTCGACTGCCAGCACGCTGGTGCAGATGGTCGACGTTCTGCGTGATCAACGTGAAGGCCCCATCGTGTGTCCGCTCGATCTCTGCGAGCGCATAGTGTCCGGCATTCGGCTCAACACTCGTGGCAACACTGCGCCGGTGTGCATACCAGTCGCGGACGCGATCAGGGTTGGCAAGAAAGCCTTCCATACTGGCGAGCTCTTGGGGCGAGAACTTCGCCCAGAGTCCATCCGGATCGCGGAAGGTGGCCACGCCCGACTCGGCGCTCACACCGGCACCGGTCAGCACAGCAATCGACCGTGCTTGCCGGAGAATGGTGCGAACCGTGTCGATGTCTGCGGTCATGCGGCGGAGTTGAGTTGATTCTCAAGCAAGAGATACGCTTTGATAAGCTCATCAAGATCACCGTCCATCACCGAATGCACGTCCGTGATCTTGGTCTCGGTTCGATGATCGTTGACCATAGTGTAGGGCTGGAAGACATATGAGCGGATCTGCGAGCCCCATTCGATCTTCTTCTTCGAACCCTCGATCGCGGCCTTGGCGGCTTCTTCTTCCTCACGGCGGATCTGGTAGAGGCGCGACTTGAGCATCTTCATGGCGTGCTCGCGGTTAAGAAGCTGAGAGCGCTCTTGTTGACATGCCACAACCACACCTGACGGGATGTGACGAAGTCGCACGGCAGTCTCGACCTTATTCACGTTCTGTCCACCCTTCCCGCCGGATCGGAACGTGTCCATTTCCACGTCGGCCGGGTTGATGACGATCTCAACATCGTCTTCCACTTCAGGGTACACAAACACGGAAGCAAACGATGTGTGCCGTCGTGCATTAGAATCATATGGGCTGATGCGCACCAGTCGGTGCACACCGTTTTCCGCCTTGAGATATCCAAAGGCATAGCGTCCGCGGATCTCCAACGTGCAGCTCTTGATGCCAGCCGTATCACCCTCCTGCTCTTCGGCAAGGTACACCTCGAAGCCATGCTTCTCAGCCCAGCGCGTATACATCCGCATGAGCATCTCTGCCCAGTCCTGCGCTTCCGTGCCGCCGGCCCCGGCGTTGATCGTGAGGATGGCATTGCGGTTGTCGTCCTGACCCGAGAGGATCTTGCGAAGCTCCAGCTCATCGACCGATGTCTGACACGTGGCAAGCTCCGATAGGATATCCGCCTCCATCGAGGAGTCTTCGGCCTCTTCGGCAAGCTCGATCAGAGCCTGTACGTCGCCGACGCTTCCCTGCGCCTGCTCCCAGGTCTGCACCCAGTCCTTGAGGTTCGCAGCTTCCTGCATCAGTTTCTGGGCCTTCTGGGCATCATCCCAGAAATCGGGAGCTTGGGAGAGCATCTCCCGTTCTGCTATCTCGTCGCGCTTACGATCGATGTCAAAGGAACCTCCGCAATTGATCCACACGGTCGCGGAGTTCACTCACTTGTTGTTTTTGTGGCTCAAACATGGCGCAAAGATACGTACTCGGGTCCGCCTGAGCCGTTTCCAGCGTATCAGATGGGGCTTGACAGACTGATGATCCATCCGAACGATCCGTATTGGGCTAGCGGCCCCACCGGCCAGCGCGCATCGAGTCGGAGTAGAAAGAGGTCACTGATGAAGGTCGGAACGCGTGCAACGGCAAATCCCGCTTCCATGTACACGCCATTGGTACTCTCGAAGCTGACGCCGGGAACCACGGCGCCGGCGCGGTTCGTGGTGCTGATGCCGTTGAAGACGCCGATGATGTCCACTCCCCGACCAAAGACGAGTCCGGGCAGACCAATGGCCCGCCACCAGAGATCGGTAAAGTTGTGTTCGAGGCCAAAGCGCACGAACTCCGTTCCGGCGAAGGCATTGATCCCAATGGTCGGAAAATCCGAAAGGCTTCCGAATGTTGGGAACGCCCTCATCGCAACGAACCGATACTGGTTCGGCGTTTCGGTTGCCTGCAAGCCCCCTGCCAGCGTGAGCTCCAGGAGCATCGGAGAATATCCTGTTTCGTACGTGGACAGACGGAGTGTGGTCGAAGCATCGACCGACCAGAATGATGCACCGGAGAGAGTTTCACGGCCAACCACGCCGTGAACCATTCCGGAGAAGGGATCCGACGAACCACCGAAGATCGACCCGAAGGAACGGGGCGTGCGGGCTGTCAGCGACAATACCTGAAAGTCTCCCTCGCGCGCGAGCACGCGCGGACGCGGCAAGGAGTCGAGAAGGGGCATGTTGATGTGACGCGACCAGCTTGCCTCCACCGTTGTGGTGACCCACCGCGAGCGGGCCTGAAGACCGAGAGCAAATCCATCGCGACGATAGAAGTCCTGAAACTCGGGAAACAACAGATTCGCCAGATCAATGCTGCTAAAACTCAGTTGTGTTGTCTTGGCCGCCTGCACACTGGTCAACGACGAATAGATGCTGCCGGAGACGCCGAGTGAGAGTCGGCGTGACCGATACACCGTGGCATCGACAGCAACTCGTCCGAACCGTGTGTCACCGGACCCGAATCCACCGGAAAGATTCAGTCGCACGGGCGCCAACTTTGCTGTGATCGAAGCGCCATAGACGGTCCGACTGATCGAAGAATAGTCGAAGAGCGGATCGAGACCCAGGGTGAAGTCGCCAGTACGCGCCAGGGTGAACATTGAGCCCGACAACGGTCCGCTTCCCTCCGAATCCTGTTCACTACCACCGGCCTTCTGAATACTGTCCTGCTTGGCATACACCTTGACCTCTTCATCGGTCTGCTCGGCAAAGGCATTCGACGCCCAGTAGTCAAGACGCAGCGAGTCAGCCGTTGAATCAACATCGATACGAACCTTTGGCGTGTCGATCTCGCTCACACCCATCATATCAGCCGCCTCGGCCAGGGCGATGGAATCCTCTCGCGAAAGCTTCTTGGGCATGAAGAGGCTGTCGGGGATGTCCACGTTGACGTCAACCGAGCGGACATTTGTCTGTGCCCGAACATCGGCCTTGACCGTCACGAGGCCTGTGATGATGTTCAGCCGCAGCGATGCGGTTGTGAGCTGAAACGTTGGCATCCAAATGCTGTCCTTCACCCGGTCATACCGCTGCTCAAAGGTCAGCCCCTTGAGAAACGGCAATGAAGTTTCTTTAGAGGGGGCAAATGTTGCGGCAATGATCTGATATGTTCCGTCAACGATGCTGAGCGTGCCTTCAAAGCCCGGAAAGAGACTCGATCGTGGAGCAAACGCCAGTTGGTACACGACCTGTGTGTCGAGTATGCTCTTACCGGTGATGGCGTAGGTGTATTCCTTCAAGGCGTTCTTGCCAAGGGGCGTCACAAGCTTCGTCTTCAGGATTGTCAGCTCATCCACCGTAAAGTCGAAGAACTCATCAAACACAGCCGTGTTCTCCTGGGCGGGGATGTTGGCAGTCTGCCGGCGTTGCTCGATACGCACGTGCTTGCGCTGATCAGGGATACGTCGCTCGGAGACCGTTGAGAATGACTCCATAATCACGTCCTGTTGCTGCTGATCTGAACTGCTCATGCCTGCCATATCGACAGCAAAGCGGACCTTCGAGTAAAGAGAACTCACCACGGTCCGAATACGGCGTGCATTGGCATCTCTTCGTTCAATGGCACGCCTGATGACCTCTTCCGGCGTGATGTCGGCAACGACATTCACACCACGCAAGGATACTCCTGTGCTGACCAATGCGATGCGCACATTTGATGCAGATGAAGGGGTTGGTATGCGACGCTCCGTGTAGCCAATGCTTCGCACGATCAGGTGCCTCGTTGAACGTGCTACCGGAAGTCGAAACGTACCACGATTTCCCGTGTACGTCCCTGTTGACAGGCCCTCGGCACGGATCGACGCACCGGCGATCGGCTCGCCTGTGGCCGAGTCTATGATCGTGCCCGTCAGCACGATCATGTCGTCCGAAGCAATGAGCGCACAAGACGTCAGGACCACCATGGCCACATGCCAAGCGATGAGCCGAGTTGTACGTGTGAATGTAGAAGGGCGGTAAAGCGGTAGGGACGATCTCTCGTTCAGCATGGATGTTTGGACACCCGAAACACAGTAGGGTTTCATCATCAATCATTCGAGGTCGTTCATGAAAACCATCTTCACCGTCGGCATGATGCTGTTTGCGTTCACTTCAGCTTCGTATGCGCAAGATGAGTCAACAATACGCAACAAGCAGGGCGCTTCGGCACTCTTGTTCACGCTGAGTGGTCTATCGGATCTACAGGCCGGCAACTACATGGGTGGCGTTGGTGCGGCCACATTTGTAGCCGACAATGTCGCGATCCGTTGCGGATTAGGCTTTGGAAGCAATACGCTGACCAAGAACAACGCAGCCGAGGAAGAGACCACCACCACGACGTTCAACATCGCCCCCGGAGCACGGTACAACCTCTTTAACAACACAAACGTTGCGCTCTTCGCCGGAGGTCAGGGGATGTTCGGTCTGCAGCAAACCAAGAACCTGGCCGGTGGAGCTGACGTGGGCTCGGTGACGACGACGACGCTCGGAGCCAGCCTCTTTGCAGGAGCCGAATGGTTCGCATGGCGGAACGTTTCGCTCTCAGTTGAGTACGGTCTTGGCTTCATTCATTCGAGTGATCGCCTAAAGGATGCCAGCGGCACCGAACGTGACGGACCGGCTACGACCGACGTAACGATGGGCATCTCGAACATCAACTTCACGCTCGGACTGTACTTCAACTAACGTCGATCGTACGGAGCATATGCGTTACCTCATTCGGATCATAATAGCCACTGCCATGGTCATCTCACTTGGAGCTCAGACCGAGAAGCATCCAATGCTGACGGTTCACCGTCAGCGCGTCGTGCAATCGTGTGGAGCAGCGCTTGATGCCAACAGCGCCAACGATGACTTCCTCATGAGCGGCATCGTTGGCCTTACCTCGATCGGGACCATTTCATCGCCGCCAAAGGCCAGAGCGTATCTCGGATTCTGGGTGCCAATACCGGTGATCCTCAATGCTGATGAGACGCCGATCGAAGTCGTCGCCGGTGCTCGTATCTGGTCGTGGCCAAATCCGTTTCGAGAGTACATTACGATCGACGTCCGAACGCCCGCGGGCACCGCTGCCGAGGCTTCCATTTACAACGGTGTTGGCAAACATGTGTCAGCACTAGAGGTTTCGTCACGACACGCCGATGGTGTGACCTTTACCTGGGACGGATCCACTGACGAGGGATTCACCTCAGCCTCAGGCACCTACGTCGTGCGAGTGTTTGTGCGCGAGCCCCTTCACCAGCGTCGCATCGCCTATTCATCCACCATCACTCGTGTGCGGTAGGCATGATGCACCGACTTCTGCTATCGCTCTGCACACTGATGTGCTCTCTGCTGCTGAGCACGCAGATCATGGTTGCTCAGGGTGACGGCACACGCATCCCCATGTATCTGTCGTTTCAGGGCGTGCTCATCCAGCCTGATGGAACGGTCTATGCAGATGGACGTTACGCCATCTCGGTGAAGCTCTTTCCATCGGCCACCGGTGGAACGCCTGTCTATGAGGACATCATCTCTACGGCCATCATTGGTGGGGTGTTCAACCTCATTATTGGCGAGCAGGAGCCTCTTGACAACGTTGACTTCACCCAGCAGCTGTGGATCGAGGTGGGACTGCCGGGTACGACGCAGACTGCCTTTGAGCCGCGCACTCGTCTGACCACTGCACCCTATGCGGCAATGGCGCAACAATCGGTTGTTGCGGGAGGACTGACACCAAATGCCACAGGCGTTGTGCGAAGTCTGAACGGTGTCCAGGGCGACATCAACATCGTCGCCACCGGTGGACTGGTGATCACTCAGGACGGGAATGATGTGACAATCGATGCCACCGGCGTGAAAGGCATCGTAACAGTCACCACACAGGACTCAGCGCTCAGAGTGCAGAACCCCAACGGTCCATCTGTGGTACTTGGCCTGCGTGATTCATCGATCAGCACTAGGTACCTCCGCTCGACGGGGGTTGCACCAGGGGTCTATGGTGACTCCCTACGTATCCCACGCATCACGGTCGACCGTGATGGACGCATCAGTTCCATCTCAACTATACCTGTGGGTCCAACACAGACCAGCAGTCTGCCGATCGCATCGGGTAGGTACTTCAACACGACATCTAGTCGATTGTTTTCGGTAACGATTAACACTGGCACAGCTGTGCCAGTGTCGTTGCCAACACTACTTCCAAACGCACGCATACTTGTCACGATGGATTCGTCCGATGGCACAACAGCATTTGCCATCTCACAGCGTACAGCCAATGGGTTTACGGTGTCCTTCGCAGGCGGCCTTGCCCCAAACACCTCATTCAGTTGGATGGTCATCAACCTCTAACACTTTTCACCATTTCCAGGAGGCTGTCATGCCAAAACACCACGCATCGCTTTTTCGCGGCGCACTTCTCTTCATTAGCATCGCTCTGCCGACTGCTCTCTTTGCTCAAGGCACACTGCCGATCGAGACTCGAGAGTTAAAGATGCAGGGTAGTACTTCGGGCACAATATCCTTAACGGTGCCCGCAACCGTAGGAACTCCCTACACTCTGACTCTGCCAAGTGCCGCTCCGGGGAACGGATCGCTCATCTACAGTAACACCACCACCGGTGGTCTTGCTTGGTCCAACACACCATCTGCTACTGGCTGGTCACTACGCTGGAACGGAACTGCACTTGAGTGGTTCGATCCGGCTGGAAGTTCAAACCCGAACTGGGCGATCGGAGGCAACACGCTCACGGCTACCGCTTCGATCGGTGCGACCAGCAACTTCGGCATCAGCATCATCACCAATAACCTCGAGCGCATGTCCATCAGCAATGCCGGAGTCATCGGCATCAACGACGGAACCAACGCTGGTGCGACCACGAACATCGGTAAGTCCGCTAACACGGTGAACATCCTTGGTGTGACGAACATCAACAATGCCGGATCCGATGCAACGAACATTGGAACTGGTGCTACAGCCGGTACGATTGCCATCGGTCGTACTGGAGGTGCCATCAACACAACGGGCACACTCACACAGACAGGTACTCTGAACCTTGCCGGAACTGCCAGCCCCTTGCAAATGCAGGGATCGGCCGGCACGACTGGTGATGTTCTGGTTTCCCAGGGTACAGGAGCAACACCTGCCTGGCAGAGCATCAGCTCCGCCGTCGGTATTCGTAAGGCCGGACAGGCTGCCGTTACTGCCGCAACGTCCGCAACCGTTACCGGTCTGACGACGCTCACCGGGACGGATGCAATCATCGTTACACTCGAAGGCAGCACCTCGGTGACGGCAACCGTCACCTCACGCACCGCCGGTACGGGATTCACGGTCACGTTTTCGGGTCAGTACACCGGAACTGTAAACTACATGGTCATCGCTGCTATCTAACGCTGACAACCTCCCTCGGATTCCATACGGCCGATCGCGACGGCCTATGGATGAAGGGGGCATTCTCCGCCCCACAGTGCTTCACCATCAACGAATGAGATGACCCTCCGAAGAATCATGTACCCTGCGACCACTGCCTACGTGATCAGCCTCGTTTGGATGATGGTTCACGCCTCGGCTCTTGGTCAGGTTCCACTCTACACCCGCGAGCTCCATGTACAGCACAACGGCAGCGGAAACTCTGTGAAACTCACGCTTCCCGCGCTGACAGCTTCATACTCGCTTTCTCTTCCAAACTCGCAGGGGGCTGCCGGCTCAGTCCTGAGCAATGACGGTGTAGGGAACCTATCGTGGAGTGCGGCACTGACGGCAATCGGTAGCAGCGGCACAACGAACTACGTTCCGCTGTTTACATCAGCCACAACGGTGGCCAACAGCGCATTGTATCAGAACGGAACAAGCATAGGTCTAGGCAACACCAATCCCGGAGCGCGACTGCATGTAACGGTCGATTCGGCAGCAAAGAAGGGGCTGGTCATTCGTGCCGCTGCATCGGCGACAGCCAATAGCCTCGAAGTGCAGGATAATGCCGGCACCTCGCTGTTCCAGGTCTCATCGAATGGGGATCTATCTCGCATCCGAAACGTCTCCTACTCGTGGCCCACGTCTCTGCCGGCCGTTGCCTCCACGGGTGGAACACAGTTGGGCGAGGCAGTTCTGTCGGTCAACAACTCGGGAACCATCAGTTGGCGACAGTTGGCTGTCGGGTCGGCTGCGCTGGACTTTCCGAACACCGCAACCAGAACATCAAGCGATCTGAATATCACGGTCACCGGTGCAGCATCAGGAGACATGGTGGCGCTTGGCGTTCCAAACGCGGCCGTTGTAGCAAACACCAACTATACTGCCTGGGTATCGGCCGACAATACGGTTACGGTGCGCTTCAATAACTACGACAATGCCGATAAGAATCCGGTATCGGCAACATTTAAGGTGACGGTGATCAAGTAGCCCCCGACGCTGACCGCATTAAACTTCGGATATTCGAATGCGGTCCACACCGCCGATCATCCTTGAAGGGGTTGCCATGCGATTCTTTGTGACGTCATCAATTGCGGTCTTCGCTCTCATCACCACCGCGCTCTCAGCGGCAGAGACGCCAACGTGGTCGGCGAATGTTGCCCGTATCATCTACGACAACTGCACGTCGTGCCATCGGACCGGGGAGATAGCCCCCTTCCCCTTAGAAACCTACGAGCAGGTGTCAGACTTCGGCTATTCGGTAAAACGTGCCGTGGAGAAACGTGAAATGCCCCCATGGCCCCCTGCCAAGGGTCACGGCAACTTCATCGGTGCTCGCACGCTGAGCGATGCCGACGTCAAGACCATCGCCGACTGGGTGGATG
>JBEAYU010000088.1:0-131938 GCA_041170435.1 Bacteroidota bacterium
GGTCGAACCGCGTCGGTGGCGCACGATGATGTTCCGCCATGCAAAAGCACCATACTCTTGCAGCGTCGTGCGCGTCACTTCGGCAGATTTGGCCGACAGGCCACCGCTGCTCATCGTGCGGGACATGTCGCCCGATGATCCGTCTCGCGTGAGCGTCCACGGATGACGGGTCACGTTCAGAAACGTCGAAACCTTCATCGAAGCCGGTACAGTGTAGGTGCCGGGATACGGCACAGCGCCGCTGAGTGACACGTAGATCAGGCGCGCCCGACGCAGGGTAACGGTCGCTTCGAGATTCGCCGATCGCTCGCGGAACATCGACTGCAGGCGCTGCCGGAAATCGGCAAGCGTCATGTCAGCCACGGAGAGTGCCCCCATGCGCTCGATCATGACCATGTTCTCGGGAGTGACCACGAGGAGCTTCTCGGTCAGGTCAATACCCGTCGTCTGGTAGGCCAGGACGTCGCCGGGACCCAGGATGTACCGTGTGGGATCGACGACGTCGTCGGTCGGCAACTGGTCGGCCGTGAGGATCGCAGATTGCGCCGCCGTGGCCCTGCTCGACGTGGAGAGTTTGTCCATGTCGAGGGCCGATGACGACCCCTGCGCCCAACCCTGTGTGATCACCCCGATGAGTAGTCCAACGAGCACGAGCGCGTGGACACGACAAATAACGAGCATCCGGATCCAAAGTGTGTGGAAAAGTCTTCGCGGACGCGGCAAACTTACGAATAGTGTGCCCTAGAAAGCCCCGAGAATCGAGCCGATTCTGGCTACGATCCTCTCCGAAGCGTGACCATCCCAGAGCGGTGGGACCGAGCCGACAGGGTGGGTTCCGGCGATGAACCCCTTGATGGCCGTCAGAATGCCATCGCGCGTTGGCGTCACCAGGACATTGGTTCCCATGGTGGTGGTGATCGGCCTCTCGGTGGTTGTGCGAGCGGTGATGCAGGCCACGCCAAGCGCAGTGGTCTCCTCTTGGATGCCCCCTGAGTCGGTGAGCACGACCCGCGCATGCATCATCAGCGCGAGAAAGTCCACATATCCGGCTGGGTCGATCATGCGAACGCCGGCAGGAAGTGCAAGCCCCTTGGCCTCGATGTTCTTGCGGGTGCGTGGATGCACGGGAAAGACCACCGGCATGGTTGAGGCGATCTCGCCCAACACGCCGATGAGCATTCCGAGCTGCTGGGAGTCGTCCACATTGCTGGGCCGGTGCATGGTCACCAAGCAGTACGTGCCGCGCTCAAGTCCCAGATGATCAAGAATGGGGCTCTGCATGGCCTTCGCACGGGCATAGTGCAGAGAGTCGATCATGGTGTTGCCAACAAAGTGCACGCGCGCCGGATCGACGCCTTCTCGCATCAGGTGGTCCATGCCGCTCTGCTCGGTCACGAACAGGTCGTCAACGATCGCGTCCGTGGCGAGTCGGTTGATCTCCTCAGGCATCGTGCGGTCGAACGACCGAAGACCGGCCTCGACGTGTGCGGTGCGTATGCCCATCTTGACGCTCACAAGGGCGCATGCGATGGTACTGTTGACGTCGCCCACAACGATGACGTAGTCTGCCTCGGCCTCTTGACAGACCTTTTCGAAGCCGACCATGACCTTGGCGGACTGTTCGGCGTGCGAGCCCCCTCCGGCACCAAGGAACCATGCCGGATGAGGCATGTCGAGATCCCGAAAGAACGCATCCGACATGGCAGCGTCATAATGCTGTCCAGTATGTACGATGCGATGGTCCCAATGCTCAGGATCGGCAGCAAATGCCCGGTGGATGGGTGCCACCTTCATGAAATTGGGACGGGCACCGACGACGCTGATGACGCGTTTCACTTTCCGTCTCCAAGAAGGACGATGTTGCGGTGTGGCCCCTTGACGTGTTTGGTGGCATTGCGCGTATCGATGACGACCTTGGCATTCTGACAGATCATGTCAACATCAAACGACGAGTGATCCGTGGTGATCACCACCACGTCGTGACGCTTGATGTAGGCCGGTGTGAGGTTCTTGCGTGATGTCAACGTACGGTCATGCACCTGCACGCTGGGGATGTAGGGATCGAAGTATGAGATGTTCTCAATACCGTCCTCCAGCAGCAGCTCGGCCACCTTCAGTGCCGGCGAGTGGCGCAGATCATCGACATCCTTCTTGAAGGCCATACCCAACAGCAGCACCTTGGCGCTCTTGAGCGTCACCGGTTGCTTGGCGATCTCGCGCTCAATCATCGCTCGCACGTAGAACGGCATCGACTCGTTGACCTCCGCCGCAAGCGTGATGAAGTTCGTGACGAAGTCCACCTCGCGGGCGGCCCACGACAGATAGTACGGGTCGATCAGAATACAATGCCCACCGATTCCCGGCCCCGGATAGAATGGCATGAAGCCGAACGGCTTGGTCTTGGCCGCTTCGACCACCTCCCAGATGTTCACACCGATACGGTCACACAGCTGGGCCAGCTCGTTGACAAGCGCGATGTTGACGCTGCGGAAGATGTTCTCCAGCAGCTTCTCCATCTCGGCAACGGCCGGCGTGCTTACGGGCACCACCTCGGTGATGATGCGCCGATTGATGGCAATGGCAAGGTCCGTGCACGCCGCGCTCACGCCCCCGACAACAACTGGCGTGTTCTTGGTGGTCCACACCTGGTTGCCGGGATCGATGCGCTCCGGAGAGAACGCCAGGAAATAGTCTGTTCCACAGGTCAGGCCGACACGGTCGAGAATGGGTTTGACGTACTTCTCGGTCGTTCCCGGGAAGGTGGTGCTCTTGAGGATCACCAGCTGCCCCTTGCGAAGGTGGGCCGCGATTCCCTCTGTAGCATGGACGATATGCGAAATGTCCGGGTCCTTGTTCGGCGTGAACGGCGTCGGCACACAGACATAGATGACGTCACACTGAGCACATGCACCAAAGTCCGTGGTGGCCGTCAGCGTCTTCTTCTTCTTCACCACGTCGTAGATCTCTTCATCATTGAGATCCTGGATGTAGTTCTTCCCCGCCGATAAGCTCTTGACCTTCTCGGCACTGACGTCGATCCCGATGGTGCGTATGCCCTCCTTGGAGAATTCGAGGGCAAGGGGCAGCCCAACGTATCCGAGGCCAACGATGCCAACGGTGACCGAGCCGTCGAGGATCTTCGACATGAGCTGTTGTTCCGACCGACTTCCCGATGTTCTCGGACGTCCGACGCGGCGAAGTGCCATTGATGACCTCTTAGAGTGATGTTCCGTAATGCTTTGCGTAATAGTCGAGATATGCACCCGAGCGGACGTTCTCGCACCACGCAGAATTGTTGCGATACCAGGCGACCGTCTCGGCCAGCCCCTTCTCAACCGAGTGCACCGGGTGCCAGCCGAGTTCGCTGGTGGCCTTGTGCGGGTCGATCGCATAGCGACGATCGTGTCCGGGACGATCGGTCACATGACGGATCAGCGACGCATCGGCCCCCGTGATCTCAAGGATGCTCTGCACGATGTCAATGTTGAAACGCTCGCCGAAGCCTCCGAAGTTGTAGACCTCTCCGGCACGACCTCGCTCAAGAGCCAACATGATCCCACGGCAATGATCATCCACGTGAAGCCAGTCACGCACTTGCCGCCCGTCGCCATAGACGGGAAGGGGCTTCCCCTCCAAGGCATTGAGCGTCATCAGCGGAATGAGCTTCTCGGGGAACTGGTATGGACCGTAGTTGTTCGAGCAGCGCGTCGTAACGCAGTCCATCCCGTACGTATGCACAAAGGCACGCACCAGCAGATCGCTGGCCGCCTTGGAGGCAGAATATGGGGAGTTGGGCTGCAGCGGAGTCTCCTCGGTAAAGGGCGCATCGTCCGGCCCCAGAGTGCCATACACCTCGTCGGTGGAGACGTGCACGAACCGGCGAACTGACGCTGACCGTGACGCTTCGAGGAGGCGGAGGGTTCCGGTGACGTTGGTCTCGACGAATGGTGCAGCCGAAGCGATCGAACGGTCAACATGTGACTCTGCAGCCAAGTGCAGCACAGCGTCGATGGCATGATCCGAGAACAGCTTGGTGAGCACGTCGACGTCGGTGATTGACCCATGGACAAAGACGACGTTCTGAACGTCGATGACGCCCTCGAGGTTCTGCAGGTTTCCCGCATACGTGAGCGCGTCGAGCACAACCAGCCGATACTGTCCGCTGGCAGCTACCATGCGAACGAGGTTGCTACCGATGAATCCGGCCCCGCCGGTCACAAGCAATGTGGTCATGCTACACGTTTCTGTGTGATTGAGTCGTAATTCCGTTCAACGTCGCTTTGCCCATTTTACGGGGCTTGCAGGCTTGTCATCGGCACGCCGCACGGCAATTCCGAACAAAGTTACGCTAATTCTTCGGAACCGCTTTGCCTACTAACCGAAGAACACTCGCCGCTATCGACGGGAGCGTGTCGGAATACGTGTAGATCACCGTGTCGGCCAGGGTCGCATTGATCCCATATGGACTGCCGCAGGCAACAACGATGCTGCGACGGTCGCCCCTGAGGGCGGCGATGATCTCCGGTAGTCGCGAAGTGGAGCCAAGCTCCCCACGGAAGGCAACGGCCTTTCCGAAGACGCCGAAGATCACAAGGTCGGACTCGGCTATACCCTGCCGTAGCGATGCGCACTCATCAGACGTTATGGAAAGGTCAACATAGCCGAAGTCAACATTGACGTCAGCCCCCTGAGCGATGGACTGAAACCATGTTGTGGCCGATTCGACGCTGTGCTCATCAACGATGGCGAAGGCCGCCACGTGCTTGGCCTGCGTGATGGGCAGCAGATCGGCCGCTCCGACCACCCGAAGGGCCTCATCGGCGGCTTGCAGGGCCACCAAGGCGTGGGCATTCTGGTCCACCGTCATCTGCTGGGCTCGCGATCTATGGGGCGTGCCAGGCGTGCGTAGTCCCACGAATCGACGTGCCTGTTGCCATCGGCGCTCGCTTTCCTGCAGGCGTGCCTCGGAGAGTCGGCCTGACTCAATGGCCACGACCAAAGCGTCAATGGCCTCATCGGCGTTCTCGGGCATGAGTACCACATCGCACCCGGCCTCGACTGCCGCGCATGCTGCTTGGGCGCTGGTGTATCGCGATGTGATGGCTCCCATGTCAAGCGCATCTGTGGTCACCAATCCATCAAAGCCCCATTGCTCGCGAACCAGGCCCGACACAACATGTGCCGACAGCGATGCCGGCGACGATGGATCGAGGAACGGCACAACGATGTGACCGATCATGAGACTTTGGACGCCTTCATCGATGCATCCCCTAAAGGGAATGAACTCCCGTTCACGCGCCAGATCGGGCGCTAGTTCGATCGTCGGCAGGTCCCGATGAGAGTCCACGTGCGTATCTCCATGTCCGGGCACATGCTTGGCACAGGCCATCACCTTCACCGACTGTGTGCCGCGGACGTATGCGCGTGCATGCTCAGTGACCGTCTCGGGAGTTTCACCGAAGCTCCTGGTGTTGACGATCGGATTGTTTGGATTTGAGTTGATATCAGCCACAGGGGCCCAGTTCCAGTGGACACCGATGGCATGGGCCTCTTCGGCGATCAACCGTGCAACGGTTTCGGTCGTCGACGCGCTGCAGCGTCCCAAGGCCATGGCCCTGGGAAAGGCGATGCCGCCCTCGAGGCGCATCGGAAGGCCATGTTCGTAGTCAGCGGCGATGAGCAGCTGCCGTCCCGCTCGCTGTTGCATGTGCTCGATCATCTGCGCGGTCTGCTCGAGGCCGCCCAGGAACACTCCAACGCCCCCTACTCCGCGGTCGATGAGACGTTCGATGGTGCGACGGTACTCGACGTCATCCCAGTGCCGCGCGTCGGCACGGATCATCACAAGCTGTGCCGCACGACGATTAGGACTTGCCATGTGAACGGTGGTTGGATCGGCTCAGCCGGAGCGTCAGTCAGAAAAGATGACCGAGTCGCCCTCGAAGGAGCGGATCAGCGTGCGATAGGAATCCGGGATGCGCTCGGGCCGCTGAGTTGCCGGATTCAGGTGCACCAGTACACTGCTGGCCACGGCCAGGATCGTGCCGTTTTCGTGTCGGATGACGTGCTCGAATCCGAACGAGGAGTTCTTCACAAAGGGCACGCGTGTGTACACCGTATAAGGATCATCGAACTGCGCGGCATAGCGGTATTCGATCGATGTTTTGAGCACCACAAAACGATGCTTTGTCACAAATGAATCCCGATCGATCGGCACTCCGATGTCGCGGAAGTACTCGATGCGCGCCGCCTCCAACCAGTACAAGTACACGGCATTGTGAACGATGCTTTGGCGGTCAACATCATACGACCGAACACGACTATGCAGCCGGTGCGAGTATGTGCCGTGACCCTCGATCGAGACGGGGCCGTGATCGATGGTTGCTTCGTCTTTGTCTGATGTGCGCATGGTGGATGCCGAGTTTATCGAACGATGGTGAGCGCTGCAAAGATAGGAACCTCAGGCAAGCACATCGGCGATGATCGCTGCCGCCGCCGACGTGTCCGCATCCGTGATCTGGTGATAGAAGACTGCTCTGAGCCGGCCGCGGCTGATCGGTGCGATGCGCAGGCCCCGCGCGTGGCAGGCAGCAACGAATGTCGCATCGTCCATCCCGTCAACCGAGAACACCACAACGTTGGTCTGCACGCGCGCCATGTCGATGCGCACGCGGCCGATGGCCGAGACGAGTCTGGCAAAGTCACGCGCCCTGCGATGATCATCCTTCAGTTTCGGAAGGATCATGTCGAGCGCATACATCCCTGCCGCCGCTAACACGCCAACCTGACGCATTCCACCGCCGAGCATCTTACGCCACCGGCGGCCGCGCTCGATCTGCTCGCGGGTGCCAAGGATCACAGATCCAATCGGTGCCCCGAGCCCCTTGCTCAGGCAAACACTCATCGTCGAGAACAGCTTTCCGTACTCTCGTGGATGCTCTCCGCTGGCGGTCATCGCGTTCCAGATGCGCGCGCCATCGCAGTGCAGCGGCAGATGATGCTCGCTTGCCAGCGCATGCAAGGATCTCAAATAGTCGAGTGACAGCACCGTGCCGCCGTGCCGGTTGTGCGAGTTTTCGACTGCGATCACTGCCGTTCGAGGGTAGTAGTAGGCCGACGGACGGATGGCATCACGAACCAGATCCAGGGGCATCTCTCCCTGTTGCGAGGGGATGCCGTGGATCTGCGCACGGGCGATCACGCTGGTGGCTGCATTCTCGTAGTGGAAGATGTGAGCACCGGACTCTGCGATGACCTCGTCACCCGTCGAGGCGTGAAGCGCCAAGCAGATCTGATTGCCTTGCGTGCCGGTGGGCACCAGCAGAGCTGCTTCTTTACCGAACATCGACGCCACGCGCTCCTGAAGGGCATTCACGGTGGGATCTTCGCCATACACATCATCTCCTACCTCGGCCGCGGCCATGGCCGCGCGCATGCCCTCGTCGGGAACCGTGAGAGTGTCGCTTCGCAGATCGATGGGTCGTGACATCATGGCAAGTCGGTAGTTTCGCGTCCATAAACACTCGGGTCTGTGCAGACCGCAGGCAAATCTACGGTCTGCAATCCGGCCTGACCCCGACAATGCGAGGAAGTTCCACCCATGCACACACCCGACGGGCCAGCCCACAACAGCTGGGGACAGCTGCTGAAGTTCAACGACCTGACCTATGGCGAAAAGCCCTGGTTGGTCTATTACGACGAAGCCGGCACGCGCATGAATTGGTCCTACAGCGTCTTCATCGACGTTTCGCGACGCCTGGCGCAGCTGCTGCATGACCATGGCGTGCGGCGCGGATCGCGCGTTGTGATCGCCTCGCACAATCATCCCGACACGATCCTGGGGTACTTTGCCTGCTGGCTTCTGGGCGCTTGCGCCGTGCCGCTGAACATGACCGAGGACGATCAGCGTCTGGCCTACATCCTTGAGAACTGCGGCCCGTCACTTGTGTTGTGCCGCAGTTGTTATGTGGATCGTCTGACGTCTGCCATGAAGGGGGCGAGCACCACCCTGATCGAGATGGATTCGGACGCGTCCGATCCAGAGTTCTATGCGAACATTCGACGCTGCCAGCCCCTTGATTATCCATCGTCGGACGCAGACATGCTCAACGACGAGTGTCTGCTGGTGTACACCAGCGGCACAACGGGAAACCCCAAAGGCGTCGTGCTTGAACAACGCAACCTGTTTGCCGATGGCCAGGATATTTGCCTCTGGCATGGGATCACGCCCGATCAGCGGATGATGTGCGTGCTGCCGGTACACCACGTCAACGGTACGATCGTGACGCACGTCACGCCGTTCATTGCCGGCGCATCGGTGGTGCTGCACCGCAAGTTTTCGCCTCGCACGTTCTTTTCGAGCATCGTTGCCGAGCGCGTCAACATCGTCAGCGTCGTACCAACACTCCTTGCCTTTCTCTTGGAGGCTGATGCCGATGCGACGGGGGCACGCCAAGCTGGACTGCGTCATATCATCTGTGGTGCAGGCCCCCTGACATGCGAGCTGGCTGAGCGATTTGAATCGAGATACGGCATCCGCGTGATGCACGGATATGGTCTATCGGAGACAACCTGCTACTCGTGCTTTCTTCCGGTGGACCTGTCCGATGATGAGCATCGACACTGGATGCAGGACTTCGGCTTTCCATCCATCGGTGTGGCGATCCCGTGCAATGAGATGGCGATCCACGACGACCGCGGACAGGATGTCCCCGATGGCGCGCGTGGCGAGATCGTCATCCGTGGCAGCAACGTCATGCGAGGGTATGACCGTAATGACAAGGCCAACGCAGAGGCGTTCGCCTTCGGATGGTTCCGCTCGGGCGACGAGGGGTTTCGCGTGGCCGATGAGCGCGGACGCCACTTCTACTTCATCACCGGACGCCTGAAGGAGCTGATCATTCGAGGGGGCGTCAACCTAGCGCCGTTGGAGATCGACGAGGTCATCAATCGCGCACCCGGCGTGCGGGCTGGCATCTGCGTCGGCTTTGAAAACAACATGTACGGCGAGGAAGTTGGTGCCTTGGTCATCCGCGCCGATGAGTCGGTGACCGAGGAGCAGATCCTTGCGTTCTGCCGTCAGCATCTGCCAACGTCGAAGTGTCCAAAGGTCGTGTTGTTTGCCGACTCCTTGCCGGTCACATCAACGGGCAAATACCAGCGCAATCGCGTCAAACACCTGTTTGCCGAATGGAAAGACGCTCAGTGGCGATAGCAGGTCGCTGCGGTCGATGGATTACTGCACATCGCGAGCCAGAATACCGGTCTTGGGCATGTAGAAGTACGTGCGCTTCATACTGAATTCACGGGGCTGAAGACGATTTGGAGCGAAGTAGAACTGCACCATCCAGCCGTTCTTGACGACGCGGAGCTTCGAGCCTGGATCGGCAATGTCGGGATTGGTATAGGCCAGCTCGTCGATCATGTCCTGCGTCAGCTCCGACGTATCGGCGGTCGTGAAGATGTGGTACAAAAACCGCCGTCCGGACGTGGGCGCAACAATGTTTGAGTCAAGCGTCTTGCGCGTGATCTCCTGCGTCACCTCACGCACGCTCAAGGAATCATAATCCGCCACGCGAATGAAGTACACGGAGGTGATCTCCGGTCCGCGCTCCTCACGGATCATATCCACCTGCTCATAGAACGCCACCGCATGCGAGTAGCGATAGACAACATATGCGATCGCGATCCCCACCGACACCGTCAGGAGGACCGCCACAAAGATCTTCGTGCCGCGATTGATAGCCATTTCAGGTTTTGGGTTTTAGGTTCTGGGTTTTGGGTGCGAAGGGCGCAAGTTACGGTATATGGGCAGGCTGACGACTGATGCCCGGTATCGTCTCTTCGCGTAACTGAAGAACGTCGCCCCGGCTTAGACGTGCGGGTTTGTAACGCTGAGAAGAACGATATAAAACGCCATCATCGTGAGGGCAAAGCTGAAGGGGATCGACAGGTTATCGTCGATCTTCAGGCGGGTTGAGCTGGCTTCGACGGTGGCTGATACGACACTGGCCAGCAGCCCGCCGACGCAGTACCACATGTCAGCGTCGAAGAGCCAGGCATAGAACAAGACGATGCATGCCGCCGAGACCGTAAAGGCCACCGAGCCGATCAGCGACTTATCGAGAAACCGGCGCTTGCCGAAGCGCCTGCCGATGAGGGCGGCGAAGCTGTCGCTGACGTTCAAGACCGTGAAGGCGGGCACGGCAACTTGTTTCGGAAAGATCGCAAACGTCAACAAAGCGGCGATCAGTACCCACGAGGCACCCGTGAGCCGAAGACGGTCCGAGTCGGTTTCGTGTGGCCGCAGCATCCCGCCAAAGTATCTCATCATGAACGTCCGAGTGGGCACATGAACGTGCATCAGCACGTCCACCAGCAGCGAAGCCACCGTCAAAACAAGCAGGATGGTGATGGCAACAAGGTGATCGACGTGCAGATACATCGCCGGGATCCACAACGAAGACAAGTGAATGCCCTTCCTGGCAAGCTCACTTGTGTACGATATTTGTCCCGCCATGCTCTTTCCCTCGTTTTCCGTTATCACCAACAGCAAGATCAACCTCGGACTCCACGTCCTGGGACGGCGCGCTGACGGATTCCACAACATCGAGTCCATCTTCGTTGCCATCGACCTGGGTGACAGTCTGACGTTCGAGGCCGCCGATCAGCTCTCCGTTGAGTGCCACCCCGCCGTCACCCTCAGTCCGGAGCACAACATCGTACACAAGGCCGCCCGGCTCTACGCCGAACGTTTTCCCTCTGACGCGTGCGGCGCAAAGATAATCGTCAACAAGCGCATCCCTACCGGTGCAGGCCTCGGGGGTGGTTCCGGTGATGCCGCCGCTACGCTGCTATCGCTGGCCCGCATCAATGGTCGACTCGATGACCCCGGCGTGGTCGACCTGCTCCAACCCCTTGCCGCCGAATGCGGCTCCGACGTGCCGTTCTTTCTGCACTCAGGAGTGGCACTCGTCACCGGAAGGGGCGAGCTGGTCAGCCCCCTCGACGTCCCCTTCCCGTGGACCATCCTGCTGGTCTGCCCCGGCATTCACGTGAACACCGCCAATGCGTATTCCACATTGGGGATAACGAGTGCAAAGCCCTCATCAAACCTCGAAGCCAAGTATTCTTATGCTGTTGAAAATCATGTGATTAACTCGGTCGACTTCATCAATGATTTCGAGTCGGCAGTTTTTCCACAGCAACCTTTTTTGGCTGAGATCAAGCAGCGTCTCATCAATGTGGGGGCGGACTTCGCCTCCATGAGCGGCAGCGGATCATCCGTGTATGGCCTGTTCGACTCGGCGACAAAGGCCGCAGAGGCGGCCGGGAATCTGGCCGACCTTCAGCCCTATATTTGCGCTCCAGTTACGGCACCGCTCCGCATCATATGAACATCCTCGTCGTCGCAGCCGAAGTCGCCCCCTTTGCCAAGGTCGGAGGGCTGGCAGACATGACCGGGGCCCTGCCTCGGGCATGGTCGCAAATGGGTCATGACGTGGCCGTCATGCTCCCACTCTATGGTACCATCGATACCGCTCACTATGGTATCGAAAAGACCGACCTGGTGGTGAGCGTCCCGGTTGGGTATTGGACCGAGTATGCCGACATCTGGAAGGGCACCCTGCCAGACTCAACGGTCCCAATCTACTTCCTGCGATCGTCGGAATACTTTGACAGACAAGGCATTTACGGCTACCATGAGGGATTCGAAGACAACGATCGCCGGTATCTCTTCTTCAGCCGTGCGGCCTTTGAAGCGGCCAAGGCCTTGGGGTTTCAGCCCGACGTAGTCCACGCCCACGATTACCACACCGCGCCCTGCATGCCGATGCTGGCCACGCAGTACCGGTACGACCCGTTCTTTGCCCACACCGCCGGTGTGTACACGATCCACAACATGGCCTTCCAGGGCATGTACGATCCGGTGCGAGCCATGGAGTTCGGAGGCTTTCCCCCGGCCGAGTTCTATCCGTCGAGCTGGTATGAACATCACGGGTCGTTCAATGCCATGAAGGCCGGCATCATGTTCGCCGACAAGGTCACGACGGTATCGCCCACCTACAGCCAGGAGATCCGCTGGACCGATGAGGGAATGGGCTTGCAGGGGGCGTTGCAGTCACGCGCCCACGACGTCGTTGGTGTGCTCAATGGCATCGATACATCCGTCTGGCATCCGTCATCTGACCGGCACATCGCCGTGCCGTATGATGTGAGCTCACTCGGAAAGAAGGACGTTAACAAACGCGCCCTACTGCGCCTTGCCGGACTCCCCAGCGACGATTCGGCGGCACAGATGCCCATCATCGGCATGGTCAGCCGCCTTACCCAGCAAAAGGGCATACCGATCATGATGCGGGCTGTGTGGGATGTGCTTCAGAATCGCCGTGCCCGTCTGGTGGTACTTGGCAGTGGCGTGCGGGAGTTCGAAGACTTCTTCCATCGGGCCGAGGATCGTTTCCCTGACCTGGTGCGCTTTGTCAAGGGGTATAATGAGCCCCTTAGCCATCAGATTCAGGCCGGCGCAGACCTCTATCTCATGCCGTCGCAATTCGAGCCGTGTGGCCTCACCCAGATGTATGCCATGGCCTACGGCACGGTACCGGTAGTGCGCTCGATCGGCGGTCTGGCCGACACCGTGACGCAGTATGATCGCGGCACTCGGCACGGCACCGGCGTGCGATTCTATGACTACGACGAGGCAGCCGTGGGCCACGCTCTCGATGTGGCACTCGGACTCTATGGCGACGAACCGCACTGGACGCAGATACGCACCAATGCGATGATGCAGGACAACTCTATCGACGTGGCGGCCGGCCACTACCTCGAGGTGTTCTCCTGGGCTCAGGAGCGGCACGCCTGACGGGAGCCTCTTCGAACGGAACGAATGAGATCACCACTTCCAGGCCCGTTGTGCCCGGAAACAGGTCCACCGGCGTGATGCGCTCTGGCTCATAACCGGCCGAACGCCATTCTCGCAGACTGCGGCCGATCTCGTCCGGACCGCAGAAGATCTCCACCACACGCCGAGGCTCGAGCATTCGGGCCAATTCCCGAATCATGCCAGGGGGCGTTGCAGACCGCGGCGGATCGAGGATCACCACGCGAGGCGCATCCACGAGATGCCGAGGTACGGACTTATCGAGCTTACGGCCCAGCCGCCCGATATCTTGCGGCTCGGAAAAGATCTGTTGAACAGCGCTGACGTTTCCTCCGGCCCGACGAACGTTGTAGCGCGCGTTGTCGACCGTTGCCGCATCGGCATCGCACGTGACCACGTGCTTGACCTGCTTTGCCAGCGAAGCACCGAACAGACCATAGCCACTGTAGAGATCAAACAGAACATCCTCGGCCTGGCATGCAGCATGCGAAGTGACCACCGAGACCAGTGACGCAAGCATGGCCAGATTGATCTGCGAGAACGAGAACACCCCAACCTGAAATGTCACGTCGGCAACATCCTGCTTCCACGCAGCTGCGCCGAGAAGCTTCTTCGACCCCACGCCTGTGGCCGGGCGCTCGATGTCGAGGTAGTAGCGCGACCCCTTCGGATCGTGATAGATCCAGACGTGAGCCACCATCGGAAACTCCTCACAGAGCGTTTCGGAGACCTTCCTGACGGAGCGAACGATGCGGGCGTCCATCTCTCGAACATTGATCACCAGCACATGCTCGTCGTAGGTACCACGCAGGATCACGTGGCTGATAGCCTCGACAACGCTCGAGTGCTGACGCGCCAATAGCTGCTCTAGGCGTTCGTAGATCGCCCCATGAATGGCCGGCTCCAGCGGACTTGGCGCACCGGACGGAGTCCCGTCGCCATGCGTCAGCAACACCTTTCCGTCCCACGTACCGAGGCGCCGGCGTGACGTGGTGCGGTAGGCTCTGGGCATCGGTGCCTCGACGAGCGCGTCAACCCGCGCAGAGCCAATGCGCAGATCGGAGACGAACTCCTTCCATGCAAGAGACTTAACAACGGATTCGGTACGATAATCGAGGGCGGCAAGGGGCTCAACGCCACCTCCGATTTCGACCCTCTTGGAGTGCGCTGCGCTGCGCACGCATGATTCGAAGGTAGCCATTGGGCAAAGATACGCCGAGACGGCGCCGAGCACCGTGGAAATGCCGTAAATTGGCGCCCCCACGTCATCTCCTGCCGAGCTCCCTGCTATGTTGCGCACCCTCTTCTACATCGCCGTGATCACCGTTCTCTTGGCAGCGGTCGAGTCCCGTGGCCAAGGCGTAACCACTGGCTCGATCACCGGCACGATCACCGGTGATCTTGATGGCAAGAAGCAAGCACTCTCCGGAGCGACGGTTCGTGCGACGTCGACCTCGACCGGTGCGGTCTACGGCGCGATCACCAAGAGCAAAGGTCAGTACCTGATCCGAGGTCTACGTCCGGGACTCTACAACGTGAGCGTGACCTACGTTGGCTTCCGCGGCGATACGGTCAGAGGCGTGAATGTTGACGTAGGCGATGCGACCTCGCTCAACATCCAGCTCAACCAGTCAACCTCCACGACCAGTGAAGTGCTCGTCACTGCCGAGCGAGACGGGATATTCGATGCATCCAAGAACGGCTCCGGGTCGGTGATCAGCGAAGCCGTCATCACGGCCTCGCCGTCGATCAATCGCAGCATCAGCGATCTGGCTCGCATGAACCCCTACACCAATCAGACCCAGACGGCCGGCAGTGACGGACTGCAGGGTGTGAGCATCATGGGCGTGAACTCTCGCTTCAACAATTTCCAGATCGACGGTGCCGTGGCCAATGATGTGTTCGCACTTGGCGCGGCTGGCACGGCAGGCTCGCAGGCGAATTCGAACTTTGTCTCACTCGATGCCATCGAACGCATCCGCGTGAACGTTTCTCCATATGACATCCGCCAAAGCGGTTTTACCGGCGGACTGGTCAATGCCATCACGCGCGGCGGAACCAACACGGTCAAGGGCTCGGTGTTTCTCTTCGGACGCAATCAGGACCTTGTGGGCCTCAGTCCGGATGCTGCCAAGAAACCCTTCGACAAGTTTTATGACGTGCAGTTCGGCGGACGCGTCGGCGGTCCGATCATCAAGGACAAGCTGCTCTTCCACGTCACCGCCGAGGGTCGCCTGCGGTCGACACCGATCGTCGTGGGATTGAATGACCCGACCGAGCTGAACAACTTCCCTGTCGATGCCGAGGTACTCGACCGGATCATCGATGTCTCGCGTTCCAAATACGGCTACGACCCTGGCACGTATGGCACGACGAACATCCGCAACAACTCTGCCAGCGTCATTGCGCGTCTGGATTGGAACCTGGATGAGAACAACAAGATCCAGATACGTCACAACTTCACGTATGGCATACAGGACCGGAATCTTCTTCGGAACAATCTGAACTACAGCCTGACGAGTCGAATGAACACCTTCGAGAGCGTCAACAACCAGACGGTTCTCCAATGGAACGGCGTGCTCGCCCCCTCCCTAAGCAATGAGCTACGCATCTCGATGACGCAGACCAATGATCGACGTATCCTGCCGAGCAGTGCCGCCGGCGAGCCGATCCCCTTTCCTGAAGTACGCATCCAGGTAGGTTCGGGTCTGAACGTCATTCTCGGTCCGGAACGAAGCTCGCAAGCCAATGCGCTGGATCAGACCATCATTGCGCTGACCGATGATCTGACATGGTTCACCGGCGACCACACCATCACGGTGGGAACCCATAACGAGTTCTCGCGCTTCAACAATCTCTTCATCCAGGACTACTACGGTAGCATCCAGTACGCATCGGTCGACGCGTTTGCAGACAGCCTGGCCAACTTCTATCGCGTCAGCTACGCCAATGACTCAGTGACAGGGGGCAATCCCCTTCCGCGTGCCGCATGGAACATGATCCAGATCGGTGGCTACATCCAGGATGAATGGCAGGCAACTGAGCACCTGCGCCTGAGCGGCGGAGTGCGCATCGACATGCCGATCTTCCTTAGCACGCCATATGAGAATCCCGCGTTTGCCCAGGCATTTCCCGGACGCTCCACCTCTGCCGTGCCCGAAGGGATCATGCTCTTTTCGCCACGCTTTGGATTCAACTACGACCCAACCGGTTCGCGTACCGTTCAGATACGCGGTGGCTCCGGGATCTTCACCGGACGTGTCGCCGCCGTGTGGCTGTCGAACCAGTATTCGAACACGGGCATGGATCTGTTCCGCGCCGAACTGGGGACAAACAACTCTCCCAATGCCATCAACAACACGCTAGGTCAACCCTTCCGGTGGGACATCACCCGACGTCCACCACGTCCGGGCGATACTCTCTATCCCGGTAGCGCAGTCAACACCACAGCCATCAACATCACCGATTCGGACTTCACGCTCCCGCAGGTGTGGCGGTCAACGCTTGCCACCGACATCAAATTGATGAGCGGTCTGACGCTCACGCTCGAGGGGATGTACGGTGCGTTCCTCAATCAGGTGGACTACCGCAACCTCAACCTGCGTCCATCAAACATGCGCTACGTGGTCGATGGGGACACGCTCGTGGGAGTCTCCCCGATCGATGGTCGCAAACTCTACGCAGGGGGCTTGGCAGACTCGCTGGTGGATCGCCGCTTTACGAATGTGATCCTCATGAGCAGTCGCGATGCCGGCAACCAATATTCGGCATCCGCGCAACTTCGGTTGGATGAGAACAACTCTATCGCTCCCGGCCTGAGCGCTATGATGTCATACACCTATGGTCGCACGCAGGATCTGACGTCCTCGACGGCGGCCACCGCACTGTCACAGTGGACAGGCACAGACGGGATCGACCCCAACAATTTGCAGGTTGGCATCTCCAACTTCGATCAGCTTCACCGTATCGCCATCAGTGCCTCGTACAGAATCACATGGACAGATGGCCATGCAACTACTCTTGGGCTCTTCTACTCCGGCAATTCCGGACGTCCCTACTCGATCTCGTATGCGCAGGACTTAAACGGTGACAACGCTGCGGGTGGCAATGACCTGATCTACATCCCACGTCGCGAAGACCTCAACACGCGAGTCGTGATTCCCAAACCTGCAGACGTGACGGACCTGCGCTCACCTGAGCAGATCTGGGCACAGATGATGGCCCTGATCGATGCCAACCCGTTGCTGAAGGAGTATCAAGGGCAGATCCTTCCTCGAAATGCACTGCGCGAACCTTGGATCAATCAGCTCGATCTGAGAATCTCGCAGGAATTGCAGAACTGGCAGTTTACCCTTGACGTGCAGAATCTCTTGAATCTGATCGATCCTTCATGGGGCCTGCAGCGCTTCGTGGACTTTCAAAGCTCCAATCTTTTCGGTCTTGTGCTCGATAGTCAAAACAAGCCGTTCGACGCCCAAGGCCGCCTTCGGATGTCGTACAGCGAGCCCCTTACCGCCGGACGTCCGGGGATCTACATCATCGACAATTTCTTCTCACGTTGGCGTGCGCAGATCGGCGTGAGGTACTCGTTCTGACCATGAAACTTTTTCGAATATCTCTGACGCACGCGCTGATGGCGCTCATCGCCTTTGTGATGATCGGATGCCAAGACGGCGTGCTGACATTCCCTACGCCGGAGCCGGCACTGATGCGCATCGTCAACGTCACGTTGAACGTGCCTCGTGCGCGCGTTATCATCGACAGCACTACCGTCATCGAAGCCAACCGAGGCGAGGCATCAGAGTTTGTTGAGGTCGCTGCCGGACGTCAGATCAATGTCCAGCTCGGCAGCAGCAACCGCATCTATCGATCCAACCTCCGTTACACGCTCGGCGGCAGCGGCAGGGTGATTCTGTTTGTGCGCGGTGATACGACAAAGCTTGTCGAGTTTCGCCGTGAGATTCAGGACACACTTCTGCCTGACACCACGCAGAGCTCCTTCGTGCGCTTTACGCACATGGCCGAGAACGTCGATAGCGGTTACTTTCTCGAGCTTTGGATCACCGGTGGCCCTCGTGTATTCACGGACGAGTTCGAACCGGGCATCAGCTCGAGGTCCTACTTCCCCCTCACCTCAGGCACCTACTCTTTTGAAGTACGGGAGGCCGGCACAACAAACGTGCTTGCTCGCCTTTCAAACGTCGTGATCGATTCGGGTCGATCGTACATGCTTTACACGTACGACGCGTCCGATTCGATCGACGACATGTCCCTTGCAATTTTCTGACGTTTCACACTCATGACTGGACCAGACATGCTGCTCCGCACACTTTTTGCCACACTTCTCATCATCTCCACTTCGACGATGGTGCTTGCAGTGGATCCCATTTCCATCGCCGATGCCAAGAAGCAAGAGTTCAACTCGACGGTGACCAAGGTCGCCGGCCGAATCACGTCGGCTGCGCAACTGTCGAACACCTGCTATATGCAGGATCGTACCGGCGGCATCGCGGTCTTCAATGAGGCCATGCGCACGGCGGTTCGCATCGGTGACTCAGTGGTGGTGGAGGGTGCGACACTGACCGAGTTCGGAAACTCCACGGGCGCTCCCGGAACGGGGCTTGCCCAGCTCGGCGGTTCGACGCTGAAGTTCACCGTCATTCCTGTGCCGCGCGAAGAGCCCACGCCGCGCAGCACAACGATCCCCAACATCGGAGAAGGAAACGAAGCAACGCTCATCCGTCTGCGCAAGGTCAAGATGGTTGAAACCGGTCGCTTCGAAGGAAATCGCAGCTACAATGCGATCGATAACTTCGGCAACGACATCGTGATCCGCATCGATCGCGCCTGCGAGATCGGCGTCAACAATCTTGAGATCCCTGCAGGCGAGATCGACATCGTTGGCGTGGTCAGTCAGTTCCGTGGTGCGTACCAAGTACTGCCGCGTCTGGCACAAGACATGGGACTCCCCCCGATCTTCGTTGACACTGTTAGCAAGAATCGGACATTGGATATCACGACGTGGAACCTTGAATGGTTCGGCTCCGACGACACGCTTCGCGGCCCCTTCAACAAAGTCCTGCAACGTCAGCGAATCCGCACGGTCATGGACACGATACGGGCCGACGTGTATGCGTTGCAAGAGATCCTCACCGATGAAGCGTTGGCATCGATCAGCGATTCGATCAAGGGTGGCTACAAGCGATTCTTCGCCAGCGATGTGACGTCAGATCAGAAGCTTGCCTACATCTACAACCCTGAGACCATCACGCCGGTCTCGACCGGACTTGCCGTCAACGGTGGCGCGAAAGCATGGGGCAATGGTCGTTTCCCATTCCGCATGACCTTTACTCCGAAGAACGTGGGCTTCAACGTCGTGGTCTTTAACATTCACGCCAAGGCAACAAACGACACAACGGCTGCCGAAGACTATCAACGACGCAAGACCGATGCCGAAACATTCCACGCCTACCTGGAGAACTTCTACAAAGACTCCAACGTGGTGGTACTGGGCGACTTCAACGATCGCCTTCTTGGTACGACGGTAGATTCTACGCTTCCATCCTGCTATTCGGTGTTCCTCAACGACAACTCATGGACCGCCACGACGGCCGAAATGGAACGTCAGGGCCTGTCCTCCTACGTGGGCTTCAATCGTGGCTTCCTGGATCATATCCTGACGCGTACGCCAGGGCTGCAACTTCACCGTGCGACACTCGAGTCGCCTGAGCGATATCTGACCTCGTACTCATCGACAGTTTCAGATCACCGGCCGGTGACGCTTCGCTTGTTCTACCCATCCGAGACTTCGGTCAACGACGAGAAAGCCCTGGCCTCATCGACGATCCGCGTATCGCCCAATCCGATGACCACCAACGGCATGGCCGAGATCGTCCTTGAGCGCGGCGGTCACCTCACAGCAGAACTTGTTAGCGTGACCGGCGAGCGCATGATGTTGGTGAACGAAACGCTGGGTCAGCAGATCCGCCTCGTGACCATACCGGTAGAGCAACTCTCCTCGGGACTGTACTACCTGCTGGTCTCGGTCAATGGCGCAAGCACATCCATGCCGGTCGTGATCAACCGCTGATGCCATTTTGCATTGCAATTTGGCATTAGCGCCGCCATTTTGCATCAGCCGTTCATACTTCGCACAGCCGCGGCAAGCGCGATCGCCGCGGTCTCGGCACGCAGGCGAAGATGTCCGATGCGCCATCGGCGCGTGGCGTCTTTGCTCGCGAGCAGCTGCAGCTCTTCATCACTCAGCCCACCCTCGGGTCCGACCACCACGAGAACCTGGTCGGCCGTATCAAGACGGCGAGCGTCTTCGACCGGGGGGTGGCCGTGGGCATCGCCAACGATCACGAGGTCGCACGCAGTCGCCGATACGACCTGCTCAAGTTCCGTTGGCGGATCGATCAACGGCAAAAACGGATTCCCGGACTGAGTGATGGCGGCAATGGCCTTTGCCGTGAGCCGCTCGTTGGTTGTACGCAGATGTCTGGCGCGGTGGCAAAGCATCGGTATGATTCGCGCAACACCCAGTTCGGTGAGCTTCTCAACGGCCATCTCAAAGCGATCCCGATGGTCAAGGACGCCGAGCGCTACCGTGATCTGAGGCATTGTTGCAGAGTGTGATTCCGAACTCACAACCGTGAGCACCACTACTGACGATTGGCGAACAGCCCGACAGGTGGCCACAAGCCCCCTACCATTGAGCACGCGCACATGCTCGCCGTCACGAAGCCGCAGGGCCGCTACGTGACGCCGGATGTCCTCGTCCATCGGAACGTGCACATCATCGGATGCAAGCAGGGAGCAATAGAGGTTGTCCATGTGGTATTTTTGGCCTCGTCCTACACAAACACTCAGCCTATGAACTCTGAATTTACGTGCATTCGCACCTACGTCCCTCAGCCGGGCGTCGGAGCGATCCAACTCAACCGGCCGGCCGTGCTCAATGCACTGAGTCTGCAGACGATGATCGAACTGGTCGAGGCCTTTGAAACCTACGATGCCGACGAGGCGATCCGCTGCATCGTCATCCACGGTAGCGAGAAGGCATTTGCTGCCGGGGCCGACATCACCGAGATGTCCGATGCCACGCTCACGACGATGCTTGCACGCGATCAATTCGCACGCTGGGAGCGCATACGCCAAGTCAAGACACCCATCATTGCTGCCGTCAGCGGTTTTGCGCTGGGAGGGGGCTGCGAGCTTGCGATGCATGCCGACATGATCGTGGCCAGTGATACGGCCCAGTTTGGTCAGCCGGAGATCAACATCGGCGTCATGCCCGGTGCCGGTGGAACGCAGCGTCTGACGCGTGCCGTGGGGAAGGCACTGGCCATGGAGATCGTGCTGACCGGACGCATGATCTCGGCCACGCAGGCACAGGCCGCTGGACTCGTCAACCGAGTCGTACCCGTGGCATTCTATCTGCAAGAGGCCTTTGCTCTGGCAGGAGACGTCGCCAGCAAGGCACCGATCGCGGCGCGCCTTGCTAAGGAGGCCGTGCTTAAGGCGCACAGCACCACACTCGAGGGAGGACTCGAGTTTGAGCGTAAGAACTTTTACATGCTCTTTGCGACAGAAGATCAAAGGGAAGGCATGGCAGCATTTGTTGAGAAGCGCAAACCGGAATGGAAGGGCAAGTGATGACCACCTACGAAACACTCTTGACGGAAATCGATGGTGGTGTGTTGACCATCACCCTCAACCGGCCCGACTCCTATAATGCCGCCAATGAGCAGCTCACGACGGACCTTCAGCACGCATTGGCGTTTGCCCGCGATAGCGATGATGTGCGATGCGTGGTGCTGACGGGTGCCGGCAAGGCATTCTGCAGTGGACAGGATCTGAAGGATGCCCCAAAGTCGGGTGACAAGCGTGATCTGCGCGATTCGCTCAACCGTCGCTATAACCCCATCATCCGTGCCATGCGCGAGATGCCCAAGCCCATCATCGCCGGCATCAACGGTGTTGCCGCGGGTGCCGGACTGTCGTTGGCCCTTGCGGCGGACGTGCGCATCATGAGCGCGTCGGCAAAGCTCGTCGAGGCCTTCATTGGCATTGCACTGATCCCCGACTCGGGCGCTACGTGGTTCTATCCCCGCATGATGGGATACGCCAAGGCCTTTGAGTTTGCAACGCTCAACGCGCCGATCTCGGCCGAGCAGGCACTCGAGCTCGGACTCGTCAACAGCGTTGCCCATCCCAAGGCGTTTTCAACGGCACTTCGCTCGTGCGCCTCGCAATACGCACAAGGTCCAACACAGTCCTACGGCTTTGTGAAAATGCTTCTTCAGAAGGGGCTCACCCACTCACTCGACGAGATGCTCGAGCTTGAAGCGGAGTATCAGCAGCGTGCCGGAGATTCTGCGGATTACCGTGAAGGAGTGCAAGCATTTCTTGAGAAGCGACGACCTGTCTTCACGGGCCGATAAGCCCCCTACTGCACAGTTACGCACAGCACCATGGCACGTTCACGACCGACATTGTTTGAGCAGATCCGCGACGACGGTCGTGAGTCCGGGGCACATGGCGGCCTCAATCGGTCCGTTGCCCTGCGCGCTGCCATCATCGCAGCGGCCATGCTCCTGATGATGATGTTTCTGCCGGGACGGCTTGGCGAGATCCGCCAGGCGGCGTTCGATCGATCGCGCATGGGCACGACGTGGACCGAGGAATCTCTCGTTGCCGACTATCCATTCCCGGTGCAGCGAAATGCTGACTCAGTCTCGCAGGAACGGGCCCAGGCGCGTGCCGAGGTGCCGGCCTATGTTCGGCGCACGCCGGATGCGCTGACGCGGGCGCTGCAGAGACTTACGTCGGCCGCGGGCGCTGCGTCAGACGAAGAGCTCCGAAGTGCCATCATGGAACTCGGAGAGCCGGCGATTCGACGTCTCTACGGGGCAGACGCTCCGGAGATCGTCGATGTGGATCTGCGGTCACTTCCACGTGCTGACCCCATGACGCTTGAGGCCAACGGCCTGGAGACCGCCGTTTGCCGCCACGACAGGCTACGTGATTCCGCCTCCATCGCCGAAGGCCTGGACAACCTGCTCATCAATGCACCAACTCGCATTCGTCAGGAGCTCCGTTCACGATTGCATTCTGCCGTTGTACCCACTCTGCGGCTTGATCGTCAGACCTGGATGCAGCAGCAACAGCTGGCCGAACAAGGAGTGTCCACCACGCAGGAGATCATCCGTAAGGGCGACGTGATCATCCGTAAGGGCGATCGCATCGACGAGCACCTGCTGAGTCGACTTGCCTCCTATCGATATGCCGAGTACATCCGGTCAACCTCGCAGTTCTCCTTCCTCGTTGCCCTCGGTTCGGCAGGACATGCCCTTGTTCTGATTGCCATTGTCTGCCTCTACCTCTACTTCGTGCGCTATTCGTCGTTCATTCGCAACGGTCAGCTGGCAACACTGCTGGCCATGCCGGTTGCCTCGGCGGGTCTGGGCTGGCTATCGATAGCATTTCCAACGTCGCTGCCACTTGAGTACACGATCGTCGTACCGGGATTTGCGATGCTGATATCGATTCTCTACGACGTGCGAACATCGATCGTTGTCACGCTCTCGTGTGCCCTTTCCGTGGCTGCTGCGCGTGGCAACGACCATGTGATCGCCGTGGTGATGATCGCAGGGGGCGTCATGGCGGCATACTCGGCAACGAATCTTCGCAGTCGCACGCAGATCTTCACCTCGATCCTGTCCATTCTTGCTGGTCTGCTGATCGTGACCATCTCGATCGAGCTCGAAAGCGGCACGCCCCTTCTCAATCTTGCCACAAAACTTGGTGGAGCGCTGGTCAACTCGATCATATCCCCACTGCTGGCAGTGGCTGCCATCCTGCTCATGGAGCGTACGCTGAACGTGGCCACCGATCTTCGGCTGGAGGACTTTGACGATATCAATCATCCTCTCATCCATCAGCTCAACCAGGTTGCTCCCGGAACCTACCAGCATACCATGTCGGTGATGCATCTGAGTGAAACTGCCGCCTCAGCCATCGGCGCCAATCCTCTTCTTGCACGTGTCGGTGCTCTGTATCACGACATCGGGAAGATCACCAAGAGCGAGTACTTCATCGAGAATCAGATCGATATCGACAACAAGCACGACCGGCTCACACCCCGCCGCAGTGCCGAGATCATCCGTCAACACGTCACCGATGGAATCGATCTGGCCAAAGAGTACCGGCTGCCGGATCGAATCTGGAAGTTCATTCCAATGCATCATGGTACGATCCTGATCAAGCACTTCTATGCGAAGGCCGTCGAAGAGTCCACCGACGGCTCCGTTGATGCGTCGGAATTCCGGTATCCTGGACCCAAGCCCGACTCAAAAGAAACAGCCATTGTCATGCTTGCCGATGCCGCCGAGGCCCTATCACGACTCGTCGAATCGGGCAACCGCGAAGAGATCGAGCAGGCCATCGATCAGATCTTCATGGACCGGTTCATTGACGGGCAGCTTGACGATACACCACTGACGCTCAATGACCTGAACGTCATCCGAGAATCGTTCGTAAACTCCCTTATTGGATCATCGCACCAACGCGTCCGCTATGCGGAGATCCGTCCGAGCGAAGAAACATCTTCATGATGCAAGAGCTGCCAACGGCCTTTGAGCGAGACATCCGTCAGTTCACGCATTACGCCCGCTTGGAGCGGGGTTTGGCAGCCACGACCGTCGAAGCGTACCGCCACGACGTCACCCAATATGCACGACACCTCCACGAGGCAGGACTCAGCTCGTTCTCCGAGGCGAGCCTAAGTACCGTGCGAGGTTTCTTTGAGCACCTGGCCTCGCTGGGTCTGTCGACCACCAGCCGAGCCCGCTATTTGGCCTCTGTGCGGCACCTGCAACACTTCCTGGTAGGAAACGGACGTCTCGATCGTGATGTCACCGAAGCCATCGACATGCCCCGCTCGCGGCGGCACCTCCCCGAATGTCTCACCGTGGGCGAGATGGTCGCCTTTCTCGAAGCATTCGACGGGTCAGACCGATATAGTCTTCGCAACCGAGCGATGTTCGAGACCATGTATGCCTGTGGATTGCGCGTGAGCGAGACAATTGCACTGCGTCAATCCGATGTGCTACGCGACGTTGAACTTCTTCGCGTCTTTGGCAAGGGTTCCAAAGAGCGCATGGTACCCATCGGCGGTGAAGCACGGACGTGGATTGAACGCTATCAGAACGAGTCGCGTGGCCAACTCATCACCACAGCGGATACCGACGATGTTCTCTTTCTCAGCTCGCGTGGCCGACGTCTTTCTCGCATGGCGGTGTGGAAGATCATCCAGCAGGGGGCTGTTGAGGCCGGCATTGAGCGCCATCTTCATCCGCACCTTTTCCGTCACTCCTTCGCCACTCACCTGATCGAAGGCGGTGCCGATCTGCGGGCGGTGCAGGAGATGCTGGGTCATGCCGACATCGCCACCACGCAGATTTACACGCACATCGACCGTGACTACGTCAAAGAGGTCCACACATTATTCCATCCGCGATCCACATTCGGGACGTGAGAGCCCCCTGCAAAGGCTGTTTCTATGAAGTTGTTGTTGATACTGATGACGATCCTCTTGACGAGCTCCGTCAGCGTGATGGCAGAGATACGATTCGGCGTCGACATCCTCATTGAATCGGACTTTGCCCTCATTCGCGGCAAGCGTGTGATTCTTGTTTCTCACGCCGCTGCGCAGACCTATCGCGGCACCTCAACGGCAGAAGAGTTTGCAAAGACGAACAAGGTAACATTGGTCCGTCTGCTGACTCCCGAGCATGGCTTCTACGGAGTCATCGAAGCCGGCAAAAGCGTCGAAGATGAATCATTGTTTGGACGTCCGGCACGCTCGCTTTATGGCGCTGCGCGCCGGCCTGACTCGACGATGTTGGCCGATGCCGATGTGGTGGTGATCGATCTGCAGGACATTGGTGTGCGTTCGTACACCTTCATGTCCACGATGATCGAGGTCATCGATGCTTGCGCTCAGTTTGGCAAGGAGTGCATCGTGTTGGATCGCCCCAATCCGCTTGGCGGTCAGATCGTCAGTGGCGGAACGGTTGACGATACGCTGCGCTCCTTCATCGGACGACTTCCAATTCCCTACGTGCACGGTTGTACACTCGGCGAGCTGGCCACTATGGCCAACGAGGAACACTGGCTCACGTCCGTCCCAACGCGGCGCCGGCAGAGGTGTTCACTTACGGTGATCCGCTGCAAACAGTGGAAACGTTCAGACATGTGGGAACGCATCGATCGGCCGTGGTATCCGACCAGCCCCAACATCCCATCAGTCGATGCCATTCGCGGCTACGCCATCGCAGGCGTCATCGGCGAATTGGGTCTGTGGAGCATCGGCATGGGAACGAACACACCTTTCCAGATCATTGGTGCGCCGGGGTTGGTTTTTGATACAGCCACAACGGGGGCGCTCAGACGGCGGGGACTCTACTGCGCTCGCGCTCGCTTTAAGCCGAGATCTGGCAAGTTTTCCGCCGAGACATGCGAAGGGTACTATCTGTTTGCTCAGGCTGATTGGCGTCCTATGGAGGCACTGTCGCTGCTGCTCTGGGAAGCGCGACGTCAGCATCCGCTCACATTCAGCGACACGCTTCTGCGCACTTCCACCGGTAGGACGCTTGCCAAGGTGGTAGGGCGCACCGACATCATACAGGCGCTTTGTCAGGGGGCGCCCCTTGCCAGAATTGATGCCCTTTTTCGTCGTGGTCACGATGAGTTTCTTGCCATCCGCAAGAAGTATCTGCTCTATGACAAGTGACGATTGATCGGTCCTATCGGGTTCCGCCGCGGAGGATCTTCGATAGCTTCACGACTGCGACGCCGAGGCCAACACGACGCGTCGGCGGATCTGCGCCCGCAAAGAACACGTGATCGCCACCGACAACCATCCCAGCAGAGCCCCCTCCATCAAGATTGAGAGCCTCACGGCATCCTAACAGGCCCATGATCTGCGCCATCTGCTGGAGTGTGGCTCCAACGGTGCGCTGCTCGGGTCGATCGGCCGGCACAGCCACGAGCATGAGCTTGGTTCCCGCCGAATCCGCACCGATGGCGCATCGGGCAAGTGCATGGGAGATGAAACGCTGGCCGGTGCTACCCTCGATGAGGGCCTCGTGCTTGGCCACACCACGACGCACAAGTCTGGGAGTACCACAGAGTGCATTCATGAAGGGTGTCTGCGAAGCGATGTTCGTGGTATAGTGGATGCGCACCGTATCGCCAATGCTTGGAACCTGTGCACCGGCAAAGGTTGAGCGTGGCACGGAGATCACCGCACCACGGATGGGCATGGTGACCGTTCCAGTGTCGGCACTGAGGACTTCACACGGGAGCGGAACGTTCACGCTCGGCGATCGAAGATACCGTACTCGGATCTTGAGCATCGGGTACTCGGCATCTCGTTCCCTCCGCGCACGAGCGATCTCCTGTCGAAGCACATCCTGGGTCAGCGCTGCCTCTGTTGAGTCTTGTTCGATGAATACCGTGTCCTTCATCGCCTCCTGAAAGGCTCTCTCGATCTGCTTGGGACTGACGTATGGCACGGTATTACCGGCGTACTCGTTGTACACAACCACGCCCTGGTCATCACGATGATTGACCGTGGAGATCTGCACCTGCCGCCCTTCAAAGCTCACGGTCCCACTGATGGAAAACGTGTCGATCATCATGCCGTTTCGGACATCGAAGAATGCGCTCGACCACTTCTTGTAACTATTCATCTCGACGACCTCGCCATCGATCACGCAGGGTCCAATGAGCGTATTGCGCACGGCACGCCAGAAGTTACCGTTGACCAGTCCAAAGACCGTGTGTCGGGAGGTAGACGAGAATCGCTGCGCCATTTCTCCAAGGCGCTCCAGTCCGAAGGTATGATCTTCGGCCTTGACAAGCCGCAATGCATTGCCGGGGATCGATCGGTCCAACATCAGTGCATGCACGACGATCGGCGTCTTACCATTCGTGCGATACTCGACGTAGCGAGCCCCCTGACCGAGGGCCGAGTCTTTGACAAGGGTGAGCGAGGTTATGGCAAAGGGGCGTGCGCGACGCGATCGGCGCACACGGCGTCGTTTACTACTGCCGGCCTTGGTGGCACGTCGCACTGTGGACGGCTTCCCGGCCTTTCGTACGCGCGCAGAACCCTGTTTCCGATGCGTACCGGTGCTGGACCGCACACCCTGGCGGGGCTTTTGACCAGCGCGCTTGGCCTTCTGAGCAGCGGCGGCCTCGAGTCCCAGGATCCCGAACTCCAATACCATGCACAGCATCAGGAGGATGCGACACCATGCGGGAAGGGAGCGAGTCGGGAGTCGAAGCATAGCAGGGAAAGTTAGGGCACCGAACCAAGGAAAGAGTGCGTAGTTATTCACATGCACCAGCTGCGCCGGGAAAGATGGGATGCGGACATCGTAGTTTCGCGACATGATCAACGACACGATTCAACTCGCGCAGAACGATGGCGTCGCAACCATCACGCTGAACCGTCCGGACAAACTCAACGCACTCAATGCCGATTTGTTGGACGCTCTGGAACACACACTTCGCAGTGTGCAGGCCGACGTGTCAACACGCGTCGTGGTGATCACCGGAGCCGGCAGCAAGGCCTTTGCTGCCGGAGCTGACATCGCGCAGCTGCACACGCAGGATGCCTACACGGGACGACTCTTTGCCGAGCGGGGTCAGCGGGTGTTTTCTCTCATCGAGCGTCTCGGCAAGCCCGTCATTGCTGCGGTCAACGGCTTTGCGCTTGGAGGCGGCTGCGAGCTGGCGATGGCCTGTCACATGCGGTTTGCATCTGTCAGCGCACGCTTTGGACAGCCTGAGATCAACCTCGGGATCATTCCCGGCTACGGAGGCACGCAGCGACTGCCGCGTCTGGTCGGCATGGCCAAGGCCCTTGAGCTGATTCTCTCCGGTGAAATGCTCGGAGCAGACGACGCATTGCGCCTAGGTCTTGTCAACCGTGTGTACCAGGCAGAGGAACTCATGGGATCGACCCTGACCTTTGCGGCTGCCCTTGCAGCAAAGGCGCCTCTTGCATTGACTGCCTGCCTCGAGGCAACGCTTGCCGCCGGAGATACGTCACCACTGGAAGGCATGCACATTGAGGCAAGTATCTTCGGTCGGACGTGTGGAACCGAAGACTTCAAAGAAGGAACATCGGCCTTCCTCGCCAAGCGTCCGGCGGACTTCGTCGGGCGGTAGGAACGTGTCCATGGGGCCCCTGTTCATAGCCCTGTACCGGGGTCTGATCACTCCGGCGATGGCAACGGGGCTTGCACTGCTCGCCCCCTTTCATGCAAAGCTTGCGCGACGAAGACGCCACGAGGCAAGCTCTTGGAGTGACGCCAAGAAAAGTTTGGCGACTGATTCTCGACCTCGAGTGTGGTTCCATGCAGCGTCCATGGGCGAGCTCGAGCAGCTCCTGCCGCTGATCGAAGATCTTCACCGACTCGCACCGGACATCTGCATTGTCACAACCTGCACCTCCCCTTCCGGTCGCGACCATGCGCTGCGTCAATCACCGATCGATCATGCTCTGTATCTGCCGGTGGATCGGTATCGTGCAATGCAAGAGTTCATCGATGTCGTCAACCCGCGTGTGGTCGTCATCGACCGATATGACCTGTGGCCAATGATGATCAGCGTACTAAAGAGGCGAGGCGTGATGATGAAGCTCATCAATGCGACCATGCCCACCGCCGCACGCTCACCAATGTTAAGGGGCTTCTTCAAGAGGCTCTATGGAATGCTGGATTCCATAACTGCCGTGACGGAGGCTGATGCGCAGCAGCTTACGACGCTCCTGGGACGACCGATCGAGTGGTTGCCCGATACGCGTCTCGATCGTGTTGAGCGAAAGCGGCGGACACTGATGCACGACACATCAATCCTACCGGCATGGCAAGGGCGCACGCTCGTGCTGGGCAGCACGTGGCCACACGACGAAGATCTGGTCTTGGATGCATGGACCTCGACACCGGAAGAGGAATGGCGATTGGTGATCGTTCCCCATGAGCCAACCGAGGAGGCGCTTTCAAGAATCGAAGCACGCATACCGTGCGTGCGACACTCTGCTGTGCCGCATGTGGGACACGCTTCCGATCACCGCCACATACTTGTCGATAGCGTTGGCAAGCTCTTGCAGATCTACGCATCGGCAGATGCGGCCTACGTTGGAGGGGGCTTTGGAGCGGGCGTCCACTCCTTGGCTGAGCCAGCTGGATATGGAATGCCGATCGCATGCGGACCCGGCATTGAGCGATCACGCGATGCCGATGGATTGACGCGTCATGACGCGTTGGCGGTCATCCGCACGGCTGAGGAAGCACGTCGTTGGATTGCGCAGATCAGGAATGAGGACTTCCGTCTGAGATCACGGCAGCACTGTTATGAATTCGTTGAACGCAATACCGGCTCCAGCGATATCCATCTCGCCTGGTTACTGGATCAACTCCATATAGGCACGATCAACGGCTGATCTGCACCAGGACAGTGCCGCGCACTTCATCGGAATGGACCTTTACCAGGTAGGTTCCTTGTGGCCAGGTTGACGTGTCAACGTCAGCCTCGCCCCCTTCGATGACCGACGAGTGGACGACACGTCCTGATAGATCACTGACATCCAGTCGGCAAGCTAGACAGTCGGCCGTCACAAGCCGCAGACGATCATCGGCCCATCGGGCTTGAATCGTGCTTCCGTGTGAGGCCTCACGCACAGAAGCTGGCACCGACGGAGGCGTGAACTTCAGAATGCATTGTTTGCCTTCATCGAGCGAAAGATAGATGCAGCCGTCTTGCGAGAGCGCAATGCCGACCGGTCGTGCCCAACGCGAGGCCTGGTTGCTGGTGTCTCGAATGAATCCTGTACAGAAATCCTCGATGCTGTTTGCGATCGTATCCGCATCGGAATCGAAACGCAGGAAGACCAGCTTTGCACCGCTCGGCGGATTGCGGTTCCACGAACCGCGCATGACCATAAAGAGGCCATGCTCGTACGAGTTGCCGAAACCGGTAGGTGTGAACTCAAGAGCCATGGGGGCACAGTGGGCATCGACGAGGGCGGCAGGGGGCACCATGGAGCGCACGCGAACCGAGTCAGCTGGCGTGATTGGAAGAAGATCGGCGTAGTCACCACCAAAGTTGAAGTATCGTTGGTAGTGATATGCATACGGATACCCGTAGAAACCGCCATCGCGCACAATGTCGACCCATTCTGGTGGAATGTCATTGCCTTGGAGGTCACTGCCATTGTTGTTCGCCCACAAGCGTCCGGTACGGGGATGAAGGGTCATGCCAACACTGTTTCGGGCACCCAGGGCAAAGACACGCCTACCTGACCCATCGTAGTTGTATTCTTCAATCAGGGCGCGCTCAGGTTCTCGATCGGCATTTCCGCGTGACCCGACGCTGAAGTAGATCTTTCGTCGAACGGTGTCGACAACGACAGTTCTCGTGCGATGATTGCCGCCCATCTGATTGGCCTGGGATGCCTTGTCGATGACGGTTTGCCGCTGATCGTACACAAGCGTGTTTGCATCACTGCGCCAGAGCCGAATGAGTGAAGCCTCTTGCGCCACATACATTGTATCACGAACGAATCGCACGTCATGACCGTACGAAAAGCCCCGTGCTGCAATGATCACTGTATCGGCAACTCCATCACGATCACGATCCGGTAAAGCCAGCACATTGTTGCCGTTCATGTTGGCCACGAAGAGTGTCGAGTCGGGCCCCCACGCCATGAAACGCGCTTTGTTTAGCCCCGTGACAGCAAACACGTTCACCGTCCAACCCTTTGGCACAAAGAGCGGATTGAGCAAAGGGTCGAACACCAACGAGGAGAACTTTGGTGCTACAGTGACGCTAACTCTGTCGACCGAACGTGAGCTGACCTTTGGAGTCCATGGAATGGTACCCGGCTCCTGGGCAAGGCACAGGCTTGAGACCACGACAAGAAACATCAAGACAAGTTGACTGTGGCGTTTACGAAGCATGATCGTGTCGATACGAGTGAGAGAATGCTATGCGAACCTATCACAAAAACAAAAACACCCTCTCTCGGTTCCCCGAGAGAGGGTGTTTGATGTCAATAGAAGACGCCTTACTTCACGATCGTCAGTGACTGCGGCTCGCTTGTGAACGGACCGGAGATGACCTGATAGTAGTACGTACCTGCTGGAAGCATGCTGGCATCGACGGTGAGGTCATATGTGCCCACTTCAAGCTTAGAATCAACCAGCGTGGCAACCTTTTCGCCCATGGCATTGAAGAGATCAATGCGCGTTGGTGCGGCGATACCAACACCGTAGGTGATCACGCCTGTGTTGACCACTGGGTTCGGGCGAACAGGCTGTACACCAAAGCGCGTATTGCTCACACCAACAAGGCGGCGAACATTGGCGCATGGCAGAGTCAAGGTGATCTTTCCTGGAATATCGCGGAAGAGAACATAGCGCTCGTCGTTTCCTGAGCGATCATGATCGTTCCAGTAGGTATACACGCTGACTGGCGTCGAGAACGTTCCTGTCTTAGACTGATTCAGGAAGACGTCGAACTTGACCTTGAATGCGGCCATGTCGATGTTACGTAGTGGCGACTTCGTTGCACGCTGGTCAGCAAGGTCGATCTCGATCGAATTGAAATCATCCGAAGGCTTGCCAAACGGAACTGGATCGTTCACGACAGTCCAGCCTTCCATTTGCGTACCGGCCAGAATGATATCACCCTTGTTTGCACGTGGCTTGACGATACGTGGGTCGTACGACAGACGCACACGCAGCTCAGTGATATCAGCCTTGTCGAGAGACTCAGGATCTGCCTGAAGTTCGACAGCGACATCGACCGATCCGCCCGGGGCGGCTGAGTAGTTGTCGGCAATCTTGTTCGTCGTCTCGAGATAGAGACCGTTGCCGGACACAGGAGCTTCCTTTTCAATCTTCGTCAGCTCGTCTGTGATCTTCAGCGTCCCGACGAAAGCATCACTACGGGAGATCAGCTGTTGAGCTGCTGCCTTTGGAGTGCCCAGGTCGCGCTGGCCGTTTGCAACGATTGTCACGAGATCAGGAGAGAAACGAACCTCAATCACACCAGTCTCACCAGGTGCAACATCAAGGTAATAAGCACCTGTTGCCTTGTTTGGCAGAACTGTGAACCGTGAGGCATCAGCACCGTCAATCGTTTCCGAGAAGAGGAAACGGCGCGTGACATTCTCATCGTGCTTCACTGTCACATTGATGATCGCATCCTTGTGAACATACTGAGTAGCCTGACCACCCGTTGGGTAGAAATCTCCGCCTTGAACCTGTGCCGTGATCTTGTACTGTGGCTCGTATGGAGCTTGACCGTTCGTACCAACATTGGTCTCGATGACGTATGGTGTTGAGTACGTTCCCGACAGTTGCGGATCAAAGCGCACCTGCAGTTCCGTTGGAACCTCACCTGGCTTGATCAACCATGGGCTTTGTGGCGTAGGAGCATTCAAGATCTCAAACGGTGAGTTCGGATCGAGGAGACGAATGTTCGTAATGACCACGTTGGCCGTACCCGAGGTGTTACCAGTCGTTGGATTTGATTGATCATCCTTGCTGATGTTGGCAATTTGAATCGTCTTGACCATCGCTGGTTCACCGCGGTTGAACTGGCCAAAGTCAAGATCTGCACCCTTTACATGCGGCTGCCATGCAGCTCCGACAAGGTCTGCTGCGATCTCCTTCTGCTCGTTCGAATTCGTCGTGAAAACAATCTCGGCCTTGTAGTCCTTTCGCTCAGCTGCACGATTCGCAAGTTCATTCGGAACGAAAGCTACCGTCACGGTGCGGCTCTGACCATCACCCTTACCAACAAGCTGGATCGGGAACGAACCGGCCGTGCCGTTATCGATAATGCGGAACGACGCTGCGTCAGCACCACGAATCGTAGGTGCATTGAAGGTGATTGGCTGATCACCGTAGTTAGAGAACGTCACAGTCTTGCGGTACTCGTTGATATTCTGACCACGCTGAACGTTGTCAATAACGCGCTCCGTCCATGGCTCCGTCACCACTGCAAGGTTGAACGTCACACCGGAACCGGTCAGGACAGCAAGATTGTCCACTTCGCGTGCATTCGAGTAGAATGGAACCGATACCGTGTGCGGAACATTTGATTCGCCCTTCGGTGAATAGCTCACCATGAACTCGTATTTGCCATTACCCGGAATCGTCATTGGGAAGGCTGAAGCGAGTGGCTTGCCGTCGAGTGTGACCGGGTTAAAGAACTTACCGGTGCCATCAAGCAACGACTCTTGGAAGCCAGTGATGATCAGATCGACACGGCTGCCATTGAGGATTTCAACCCGCTTTGGAATGCCTGGAGAGCTTGCAGGTACCGGACCCCAGTTGGCATCGCCAACATAGATCTGTGGCTCCTCACCACGGACGCGCACTTCAGTTGTCTTTTGCGTGTAGCAATCAAGTTCTACAAGCACGGTATCGACTACCAGCGGCGCTGTCTCGATTGTGGCCGTAACCGTGATGTCGCGTGATGCGCTCGGACCGAGAGTGAATCCTCCCGGAGGGTTGACCGTGAATACTCGCGTGGCCGTTCGCACAAAGATCTTTTTGATGTTGACCGGGCGATCCTTCGAGAGATTCGTGATCGTCATGACCTTCGCTTCAGGCGTGCGGAATGCGATGGTACCGAAGTCGATCTTGGCCGGTGTCCAAGAAATCTTGTCGGCGGTATAGGTGTAGGTCTTTTCCACATACTTGCCAGAGCGCGTGACAACGCGCACAACAGCCATAGCGTCCTTCGTCTTGTCTTCAACAATGAGCTTGAAGTTCACGATGGTGTCACCACCGACAAATTCAGGGTCTATCTCAAGACTGTAGTTGGAAAGTTCTTCCGGATACACAGCGAAGATCGATCCGCAATTGCCACCACGCTGGATGATGCGTCCTTCTGCTTCGATATCACCGCAGACCGGCTGATCCTTGACGAACAATGAATCATCACAAGGGATGGAAAGATCGATCGAAATCGGCGTTCCATAGGCACGACCCATTTGCATACCGTCGAGTGATCCGTACGTCCACGCCATCCAACGAACGGATGGGTCAGCAGACTCGAGGTAGTGGTCGCCCACACCCATACTCGCACGGACAGCCGAATATGGCGTACCCTGGATCTTGATCGCCGTGCCACCAAGAGATGAGCCGAGGTTGCGACCATCAATCTTGATCTTGTTGATTTCATCGGTCTTGAACACAACGTTCAAGAAGTTGTCCATTCCCTCAGGTGAGGAGAACACCCCGTAATTCGTCCAACGGTCTACCGATGGAACGTATTCCATCATCGGCATGCCGGCCTCAACCGTCGGGTGACCTTGCGTCTTATCACCGGCATCCTTGCCGAATGCAGGCGGCAGAACCTTCGCATACGACTTACCATACTGAGTGGCAAGTACTGGCTTGTCAGACTTCCAGAATGTGACAAGGCGCATTTCCGGCTCAATGAAGGACTCGCCGCGACGCAGCGTGCGCACAGGAGCCAGACCATCGCCGTTGCTACGCATCTTAAAGATCTTCGTATCGTCCTCGAGCGCGATGAAGCGAACTACATCGCCGATATCGTTTTCAATACCGATTTCGGCACCAGTCGTTCCAATAGGATTTGCACGAACGGAGGTGTACATCGTCGGGATCGTTACGAACTCCGTGCCAGCCATTTCAACTGGAAGCTGAGCGTCATGAACATTGTTGCGGACAAAGTGTGCTTCAGCCGCGAACATTCCCGTTGGTGGCAGCACGTCAGGATAGCGCAGAATGGCCACCTTCGTGTGTCCTGAAACGACACCAAACGGCTTTGTCGAACGGACAAACGTTCCCGACATGTCCGTGTCCCATTCCTTGTTCTTGTTTTCGTCGATCTTGCCGCGAATCAGGAACGTTTCGCCCTTTTCAAGCGTAACCGTTGCCGTCTGACCCTTACGGACCGGAGGAACCTCCATGCCACCCTCCGTGTCCCACGTCGGGGTGTAGGAGATGACCGTGTTATCGCGAGCAGCAATGATCAAGATCTGTGACGGACGATACTTGTATCCAGAGTTGTTGCCGTAGCGGTCCTGATACATGTTCGCCGTGTAGTATGCGCGCCCCCATGCTTCAACGGGAAGATGACGAGCAAGTTCGCCATTACCCATCCAAGCCTGGAACGTCGAAACCGAGATCGGCAGATTGGCCTCAACGGTAATACCATAGCCAGTCTTCGTTTCCGAAACGTTCGGCATGTAGCTTTCCGCGATCGGAATCTTCAAAACCTTGTTGGCCTCAACGGTATACTCCCGGTCCAACCGGGCGTTATCGTTGATCAAGGCCGGCGTGCGCACGCGAACCTTTGTTCTCTGCTTGGCAGAGATGAACAGCTGCATGGCAGGCTTGAGAGCCTTTTCCGATGTACTGGCCCAGACTTGCGGGAACCCGACAACGTAGTTGCGTCCCTCGGTCAGAACCATCGTTCCACGGCGCTCAGACGATTTTACGTCAGAGGCGACAGCAGTGGAGAACCCAGCCAGCGTCAACAATACGCTTGCCAGTACCCCGCAGAACATGTTGGAAAGAAGTCGCATGGACTTTCTCCTAAAAAATGAAGTAGGAAGGTTGGTAGTTTTCAAACATCATTCGTTACCACGCGCAGAACTGCGGGTACGAAGCCATAAAATAGCCGATTCTTCACGATTTCCAAGTTGCAAATGTGCAGAATTATGCACGTCTACGTCTTGGTCATCTGCCGTCCATTGGTCGTCAACCCCAGATAAACAGGTCGGACGGTAAAACGTTACATTGATTCAGAGCCAAAAGTTCAATTTTGGGCCCGTTTCCGGAGATAGTTATCCACATGGCATTCAAGGGGCATACAGAGAGTTACGAGTATCGCTCCAACAAGAAGATCGATCGCATAGTGGTACCGCAGATAGACGGTTGCCAAGATCAGCCCCGACCCCAGAATGAGAAACACGTATCGCAGGCGACTCCTGTTTCTGAATGCAAGGATGAGGTTGACCAGCGTCAACATCGTATGACCACTGGGCATGCAGTCTCGATTGACCACAGAGGCGGGGTCCAACGTGCCGGTTACCACTCCGCCCCCTATGTTAACGATGCTACGCAGGGCTTCCGTGATCCATATGCCGGGCAGCTCCACACTGGTCGCAGAGAAGTCATGGAGTGTGAACCTCGGTCCAATGGCCGGCATTGCGAAGTAGAGGAGATATGACAGAAAGAACATGAATGACATCATCCGCGCGAAGTCGATCACTCGCCCAACATCCCCCCGAAACCACAGTTCTAACGCGTGTGACACAGGCATCAGGTAGAAAAGGAAATAGCATACCTGTAAGAACTCGGTCAGCGTAGGAAAGGAAAACTGTTGGAGCCAAACCGTTGGATCGACGCCGAAGAGCATACGGTCAGCCTGAATAAGGAGATGATCGTATAGTCGCGGATTGACCAACCTGACGAACATGTGCGTCTGGTCGTACATCATGTAGATGGTTGGCACTATATAGAAATACCGAATAAATGTGATAACTGATGACCCCGTAAGACGGACAAGGACGATGGAACCGGCGATCAGCGCCATCACCAGGACATTGGTCCAGATCACGGTCACACTTCCATGCACGGATGAATGGAAGACAAAGGAAAGCACGATATAGAGCAGCATCATGAAGGCCGTGTATACGTCAGCCGATATCACGTCCTGCCGAATAATTGCGAATACATCACGCATCGTCATTCGCTTCGTCACGATTCCGCATCCTTTCTTTGATTCAAGCGAATATTCTCTGAGAGCTCCTGAAAGATCCTGCCAAGGACTTCCGGTGAACACTCTTCTGCTCGCGTTCGTGACAGTTCGACACCTGCCGCGAGCGAAAAGTTGCGCAAATCGATGCCCTGCCGGCCTGACCAGCCTGCCAAGGCATTGGTCATCACCTTGCGACGTTGGGAGAACGCAGCACGAACGAACTCCATGAACCCTTCGACAGGCAGATTCGCAGACGGTCGTTCGTTGAGGTCGAAACGCAAAACCGTCGATGTGACATCCGGCCGTGGGAAGAACGACCCAGGCTTGACGTGGAACTGTATACGCGCCCCACCATTAAGCCACGTGGCAACGGACAGAATGCCATAGTCTTTCGAGCCCAGATTGGCCACACAGCGTCGCGCCACCTCTCGCTGCATCATGATAACCGCCTTTGAGACATCACTCCTCTGCTCGAATAACCAGAACAGCAGGGGGCTTGTTATGGCATATGGAATGTTCCCGATGACGCAGCGGTGGTCACGTCCAACTTCCGGCAGAAGATCCCGAACCTTGAGAGTGAGTGCATCGGCCCTGATGATATGGACCCGGCCTGACCTGACCCATGGCTGCTGCTGAAGGTACTGTTCGGCTCGTTCATCAAGCTCGACTCCTATGATTCGTCGAGCAGCAGACTCCGCGAGGTGCGTCGTCAAAGCCCCCTTACCCGGACCTATCTCGATGATCGCATCATCGGATTGTATGTCGAGAGCCCCAACAATGGCGCGAGCGGTCGAAACATCTGTCAAGAAGTTCTGGCTGAAGCGCCGTTGCGGAGCGAATCCCTTTGCCGCGCTCATTGGCCAAACTCGAGCTTGCGGATCTCTTCAGAAACACGTTCCCAAGTGGTCTCTAGCGATTCCGAAAGCACTTTCACATCGCCGATTACAGGCATGAAGTTGGTATCGCCTTGCCAACGAGGCACCACATGAACGTGGCAATGGTCGGGCACACCCGCCCCGGCAGCGCTTCCGAGATTCATTCCGACATTCATGCCGTGAGGTTGGTACACGCCCCGAACTGCGCGGATGGCAAGCCGAACGGATTCCATCAGACCGGAATACGAATCGACATCGAGATCCTCCACAGCATCGACATGCGAGGTTGGCGCAACGAGAAGGTGTCCGGTGGAATACGGATAACGGTTCAACATGATCACCGCATGGCGAGTTCTATGCACGAGCCCTGCGGCACGGTCGACCTCAGCTACTGCTGAGGCTGCGCACAAAAAACACTGTGACTCTCGACCACCAGGTTTCGTCACGTAGTCTCCTCTCCATGGTGCCAACAGGTGATCCATGTACCCTGCAACTCCTGAATTGCGTATGCTTGAACAGCACGAAAATAGCGATGCCCGCTCAGCGAGCGGGCATCGTGAAGTCTGCGGGTGTTACTAAGGGATAGCTTACAAGGCAAATCGGATATCGACACCGACCTGAAGAGCGTTGACACGGATGTTGTCTGCATCGCTCAGCTTCGTGATACCGAAGTTATAGGCGGCACTCGGTACAACCAAGACTCGGCCCACGGCGATCTCGTATTGGACGCCTGCCTTGATGGCGAGGCGCATACCGGCGCGACCCGGAACCTGGTCACGGGCAGTGATCTGCGTCCTGCCGAAGTTCTCATATTCGACACCGGGCAACTGGTCAAAAGTTGCATTGTCAGGGTCAATAATCGTCATGCGTTGCACACGATCAGAGCCAACAACGAATCCTGCGGTGGGACCAACGACCACCCCAAAACTTGAGTTGAAGAGGTTAAGCTTGTAGATGAGCTCGATGTCGACAGTCGAGTACTGGATGTCAGCAGTGTGCTGAATAGCGCTGCGAAACACCTCACCAGTTTCCGTATTGAGAGATGGCAACGTATCGCCACCTTGGTCGAATGCGGCTGGGAACGTGTTGTACACAGCGCGCGCAATGATCGATGACTTGGACTCACGTGGCTTGCCGAGCAAGTACTCGAACGAAAGCCCCACGTAGTAGCCGTTTTCCGTTCCAGAGGTGAACGTCGGGCACAAGGCGTCTCCTGCAACAGACTGAAAGCTCGACGAATGGTTCGAGCGATTGTATCCGGCCACTGGACCAAGGTAGACCCTTGGAGAACGCTTGGCCGGCTGCAGCGGTGTGGCACGTGCTCCGATCTCCTGCTGGGCAAACACGGTTGTGGACGTTGCAAAGAGAAGCGTTGCAAGGAGTGCGTAACCCAACTTTCTCATACCCGATTGCCTTAGTTGACGATGATGATGTTCGTGACTTCGACCCCTCGTTCAAGCTTGAAAACCAAGCGATACAGCCCGGATGACCACCTCGAACATGAGAAATTACAATGCTGAAGTCCCTTTTGCAAAGACAAATGTTCGGTCACCAGAATTTGCTCACCAGAAAGCGATTCTGCCCAGACCGTGCCGCTGGTTTGCTCGGAGCTCTCGATCGCAAGTGTGATTCGGTCTCGAAACGGCTGTCCAAGTGGCTTGACCATTACTCCAGGTCTCGATCCGATGGTGACCATTCGACGTCGGGATCCGCATGGGTCGACGCCAAAGACAACCTGGTCGGAGATCTGCTCACCGTAACACGACGTTGGCTCAAGTATGGCCACGAGAGTGTCCGGATCGGGATCCTTCCAAAGAACTGTGCCGTAGAGCAAACATGAAACAGTCCATGGGCCGGCAATGGCTGTCTGACCCCGAATCGTGATCGTGTCGGTGGCTTGCTCGATGAAAACAGGGAACGGTTTCGTTGCTCCACCAACTGTAACAGTGGCGTGACAGGAATCGAGATCTCCCAAAACGAATCGATAACGGTCCACTGCGACACGAAGGACGATTGGCGATTCGACGGACTGGAAGTCAGCAAGCTCAGCCGTTAAACCGAGCCATGCTGGACCGGCAACGACGCCCGTACCGTCAACAAATGATGCTGAGACGGATGCAACAGAAGGGACAATCTCGACGACAACGGTGTCCGAATATCGAGCACCGGAAGAATCAACGACTGTAAGCACCACCAAGTTCGACGCAAATGCCTCCCACTGATGTATGAAGCCATACTCCCTGGTCTGACCCGGACGAAGTTCAAACGGACAGTCCGCACTTCCTACATTGACTGCGGCTGCGCCAATTCTCACAATGATCGAGTCGATGCGAGTCGGCGCCATCCCGAGGTTCATGAGTTTGATACTGACAGGCTCATCACGACAGACTATGACCCTTAGTCGCGTGTCCACACCGATCACAACATCGGCACGTGGTGTTTCAATTGCCCTGCCATAGAGCCGGAAACGACTGCGCCCAATGCTCCCCACTGGTTCGGCATCATGGTCAATCTCAATGAAGCACTCATGCAGTCCAAGGCGTGAGGGCACAAATGAGACCACGTCTTGCAGAATCGAGGGCAAGGGGCGAATGGATCCCACTGCATCGCGTAGGCTGGTCGGAATTTCGAAACTCGACGCATCGGGACCCACGACCCGAACATCACTGACTAGTAGCGGCGCATTGCCGCCAGAGTAGCCGGTGGCAATCAGGTCCACCAGGGAATCGCGACGGGTAGAAATGACGATTGTCCCGAAATCGATGTCCCTTACACCCACGTCGGGCATCACCGCACGACCCCGAAATGCGACCCATACCGGCTCGTGCCGTGGCCAGTCGATGGCGACCGGGATGTCTTCCAAAAGGGTGTCGCGTGTCATTGGACGAAACGACGCGCGAACAAGAACAGAGTCGAGCGGTTGAAGGCGAGCCCCCTGACCCAGCACTCCTGCGTCGACCGACAACCATGGGGAGCTCGTTGTCTCCGACATCGACGCAATACACCAGCCATCACCGGTATTGCGGAGTGTGAAGGTTGTGTCGTTGATCGAGCCAACCCGCCGATCTCCCCAGTCAATCACAATGGTTCGAACTTCCGGGCGCACACCCCGAGCGCGGCAAACAAGCCATGCAGTTGCACCGGCCGACGTTACGACAGAGTCGATCCGTTGATGGTCCCCGACAGCCGTGGCAACATGACAAACATCCACCCATAACGTATCTCCCGGGGCGAGCGTCCGCGGAAGATTCAACGCAGCCGTGTCCAAAGCAAAGCTGGAATCGATGCGAGTGGATATCAACTGTTTGACATCGATCGGCTTGTCTCCAACGTTTATAATGGCCAATCGCCCGCAGACAGTGTCGCCCAATCGCACGTCTCCGAAGTCGATCGTGTCACCCCGGACATCTGCCGAGATGCGGGTTTTCACGTAGAAGGTCCGAGTCAGGTCGCAGGGCAGCTCGATATCGATCGATGCTGCCATCGATGTCGTATCGTCCCATTGTGTGGCGCATATCGTCACGATCACAGAATCACGCGGAGGGATCGTATATGGTCGTGCAGGATCCGTCACGACAATCCGCTGATTCCCTCGCCGGGTAAGTGCCTTGATCTCAACCGCAGTCGAATCCCGATTGTAGATCACAACCTTTGCACATTGTTCAATACCGCGTCGAGCCTCGATCACAACGTCGCGTTGAACATCTATAAGCGGCGCGTCATATCGATAGAGCCACTCCTTTCCATTGCCACGATCGTCGTAGGAATGGATCACCAGCTGTGCGTCTCGCCACTTGTCACGCACTGTGGCCGAGAACTCGATTGTTCCGGCAGAATCGATCGGGTCCGAAAGCGTCCACATGTAGTTGAATGTCTGAACGGGAACGACCGTCACATTTTTCAGACGCGCCGTATCGATTGACGTATCGCGAACCATTCCGGTAACTGTTCCACAATCGATGCGCGAAGTGAAGAGAGGGGGCGAAACATCCGGCTTCTTGATGGGTTCGAAGCTGATACCGACCAGATTCGCATATGAGTCATTCCGCGACGTGCCGTACATGACCGCACTGAACGACCCGCTGTCGCAGGAAATCAGATGAGTTCCCTGCTGCATGCTGACATTGGCCCAATGGATGTTAGTGCCAGGAACGATTTGGCTCGACAAGATCGGCACCATTGATGTGGCCGGCCGACCGTCGATCCTCAATGATGCGAGGGCATCTCTGGTAGCTACAAGATTGATGAAATGGGGAAAGATCTGGGTGCGATCGGAGGTGTCCACCTCCAACGTCGGAAAGCGAAAGAGTGCCTCGTCAACATACTGCTCAACGGCAGGCACGATCACCATGGCTGGGTCATAGTTGACCTGACTGCCCACCTGACTCGGCATGAGTTGGACCAAAAAGAACGGATCGGCCGACGACCACGAGGCTGGTTCCGTCAGTGCCGTGTCGATCCAGCTTCCAACACCAGGTAACGTGAAAGTGCGGCGCCCCATGTCGGTCAACAGCGTTATCGTCTGGTTTGGGAGCGACGACATGATCCGGTACACATCCGGGCGTGTTGTTATGGCAAACGGAGCCGTGACGTAGCTGCGACCCCACTTCGAGACCGGCGTGAGCTGCTCAACAAGGTGATCCTTAGTCGAGAGCGAATCAAGGGGCACGCTCGTGCGCATGTGACCAGAGATCACCGCCACCGGTCTTGTGGAGGAGATCGACGAACCGGTGAGATCGTCGCGCCCGATTCGTGTCGGCCGCGCCTGCACCAGATAACAGTCGCCCTTATTTAGTGTGACGGTAAAGGGCGTTAGGGCGGCGATTCCCATTCGAAGCGTCGTAGCTGCAGGAGTTATCGTGACGTCAGTACCGTCCTCAACCGCCATAACCATGAACTCCCCTACCCGCGGGATCCTGGATGTCGGATTGCGCCTGCTGTACGCGTAGTGGTCAGTTGGGCGATTGATACTGTAGTACTGGGTGCCGAGATGCCGGATAGGTATGGCTGCGTATGAGTCGGTTGATCGCATCAGCGTGTTGAGCGCATACACCACAATGGGGGCGTCCGACGTGATGAAGACCGATTTTTGTTCTATAGTTTCTGACGCACTGTTGGCATGTATTGGCGAGAGGGTCTCAACATGTACGGTGTTTGGGCGGACCGTAACGGTCTTTCGGCCTGTTTGTGCAGACTCAATAAGGACGTTCGCATCGTAGCGGGAAGAGATGAAGATCTGCAACCGCGGATCCACACCGATCTCCAGGATCTCGTTCTGCATGAAGCCTACAACGAAGGACGTTCCCTCAAGCGATGATGTGCTACGCCGCGGCAATACCCTCTCGATCTGAGCCCGCAGCGGCAGGTCTGTCAGAAGAAGAAGAGCCAGGAGTATCGTTTTGCATGCATTCACATCGGAGACATGTTACGACAAACCGGAGGCTATCGCAACAAAGAGCTTCGACGGGGAACAGGTTCAGAAACGGGTCGGCCGCCCGGAGCACGAAATCCCGGCAGGATAAAGTCTGATTCTCTACCAGCAACCAAGCGTTCAGGGTGGTGCTCACCGCTGACACCCCCGATCCACAGTACATCGGTGATGCCGCTTGGGATGATCCTGGCATCGATGGAGTCGGATGCGACCTTGGCAAGCCCCATGCGCTGTCCGGACTCCTGACGATACGTCACGCTCTGAGCATCGCCCGCAGCCGTCAGCAGTTTCACTGAATCGTCCTGGGAGGTGATGGTGATGCGTTTGCCAACAATCTGATCAAACCGCTCGGGCAGTAGCGTGTCGGAGCGTGATAGAAGGATCGCTTCACCATCGCCGGTGATGGTTCGCAGCCGGCCTTCATCGGTGCGTGCTTTGATCGCCGAGGCGATGAGTACAGACGAGTCTGACCAGACCACCGGTGCGTCGCTTAGGTCAATGATACTGTCTTGATCTGAGTACACCAGCCTTCCGCAAACTGCCGCAGCCTGACCACGGACAAGCCGGACATTGCCCTGCGCCGTCATTCGCCGGCCAGCCTCCGGTTGTGATTCGGACAACATCTGATCGGAAGAAATGAACACGGTGTCGGAGATACCGGCCGAGTCTGCATCCCATGACCAGGCCTTTGATGAGCCATATAGCGAGAGCTCTCCCCGCCCCGGCTGACGTCGCGCAAGATCAGCACTGAACCAGGAGCGCCGTACCGAGTCCTGAATGAGCACATTGCCCATGGCACGCATCGTATCGATGGTGCGATCATGGAAAAGGGAATCACACCATATCCGCACCGTATCGTCGACTGCGTGCACGTTCTGCTGAAATGTCGAGATCCGACGGCGCAGGTCATATCGGCCACTGCGCGACGTGATCACGCGCCGGCCCTGATCGACGCGTATCCCCCGCGGCGCTTGCGCCACCGACGAGCGCCCGTCATATCTGACCACGGGTGCGGTGATCGTCAGGTCAACCTGGCGAATGACCACCGAGCCGGTCAGCTCCACCGTATTCTTTACCACATCATGGACCGCCCTGTCGCATCGACCTGTCACGTTTCCTTGCGAAAAACGCACATTACCCTGGAACGTACGAACGGCTGCATCAACGTCTCCCGACCCAATCAACGAGTCGGCATGCTCAAGAACGATCGGGATCTCGGGTCCGACGTCGTCCTGGGCCCGCAACCGTCCAACGCAGAGAAGGAGCACAATTGAAGTGAACAGAACAGCTTTCATACCGACCAAATCTACGCCACATGCAAGGAAGCGCGTTGCGAGCCGTAGCTTTGCGTCGTCGAATCCACAACGAGGTACCGTGCACGATATAGGTTTACGACCAAGAGAGAGAGCCGTGATCGCGGCTGTCATACGCAAGGGGGCCGACCCTGACATTGTCGATGAACACCTCGAAGAACTTGCCATGCTCCTGGATACGGCTGGCGTTGACGTCGCCGGTCGGCTCACCCAGGAACGCGAGCGTCCGGATATCTCAACGGCACTCGGCAAAGGAAAGGTCGCGGAACTACAAGAATTGATCGAATCGACCGCCGCATCATCGGTGGTCTTCGATGATGAGCTTTCCCCGGCACAGGTGCGGAATCTGGAAGAGGCACTCAAGGTGAAGGTGCTCGACAGGAGCAACGTCATCCTTGACATTTTTGCGGCCCACGCCCGCACGCAGGAAGCGCGCACACAGGTTGAGCTGGCCCAGCTTGAGTATCTCCTGCCCCGTCTGACGCGGATGTGGACACACCTTTCAAAGCAGTTCGGCGGTGTCGGCACAAAGGGGCCTGGTGAGACGCAGATCGAAACCGACCGCCGAATGTATCGGACGCGCATGCAACGACTGCGCGAGAAACTCAAAGAGATCGATGTTCAGCGCCTTGTGCAGCGCAAAGGCCGGGAGGGGCTTCCGCGGTTCGCTTTGGTCGGGTACACCAATGCTGGCAAGTCCTCATTGATGCGTGTGCTGACACAAGCAGACGTGTACGTGCAGGATCAACTGTTTGCTACGCTTGACACAACGGTGCGGACATTCTCACTGCCCTCTGGTCAAAAAGCGCTGATCTCCGATACAGTTGGCTTCATCCGAAAGTTGCCCACCCAGCTCGTGGCTTCGTTTCGCTCCACGCTGGCCGAGACCTTGGAGGCCGATATCCTGCTGCATGTGGTGGATCTGTCGAACCAGCACTACCGAGAACATATGGCGGTGGTGGAAAACACTTTGTCGGATCTCGGTGCTTCAGACACACCGGTGATCGTTGTGTTCAACAAGATCGATACGGTCAACGAACGCGAGCTCCTCGATGACGCCGAAGCCGAATCGCCCGGCTGTGTGTTCGTGAGCGCTCATCGGGGGATCAACATCGACAAGCTGCTGCACGTCATGCAGGCGACCTACGAAGAATCAGCCGTGCTGCGGACGCTTCGGATCCCATACGAACACATGAGCGCCGTCTCCCGACTCTACCAGGAGGTGGAAGTTCTCAGCCGAAGCGATGAGGATTCCGATGTATTATTGTCCGTCCGTGTGCCGGCCGACCAGCTGGCTTCTTTCACGGCGCGGTATCGTCAGTTCGTCACGAATGAACTTCCTTCACATTCCACTCCTCACTGAGCGCACCATGGCAGCCCTGTGGATCCTTGCCCTAGTCCTTGCCACCTACTTCATCACGATCATGGTCATCTATGTCGGCCAGGAAGTCCATGTCCTGGCGGGTGCGGCATTGTTGGCCATCTGTGGCTTTGGCGCATTCAAACTCTTTCAACGTCGTCTGACGCGACTGTGAACGATCATCATAGACAGTTTGTATCGTGCTTCGACGATTGACAATACGATCCTTTACACTCATCGATGAAGTCGACCTTGATTTCGACGATGGCATGACCGTGCTCCTCGGCGAGACCGGAGCCGGTAAATCGATCATCATCGATGCCCTGGCCGCCGCCATGGGTGAGCGTGTCTCGCCCGAACTTGTCCGGCAGGGGGCTCGCAAAGCCGTCGTTGAAGCAACGTTTGACATTTCGCAGCGACCCGCTGCTGCGGCATTTATCGATGCCAACGGCCTTTCGTGGGATGCCCCGGAGGTGCTGCTTCGACGCGAGATACCCGCCAGTGGAGCGTCTCGGTGCTTTGTCAATGACTCGCCAATGCAGAGTTCGCAGGTTCGCGAGTTGGCATCACTGCTGATCGACGTCCACGGACAGCATGACACACATGGGCTGATGTCGCCTTCAACCCACCTGGATGCCTATGACGCCTTTGCGCTTGATGCCGGCGGCCATTTGCGCACAGCAATGGCGGAGCGGTGGCAGGAGCTTTCGTCGATTCGTCGTCGCATCGACGAATTGCGGCGACGAGCGGTAGATGCCGACGCAGACAGAGCCCGCCTCCACTTCATCCACGACGAGATCGCATCGATCAACCCCACCCCGGGCGAAGACGCTGATATCACCCTTGAGCTTCGTCGAATCGAAGCCAGTGAGCATGTTGTCGCGCTCGCAAACAGCGTCCGTGAGCGACTATACTCTGCCGATCCGTCGGCCTACGACCTGATTCGCAGCGCCATTGAGGCTGTCTCCCAGCTTCGAGAATTCGATCCGCAAATGGAGAGTGTTGCCTCAGATCTTGAGTCGGCCCTGATCATTTGCAAAGAGGCCGCAGCCAGCGCATCTGAACTTGCCGATTTCGACGATCGTGACCCGCAACGTCTCGAAGACATGCGTCAGCGCCACGTAGCCCTCCAAAGACTCATCCGGAAATATGGCTCGCTGCAAATTGCAGTCGATCGACTTGAGGCCGTCGCACGTGAACTGCACGAGATCGAGAACCTGGATGACGTGCTCGCGGAATCTGAACAGGAACTCTCAAGTGCCCTCAGCGAAGCACGTGATGTGGCTGAAAAGCTGACGCAGAAGCGCCGCTCCAGCATACAAGCATTCGAGTCAACCATCAACGATAGCCTTCACGAGATGGGTATGCCGGCTGCACTGGTTCGACTCGACATGCAGTCGTGCGACCTTGGTCCAACCGGTTCTGACCGCGTTGAGTTTCTCTTTGCAGCCAATTCCGGAGAGCCCCTTCGCCCCCTTGCCAAGATCGCCTCAGGGGGCGAGTTGTCGCGTGTAATGCTCGCCGTCAAGCGGGCCCTGTTTGAACGAATTCCGGCCGGGACTGTCGTTCTTGATGAGATCGATACGGGAATCAGCGGACGTGTAGCCCGAACCGTGGGCGTCGTGATGCAACAACTTGCTCGCCGGCAACAGCTGATCTGCATCACGCATTTGGCGCAGATCGCCTCGCTTGCCGACAACTTCGTGCGTGTGTCGAAGTCTGCGAGCGACGACCGCACGACCATCAGCGCCAGGAGAATCGATCAGGCGGAGGCACAACATGACGTCGCCATGCTCTTGAGTGGTTCCGATGTGACCGCCACGGCACTGAGTGGCGCACGTGAACTCATGCAACGGCCGGCGGTAAAGACCTCACGAAAGGCAGGGTGACGATGGAGCACTTCCCCGAGTCGTCGACACCACAGTACAACCGGCGAACACTTACGTCGGAAGACCTGCAATTGCGGATCCTTTCACACGGAGAGCCGATCCACGTCAACAAGGTGCTCGACGCGTACGAGATGGCATCTTCGGTGCATGCCGGCAAACTGCGCAATGATGGTACGGCGTACTTCGATCATCTTGCACGAACGGCGATGATCCTCATGGATGAATTGAGGATTCATGACACGGACGTGATCGTTGCTGCGCTCCTACACGACGTGCTGGAGGACTCCCGTACGATCACGCGCAACGTCCTCGAGTATAACTTCGGCTCATACGTTGCCTACATCGTTGAGACTCTTACCAAGGACCTCGATGCCGCGAAGGTCGATCCTGAACGTGTTGACATGTATTATGCCGAACGTCTGCGAAGGGCAAGCCAGGACTGCCTGCTGATCAAGCTTTCGGCTCGTTTGGACAACTTCCGGTGCCTTTCGTTCAATCTGAAGAAGAACCCGCATCTCTATGTGTCGACAACCCTCTCGAGATACGTTCCGATAGCAGAAACGTCATCTGACCCGCGACTTCAGACGCTCGCCACGATGATTCGCAACGAAGCAAACACCGTGCTGGGCTGAGGCATCCGACATGTCCAACAACCAACTCCTTGAGGTGGCTCTCGAAGCTGCTCACGAAGCCGGATCCATTTTGAGAGGCGGATTTGGAAGCGCCATGACAACGAGCTCCAAGCAGGGTCGACACAATCTGGTGACGGAGTTCGATCATCGAAGTGAGCAACGCGTCATCGATGTCCTCCGAGCTCGGACGCCCGGTGCCCGGTTCTTGGCCGAAGAAAGCGGTCAACACACTGGTCGAGATGAGCTCCTCTGGGTGATCGATCCTCTTGATGGAACCGTGAACTTCGCTCACGGCATTCCCATTTTCTGTGTTTCGATCGCTGCTGTTCGGGATGGTGAAACCCTCTGCGGGGTCGTTCATCAGCCCCTTACCGAAGAGACCTTCACATGCATCACTGGCAGTGGCGCTTGGTGTAATGGACGACCGATGAACGTCTCAACGTCCTCGACACTTCGTGACAGCATCTTAGTGACGGGCTTTCCGTACGATGTTGACACCAACCCGGGCAGGTGCATTGACCAGTTTGCCGCTATCGTTGGCAGAGGCCTTCCTGTGCGGAGACTGGGCAGTGCCGCACTCGATCTGGCGTATGTTGCTGACGGGCGTTTTGATGGGTACTGGGAAGTTGAATTGCAGCCATGGGACATGGCTGCCGGCGCAGCGATGGTGCGACAGGCCGGAGGAACGGTCACACATTATCACGGGAGAGAATTCTCCTTGAAGCCGGATTCGATCATCGCAACCAATGGCCTGATACACACTGAGCTTACCTCTGCGTTGGAGGACCTACCGCAATGACCGTGCATATGAGTGGTGCGGGCAATACGTTCTTACTTGTCGACGATCGATCGAGCACCGATCTGATCAGTGAGCTCACGGCAGAGTCCGTGTCCAGGTTGATTCAAACCAACGAACGCGCAGATGGACGGGCCATCGAGGGACTGCTGAGAATACGATCGATCGACTCGCGGGGAGTTTCGGCAGAGTTTTACAATCCTGACGGAAGCCGTGGCATGTTCTGCGGCAATGGCGCTCGTTGTGTGATTCGATATGCGATCGACAATGGAGCAGCCGCCCAAGGCCCCCTAACCCTCACATTCAATGGTGCTGTCTACACGGCACGTGCACACAACGACGGGACGATCAGCGTTCTTCTGCCTCCCCCAACGCAGCTTCGTTACTTTCCTACCGGCACCCTCGATTCCGTCGATGTTCCGGTTTGGTACGCCAACGTCAACAGTGATCACGTTGTCATCGATGCACCTCACGATGCGGGTAGTCCTCTCGTGGCGTGCCTCCGACATCACCCCGAGTTTCCAAGGGGAACAAACGTGAACATGCTTGAAACTTCTGACGACGGAACGCTGCACTTGGCAACCTTCGAACGCGGCGTTGAGGCCATCACGCAGGCGTGTGGCACCGGCGCTGTGAGCGCATCACTTAGCATGTGGATGCGCACTCCGTCGGTACACGTGTACCGCATCATACCACCAAGTGGACGTATGATCGAGGTAACGATCAATGCCGATGGTGGGCAGATCCAATCCATAGAACTACGCGGAGACGCCACATATGACAATGCGTGAACACATCGAATCGATCTACCCATGGATGGTCGAGATTCGCCGCCACCTTCATCGCAATCCGGAGGTGTCATTTCATGAGTTTGAAACGGCTGACTTGATCTCGCGAACACTGACCGAGCTTGGCATTGAACACAAGCGTGTTGCAACCACTGGTATCGTGGCGCACATTGGTTCGGGTGAGCGTTGCGTGGCCTTGCGGGCCGATATTGACGCCCTGCCAATGATGGAAGAAACCGGTCTGGACTATGCCTCTTTGCGACCAGGCGTCATGCATGCATGTGGCCACGACATGCACACGACCATGCTTTTGGCCGCAGCTCGCGTTCTTCACGAGCACCAGTCCGTACTCTCCGGCACCGTTAAACTGCTCTTTCAACCAGGCGAGGAAAAATCACCGGGTGGCGCAAGTATGATGATCGCCGAGGGAGCACTTCTGAACCCAACACCGTCGATGGTCTTCGGTCAGCATGTCTATCCGGATGCTCCCGTTGGCGAACTCGGATTTGTTGCCGGTCCGATGATGGCTGCAGCCGATGAGCTGTACTGGACCATCACGGGGTTCGGCGCACATGCCGCTCAGCCACATCAGGGACGCGACCCCATCATGGCGGCCAGTGGGCTGATTCACCACCTTCAAACGTTGATCACAAAACATCGGAACCCTCTCGATGCCGGAGTGATCACTGTGACCAGTATTCATGGAGGCACCGCAACGAACATCATCCCGGACACCGTGGAGATGAAGGGGACCTTGCGGTCATTCAACCAGAGCTGGCGTGAGCAGGCATGGACGTTCATCGAAGAACAGTCACGGGCTTATGCAGCTCTGCATGGTTGCTCTGCGGATGTGTCCATTGTAAAAGGATATCCGCCTCTCGTGAACGACGAAGCCGCCGTCACTTTCGCCCGGAACGTCGCCGTGAAGCACGGAATGTCGGCGACGGATTTTGAACCCAAGATGTGGGCCGAGGACTTTGCGTTCTACACGGAGGTTGCGCCATCATGCTTCTGGACCCTTGGCGCTCGACCACGTGATCAAAGCCACATGCCAGGTCTGCACAACCCAAGATTTGCACCAGACGAAGAGGCCATGATCACCGGGGCCTCAATGATGGTGCATGTGGCTCTCGACGCCCTGCAGTATGCTTAAGCAAGACCGTTTCCGTAGGGGGCTGAGCGGAGCGTGAAGATGGTAATCTCGGGTGGGATACCAATACGCATTGGTGGACCGACGGTTCCAATTCCGCGATTGACGTACAAATGCTGTCGACCCTTTGTGTAGAGTCCAGCCCACTGCCTGTACACATGCTGTGCCGGACTCCACTCGAATCCGGCGAATTGGACGCCAAACTGCCCCCCGTGTGTATGTCCGGCGAGCATCAGTTCAATGCTCTCATGTCCGACAACTTCCTTGTCCCAAAACGTCGGATCATGGGCAAGCAGTACCACCGAATCGTCGGGATTGACCCCTTCGAGCGCCCTATCAAGTCGAGCATAGGATTGTCGGAATCCTGTGTTATCAGTGCCGGCGATCACAAGTGCTGAGCCTTCAGATCCGATGCGACGGTTTTGATTGACCAACAGATCGACCCCCATGGAGCCGAGAGCACGCTTCAGATCATTATGCTCTTGCGGCGTATTGTAATGGTCGTGGTTGCCCAGACATGCCATCACCCCATACGGAGCCGACAGTCGTTCGAGTTCGCGGGAGATCATCGAAAGTTCACGGGGCTTTTGGTTGACGAAGTCTCCGGTGATCACGATCAGGTCAGGCTGCTCCGACTCGAGGATTCGACGCACCTCCTCAAATGGCCGGTGGTCCGGAAACGAGCCGGCATGAACATCCGATATCTGCGCGATTCGAAATCCGTCGAGTGCTCGCGGCAATCGATCGATGCGCAGCTCTTGGCGATAGGTTTGAAAGTCATAGAGCGTGCTCCAGATGCCCCTTCCAACGATCACAAAGGGCACCGCCGAGACAGACCACGCAGCCGTGCCGAGGAAGGCCCGGCGGGAGGGCTCCGCCGCAACGGGCAAAGGATCAGCATCCGGACTTGCTGGTGCAGGCATCTCGGACGTGCCGGCAGAAGCCAGACGTCGCCAGAGAAAGGTTACACCGCGAACCATATCGCGGACAAGCAGGACGGCACCGATTCCGAACTTGGGTAGGTACCATAAGGAGACGAAACCCATCATCGTCACATCAAACCCATCCATGCGAAAGAAGTGCCGACGCAGGAGCATCGACACAAGCAGAACGAACACCATCGCCGCCGTGATCCACGGTGCCCGATACCACCAACGGTTGAGGTGACGCTTGCGAGCAAACGACGTCCAGTGCATGAGGACGTAGAGATCGATGACAAGTAAGACGGTGCCAAGCACTGCACCGAACAGAAGCATGTTTGGTTGTTGATTCATCCTGCCTGGATGGTCCCGGTTTCGGAGCGTAACTGGAGGAACAAAGCCTCGGCCTCGGCGATCAAGGTCTGATCGTCAGCCGAGCGAACTTCGGCTTTGACGAACTGCTTGCGTCCTTGTTGCGAGGTGATCCAGGCGCGCACTTCGTACTCGCGTCCGATCATCATCGGCCGCCGGAAATCCACCTGAAGTCGGGCCGTTGGCGCACGGATCCCAGCCGCGCTGAGCGTCTTACCCATTGCCTCATCAAGCAGAAGCGAGATCATGCCTCCATGTACCGTGCCAAGAGCCCCTTGCAGCCGCTCATCGGGGCGCACCCATGTACGAACCACTTTGTCCTGCCTGCTGCGTATGAACGTCAAGCGCAGAGAGTGGGGATTGGCCTGACCGCAGCCGACGCAGTGGTTCTCAGGCTTTGGTCTCAGGAACTGCATATCGTCAATCACGGCAAGAGGCTGCAGTGGAGTCAGGAATGACGACCCTGGTTCACGGTAGGCATAGTAGGGCCCCCAGGGCTCGATATTGCGAGCTACCTCCACGGCAACGTGCGGGGCCAGGCGGCCACGTTCGCCCACCGGCGCCCAATGATAGAGTACGCCGTCAGACGAGTACGAGAGCCTATCGGGCGCAAACGCTGTCGAGAGCGAATGCGCGTACTCAAGTCGTCCGTCACGCAGACCACCATACACGATTGGCGTGTCTTGCACGCGCAGATAGTTCATTTCTTCACCGCATCGGCTCACAAACGGATACTCCGGATAATCCGGATTGGCCGTCGGCGCCAGACGTCGAAAGAAGAAATCAAGAAACCATGGATCGTCCTGAACGATCCCGTCAAGCGACAGCACACCGCGCGCATCCAACTCGTAGTAGTATTCGCGGTTTACCATGGCGACGGTCACATACGCTCGGGCGTCCCGACGCCGAGGATCAGAAGACCATTGCGCATGGCTCTTCGTGTAACATCTGCCAGCAAAAGACGGGCCGACTCAAGGTGTGGCTCGGCTCCGAGGATCCTGCAGTCATGGTAAAAGTTGTGATACGCTCCGGCAAGATCTCGCAGATACTCGGCGATCACATGGGGCTCGAGATTCTCGCACGCGCGTTCAACGGTTGAGCGGAAGCGCGACAGCATCGAAATGAGTTCGATCTCCCGTGGATCGACCAGCACGGAAAGATCCGCTCCGTGATCGAGGGTCACACCACGCTCACGTCCCTTGCTCAAGATCGAGCATATCCGCGCATGAGCGTATTGGAGGTAGAAGACCGGATTCCGATCGCCTTCTTCTTTGGCCAGCCCGAGGTCGAACTCAAGGTGTGTGCCAACAGCGCGCATGATGAAAAAGAACCGCACGACGTCTGCACCGACCTCTTCGATAAGGTCGTCAAGCGTGAATGACTTACCGCTGCGCTTTGAGAACTTCACAACCTGGCCATCTTCCACAAACGTCACCATCTGGTGGATGACGACGCGGACGCGATCGGTGTCGAATCCGAGCGCTTTGACCCCAGCCAGGACGTCCGGCACCGTGGCGATGTGATCGGCACCAAAGATGTCGACGACCACGTCGTAGCCCCTTTCGAGCTTGTCACGATGATAGGCGATATCGGGAAGTCGATAGGTTGGTTCACCGGTGGACTTGATGATCACCTTGTCTTGAGGATTCCCCACCTGCGTCAGCGCAAACCAGGTCGCCCCATCCTTTTCATACACCAGGCCTCGCTCGCGAAGGGCCTCGACGGTTGCCATGACCTTGCCCGTACCGTACAGCGTATCCTCGTTGAAATACACGTCGTGGTGGATATTCAGATTCTGCAGTGTTTGACGAATGGCAGCAAAGCACCATGTTTCGCCCTGCTTGCGGCAGTAGCTCAGGGCATCTTCTTCGGACATTGACCGAACGAGGTCGGCGTTTTCGGCAGCGATCATCTCGGCGATCTGGCTGATGTACTCCCCATGATAGCCGTCTTCCGGGAACGGCACGTCAAGATTGCCGAGTGCATGCTGCAACCGCACGTAGATGCTGCGTCCGAGCATGTTCATTTGATTGCCGGCATTGTTGAAGTAGTACTCACGCGTTACGCCGTAGCCATTCCAGGCAAACAGGTTCGCGATCGTATCACCCACGGCGCAGTTTCGTCCGTGTCCGGCATGTAGGGGGCCTGTGGGATTTGCACTGACATACTCGATGTTCATCGTGCGGCCGCTGCCAACGTCTGATCGGCCAATCTCATCGCCCAGCCGGTCAAGGTCACGCAGCATCGCGTGATACACCGCGTCACTGAACGTGATATTGATAAAACCAGGCCCGGCCACGTCAACGGAGGCAACAAGGTTCGAAGCAGCCAAGCCGTCGACAATCTCCTGGGCAAGAAGGCGGGGCTGCTTTCCGAGTCGTTTGGCATGCATCATGGCAATGTTGGTCGACAGATGCCCCTGCCCATCCTGCTTTGGAACACCAAACGGGATAGGACCCTCGATGACGAGCCCTACCGACTCGGCCGATCGGCGCAGTTCCGCCTCGATGTATCTCTGAATCATACCGCTGCCGCCTTCTTCGATTTCACGGTTGTCGCACGCGCAGCCCCCGAGGGAGTCAGCGTATACGCCTTTGCATCACCCCAGAGACGCTCGAGCTTGTAGAACTCGCGAGCAGAACCCAGCATCACATGGACCACCACATCGAAGTAATCAAGGATCACCCACGTCGAGGTGCCCTTGCCTTCATGATTGGGATAGCCGAATCCCATGGCCTTGAGCGTGTCCTCGATCGAATCGGTCACGGCCTTGATCTGAGCTTCGGAATCGACCGTGACGATCACGAAGAAATCGGCCGGCGGAGTTTCAATCTCCGACAGGTCGAGGATCAGGATGTCATGCGCGAGCTTCTCCTGTGCCAAGCGTGCACAGAGAACGGCTCTTCCTTTGGTACTACGGGGCTTCACGTGTTTCCAGGTTTTGGGTTTTGGGTTTTGGGTTTTGGATTCAGGTGAGAGATCATTCGGCAAATGGCTCGAGCTTGTCGATATCACCGCCGAGCACCACTGAAGCTTTCAAAAATCGCATGGAATCGATCTCCGTCACGACCATTGTGTCAGCCACGCCGAGAGCTCGGGCTACCTTCAGAGCCGACTGACGATCACCCACCCGATCAATGACCTGTGATCGACGTGGGCGCTCCGACGACGTGCCAATCTCCACAACATCGAATCCTCGACGACGGAAGAAATTCAATACGTCCTTGCCAGCCCCCTTTCGTCCCGATGAGTTAACGATCTCCAGCTGTATCGCACTTCGCGGGTCGTCCTCGTCTGCAAGGGGCGAGATTGGCGGGTGAAGAAGACGCCAGACCAGAGAACCGAGAAGTGTCATCGTGCCCAGGGCCACGACACCAACGACGATCCACCCTGCGATACCAGCCGCACCTTTGGGGAGTGACCGTCCGAATACGTTCATGTTCTGCTCTGAGGCCTCGTGAGCCGGGAACAAGACTCATGGAAGTCCATGTCGTCCCTATGGGTTAGCGGAAAGGGCGGGATTCGAACCCGCGGTACCGTTGCCGGCACACACGCTTTCCAGGCGTGCCAATTCAACCACTCTTGCACCTTTCCGAAGGGGCGAATATACGCAGGAGCGAACTATGCATGCCGCACGAGTAGAAGACCCCACTCCGGAAGCGGTCCAAAGGGTTTTCCCGTACGGGCCAAACATTCGTAGATTTGTCGGTTGCAGGGGAGTGCGTTTTTTGCACGTACGATCAGCCAATGAACAGACGTTCCTTCGTTACAACCATGGCCTCGGCGTCGATTGCGGCGAGTGCAGGAGCAGCAATCCAGCGTGCTCCGGCAGATACCGGAATTGGTCAGCCCATTGCGCGCGTGCTTCCACGGGGAATTCGCGCGGGGTCGACCGTCGGCATTGTGTGCCCGGCAAGTGCGGCCTCGAGTGGCGACATCGCCGATTTCGTCTCGCTGTGCCGAGAATGGGATGTACGTGTCAAGCTTGGGAAGAACGTCTCACGTCGCAACGGCTACCTTTCGGCCCCCGACCAAGACAGGGCATCGGAGTTCATGGATTTCATTGAGGACCCGGAAGTCGACGCTGTGATCTGTGCTCGGGGCGGGTATGGCGTCATGCGCATTCTGCCGATGCTGGACTTTACGGCGATACGTCAGGCGGGCAAGATCATCATGGGCTTCAGCGACATCACAGCCCTGCTCATTGCCGCCCAGCAACTCAGTGGGGTTGTCACGTTCCACGGTCCGGTAGCCTCCTCAACCTTCGATCAGTTCACCGTCCAGTCTCTTCAGGAGGTCTTGCTCCCTGAGGCGTCGTCTTCTCTGGTGTCGTTCTCCAATCCGAGGTTAACGGTCATCAACGAGGGCAGTGCTCAGGGACGGCTAACGGGCGGAAATCTCGCACTCGTCGTCAGCACCCTTGGCACGAAGTTTGAGATCGATACAACCGACGCGATCCTGTTCCTTGAAGAGGTCAATGAAGAGCCGTTTAGGGTTGATCGGATGCTCACGCAATTGTGGCTTGCCGGCAAGCTTCAAAGTGCACGAGGCATCGCTCTTGGCAGCTTCCGCGACTGTGAGGCGCGTGGAACCTCGATCAGCGGACCGTCGTTGAGTCTTCAGCAGGTGTTTGAACAGCGGCTTGCATCACTCGGGATTCCGGTCGTTTACGGGCTCCCGTTCGGACACGTCAAGAGCAAGATGACACTGCCTCTCGGCGTGAATGCGGAGTTGAATGCTACAGAGCGGACATTCCGTGTGCTAGAACAGGCCGTGGTCTGACCTTACAACATGTAACCGAGTCTTCACGAAAAGTGTTTCTGACAATGAAAACTAGAATGAATCACCTCAACCATGCTTTGGGAGAGACCATGAAAACGATGTGCAGAATCCTGTTTGCCATCGCACTGTTTGCCGTCGCCTCGGGCACTGCCAGTGCGCAGGCGCTGAACATATACGGCGTTAACGCGCTCTCTTTCCCCAAGATCACGGCCGATTACATCGCACTTGATGCCACGGGGAACCCTATCACAGACCTCAGAGCTGCTGATTTCCGCGTCACTGAGACGCAGCAAGGTGGAGCCCCGATCGATGTTACGGCATCAGTCACGCATGAGTGCGACTCGCTCGTGAGTGACCCCGAGGCCAGTATCATCATCATTCTCGACCGGTCGCAATCGATGGACGATCCGGTCGAAGGCCGCAAGAGGTTTGATTTTGCCAAGGATGCTATCAAGTCGTTCGTCGAACAGCTGAAGTTTGCCGGCGAGACGCGCGTTTCGTTAGTCACGTTCTCAGGCACAGTTGAGGTCACCGTCGAGTGGGCAAACTCGGCCAAGCCGATCATTGACTCGCTTCGCCTGATGAAGACACTGACCAACACCAACTACGTCCTGCCATTTGAACACAAAACACTGAACATCTACGACCTCTTCAAGAAGCGTCCGTCGAACCTGCCGAAGTACGTCTTCTTCCTCACAGACGGATACCCCAATCCAGGCATTGCCGATGTTTCGGAAACCAGAAGTGAGTCAAAGTTCATTGCCGATAATGCGCAAAAGCTTGCATCACAAGGCATCCGGTTTTACAGCATCACGATCCTGGTGCCGGACACCCATGCATCGCTGGCTGCTTTTGCGAAGGCCACAGGGGGCAAGTCAATCGTTACGAATGAAGGCGAGCTCGTAAGCCTCATGTCATTCCTAGCTCTTGAAACGCAGGTTCGAAAGATTTGCCGCATCAGCTGGATCTCTTCCTATACCTGCACCGAACAGGGACGTAACCGGACGGCGGGCATCACCATGCTCCGTGGCGTGCGACCGACCACGAACGTTCAATTCGTAACTCCCCCATCGAGTGTCTCGAGCGTCGAGGTCAGCGATCCCGTGCTCTTCTGCGGGGATCCCGCACCGAACCAGGTCTCGTTTGCGAACGTGACGCTTACGGCGCGAGGGGCAACCTTCGCGGCAACGGAGCAAACGCTCAATCCATCCACGTACTTCCGCGTGGTTGACTGGAACTTCCCGTTCAACCAGCCGACGTTTGCGCCATTCAATCTAGCACCTGGTGCAAAGCGTGTTATCCGAGTTGAGTTCAAGCAAGGGGCGGCAAAGAATTTCCGACAGGCAGAGCTTGCCTTTACCGGATTCCCCTGCCCACCGAAGGTCACACTCGTCGGAGGAACCGGCGTGGTCCTTCTTCAGTCGCCGGTCGGTGGTGAGCTCTTCTCAACATGCGATACGGTTTTGATCAAGTGGGCAGGTGTCTTGCCGACCCAGCCGGTAAGCATTGACTACTCCGAAGATGGCGGAGCAACGTGGAAGCCAATTGAACCTGCTGCAACCGGACTCGTCTACAAGTGGCTCCCTCCGCGGTCAGGAACCAATTACAAAGTCCGCGTCAGCGTCAGCCCGGTCCAACAGTATGCATGGGCGACCCAGCTCGGTGGATTCGGTGATGAGACGCCCACGTCGGTGGCCGTTATTCCGAGTGGTGTAAAGGTCTTCGCCACGGGCTTCTTCGAGGGTAACACCCGATTCGGGAATGTCGCGCAGAACGGGGCAGCCGGCAATCTTGACGGGTACTTTGTGGAAATGGACAGTGACGGGAAGATCATCGATCCGTCGAAGGTCTTGCTGCTTGTTGGCACCGCCTCCAACGAAGAAAAGATCGTGGGCTGTGTCGTGGACAATAAGGGCAACTACTACGTTGCGGGGTACTTCTCCAGTCCGGCGGTCACATTCGGCCCGTATCTCCCGAACAGAGGCCCTCTTGATACGCGCAACTTCTTCGTGTTCAAGTTCGATTCGACTGGCATGCTCGATTGGCAGGCCGGCTCGAAGGGTACGGCAACGCAGAGCAGCCATGCAATGCTGACCGACATTGGCCTGCGCTACGATGCAGCAGGAAACGTCGAGGTGATCGCGGCCGGAAAGTTCCAGCGCTTCGTCGAGGTTGGAAGGAACAGTCTGGGAGCTCCTGTGCGCTCGCAAACGTTCCCGAACGCCACCGATCGCGACTTCCACGTCATTTACGATACGCGGGGTGATGCACAATTCTTCGCTGGTACGAAGCCGACGACCGGTACTGGCCTGACGTACCAGAGTCTAACTGCGACAGACCGTCTGGGGTTCACATACAAGACAGATGCGTATCGCGGTCCGATCACGTTCTCGCCCCCTGAGATCACTCTCGGGAACAATTCCGGTCCGGGCTCTGACGATGTCTACGTGTACAAGAATGGAGCAGCACCGGCCTCGAACGATGTTTCTGACAACGTCTTCTCGGTGAAGTCCCCTCAATTGGAGTTTCGTCCGAACAGGGTCACGTTCTCAACGATTCAACAGGGTCAAAGTACCACCAAGACCGCCGTGCTATCCAACATCGGCAACTTCGATGTGACGGTCAAGAGTGTCGTCGTGGCTGGTGCGAATGCCGGCGACTTCACACTGGCCGGGAACATCGTTGGTCAGGTCGTACCTGCCGGAAAGTCACTGAACATCGAATTGATCTTCAGTCCCAAGGGTGTTGGAACCCGGTCGGCTCTGATTGAAGTAGCCGGTACCTGCGGTTCTCCCGTCCAGCTGAGCGTTGATGGACTTGCCACTGCGCCATGCGACGTCGAGACCAACGCCAACGTCGACCAAGGCAAGGTGCCTCTTGGACAGCCTCGTACGATGAAGATCACCTGCATGATCAAGAATGTGGGATCTGTGGCAATCAACGGCAACTTGCGAGTGACGGTGCCGAATCCGGACATTGTGGTTCGCAACGTTGGCCCTTTCACACTCGCTCCGAACGGCGGCTGCTTCGACGTTGACATCGACGTGCCGGCTGCTTCTCCCGGCGTCAAGACCACCACGATCAATTTTGGGCTGCCTCCGGAGCTCTGCGGCGAGCAGGTCGCAACCATCAAGGTTGAGATCGTCGAACCACGTGTCACCATCGACAATGTCGATCTCGGCCTGCTGAGAGTGCTCACTCCCGGCACCGGTGCGATCAGCATTTCCAACTTGAACTCGGAAGAGGCCGAGATCACCTCGATCACGCTGACCGATCCATCCAACCCGAACTTTGCATTCACACTGCCGGCACCGCGCCGTATGGCCGCCGGTGAGGTTGTCAAGGTCCCAGTCACGTACACGCCTCAGACGCGGGGAATGCATTCGGCGGGCATTACGGTGGTGATCAAGGGCAAAGAAAGTTCGCCTCTGACCGGCGTTGCCAAGGGTAGTGGATTCCTCCCTGCCATTCAGGCCACTGGCTACAGATTCGCGCCGTGGACCGTGTCGACGACCTCTCCGGAGTCTGGCAAGGTTGTGATCAGAAACACGGATGCGACGAGTGATCTTGTGATCTCGACCATCGCCTTTGAGACGCCTTCGGCTGCCTTTGCATGGTCGGGTGCGCTTCCGCAACTACCCATCACGCTGAAGCCGAACTCGGCCCCACTTGAGCTTCCGGTAAGCTTCACTCCACAGGTCATCGGCAACAACCGCGTGAATGTTCGAATCAGCCACGACGCCAAGACAGGCCCGGGTCCGGTACCTCCATACGCTGACACGCTCGTTGTGCTCGAAGGTATCGGACGGGACGCCTCGTCACTCGATCCGATAAGCTTCCCGAAGACCCTGACATGCGCAACGCGCAATGCGACGTTCACGATCACGAACAACAGCACACAGTTCGACCTGACATGCCAAGCTCCTATCGGAACGGGCGATGTCGGTGCATTCGTCCTCGACCAGACCACTGGCTTTGTACTTAAGCCCGGAGAGTCGAAGGTCATCACGGTAACGTTCCAGCCAAGTGTGATCGGTCGTACGTCGGCCACCTTCAACATCCCCAATGATCAGAGTCTGAAACTCACGGTCAGCGTCGATGGCGAAGGTGTGACGACTCCTGTGCAGTTCAGCTTTGGCACCATTGGCGAAGGACGCATCGGACAGCTCGTGGCGCTGCCGATCAGTGTATCATATAATGCTGCCGAGTTCACGGGAGCAAAGCCGCAGAGTTTCGCGATCGCATTGACGCATAACCCGGACGCTATGCGATTCCGTGGCTTTACATCGCAGCAGATGAATGGTTGGACATTTACGCCAACTGCTGCCGTCGGACGGGTGGACATTGCAGCACAGTCAACCGGAGGAACGCTCGAGCAGGGCGTCCTTGTCACACCGACCTTCGATGTGTTCCTGAACGCCGATTCTTCACTCCCCGTGCAGATGACGGTTACAACCCCACTGAACTGTCTTGTTCCTGTGGGCGATCGCAGTGCCGTGACAATGGCGGAGGTCTGTTTCACTGAGGGTCGCCTTGTCAATTTCGGATCCAACCGCGCCGGCCTTGCTCAGCCGCTCGGCAATCCGGTCCGTGACATCGTGACGATTCCGTACACAACAGGTCTGACGCTTTCGACGTCCTTCCAGATCGTCAACGCCATGGGAGACGTCGTCATCGAAGCACACAGCCCCGTCGTGCCGTCGGGCGCATATCAGCTCACTGTGAACGTCAGTTCGCTCGCCAATGGCACGTACTTTGTCCGCATGCTCAGCGGTCCGTTTACGGCCACGACAAGCTTCAACGTTCTGCGCTGATCCCAACTGTCGCAATCCCACAACGGGCGGCTTCCGGTCAACGGAGCCGCCCGTTGCGTTTTCGTAGATTTGCACGCGCTCACACCACTTTCCGAGGTTTCGATGTTCGACCGCATCACGTCGCTTCTGGGACAGCAAGCCCCCTACCTGCTCGATCATACGTGCTCGACGATCCCCAAGGACTCGATCTACGTTCCATCGCCTTCGTCGGTAAGCGACGTGTTTGGAGGTTCGGATCGTAACAACCGCGTCCTGAACAACCTGCAGTGGATTCACTCCTCTGGACGTTTGGCCAACACCGGTTACGTATCGATCCTACCGGTGGACCAAGGGATCGAGCACAGTGCAGGAGCCTCGTTCGCGAAGAATCCGATCTACTTCGATCCTGCCCGCATCGTCGAACTCGCCATCGAAGGGGGCTGCAATGCCGTGGCATCGACCTTCGGAGTTCTGGGCAACGTGGCGCGACAGTATGCCCACCATATCCCCTTCGTGGTGAAGATCAATCACAACGAACTCCTGACCTATCCGAACAAGTTCGACCAAGTGCTCTTTGGTACGGTCCGACAGGCGCACGATATGGGTGCTGCCGCCATCGGGGCGACCATTTATTTTGGCTCGCCGGAAAGTGGACGTCAGATCGTGGAGATCTCCGAAGCATTCGCTCTTGCCCATGAGCTCGGTATGGCAACCATTCTCTGGTGCTACCTGCGCAACCCGGCATTCAAGTCCGACAAGGATTACCACGTCGCGGCAGATCTCACCGGTCAGGCCAATCACTTAGGTGTGACCATTGGGGCCGACATCATCAAGCAGAAACTGCCGGAGAACAATCGCGGCTTTGAAGCTCTGAACATGGGCGGCTCGAGCTATGGGAAGCTCGACAAGCGTATGTACTCCGAACTGTCCTCCGAACACCCGATCGATCTCTGTCGGTATCAGGTTGCCAACTGCTACATGGGCCGCATCGGATTGATCAATTCAGGTGGTGCATCTGGTTCCAATGACATGGCCGAGGCTGTGACCACGGCCGTCATCAACAAGCGTGCCGGTGGAATGGGGCTGATCTCCGGACGTAAGGCCTTCCAGCGACCGATGAATGAAGGCGTCGAGCTTCTCAATGCCATTCAGGATGTATACCTCTGTCAGGGCGTCACGATCGCCTGATGTCTGACGTAAAGCCCGCTACCGGTGCGCTGCGCGAGCTGCGCAGATTGCTTCCATACGTGCGCCGCTACAAGGGGCGCACGGCACTTGGGCTTGTCTTCATCACCCTTTCGAATGTCTGCTCAACGACGGTACCTCATGTTGTTGGGACGACCATCGACACGCTGAAAGCATCAGGATCGACGCAAGCAGATATCTGGTGGCTCATCGCACAGATCCTGCTGCTGACCATCGGCAGTGGCACCTTCATGTTCGCGACCCGACGGACGATCATCGTCATGTCGCGCCTGGTCGAGGAAGATCTCCGCAACGACTTTGTCAACGCACTGAAGGTACAGCCGGCAAAGTTCTTTCATGACCGGTCGACGGGATCCCTGCTTGCGCATTTCTCGAATGACATAGGATCGGTTCGTGAGTTCATCGGCCCGGCAATCATGTACACGGCCAACACGATCACCACGTTTGCCTTCGCTCTTTCCTGGATGATCAATCTCAATGGATGGCTCTCTGCCGCCATTCTCATTCCGGTGCCGTTGGTTTCCACGCTCACGTATCGTCTCGGTCGGCGCATTCATGCCAATTACCGCATCGTTCAGGAACATTACGAGCACATCACCACCCATGCACAGGAGACCGCCTCCGGCATTCGCGTTGTTCGTGCCTACGCACGCGGAACAGATGAGGCGGAACGGTTTGATGATCTGAGTCGCGAATACTATCGTAAGAATATGCGTCTGGCCCGAATTCAGTCACTGATGATGCCAGGCATGACCGTGCTTTTCAACCTGAGCTACGTCATCGTGATCGGTGTTGGTGGTTGGCTCGTGGTGCGCAATGATCTGACCGTGGGTGAGCTGACGCAGTTCTTCATCTATTTGAACCAGCTCCTGTGGCCCATCGCAGCCATCGGATGGGTCACCAGCATGATCCAACGTGGGGCTGCCTCGATCGGACGTCTCGGCATGATCATCGATGCCCCCTCGACCATCAAGTCTGGATCAGCGGCATCATCCGAGATCGTTGGTGGCATCTCGTTCCGCAACGTTACTCTGAGCTACGACGGCACGCGACGAGTGCTTGACGATCTCAACTTCGAGATCGCTCCCGGAGAAAGTCTTGGCATCGTCGGTTCTGTCGGCAGCGGGAAGTCGTCCATTGTTGGCCTGCTTCCCCGCCTTTACGACGTGTCCGACGGGAAAGTCATGATCGATGGTCACGACGTTCGCGACTATTCTCTGACAGACCTCCGGGCTGCCATCGCGGTTGTGCCCCAGGAATCGTTCCTGTTCTCAGACACGATCCGTGAGAACATTCGCTTCGGCCGTCCAAGTGCTACAGACGAGCAGGTCGATCATGCCGCAAGCATAGCCCAGCTCCCCAATGACATCTCAACCTTGCCCGGCGGGTTCGATACGGTCGTTGGAGAAAGGGGCGTCACTCTCTCGGGCGGACAGAAGCAGCGAACTTCGCTGGCCAGAGCGATCGTCAGCGATCCTCGCATTCTGATCCTCGATGACTCCCTGTCGGCTGTCGATGCCGCCACAGAGGACCGCATCATGAGCGGACTAGAGAGTGTGATGTCCGGTCGGACAACGATCGTGATTTCCCACCGTATCTCAACGGTTCAACGGTGTACGAACATCATCGTTCTCCACGAAGGCCGCATCGTGGAAAGGGGCTCGCATTCCGAACTCCTTCAGCGCCGCGGTCTGTATTTTGACATGTACGAACGTCAACAATTGGAACAGCAACTCACATGAACGTCCAGTCGTCCGTCCTCGACCTGATTGGCAACACGCCCCTTATCCGCCTGAATGCGCTGGCTCGCAATATCAAGGCAACTGTCCTTGTGAAGCTTGAGTCACGCAACCCCGGTGGGTCGATCAAGGATCGTATCGGCATTGCGATGATCGAAGATGCCGAGCGAAGTGGGCGTCTCAAGCCCGGATCGCTCATCATCGAGCCAACAAGCGGAAACACGGGAATTGGACTGACCATTGCCGCCCGACTCAAAGGGTATCCGTGCCTGTTGGTGACAACAGACAAAGCATCTGTCGAACGGGTGCGCTACATCAAGGCACTCGGTGGCGAGGTGCTGATCATGCCCAGTGCGGCCAAGCCAAGTTCCCCGGAGTATTACGTCAACACCGCACAGCGCCTGGCCGGAGAGATCCCCGGTGCTGTGATCCTGAACCAGTATGATAATCCGGCCAATGCCGTTGCGCATGAGCGCACAACAGGACCGGAGATCTGGAGGGATACGGAAGGAAAGATCACGCACTTCATCGCTGGTATGGGCACGGGCGGAACGATCAGCGGGACGGCGAGATATCTCAAGTCGATGAATCCAAAGATCAAGGTCATCGCCGGCGACCCCGTTGGCTCGTCGTTGAAGGTGTACAAGGAAACTGGACGTCTGATCGAATCCCTTCCCTACCTCGTCGAAGGTGTCGGACAGGATCGCCTTCCAGACAATCTGGATCTCGATCTGGTTGATGAGATCATCAACGTGAACGACAAGGAGGCATTCTCCATGGCGCGCCAGCTGGCTCGTCAGGAGGGCATCTTCTGCGGCGGCTCATCTGGAATGAACGTGGCCGCGGCACTGCGCGTTGCGGCACATCTGGATGAGTCAGCCGTCGTTGTGGCGATTATCTGTGACACCGGCGAGCGCTACCTGACGAAGCATCACTCCGATGAATGGCTCGAAGAGAAGGACCTGCTTGAACGTGAACGCATCACGGTACGAGACGTGATTGCTTCCAAGCGCTCGCGTGGGCACCTACCATCAATCGTGAGCGTCCCTCCCGCAGCAACAGTGTCGGAAGCATTGGCCCTCATGAGCTCCCACGAGGTAAGCGATGTGCCTGTGATCGACGGAGCAACACTCTCTGGCATGATACGAGAAGCACGCCTGATGTCAGCCGTCATCAACGATCGCGCACTGCTCGCTGCTCCCGTCACACAGATCATGGATGCCCCCTGCCCAACTGTTGACATCCACAATGATGTACTGACCGCCATTCAGCTGCTGCGCAACGCACCTCTTGTTGCCGTGACGGAGTTTGGAAGCATCAATGGCGTGCTTACACGCCATGATGTGCTGGAGTATTTGTAAGATCTAAGACAGGTTTCAGGTGACAGGTGACAGGTGACAGGTGACAGGTGACAGGTGTTCACTCGTCACTTGTCACTTGGCTTCCACCAGGTCAGGTCGACGGCGTCTTCGCCACCATCGACACCGAGCGTTTCGCCATTGATCCAGTAGGCGTGTTCCTTTACGAGAAGACGCAGGACGTTGGCCACGTCATCGGGCGTGGTCAGACGGTGATATGGATTGCGCATCAGCGCATTGTTCATGATGACATCGTTGCCGGGAATCTTCGACAACGCGGGTGTTGCCGTGACGCCTGCACGGATGGTGTTGGCTGTTATTCCGTGTGGGGCAAGCTCAAGGGCAAGTTGTCTGCAGTATGCTTCCATCGCTGCCTTCGCGGCCGAGACAGCGCCATACATTGGAAGGACGCGAGTAGCTCCAGCGCTGGTGAGACCGACGATACGGCCGCCACGACCCATCAGGCCTCGACGGACGATATCTTGGGCGTAGTAAACAAGTGAATTGGCCATCACATCGAGCGTCATCTCAAGGTTCTTTTGTGAAATGGCATCTGCGGGCTGATCGGCAACGAACGGCTTCAGGGTTCCGAATGCCAGCGAGTGAAGCATCAGACGGATCGTCGAGCCGGGGTGCGACTCAAACTCCAGACGAATGCCATCCATGATCTCACCACGACGGTCGGGATCGGCAGCATTGAGATTGAAAAAGAGGTGTCGCACTCCAAGCTCCGTGAGCTCAGCCTTCAGTTCAGCCACCGCCTGCATGCCGGCAGCCCTGTCCATGTGTACGCCGATGATGTTAAGGCCTTCTTCGGCCATCGCCTTTGCGGCCGCACGGCCAAACCCACTCGAAACGCCGAGAATCAGCGCATACTGCTGAGATACAGACATCCTCTTCCTTATCAGATGATGGTTGGTATGAAATGCAAAACTATGGGATTTGGCGCAGGAAGTAGTACGGGCCTTTGACGGCTCCCCATGCCTGCTCACCACTGGCGGTGAAGCCACGGTCCCAACTCGTGATCACACTTGCCGCGATCTGCACCTCAGACGTGGCATACGATGCACCACGTATGTCGCTGCTACAGGCTGTACCATGCGTGCTGCCAAAGAACTTGACATCGTCTCGTTGCAGATACACTTCGCATCCGCGCCTGATGACAAGGTCCGTCGGATTGAGCTCGTCCAGCTTCGCAACGTCTTTCCATGCGCCAATCGTGCGTTTTGGGTCCTTCCACGCATAGATCTCGATCTCGATCATATTCTCCTCTACGCGCAACAGTCGATAGACTCTCTGACGGTATGGGGCATCGGGCGTTTCTGCCATGGCCTGTTCGACAATGATCCAGATTCCGTCCGTGCGCTGCTTCCACATTCGCTGCATATTCAGGATGACGTGGCGATAGGCCGAATCAAGCTTAGCGTGACGTTCGCTGGAAAACGTACCCGTAAGCCACATTGCAAGAGTGTCAAGATCCGTATCTGTTTCAGTGCCACGAGCAGCGCTCGCCGTTGAGGCCATAATGAACGCGACAAACAGGCACGCAAGAAGTCTCATCAGTTGTCTCATGCAAACCTCGCGTCGATCTCGTCAAAGGGTATCACAGTATAGGTGGGCTGTCCAAACGGCGTATGATGCGTGATATTGCACTCGCGTAACTGACGCACAATCGTGTGGGCTCGTTCAGGAGTCATACCAACAACACTCCTACGGGCGTATTGCCTGGCAAGTCTGGCAACGAGTGCTTCGTGGCGGTCCATCCCCGGGGTGTTCTCAACGTCGGACATGGCACTGATGAGTTCATCAATGACCAGATGTTCCTCCCCTGGGGCGATCACCGAAGGAACGGCAGATACGATGATCGAAGACGGACCAAGTTCAAAATCGAATCCTGAAGACATGATGGTCTGCCGATGTTCTTCGATCTGTGCACGTCGGTGCGCATCAAGCGCGATCTCGACTGGGAACATGAGTGTTTGCGGACTGAAATCGCCAGATGCCTTTGCCATGATCTGTTCAAAGAAGATCCGTTCTGTGGCAGAGGCCGGACGCACGACCATCACGCCTGCAGGGATCACGCAGATGATGCGCTCGGTCGTCGCCGAAAGAACCGAGATCGTCTCTTGCGGCACATCGACGGGCGCAAAGAGCATGTCGTGCGACCGTTGGTGGGCAGCTGTGAATCTGGCCGGCGGACTTGTCTGATGCCCACGATCATCGAAACCACCACCGGAGCGCAGGATCTCTCCGGTCAGGCGATTGACGATGAGGCCGGCAGTCATCGGTTCGGTTCCAAGCGTACGCAGAGGACTCGAGGCGATCGGCACATTCGACATGATCGGAGGGATGATGTTCACCCGCGCCAATGATCGCATCACGGCGTCCTGCATTAGCAGGAACACGGAACGCTCGTCATCGAACTTCACCTCGTGCTTCTGCGGGTGAACGTTCACGTCCACTCGCTCCGGATCGATCTCCAGATACAAGGCAAAGAGCGGGAACTGCCGTTCCGAGATCAGATGCTCATAGGCCTGGTTGACCGCGTGGGAGAGTACTCGACTCTTGATGGGGCGACCGTTGAGGAACAGGAACTGTCCGCTTCGATTCTGTCGTGAAACGTCCGGCGGCGAGATATATCCTGACAGGCGAATGCCGGCATCAGAGGCCGTCACATCAATGAGCGATCGATTCGGATCAATGGTCAGCACTTCAGCAATTCGCGCCTTCAGATCTGTCGGTGCAAGATCGAACACACGTGTTGGGCCGTCAAAGAACACAAAACGCACGTTGGGCCGCGACAATGCCAGGGTCTGCATGGTCTCGCTGATGTAGCGGAACTCCGTCATGTCGGACTTGAGAAACTTTCGACGTCCCGGCACCGATCCGAAGAGCTGCCGAACTAGGATCTGCGTTCCGATGTCATTCGTTGCCGGCGCGATGGAAAGGGGCTTGCCCGGATGCGACGTCAACGTCCAACCAAGTTCCTCTGCACGATGACGTGTGCGTACTTCAACATCAGCCACGGCCGCGATCGACGCCATGGCCTCACCGCGGAATCCGAGCGTACCAATGCGGTGCAGATCTTCCTCGGTGCGGATCTTACTCGTGGCATGCCGCACAAGACAGAGCTCAAGGTCCGAGCGCGTCATGCCGGCGCCATCATCAATGACGTGCATAAGGCTCTTGCCAGCCCCCTGCACGACAACCGTCACGCAACCGGCACCAGCATCGATGGAGTTCTCGACCAGCTCCTTGACGACCGACTCCGGACGCTGAACGACCTCGCCAGCAGCGATCTGGTTGGCGATATGTTCAGGCAAGATCTGAATGCTTCCGGGCATGGTCACGAAGATACCATCCACGGAAGTCGAAGAAAGGGGCGAATCCACGGTCTGGCAAGACGCTTGACGTTCATGTACTCGGACATACCATATGCGGTCTCGTGACGTCCAATGGTCCACTCACTGATGTACCGCTGATAGAACGGCCCATCCTCACAGACCACGTTGTTTTGGCACTCAACCGTGTGGACCGCGCCGGCGGCATCGACCCCGGAGAGCTGGATGGTGCGATGGTGAAGCAACCCGAACATGGCAAGCCGAGGCCGCGTAAGTGACAGACGGACCTGCTCGAAGGACTCAACGTGTCCGTTCGGCAAGACCTGGCCGAACCATGTGGAATCATGCGCCGAGCGCCGCGTGGCCAGAAAGACATACGTCTGATGCGCCCCCTGAACTCTGCCCCAATACCAATCACGAAAGTCACACGACATTGCGCGTGTGCCCATGTTATGGTCGTGATATGCCAAGGCCTCAAACTGATGGCGCACCACGGGAGCATGATCTTCGAAGATCTCGACGCTCACGCGTGCTGCGCTGCGCGCAGCTGCAAGCACCCACGCATGAGGTCCGGTCGTCTGCTCGGGGGACTGCCCGGCAGGCCGCACCTCGGGCATGTGAATGCCCACACGCACGCGCCGGCCATCATCACCGCAGGGTGCCTCAATGGACATCGTCAGTCCGTCTGATCCAACCTCCAAGCCGCCACACGGCATGTTGAGCCGGGCAACATCAGCATCGAAGTGACATGACTCAAGCGGATGTCCCCCAAAGCCAAACGCAATGCGCACTCCCCGGTGATAGACGCTCACCGCGTACCCACCATGCATGCTCGAAGGGTCGGCCAGATAATCAGGAGACATCGGCATGCCGCGAAACAGGATCAGGACCACTCCCCACTCACCGCACGCATCAAGAGCATCGGCATACCACCATTCATATGCACCAGGGCCATCAAATTGATGACAGTGATCATTCTGGAGACCGGTCAGGACGTGCATAGGAGTAGGGGGCGTTACAGGGCGCAAAGCTACCGAATCCCGATGGTTCGTAGCTTCGAGCATGCCCGACGTCACCGCGCTCGACATCGCCTCAACATTGACGACTTGGACGATCCCAACCATTCAGGCTCTTAGCCTGCTGAATGCCGGTGTGATGACCGCACTTCTTGGTATCAGCGTCTTCAACCTGGTCCGATTCGCTCGCCTACCTCGCATCGGCACGCTGGCAACAGCGCAGGGATCTGCATCGGTTGCAGTTCTCATCCCGGCTCGTAACGAGGAGCGAGGTATTGAGCGCTGTGTGCGATCGGTCTGCACTCAGACCTACGCCAACATGCAGGTGTTTGTTCTCGACGACGGATCAACGGATGCGACGCCCGCGATCCTTCAGCGCTTAGCGGCCGAGTTCCCCCACCTGCGAGTGATATCGGGAATCCCCCTTCCCAAGGGGTGGGTCGGGAAGTCGTGGGCGTGCCATCAGCTTTCCGAGCAGACCACGGCCGACGTGTTGTTGTTCACCGATGCCGATACATGGCACGAGCCGACGACGGTGGAGCGCTCAGTGGCATTTCTTACGGAGCAACGTCTTGCGATGTTCTCGATGGTTCCCTACCAGGTCCTGTCCTCATTCGGCGAGCATGTCGTCATCCCAATGGTCCACGTGCTGTACTTTTCGTACCTGCCCAACAGTCTGATCATGAGCAACCCGCGTGTGTCGCTCTCGGCTGCCAACGGCCAGTTCATGTGCTTCTCGCGTCAAGGCTACGAGGCCATTGGCGGGCACACGGCGGTATGGAACTCGCTCGTGGAGGACGTCTTTTTGGCCCGAGCAGTCAAGGCTGCAGGTCTTCGCATCGCGCTTGTTGACGGTACCGATGCCGTTGCGTGTCACATGTACACCAACGCCCGTGAGGTCACCGAGGGATTCTCGAAGAATCTCTTTCCGGCCACGCAGTACAACCTGCCTGTGACGCTGCTGTTCCTGGCGCACCTGGTGGTCACGTACGTCGGGCCGATCGTGACGGGTCTGCTTGCCATGGCACTCACCAGTGCCGATGCACTGCCGGTTCTGTACGCATCCGTTTATGCTCTCATCGCGGCGGCAACGATCCGGTTGATGATCAGCGTACGCTTTCGCATGCCGATCTGGCACGTCCTTCTTCAACCGATAACAGCTTTGTGGACCGTTGTGATTGGCCTCAACTCCATTCGATGGGCTCTCTCATCACGCGGGTCACAGTGGAAGGGGCGTAGCTACGCCCGGATCGGAGATGAACCGTGAGCAATGGCACCTCGAATGATCGCTGGATCGACGTCTTCCTTCTGCGCATGCAGGAACCGGAGAATGACTCCGAGCGTCCGTACTACACTACAGGCTCAATTGTCTCTGCCGCACTTCTTCGCGTAGCCGTGCTGGGACTCGGCTGCATCGCCTTGGCCCAGATGGCCGATCCGACCGTTGTCTGGTGGACCGCGATGCTCAGCATCTGGGGCCTTGGTGTTTACCCGGCGTGGTTACAGTACCAGAGATTTCATCAAAACGTCCAAGCAATCACCGTCGGCACACTCTGTGGATCCTGCCGGTACTTCAATCCAACGAACCAATTGTGCACGATCATGGATGTGCATGTGACGCATGCCGAGCCGCCGTGCGAGGGCGAAGGCTGGGAGCCGAAGGACACCTACACAGACCCAGACTGATGGCGCCCTACTTCGTATCTGTCGAAGACGTCAGTTTGTAGATACCGTCGCTGTTGACAGTGAACTCAAACGTCTTTCGCACACCGCTGCGATAGATCCACAGTTCGACAGCGGAACCACTGCGTCCAAGCTTCTTCTCAACCTTTGTAGGCCGTCCAAAGAGGATGAAGACCTTCCCACGGTCCGTAAAGGTTCCGTCAGGTTCGTTGGCGGTGCTGAATGCCACCGACGCATTGTCCACGCGTGAATAGTACTCCGCCAACCGCTCATTGTAGGCTGTCGTAGGCGTCGGGTCTGTGCGCCTCCACCAGGCCATCAGTCGCTCGCGATTCTCGGCATCAGAGCCCTCTGTGAGAGAATCAAGCTGATCCTCGGGACAGATGTACACCAAGGCCTCGAGCGCATACGAGAGCGTGCGCAAGGACTGCGGCATGGTCTCCCACTGGACCTGAAACGGCAGCACAAGCGTGTCCTTGCTTCCCTTCTTCGCCAGCCGAAGCACATAGCTACCGGGGACGAGTTGGGGCACGTCGATTGGCACGATGACAGTGGCATATCGACTAGACTGTCGGGTATTGAGCACTGCCCGCGCCGCACGATCTGACTCGAAGCGACCTTCCAAAACAACGTCGGAACGCGAACGTACAGTGCCGGTATAGTCAGCATCAACCCACCAGCGGATGTCCTTCGGACCGTATGGCAGCTGATGGATCGCATAATCGTAGGCCGTCGCCGCTGTGTCTGCCATGACGAACATCGCTACGCAGGGCTTCGCACCAAATGGCACATTCCTATTGAAAACCAGTGACTCCACAGTCCACGACTCGCCCTGTCGCTGCTCTGAGCCAATATATCCCGGCGTCATAAGTCCACCAGAGGTCGGCAGAAACGTCAGCTGCGAAAGGGTCACAGAGCGCTTGGTCGATTCACGCTGACCAAGGGTTTCGAGGATGACCCGATACGTACCCGGTGCGATCCCGACGCGACAGCTTCCGTGGTGCATCGCGCTACGATCGATTGATGCATCGTACGAATTGACATACGCAGTGTCCTTGAACCGCACTCGAGAGCGGATCACGCCGATCGAATCCCGTACCTCGACACTGAGCGTGAACTCGGCCGAGAAGTTTCCTCGGTTGTTGCTCTGATCCGTCACACGCGTGAACGTCAGCGCGTCGTGAGCAACTCGAAAACTCACGAACAGATCAGCAGAGTCAATTCCCGCACGTGGGAGGATCATCGCGTCGGCGTAAAGTCGCTCGCCATACTCTCCGACCGTTGCACGTTGTACTCGATTCGCTCGCTGCGCCTGCAGGGGGCTTGCATGCAGGAAGATCATAATGACCAGCAGCACAGAGGGAACAACAAAGGCCTTCATGAGCGATCCTCCGGTCCGAGTGTACGCACCTCTTCAAGCACGGACGCGAGCATGACGGCCGCGGCGACCTGATCCTTGACTCCCTTTGTTTGACGCTTCTTCTGTTTCATTCCGGATCGTACCATGATCTGTCGCGCTTCCTTTGTTGAAAAGGCCTCATCGATCTCGAACACCGGGATCGTGACGGCACCACGAAGTCGGACGATGAACTGCTCGATCTCTTGGATGATCGGCGAGGTGCGCTCGTCGTGCAATCGTGGAACGCCCACAAGAAGCACCTGCGTTCGCTCTCGTTCGATGATCGCCCGAAGGTCATCGAACAACGATGCGGTGTTGTCGACCACTGGGCGTGTCGAGACAACGACATGAAGCTCGTCGCACACTGCTACACCAATGCGACGTTGCCCATAATCAAGCGTCATGAGCCTGCATCCACGAAGCGAGGAAAGCTCTTGTCGTGTCATGACACACGCTCTGCTGAAGAGGCCCTGATCTTGTCCTTCGGTTCCATACCATGCGGAATCCGGAAGACAACCTGTGTTCCCTTGCCGCGCTCACTGGTAACGCGGATTCGACCACCGTGCAACTTGGTAACGTGATGCATGATCATTGTTCCGATCCCATGCCCCGTTCCATCTGCCGACGAGCTGAAGTACGGCTTCATCATGTTGGCCATGGTCTCAGGATCCATCCCAACGCCGGTATCACTGACGGAGATAAAGACGTTGGTGCGATCGAACCACGTCGAGATCTCCACCGTCCCCGGCTGGTTGCGAAGTGCCTTGATGGCATTCTCAACTGCGTTGCGGATTGCTCGCGACAACTTCAGTCGATCCGCCATCATAAGCGTCCCACGCAGCTTCATCGAGAACGTAACGTGCGGAAACATTGTGGCATCAAACTCGTGCCGCACCTCGGTGCAGAGTTCAGCGCTGTGGACGATCGAGCGCTGAAAGACGTCCGATCGAGCCACGCCCAACAGGTCGCGCACCCTGTCGATTAACACACCAACTTGGAAGAGAATGCGACGTCGACGCTCATCGTCACCACGGGTGGCATCACCATGAATCTGTTCGGCATTGAGCCGAATGGTCGACAAGTTGGTCTGCATATCGTGGGCAAGTTGCGCCCAGTTAGTGAGTCTGCGCTGCTCAAGCGTTTCGGTGATGTCCACGCCCGTGAAGAGTAAACCTCGAGAGGAGCCAAGCGTCCCGACGATCGGCGTCGACGTGACGATCAGTTCCCGCGACTCATCATCGACCGTAAAGCTGATCCGCTCCGAGTGTGACTCCCGAGAGAGTCGAACGCGCTCAATGAAACCCGACAACTGTGTCAGGCCGGGACGGTTCATGTAGGTCGAGAACATCCGCCCCATGGGCACGTCCGGTGTGATGCGCAAAAGGGCCGACCCACGCTCGTTGGCTCGAAGGAGTCTGCCGTTGACGTCGATAAACAACACCACTCCGGCACCCGGAGCATCGATCATCGCCTCCAGAAAGCGTCGCTGACGTCGATAGACCAGATACAACACTCCAAGTGTCGAGACGAAGAGCAATGGGATGACGTAGCGAAGAAGCCACTCCCACGATCGTGCCACGTACCAGAGGCGTTGTGGGCTTGTCTGCACGACAGCCGAATGCGTTGATGAACTCACCAAAATCCCACCATCGATGCGGGCGATCTCGGCATCACTGCCGACGGGCACCCGAACGTCCTGACGAGCCAGAATGCTTCCGTCCCCCGTTAGCATGGCCATGCCGGCCGTGAAGACCACAATGACCGTGTCACCACGGGCGCGCACCAGCCGCGGTGATCCATAGTCACCGGGGATGATGGTACCCGCGGGGAGTCCGTCGAAGGACTTTGACAATGGAACACTGACCACTTCGGCCCTACCAGACCTGGTGGTGACAATTGCAAGTGAGAGAACGCCGTCGACTTCCAACGCTGTGACGCGTGAGGCATCCACAGGCACTGAACGAGTTGTGGCCGTGCGCGTCTCCAGATTCAGCACGGTCACCACCGAGCTCTCCGCCCCCTCCAGGGCCGAGGTCAGCAAGACCGATGAGCCGACCTGCTCGATGCGCTCGACGTCGGACAGAGGAACCAGCATCGACCAGACAACGCGCATGGATGCATCAGCGATTGCAAGGAAGGCTGAGGGGCCGCTTCGGAATGCGAATACAATGCTCGAACCCGATGCTGTCTCGACTGGGAGGGCCGCGAAGACGCGCTGCTCGACAAGACGCACGTCATATCCCAACGACGCCCCTTGACCAGCCCTGCCTTCGACGGCATAGAGCATCTGACCAGCCAAAACCAATGCAGACGACTCATCCTCACGCACGTGGATGCGAACTTTGAGACTATCGACTTCTGATGGCGCGGTGGCAAGAACAGCATCGTCGACACGTGTCAGGCTGCCGTCTCGGCTCACCACCCGAAGCAGAACGTTCGCGCCACTTCGATGCACCAGAAGAATGCCCCCTCTGAAGAATCTCGCATCCAAGACGTCCAGGGTCTGCATGCGATCAACGTATTGACCCGTAGCGGGTGAATAGACGGCGAATGTCGGCGAGGTTGCATCCCAGGCCGTGCGCGGATATACGATCAGTCGTGATGAAGTATCTCGGGACGACACCACGACCCGGCCGGGCCAAGAGCCTGACATTGACAGGCGAAGGGGCTCACCTGCATCGGCCCACAATCCAACCGATTGAAGGACCAGAAGGGCCAAAAGCAATGGCGACCTCATGCCTCCCGGACTTCGCATATGACGAATGCGTGGACGCCCTCACGGCGTCCAACATAGCCCATGCGCTCGCTGGTGGTCGCTTTCACCGAAACACGGTCGATCCCAATCCCACACATCGCCGCGATCTCCTCACGCATGGCCTGTTTGTAGGGCAAGATCTTTGGCGATTCGAGCACGAGTGTACAATCGACGTTGACGATGCTGCATCCACGCTCACGAACAAGGCCCACGGCATGCTCGACAAACCGCGAGCTCGCAGCATCCTTCCACCGTGGATCGGTATCGGGGAAATGCTCGCCGATATCGCCAAGGGCAAGTGCCCCGAGAAGAGCATCAACGAGGGCATGCAGCACCACGTCACCATCGCTGTGAGCAACCGTGCCGTGCGGAGATGGGATCTCTACCCCTCCGAGGACCAGCCGGCGGCCCTCTTCGAGCCGGTGCACATCAAATCCAAATCCTACCATGGTGCAAATCTACGGTGTGTGGGGAATGTCGATCTTTGTCCCGTTATGACGGAACAGGCAATCAGTGTATCGCTTCTGACGGGTGAGATCAAGCGCCTCCTGGAATCGGAGATCGGCGAGGTCTTGGTCGTGGGCGAGATCTCAAACTACAAACCCCACAGCTCCGGTCACCGCTACTTCACGTTAAAGGACGCCGACGCTTCTATCGGCGGTGTGATGTGGAGATCTCGATCGCTGAGTTTCACCCCACAAGACGGCATGCGCGTCGTCGTCCGGGGTCGCCTTTCGGTCTACCCCATCCAAGGCAAGTACCAGATCGACTGCGTCACAATGCGGCCCGAAGGCATCGGCGACCTGCACCGGGCGTTCGAGGAACTCAAACAGCGACTTGGCGCACTGGGATACTTCGACGTGGCGCGCAAACGCCCCCTACCAAGGGTCATCCGACGAGTAGGTATCGCAACTTCGGCTACCGGTGCCGTGATCCGCGACATGTTGACGACGATCGAGCGCCGATTCCCAGCCCTCGAGGTGGTGTTTCGACCAACGATCGTGCAAGGGGGCGAACAGGCCACAGCAGACATCGCTCGCGCGATTGAGGAACTGAACCGCACCGAGGTCGATGTGATCATCGTCGGTCGTGGTGGAGGCTCCCTCGAAGACCTATGGTGTTTCAACACGCAGACTGTTGCCGAGGCAATTCGCTCGAGCGCCATCCCGATCATTTCGGCCGTGGGGCATGAAACAGATGTGACCATCTCCGATTTCGTGGCCGATGTTCGTGCGGCAACACCAACGGCTGCTGCTGAACTTGTCACGCCAGTGACGCGGCAGGACCTCTTGCAGGTCATCGAGTCGCTGCGCCGGCAAATGGTCGCCGATGTGCAGCGCAACATCGCGGACCTACAGCAACTTGCGGTTGGCTTCATCGACGGTCGCGCGGCGCGGCGTGTCACCGAGCGGATCATGATTCGCTCACAACGCGTCGACGAACTGACAAGCCGATTGTCTCATGCGAGCCTGCAGAGGATCGCACGCGCGCGTACTCGTGTTGACCACGCCACTGCATTGCTCTCAAGCCTGCATCCGCTGGCCCCCTTGCAACGAGGCTATGCCGTTATCGAGCGTGACGGCCACGTCATCAATGCATCAGATGCCATCGCAGTAGGCGACCATATCGCGATCCGTCGTCAGGCCGACGTCATCCAGACCGTCGTCGAGGCCGTACAAGCAATCGATTCATCAGAGGGAACCAACAATGTCAGCAAAGAAGAATGACGCTCAGCCCCGTCTTGAAGATCAGCTGAAACGTCTCGAAGAGATCGCCGCGGCTCTCGATCGTGGAGATGCTCCGATTGATGAGCAGCTACGACTGTTCGAAGAAGGGATGACCCTCGTGGCAGGGTGCCGCGCCTATCTCGATGAGGCCGAGCTGAAGGTACGCAAGCTCAGCGGCGAGCAAATCTTGGGGGGCGATGAGTGACCGATCCGACACGTGAGGTCACCAGTTGTCCCGCCGTGTCATTCATCACGTGCAGGACGCATCATGAGGCGGCGTACTGACTCATCCGGGTCCGCCCCGTGCCACAGGATGGCAGCCACTCGCTCAGTGATGGGCAGCTCAACGCCCACGGCGGCGGCCAGTTCCAGGGCAGCCTGCGTCGTGGGTACACCCTCGGCAACGGCCGACATTGATTCGAGGATCTGATCAAGGGTTTCCCCTCGTCCGATGCGCTCGCCCACAGCTCGATTTCGGGAATGACGGGACGTACACGTCACAAAGAGGTCTCCAAGACCGGCCAGGCCGTAGAGGGTCTGTGGATCCGCTCCGAGGGCAACTCCGAGACGGGATATCTCGGCCAGGCCACGCGTAATGAGGGCCGCCTTGGTGTTGTCACCCAGGCCCAGTCCGTCAACGATGCCGGCGGCAATGGCGATGACGTTCTTCAGGGCACCACCAATCTCCACACCAACAACGTCGTCACTGGCATAGACGCGAAACGTCGGCGTCATGAGGAGCTTCTGTACGATCGCCACAGCCTCACGGTCCCGCCCGGCGCACACGACCGTTGTCGGCATGTTGCGCACGACCTCTTCGGCATGGCTTGGACCAGACAACACAACGTACGAGGCGACCGAGGGGGCGATGTGGGCGATCACTTCCGATACACGCAGATGTGTGCCGCGCTCGATGCCCTTTGCGAGGTTGACGACGATCGCACCCTCACCCAGGCCGTCAAAGAACGTCGACCGGACGAACTGCGTGGGCGTGGCATTGATGATCACGTTGCAACCGGCCAGATCTGATTGATCCGACGTTGCCCGGACGGAGACGGGCAACGTTGTGCCCGAAAGAAATGTTTCGTTGCTGTGGCGCGAATTGATCTCATCGACCACGTGGGCCTCACGTGCCCACATCGTCACGGAGGCTTGGTTCTGCGCAGCGACGCAGGCGATCGCCGTGCCCCAGGCACCCGATCCGAGAATACCGACGGTCATACGTGCCGATGCTTGCGACGAAAGAACATCAACTTCGGAAAGCGATGTTCGGTACCTTCAAGAAGTCGACGCAGGTTCGAACGATGGGCATAGAGGACCAGAAGCGCCAGCGCCGCAAGAAAGTAGATCAACGTCAGATACCCGTCGATGGAAACATTCAGGACGTTGCGGCGGATGAACATCGTTATTGGAATGACCACGGCAGCCACCATGGAGCCGAGTGAGACGTAGCCAAAGAGTCCAATGAAGACAAGAAACACGCCTGCAGCGATGGCAAGCTCGACCGGTGCCACGGCAATGAGCATACCAACCGATGTATTGATGCCCTTACCTCCACGGAAGCCGGCAAAGACGCTGAACATGTGACCGACCACAGCCGTCACACCGGCGATCAGCCGTACGACGGTAGAGTCCTCAAAGGGCGTATGATTTTCGAACGGCATTTGCGTGTCGAAGAAGACCGCCACCAGCAACACGGGTGCAAGCCCCTTGGCGATATCGAGGATCTGAACGGCCACGCCGGCCTTCCATCCGAGATTGCGGAAGACATTTGTGCTTCCGAGGTTTCCGGAGCCAACCTTACGGGGATCGACGCCGTAGAACTTCTTTCCAATGATCAGCGCAAACGGTATCGCCCCGATCAGATAACTCTGCAGGATGATGATCAGAAGTCGTAGCGTTGGATCCATGTTCTCCTCGATTGCATGAGAATTCGCCTCGTAAAATAAGCATGAGCGGTGGAACGAGAATCCGTCATTGCTCCCACCTTACCATATCATAGCAGGGCTGGTCGTTCGTCATACGTGTGCCCTTTGCACAATAGGATGAAAACACATGCAGGACGATATGCGCAAGGTCACAAAGAAGCGACTTGAAGAGGTCGATCGTGAACTTGCAGAGCTACGCACCGAACACGCCTCGCTCAAAGCCCGATGGGAAACAGAAAAGAGCCACATCCAGTCGATCCGTTCAATAAAGGCCCAGATCGAAGATGTGAAGGTGCGTGCCGCTGACGCTGAGCGAGTGGGCGACTATGGCACTGTGGCTGAGCTGCGATACGGACAGCTGCTCGAGCTTGAGAAGTCACTCGCACGCCAAAACCAAGAACTAGCCGAGGTCCAAAAGACATCAGCGCTGTTGAAGGAAGAGATCGACGATACGGACATCGCCGAGGTTGTTGCAAAGTGGACGGGAATTCCCGTGCGTCGGATGCTCGAGAGCGAACGTGCCAAGCTTTTGTCGATGGAGCAACGTCTTCACGAGCGCGTGATCGGTCAGCAAGAGGCCGTCGTGGCCGTCTCGAATGCAATCCGCCGCTCACGAGCCGGACTCCAGGATGCCAAGCGTCCGATCGGCTCCTTCATTTTCCTCGGATCTACCGGCGTTGGCAAGACGGAGATGGCGCGAGCTTTAGCGGAGTTTCTGTTCGATGATGAGGCCGCCTTAGTTCGCATCGACATGAGTGAGTACATGGAGAAGCACTCTGTGGCTCGCCTGATCGGAGCGCCTCCGGGTTATGTCGGGTATGAGGAAGGGGGCCAGCTTACCGAGGCCGTTCGGCGTCGCCCCTACAGCGTTGTGTTGCTCGACGAGATTGAAAAGGCTCACCCGGATGTGTTCAATGTGCTGCTTCAGGTGCTTGATGACGGTCGCCTCACCGATGGTCAGGGGCGACAGGTCGATTTTACGAATTCGATCATCATCATGACATCGAACCTCGGATCGGACCTGATGCAGGATCGGCTTTTGGAGGTGACTGAAGAAAATCGTGATGATGTCACCTCGCTCATGCGGCGTGAGATCATCGACCTGCTCAAACGAAGGCTGCGTCCGGAATTCCTGAACCGCATCGACGAGGTCATCCTCTTCAAACCACTCGTTCCGTCTGAGGTCCGACGCATCGCACACCTTCAGATCGCGTCGGTTGCCTCGCGAATGAAGGGGCTTGGCATCGACCTCGTTGTGACCGATGAGTGCATGGAATGGCTTGGTAAACGTGGCTACGATGTGCAGCTCGGTGCCCGCCCCTTGAAACGGGTCATCCAGCGATATGTCACCGACCCGCTTGCATTACACGTGCTTGGTGCGGATGTTCGTGCCGGAGACCTCGTCACCGTTGATGCAGACGAGGCCGGTCAGATCACATTCTCGTTCTCGCCAAACGGCCAGGATCCAACAGCATAACACCATGATTGCCATCCTCATCCTGCTGTCCCTCCTTACGTCGGTGCCTGCAGGGATGGCTCAAGACATATCGACCGGACCCAGTCTGGCCCGCTCGACCTCTCGTAGCGATTACATGCGAGGAATCCAGACGGACTCCACGGCGCTTGCCAGCCGACTGCGCATCATGGGTGTTGATGAGTCGATACCCGGACAGGTGACGGCCTCTGTGATCGTGCTTGATTCCGAAGGGAACCTTATCCCCGTGTCGCTGGATCGCATGACGATGCTGGCAGACGTTTCCTGCCGTGGGACCTCCCCAATGCCTTTTTCCCTCAGTTCCGCAGGATCACCCCGTACCGATGTGACTCCTGAAGATGTGAGCCTGTATGTGCTGATCGACAATTCAATGCTCTCAGGGACGCTCACCCGTGATGTGGTGCTGAGTCTGCAGAGGACTCTAACAACAGGCTTTTCATCCGATGCCATCGGCCTTGGCGTGTACAATCAATCAACAAAGACCGTTCTGCAACTTGGACCAATGACGAACCTGACGGAGGTTCTTCGTCTTGAAGATTTCCCCCCCGCCGATGGACTCTCATCCCTCTACACGGCCACGCAGACAGCCTGTCAAAAACTGGCAGTGGCATCGGGCAGGCGCGCACTTGTCGTGGTCACCGCCACGGCAGACAATGCCACCCCTTTCAGCACAACCCAGGATGTCGTTCGCGTTGCTCGTGAAGCCAACATCCCGATCTTCATCGTCCGCATCGGTCTCGAGGCTGCTGGCCGCCCCCTACGACACATCACGTCTTCGACGGGGGGCAGGCTCTACACATTGGGAGAGGATGAAACTTCGTCAATTGGCGATATCGTCGGCGAGATCATCTATGCCCAGAAGTGGGCATCAACGGTGACGGTTCGTGCTGACGTCTCGGAGTTTGCTTCATGCCCAAGTCCCTGGCTGCGATTACGCGTGGACAGCCCCGAAAGCGCCTTTGCGATCATGGACTCGATCATCTTGACACCCGTCGATGAAGCGATCGAGACGTCACCCTCGATCGTTGCGTTGTTCCGTGATACAACCGACGCGGATCTGAAGGATTACTATCAGTCGCTCCTGACCATCAGCGAAATGCTCTCGGCAAACGCGTCGATGACCATTGAGCTCACGGGACACGTCAGTAGTGACGTCGGCAAGAACGGGGATTCCCGTGCCCTCGAGCGTGCCAACCAAGTCCGCTCATTTCTGATCGCCAACGGAGTCCTCACACGGCAGATCGTTGTCCGCAGCGATGGTAGCCGCAAGCCCCGATACTACTTTCAAACAGATGGCACGCGGCGCTTGCTGAACAACCGTGTCGAGGCACGAATGTTCGTCAATGGAACGCCCCAGTACACGATCACCGTTGAGCAAGTGGATAACGAGCAGACGGCGATGATACGTCTGAAGGATTGGAGAGAACGCTCTTTCAACGCCTACTTCGAGCCGGTGTATGATGACGGTCAGACTCGCTACCGCATCAAGTTATGGGGCTTTGCATCCCTTGATGACGCACGAACAACGGTCTCGCAGATCAAGAAGTACAAGCCCACATATTCGATCATCGAATGATCGGGTGAGCCCCTTACCCGGCGTGCTGCGCCTCGAGCCAGCGCTCGGCATCAATTGCAGCCATACATCCGGAGCCGGCAGCCGTGATGGCTTGTCGGTACACGCTATCCTGCGCGTCTCCACAGGCGAATACGCCGGGAATGTTCGTGTAGGACGACTTGCCGACCGTCTGGATGTAGCCGACATCGTCCATATCAAGCATGCCGTTGAACAAGCGCGTGTTGGGTTGATGCCCAATGGCAACGAATGCACCATCGGCCTCCACATCGGTCACGCTGCCGTCAACAGTATTACGCACCCGCAGATGCGTCATCTTCCGCATTCCGGCGTCATTCGTGGTGCCCACATATTCATCGACAACGCTGTTGAGAAGGAAGCTGATCTTCGGGTTGTTGCGCGCCCGGTCCAGCATGATCTTCGAGGCACGAAAATCCTCCCGACGGTGCACAATGGTGACCGATTCAGCAAATCGAGTCAGGTAATTGGCCTCTTCCATGGCCGTGTCTCCACCACCAATGACGAAGACCCGCAGGCCGCGGAAGAAAAATCCGTCGCACGTGGCACACGCACTGACGCCGTAGCCCATGTATTCCGTCTCACCGGGAACGTTCAGGAGCTTGGCCGTTGCACCGGTGGCGATGATGACGGCATCGGCAGTGGTCACCTCTCCGCGCTCGTTCGTGAGTGAAAACGGACGTCCGGAAAAATCAACTCCGGTAATGGTCTCATACTTGGAGACTGCACCGAAGCGATGTGCCTGCTTACGAAGGACGTCCATGAGCTCCGGGCCCATGATACCGTGCTCAAATCCGGGGTAATTCTCCACCTCTGTCGTGATGGTCAGCTGTCCGCCCGGCTGAGCCCCCTCAAAAATCGTCACACCGAGATTGGCGCGACTGGCATAGAGAGCAGCTGTAAAACCGGCAGGTCCGGATCCGATAATGGCTATTTGGGTGTGCATGAATCAGGTTTCAGGTTTCAGGTTTCAGGTTTCAGGTTTCAGGTTTCAGGTTTCAGGTTTCAGGTTTTGGGGTTCGGGTTTTGGGTTCGTCACCCCGGCTTTCGCCGGGGTGACAAGGTAGTCAGCATTTCTCTTCAATCCATTGAGCTTGGGACGCTTCAGGGGGCTATGGCGAAAGCGTTCAACGAATTGATCGGGCTGCAAAGTTAGGATGTCCACGGGATTGAGGGCCACTTCGTCATTCCTCGGCAGGAATCGCTCCTCCGTGGTGGGAGTTTCAAAGCGATTCCAGGGGCAGACGTCTTGGCAGACGTCGCAACCGAAGAGCCAGCCATCTAGGTTTTGTGCGATCGGCAGAGGAAACTCAACGGCTCCCTTGGTCTCAATGGTCCAATACGAAATGCACTTGGTTGAGTCAACAACGCTAGGTGTGACAATGGCGGACGTTGGACAGGAATCGATGCACGCCGTGCATGTGCCGCAGTAGTCCTCCATGGGCTCGTCAGCATCGAGCGCTGCCGTGGTGATGACCACGCCAAGAAAGAACCAGCTTCCCATGTCGCGGCGCAAAATGTTGCCGTTCTTTCCCTGCCAGCCAAGGCCTGAGCGCACGGCCCATTGACGTTCCAGCACTGGACCGGTGTCGATATAGCGTCGAGAAACGCTTCCCGGTACGATCTCTGCAACGGCCAACGACAGAGCATCAAGCAACGGTGGCACCACGACGTGATAGTCATCACCCCAGGCATAGCGAGCGATCTTTCCGACCTGCCCCTTCTCATGACGCTGAGGTGTGTAGTAGTTCCGAGCCACAACGATCACGCTCTCGGCTCCTGGCACGATCTGTCGCACGTCTGCCCGTGCGTCAAGATTTCGCTCCATGTATGCCATGGAGCCATGGTAGCCCCGTTCCAACCATTGACGGTAGTGAGACATCTCCCGCTCAAGTGGCTCCGCATGAGCAATGGCAACGGCGTCGAAGCCAATGTCCAGAGCCGCCTGCTTGACCCGTTGCGTTGGCGTCATGACCTTAGCGAGACGCCACCTCGAGGTTGGCAATGGTGCGGACCAGCTCTCCGGCGTGATCGACACATGCATGCGCATGGGCGATCTCCTGCGGCGTGCCATAGCCATAGGTGACGCCAATGGCAGCCACACCGTTTGCCAGAGCACCATCAATGTCGTGATGGCGATCACCGATCATAATGACATGCTCGGGAGCAATGCGTTCTTCATGTAGGATCATTCGGATCAGATCGCTCTTCTCCACGTTACGCCCGTCCAGCTCGGAGCCATAGACATGGTCGATACCGGAGGCAAATGGAGAAACGGCGATGATCTCACGCGCATACTCATGCACCTTGGCCGTCGCAACGCAGACGCGAGTCCCCTGCTGTTTCAAATGCGTCAGGGTGTCGATGACGCCATCGTACACGTCGTATTCGAACATCGGACCGTCACGATAGATATGACGGTACCGAGCGACGGCTGCCTCGAGCTTTGCGCGGTCCTTTGTGCCGAGATACTCTTCGAAGATCTTCCAAAGCGAAGCACCGATGCACCAGGTGAAGTCGTGATCCTCGGGCAGCTCAAGACCCGATTCAACGAGTGCCATCCTCAGGGAATGCACGATCCCCGGACGAGAATCGACAAGTGTCCCGTCGAGGTCAAACAGCACAAGAGAAGGCGTCATTACAGGTCCGTAACGGTGTTAGAATTCATCGTGAGTGATCATGAACTGCACAGCATCGAGAGCATTCACGGCAACCAAACCCACATCGCCTCCGGCAGGAATGATCGTGCATGCATCTTCGATGCTCTGCTTCAGATCATCTGCCCATTCCCGGTCGATATCGGCCGTGTAATGCAGGTAAGGGGCTCGCAGATCCTGCTGCCGGAACGACAACTTCATGAGGCCATCGGTGACGTCGACCATTGGAGCAGCAACATCAGAGGTCTCGAGGATGAAGAAGCCACACTTCTGCGCCCAGCGGGCTGCCTCGTCGGCATCGGTCACCGGAACAACGATCGAGTCGAGAAAACCCAGCACCGGATTATCCAGGCCACTGCGCTCCTCAATATCCTCTGCAGTGGCAGGCACGATCGTGATCCGCAGATGTCCCGGCCCCTCGATGTGCAGCTGCGAGGTGCGATCACCCGTAAACGGCACTCCAGCAGCGGTCAACCTGTCCCCCACGCTCTGAAGCGAAGCGGCTGCGTAAAGAAGGCTGGGCCCTGCTGGTTGACCAGACCGGACGAGCATCAACAGCTGACCGTCGGCAAGGCGCTGGCCGTATGGGGTATCGACGCCGGTCTCAAAGCCGAGATTCTCCAACAGAGAGACCACCGATGCGGCCTCTGCAGGATGGATCACCAGTCGAGCAACATGTCCAAGTAGTGCCACGACAGCCCCTTACACGTTGAAGCGGAAATACATCACATCTCCATCGCGCACAACGTATTCCTTGCCCTCGATCTTATAGAGTCCGGCATCCTTGACCGCCTGCTCACTTCCGAGCCGCTCCCAATCTGCGTAGGCCATCACTTCTGCGCGAATGAATCCTTTCTCGAAGTCCGTATGGATCACACCGGCAGCCTGCGGCGCCGTGCTGCCGGCCCGTACGGTCCATGCGCGACATTCCTTCTTGCCCGCCGTGAAATATGTGATCAGACCAAGCAGACGATACGCCTCGCGGATCACTCGGTCGAGTCCGGGCTCACTCATCCCAAGGTCAGCCAGGAACATCGCCCTGTCGTCGTCCTCAAGCAAGGCGATCTCTGATTCGATCTTCGCACAGATCGGCACCACGATGGCGCCTTCGGTTGCGGCTCGGGCACGCACGGCATCCAGGAATCGGTTACCGTTGGCCACGCCGGCCTCGTCGGTATTGGCAACGTACATCACCGGCTTATCGGTCAGCAGCTGAAGTGTGCGCATCCAGGCTCGCCCCTTCTCGTCAGCTTGATAGGCACGGGCAGTCTTGCCGGCATCAAGATGCTCGCGCAGCAGCTGGAGGAAGTCGTGCTCCTCGCGCGCTTCCTTGTCGTTGGCGCGCACCTTCTTCATGACGGTGTCCATGCGCTTGTCAACGGACTCCACGTCCTTGAGGATCAGTTCGGTGTCGATGATATCGATGTCGTGCAACGGGTCGACTCCCCCGTGGACGTGCACCACGTTATCATCCTCGAAACAGCGAACCACGTGGGCCACGGCATCACACTGCCGGATGTTGGCCAGGAACTGATTCCCCAGTCCCTCACCCTTGGAGGCCCCCTTCACAAGCCCGGCGATGTCGACGAACTCGACCGTGGTGGGGACCATCTTGTCCGTTTCATACTTCTCGGACAAGCGCTTGAGACGCCCATCAGGAACATTCACGATACCCACATTCGGGTCGATCGTGCAGAAGGGATAGTTAGCGGCCTCAGCTTCATTCGAGGTGAGGGCGTTAAAGAGCGTCGACTTTCCGACGTTTGGCAGACCGACAATGCCGCAGGCAATGCCCATGAATGTGTGTCTTTCAATCGATGATGATCAAATGTCAGGGGGCGAAAATAGCCACAGGGCGCACCAAATCAGGGCATACCCAGACGAATGCCTATTGCCCAGTACGAATCACGCTGATCTGCGAACATTCCATGAATGCTTCGTCCATCGTACCGGTACAGGAAGACGCCCCCTTCTACCTCAGTCTTATGGCGATACACAATGCCGGCCTGCAGACAGTGCTGCGGAAGATAGCTGCCCCGATAGCCGACAAGTTTACCATCGTAGGCCAACTGAATCTCCGACGTCGCGCTGAGCGGTTCTCTGAGTTCGATCCCGACCTGTGGAATGAACCGAGAGAACTCGGGATTATGTCCCGACCAGATGGCGATGCCGCCACCATACAGGCGGATCCCAGCGACTGTGCCCGAGAGCAACAGCTCGGCAAACTCCCTGCTGTAGATCGGCACGACCGTATCTCCTCGAAACGGCCAGGCGGTACCGTCAACATAATGCGCCGAGATGTGTGCCAAGCGCAGACGCATCGACAGCGGGAAATTGACCGGCTTCCATGCGCCCGACAGGCCGAACCAATAGTCAATGGTCTCGACCGGGAACTTCATTGCCTCAGCCGAACGCATCCGTGAAAGAGTGAAGAAATCAGCTCGTATGCGGACGGTTGAATCGGGCGCATACATCGATGGCGAGGCCCCGATGTCGAAGCGCAATGCATCGGCCGTGGTGGCAAAGATCTGAATCCGCCCCTCGAGAGGATTGGCGATGGGCTGAGGAAACGGGTCCGTCGATTGACCACGCAATGCACAGGCGGCCACGATGGTAATCACCATCGATACGAACGATCGCATTGCTGCTCAGCGGTAGATGCCGCGCTTTGAGCTGCGAATGAAATCAATGCAGAGCGCAACTTGACGATCGATCTCACTGTAGGCTGATTCATACGCCCGTATTCCGTCGGACGTATTGAATCCGCTGCGCAGAAGCAGTGTGTAGAAATCGTCGATTGCTCGCACGGTCGCATCGTCGAATCCACGACGTCGCAGACCAACGGCATTGATGCCCTCGATGGAAAGGGGCTCCTTGCCACTGAGCGTGAAGGGTGGCACGTCCTTGACCACGCGAGAACAGGCGCCGATCATGGTGTGAGGGCCGATGCGGCAGAACTGATGCACACCCGTCAGGCCGCCCAAGATGGCCCAGTCACCAACCTCAACGTGACCTCCGAGTTGGACACCGTTGGCCATGATCACATGATCACCCACGATACAGTCGTGAGCCACATGAACGTAGGCCATCAACAGACAGTCGCTACCGACGCGTGTACGATGGCTATGCACCGTCCCGCGATTGATCGTGACGCTCTCGCGGATGACCGTACGATCACCAACCTCTGCGGTTGTTGGCTCATTGCGATACTTCAGGTCCTGCGGCGCAGTTCCGATCACAGCATTGGGGTGGATACGAACGTCGGATCCGATGCGCGAGCCGTTGCCCAGCACGACGTGGCTGATGAGCTCGGTTCCATTTCCGATCTCAACGTCATCTTCCACAACGCAGAACGGGCCGATGCTGACGTTCGAGCCGATGCGCGCCTTCGGCGAAACGATCGACGTTGGATTTATGGTTGCGCTACTCATGATGCCACTCCCCGATCGACCACGGCTGCCTGAAGCTCTGCTTCGGCGGCAAGCTGACCATTGACGTATGCTTTGCCAACGAGCTGGCAGATGTTAAAGCGGAACCGCGTCATCTCAAGCTCCATCACGAGCTGATCACCCGGAATGACTTCGCGGCGGAACTTGACGTTGTTCATGCCCGTGAACACAACCAATTTCTTCTCCGGGTCGATACCCTTTGAAATGAGAAGCATGCACCCTGTCTGCGCCATTGCCTCCATGATGAGGACCCCCGGAAAGATCGGCCGATTGGGGAAATGCCCCATGAACTCCGGTTCATTGAACGTGACATTCTTGACGCCCACGATGCGGTTCTCGTCAGGTGCGTATTCGATGATCTTATCGACCATCAAAAACGGATACCGGTGCGGCAACATCGTCAGGATCTTGTTGATGTCGAACACCGTCTCCATGGTCGACGGCGAATAGCGCTTGACGTGCTGACGGTTCTCATACATCCGCCGCACCTTGCGAGCGAACTCAATGTTGGCGGCGTGTCCGGGGCGAGCGGCCAGGATCTGCGCACGCATGCGCGCACCAACCAGGGCGAGGTCGCCCACCATATCAAGAAGCTTATGGCGCGCAGGTTCGTTGGGGAAGCGCAACTGATTGTTGTTGAGAATGCCGTTGGTTCCGAGCACTGCGTTGCCGGTGACGCCCATCGAAGAGAGCGTCGCACGAAGATCTTCGTCTGACATCTCCTTATCGACGATCACGATGGCATTGTCCAGGTTGCCCCCTTGAATCAAGCCTTGCTTGTAGAGCGCCTCGACCTCGTGCAGAAAGCAGAATGTCCGCGCCGGAGCGAACTCCGTCACGAACTCCGAATCGAGGTCGAACAGACCGGTGTGCTGACTGCCCAAGGCGGGGTTCTTATAGTCGACCATCACCGTCACGCGGTAGGTATCGTTTGGCAGCGCAGCGATCTCGGTGCCGCGCGCTTCATCGACATATCGGATGGGCTGATCGAGCACGATCTCATGTCGAGTGGCTTGCTGTTCGACCACACCAACCTTCTGGATCATCTCCACGTATGGCATCGAAGAGCCGTCTCCGACAGGGGGCTCATTGTTACTCAGATCGATGATGCAGTTATCGACGCCCATTCCGACCAAGGCCGCAAGGACGTGTTCAACCGTGTGGACACGTGCCTCACCAAGGGCGATCGTGGTACCACGGGCGATCTCGACGACGTTATCCACAATTGCGGGCACTTCGGGACTGCCGGGAAGGTCGATGCGGCGGAATCGATATCCGGTATTCTCGGCGGCCGGGTGAAATGTCATTGTCGTAAGACTGCCGGTATGAAGCCCGACACCGGACATCGATACCGACTCTCCGATCGTATGCTGCTTGATTGTCATGATCCACGTTCCCGTTTCAATTCATCAATCTCTGCTGACAGAGTGCGGACCTGCTTGAGCAGCTCCGGTAGTTGCCTGAGGGCAACATCGATCCGCAATGCCAGGCCATGTTGTTTGGCTGGCGAACCAAAGTACGCCCCCGGCTGGTCGATCGATTGCGCTACGCCTGATTGAGCATACACCACAACGTCATCCACAGTCGAAACATGACCGACGATTCCTGCCTGGCCGGCAATACGATTGCGCTTGCCAACCTTCGTGCCTCCGGCGATGGCCACCTGAGCGGCAATGGCCGTATCCTGTCCGATGGTGACGCCGTGAGCGATCTGCACAAGGTTGTCGATCTTCACCCGGTCCTCGATCACCGTCTGCCCCATCGCTGCGCGGTCGATGGACACATTGGAGCCGATCTCAACGTCGCTACCGATCTTCACACCGCCGACATGTGGAATCTTCTCAAAATGTTTATCGTCGTGCTCGACGTACCCAAAGCCATCACTTCCGATGACGCTACAGGCATGAACAATGCATCGATCCCCGATGGTCGTTCCCTGATAACACGTCACGTTTGCGTGAAGCACGCAGTCGGCACCGATGCGCACGTTCGGATAAACGACCACATTGGCAAGCAGCTGGGTGTTTGGGCCCACCGCGCATCCGGCTGAGATCACGCACCCGGGGCCGATAGAGGCCGTTGGGTCCACGGTGGCAGATGCATCGATGAGGGCTGACGAGGCGCGAAGCCCCCTGCCGAGAGAATGTTCTGGATTCAGCAGTCGCATCAACACGACCATGTCATGATACGGTGTTGGGCTCACGATCCAGGATGGCGAAGAGACCGTTGCCACATCTTGAGGTCGAACGATCATACACGAGGCAGATGTCAGCGGCAAATGACGTGCGAACGCATCCGAGCCAACAAATGAAACATCTCCCGGACCGGCGATATCAACGGAGTTGACTCCGGTGATCATGGTAGACGCATCTCCCTCGGCTGTGCGGCCAAGAAGATCAGCGATCTGACGAACGGTCATGGGAAACGAGGCACTCATCGTCCACCACCGGGCGACTTCGTCGTATCGGCAGGTGGCGGCATGCTCCGCGCTGGTCCTCCACCCGGCACCTGTCCGGTTGGCGGCAGCCCGTTGGGCATCGTGCCATTGGGCATCAGCACCGGCGTCGATGGTGCATCCTGAACAGGATTGGCCGGAGCAGGCGCAGACGTCGGCGCACCCGGCTGCGTTTCAGCAGGTGCGGCGGTCGGGCGACGTGACTTCTTCTTTCTCGGCTCTTCGATGCGTTTGTTGCGGGGATCGCCCTCAATGGCCTCGCGCTGCTTTTGCTCGAGATCACCGGCATCGATACCGAGTTCCTTCATCACCTTCGCCGTGATGTCGAACTTGGCATTGACGTACACGAGCGGCTGCACGCTTTTGTCCCAGACGATGTCGTATCCGTCTGTGGCGGCAACCTTCTGAATGGCTGTGTAGATCTTCTTCCACACCGCCTGCATCAGTTCCTCAGCATTCTGGTCGTACTCGCCACCGGGCTCGAACTTCATGCGAGCAAACTGGTCGCGCTCGCGTCGCTTTTCCTCGATCTCTTTTTCTTTGGCCTGACGTTCTTGCTCGCTCCAGATCAGTCGATTCTTTCTGATCTCAACCTCGAGCTCGTCGATGTCACGCTGGCGCTGGGCCATGTCGGCCTTCCACTCATCCACATAGGCCGACAGACGCTCTTCGGCCATCTTGGCCGACTCATACTGAGAGCGAATGAAGTCCGTGGAAACGTAGCCGATCTTCTGCGCCACCAGAATGGCGGGCAGCGTGAGCATGATGACAATCAGACAAGGAATGATCCGCTTCGTCATATGGCATGTTCTCCGATTTACGAGGGGATCAACGGATCATCGGCAATGGTGGTGTACGGTGTGGGATGACGCGGCAGAATCAGTTTCCGCGCTTCATGCGGTCGAGCACCTTGTAGGTAATGTCAGCCTTGTCTTCGCTGTACAACACGATGCCACCAACCTTGTCAAGGACAAGATTGATCTTCTCTTCCTTGGCAACTGCGTTGATGGCCTCGCTCACCTTGGCTCGGATCGGCATAAGAAGATCTTCGCGCATACGGGCGATCTCGCCGGTCTGACCAAGCTTTTCTTCCTGGTACTGCAGGAAACGCTGACGCAGAGCAGCCAGTGACTCTTCTTCCTTCCTTTTTCCTTCGGCCGTCATCATGGCCTCTTGCTTACGGTAGCTCTCGATGCGCGTCTCAAAATCCTTCTGCATCATCTGCAGCGTATCACGGATCTTCATGCCAGCCTCTTCAATGGCCTTACTGGCCTTGATAGCATCCGGAAGTTCTTTGAGAATCACGTCAGCGCTGACCACGCCGATCTTGTATGACTGGGCCGAAAGGGGCGTTGCGATCGCCAGAACGGCGAGCAGGATGAACATGCGAATCGTCATGAGGAAGAAATCCGTTGATGATGTGGTGGACAAAATGCGTTAACGGCCGAACTGGAAGTGAAACTGCCATCCGGACCGAGTACCAGGTGCCGTTGGGTCGTCATCGAAGCCATATCCGATATCGAAACCGAGCAGACCAATCGGTTGCAGAAGCATTCTCAGACCAAAGCCCGCAGAACGCTTCAGACCGAAGGGATCGGCTGTTCGGAGACTCGACCAGACGTTTCCGGCCTCGGCAAAACTAAGCAAATAGATCGGGAAGGGATTGAGTGTGAGGGCGAATCGAAGCTCCGTGACAAAACGTGCTTGCAGACGCCCCCCGGGAGGAAGTCGACGGCCATCGGCGGTAACCGGTGCAAAGGAATTGTCGCGGTATCCCCGCAATGGGGTCACCGCAAAACCGCCCAATCCGTTTCCACCCATGTAGAAGAGCTCACCCGGCGGTATTGTCGTGTCAGCACGAAATCCATCCACATAGCCGAGCTCAGATCCAAGGAAAAGCACCAGACGAGTGTTACCGCCAATGGTCAAGAGCGGGTTGACCATGTCGAAGTTGATGCCGACCTTTCCAAAGTCCGTTGAACCGATGCCAAGAGCCCCCGCGGTTGCACGCGTTGAAAGGAGAAACCGCGAGCCCGCCGTTGGGAAGATGATGTTGTCGAAGCTCACGCGCGAGATCGTCTGAGAGATTGTGAGCGCAGTCTGCGTTCCCTGGCGGGAGAAGAACGTATTGGTGTTGGAGACGATGCGCTCAAAGGCAATGCTCCAGTCACCGCGGAAATAATCATCGGGCCAGCGGAAACGTCGGCCAAGGTTGATCTGCCCACCCGTACGCCGCATGGCAAAGTTGAAGTTCTGTTGTGTGTCGAAGAGGTTGAAGCCGATCGACGTTGGCTGGCCAAACAGCCACGGCTCGGTGAAAGAGAGCTGGAAGGTCTGCAGCCGAGATGCCTGACCGAAGTCCCACTGAAATCCAAGCACCTGACCGGCACCACCGGAGAAGGGTTCGCTAATGTCGAAATTGTTGAGCGTGATGCCGATCGACCCGGTCAGACCGAACGCACCGGCGAATCCCACCGACGCGTTGAAGGTATCGGTCGAACGTTCCTCTACCTTCAGGATCACATCGACCTTGGTCTTGTCGACCGGTTGCACGTTGGGCTTGAGGGCCTCGGGGTTGAAGAAATTCAGAACACCAAGACCACGCACACTTCTGATCAATGCCGAGCGATTGAAGTAGTCGCCCGGGCGCAGGTAGAGTTCGCGCTGGATGACCTTGTCGCGCGTCTTGGTGTTGCCGCTGATCTCAATACGACGGATGGTATACTGATCGCCCTCCACGACGCGGATCACAATGTCGATGCTGTCGTCCGTCACGCGCGTGAACTCAGGTTCCATTCGGCAGGCCAGATAGCCATTGTCGGCATACAGCGAGGTCACGTCCGACTGATCCTCGTTGACCTGAAGGTTCTGATAGAACTTTGTCTCGTTATACAGCTCACCGGGCTCAACGCGAAGCCTTGGAAGCATGATGGCTTCAGGATAGATGGTGTTGCCAGTGAACTTGACCGACCGGATGTACACCGGAGTACCTTCCTTGATGGTCAGACGAATGTCGACCGCCTCGGAAGCTTCGTCATAGATCACGGTGTCGTCCAAGATCTCGGCATCCATGAGCCCCCTTTCCCGGAACCAGGCGGCAAGCTTGGTCTTGTCTTCCTCGTACTTGGACTGATCGAAGGACGATGAAGCCCAAAACTCATACCAGCTGGTTGTCTTTGTTTCCGAGAACGCCGAGGCGATCTCGGCATCGGTGTACCGGGCATTGCCGTCGACGACGATGGAGCGGACATGGAACTCAACGCCCTCTTGAACGGTGATCTCGAGGTCGGAAAAATTCAACGAGTCGGTCGGCACAAGTCGGGTTTCAACCTTTGCAAACAGCAGGCCTTCTTTGACGTAGAGCTTTCTGACTGCTTCGCGGACCAGATACTCATCATACGGTGAGATGATGTCACCATTGCGACGGTCGATCGCCTTGTTGATGTCCTCGATCGATACCTCGTCATTGCCGGTTATGGTGACTGTGCGCAGGCGCGGCATCGGGGCAACTCGTATGACGAGGAAGACGCCCAAGGCTGTCTCTCGTTCGCGCTCGATCTTGACGTCCTTGAACGTGCGGCGGTTCCAGAGGTTCTTCACGGCGGTCATCAGGTCGTCCGGCCGCAGCTCCTGCCCCGTGCGCAATCCGGAATAGGCGATCACCGTCTGCATATCGGCACCACTGGATAGCCCCTCGACGGTGATGCCGGCAATGATCGGGAATCGCTGCTGGGCAGCCCCCTGAGCAAAGGAAGCAATCGAAGCGAGATGCATCGTCACGATGCAGATGACCGAAAGCGCTAGACCAGGCAGATCGGCCCACACCTTTGGCCGACTACTTGAGAGCATTGCGAAGACGCTCCATAGTACTCTGAGTGGATCGCTTGCCGTTGTCGAGCTGGGCTGAGGTCTTACCGAAGCGCCTCTCGCGTTGGGTGTACTCAAGCAGAGCCGTGTAGAGGTCAACATCCCGAAAGTCCGGCCACAGCATTTCCGTGACGTACAACTCGGCATAGGCGGCCTCCCACAGGAGGAAGTTGCTCAACCGGATCTCGCCGCTTGTCCGGATGATCAGATCCGGATCCGGCATATACGCCGTTTGCAGGTACTCCTTGATCGTCTCCTCAGAGAGATCCTCAGGAGAGAGCTTACCTCGCCGCACATCCAGTGCGATAACCTGCATGGCGCGCTGTATATCCCATCTCGAGCCATAGCTCAATGCCAGTGTCAACGTCAGCCCATCATTCTCGGCCGTCTTGTCGATGGCCTTCTGAAGAACTTTCTCGACACCGCGTGGTAAGGCGTTCGTCTTGCCGATGGTGCGAATGCGGACATTGTTCGCGTGAAGCTCATCGAGCTCCTTGCGCAGGTATGACTCCAGAAGGGACATCAAAAAACGCACCTCAGGGGCCGGACGCTTCCAATTCTCGATCGAGAAGGCATACAGCGTCAGATACTGAACTCCAACCTGGGAGCACGCCTTGACCACCGAACGCACGCTCTCCATGCCGGCTCTGTGACCCTCGAAACGTGGCATCGAGCGCAGCTCCGCCCAGCGCCCATTGCCGTCCATGATGGCGGCTACGTGACGCGGCAGCCTCTGGCTCGCGCGAAGCACCTGCTGAATCTGTTCGATGTCCGATGAGACTGGCTCGTCAGACCAACTCACTCTCCCTCCGTGGCTTGACAGGCTGCAAAGATATGAAGTTCGGCGCATTGCGCGGGGCTAAGGTTGTGCAGAATAAGGGCCTTTCGTATGTTTGCCGTCCGCCGATGACGGGGTCGGAAACGAACGTTTCCTGACACGCGCACCGGTTCGGAGTATTGTTGAGTTGTCCGCAGTGAGGCCACGTTGAACGTCACCAAAGCCGACATCGTCGATAAGATCGCCAGCGAAACCGGGCTGACCAAGCTCGAGACCAAGGCCGTCGTTGATGGTTTCCTGCTGAGCATCATCGATGCCTTGGCAGACGGCAAGCGCATCGAACTCAGAGGATTCGGTGTCTTCAGCGTGAAGAGCCGCAAGCCTCGGATGGCTCGCAATCCACGAACGGGTGATCCCGTGCCCCTTGAAGAACGGTTCATCCCTGCCTTCAAGGTCAGCTCGGAGTTTCAGGAAAAAGTTCACGAGAAGCTTCGCTCAGGGGGCTCTCAGGACTCGCAGCCATCGGCGTAACGGCAATGAGATCTTCGGCGGCATGGGGGCTGGCAATCTCCATCGTGGTAGTGGTCGGCGGCGGTTCATGGGCACTATCGCGCATGGCCATCTCTTCGAACATTGAAGCTGGGAAGGAAGAGGCTCTCAAGCGGGCCGACCGGCGTCAAGCGGAAGAAGAGGGGCTTGCTCGGGAGCGCAAACTGTCAGCGCTGCTGTCCACGATCGAGGATTCGCTCGTGGCCAGGCCGCTCGACAGTATGCTGGTGATCTCGGCAGCCAACATTGCTTACGATCTTGGACAATTTGACAAGGCGTCGCGATTCTACCGGCGATTCCTCGACTCGATCAGCGCATCCGTGACTTCGGTTCGCATCGATTACTCCTATGCACTGTTTCAGACGGGCAAGCAGGAGGAAGCGATCGCAGAGCTGAAGCTGATCATCGGGAAGGATCCAAAGAATCAATCGGCTCTCTTCAACATTGCCGTCATGTACACGCAGATGCAGCAATTCGAAGAGGCCACGTCGTGGTTCGAACGATGTCGCACGGCAGACCCTGCCTCGCCCATCGGACAGCGAGCAAAGCTTGCACTCGAGCAACTGTCACAGACATCCTGATCATCAAAACGAAAACCAAAATTTTTCTCACGTCATCCAGAGGTCACCATGCCATGCGGTAAAAAGCGCAAGCGCCATAAAATGGCCACGCACAAGCGCAAGAAGCGGCTTCGTAAGAACCGTCACAAGAAGAAGAACAGGTAACAGCAAAAACAGCGCCCATGGGCGCTGTTTTTGTAGGTAGATGACCGCTGATGGCCAGTTTGCGAAGGTTAACGAACCAGTATCAGGGGCGCCGACATAACACCATGTTCCGTAGCGACCTGCACCAGATAGGTACCCGATGAAAGCGCTGAGATCGAATCGACCACGATATCGGTAGAGCCGGCAAAGACAGCTTGACGGGCCACAACACGGCCACTCACGTCAAGAATACTCAGCATGGCTGGCGAAGTCAGAGGGGCTTGCATCACGACCGAGACGTCAGTGGTGGCAGGATTCGGTGCGATGATGATACCACTGCTCTGTGCGTCTGGTGCCGGTTCGTTGACAGTCGTGGTAAGGGGCTGGCAATCCGAAAGCTCGACCGAGAGCAACTCATGGATCTCACTCGATAGTCCGGTCGACGACGTGAACCCAACGTAACACGAGCCCCTTGAATCGAGTCGAAGAATCGAGTCAATGTCGAAGTCCTTGATCTCAATCACAGGCTTGTCAAACGTTTGGGTCGTCGAAACATAGACCCTTAGCGTTCCTTGATCGTACTCGATCCTTCCGTGATACACACTGCCATCGGCCTTGAAGCTCGGCACATCCTTTGTCGCAAGTGCCCGCAGGTATGGAGCCGCATGCCAGGCACGCAGCTGGCGGCCATCGCCCACCTGAACCGCGACGTGACTGCCGTTCGGGTCGGAGAATGCTGCGTTGAGATAGGAGTCATACTCGACGGCGATGCCGTGCGTGATCTCGTGATAACCGATGCCGTCTCCCGGTCGGCCCAACGCCGTTGGCGAGTCCGGCAGGAATACCACGGCAACCCCGTCGGCACCCGGTGCACCGTTGTCGACCAGGCCGTTGTCGTTGCCCTCGGAGAGTCGGAACGAAAACGTCAGATCGAATCCATTGCGCACACTGACGCGGTTTCTGATGTATGCCCCGCCACTCTGATACTGCCCGATTGTGGTCAGCCTGATGCTCTTCGTATCGTACTTCGCACTACCACCAAGTCTCATGTCGGAAAGATCGTGATCGATCACGCGTAGCGTACAGGTGGAGTCCTCAAGCACCTCCACACTAGGAGTGTTAAAAGTGCCACTAAGCCCTGAGACGACAAATGCTCGCATCCTGCCATCGGCCGAAGGTGCCATTATCATCGGTGCGTAGCACCGCCCATTGTTTAGGCTTGGCCCACGGGTGGACTTCATCGTCTGTAGATCAACCCACTCGACGGCGTCGGTGAAGACGACATAATCGCTCAGACCACCTGCAACAAGAACGAGATCTTGACGCCATGTTCCTGCACTAAGGTGTTGACGCCCAACCTGCAGGGTCGGCCCCCTGCTGACGACTCCGAGAGGGCTGACGATCCATGAGGCGGTCGATGTGATGAATGGTGTCTCTCTGACAGCGCCCCCAACAACCAGTACTGACCCATCATTGACGACGGCCACGCCGGGTGCCACCGGACTGGCATCGAATTCGAGGTCATTCACCCATGTGTCGTTGGCGCGATCATACCGAAGCGACACTCTGCTTCGATCAGAATTGGCTCCTCCGGTGCGAAATCCGAAGTATGAAGGTCCTCGTCCATCAGGATTCACAGACACGGCACTGTTGGCCGCAGACGGCAACGCGGCGGTCATGCGACATTGGTTCGTGGTGAGGTCAAGGATCTCAGCGCTCGACTTATCGTAGCCACCAAAGATCAGGATCTCGTCTGCCGAGAGATAATCCGCAGCATGTTGTCGACGTGAGCGGTTCATTGTTCCAAGAACTGACCACTGCATGGTCCCAACGTCAAGCTTCTCGATCACCTGGTTCCCTCCGTCATTCGAGTTTCCCCCGATGACCAGAATGTCGCCATTCGCGAGCACGATTGTCGGGAACTCGGCACGACCAAACCGCATCGACGGTCCCGGACTCACCGCGCCAGTTGTGAGGTCGATGATCTCCGTGGTGTTGGTTGGAGTTCCATCGAGGATGCCTCGTGAATTGATGTATCCCCCAATGACCAGCAACCGGTCACCCTGCAGGTACCTTGCGGCATGATGATGTCGGCCCTGCCGAAGTTGTGCAAACTCCCTCCAAGCTTTCTGGGCAGAGAGTCCTGTGACGACAGAACAAAGAACTACAATCACCGCCAACGGTCTTATATAGGCCAGATACATCGGTGAATGCGCCGCGTTGTTGACAAACGTTTGCACATCGAACCTGCGGATTATTCAAGAATTCACGTCGAGTCAGGATCGACAGTAATCATTCAAAATACCATGCGCGCTGAACAGCCCCATTAAAGAATTGATTTCTAGGGAACCACGCGTAGCTTCGCGCCCATGCTTCTTGGCCTACTCGCTGCAACCACAACCCTTGTGTCGTGGAGTTTTGGAACGCTCTCGTTTCTGAAGGCATCGCGCCTGATGGATCCGGGACTGCTCAACCGCGCACGGTTGGGGTTGGCGGTGATCGCCACGCTTACGATCGCAAGCGTGGCTGCGGGCACGTCGCCGTGGTCGCTGCTGGCATCGACAACCTCCGGATCGTGGCTTTGGCTTGGGCTGAGTGGATTCATCGGACTAACGATCGGCGATCTGTTCGGCTTCACCTCATTGCGAATCCTTGGAGCGCGACGTCAGAGTGTGATCGGCACCACGGCACCAGTGGCCTCGGCACTGTTTGGCTTTGCCCTGCTGGGAGAGCACATGTCTGCATCCGATGTTCTGGGGATGATGCTCAGTATTGGCGGCGTGATGTATGCCATGAATTCGGAACGGGAGCGCAGCGAGGTCGCCGGTGATGGCTTTGGCTCGTTTTCACTCGGCGTTCTGCTCGCCATCGGAGGAGCGGCCTGTCAGGGGGCTGGCCTGGTCTTAGCCAAGATGGGCATGACCGGGCAGAATGCTGCCATCACGCCCTTTCACGCCACATTCCTGCGCATGATCGTTGGCTTTGGCGCAACGTACATTGTCGACGTCGTCCGCCGAGCGCCACATCGCCCCCTCCGAGAAGCCTTTGCCATGCCGGAGGCGCGCTCGGCCATGCTTCTGGGAACGGTCTTCGGACCGGTGATCGGAGTGACGATGTCGCTCGTGGCAGCACGTAATCTCGACGTTGCCGTGGCGCAAACGATCATGTCCATGGTCCCATTCATGGTCATGGCCATCATGCGCCTTGGATATTCTCAGCCCGTACCTCTGCGTAGTCTCCTTGGAGCGATCATCAGCCTGGCGGGTGTGGTACTGCTGATCGCGGGCGGCAACTGAGACGTAGATTTGCCGGCACTCTTCTTCACCTCTCAACGGAACGCACCACATGGATCAGCGCCTTCTTACTCTCGGTTTGCCAGACATTCTCGAAGAACCTGAACGACTGGCCGAGCTCAATGATGAGCAGATCGACCTGCTGGCCACCATTCGTGACGAGGCAGCCGAAGCCCTCGAAACGGATGAATCGAACGCGGATCTCATCGACACGGTGTACCTGGCACACATGACGCTTTCGTCTGCCCTCTTCATCCGTGCGATCGCCTCAGACGTCAGCGTCCCTGATCTGCCAGCAGCACAAGTGGTCGCACGCGGCTGGTCAGGGGGCCTTCTCCTGTCATGCGATGCCGAGTCGGTGAAGGAGGTCATCGCGCCACGCTCGACGCTAGACGTGCTGACAAAGGCCGGACTTCCGGCAAAGGCCGATCCGGAGCTGACGTTCTCGTTGCCGCCGACCAGGCTCGCCGATACCATCGAACTGGCCGACGACGACGTGGACGATGCCTCGAGCAAGGAGTTCTTCTCGACGTTCTGGAAGATCGGTGAGACCGATGACGGCGATGCTGTCTGCATCGACGAGCGCGCCGATTGCGCCGTGGTCATCCTTGATGCCGAATGGGGCTTCTATGCCCAACAATTCGTCAACTCCTCCGTAGGCCACCTTCTTCAATGCCTCGAAGCATGGCGCGTCCTCGAACAGGATGATGCCAACGAGGTCGATGAGGCCATCGAACGCTTCGAACGCGCCGTCGACCGCATCGACCCACGCGCCCTCACCGAAGGGGCGTTCTGGTCCGATGTGCTTGCGATGCTGGAAGAAGACGACGACGAGTGACCCGTAGGGGCGAGACGATATCTCGCCCCTACAGCCTCTTACTTTGCGATGGCCACGGAGCGGCGCTCGCGCACGACGGTGACGCGGATCTGGCCTGGATACTCCATTTCAGACTCGATGCGGCCGGCGATATCTGTTGCCAGCTGATCGGCGCGCAGGTCGTCGATACGATCTGGCTCGATGATCACACGAACTTCGCGTCCAGCCTGGATCGCAAAGGTCTTGGTGACGCCATCGAATGACGTGGCAATCTCTTCGAGCTGTTGCAGACGCTTGACGTAGTTCTCGAGCGACTCGCGGCGGGCACCCGGACGGGCGCCGCTGATCGAGTCGGCAGACTGAACCAGCACGGCGATCGGTGATTCCATCTCGATATCGTCGTGGTGTGCACCCACGGCGTTGACCACGAGTGGGTGTTCCTTGTACTTCTTGACCAGTTCCATACCCAAGAGGGCGTGTGGACCTTCCAGTTCGCGGTCGATCACCTTGCCGATGTCGTGTAGCAGACCTGCCCGCTTGGCAAGATTCACATCGAGCCCAAGCTCGTTGGCCATGATGCCTGTCAGGAAGCCCACTTCGATCGAGTGCGCCAAGAGATTCTGACCGTATGAAGAGCGGTACTTCATGCGGCCCACGTAGCGGATCATCTCCGGATGGATGTTGTGGATGCCAAGTTCCATCAGAGCATTTTCGCCGACTCGTACGACCTCTTCTTCGAGCTCCTTGCGGACCTTTTCGACCACCTCTTCGATGCGGGCCGGATGGATACGTCCATCGCCCATCAGCCGCTCAAGAGAGACGCGCGCGACCTCGCGGCGGAATGGGTCAAAACCTGAGATCACGACCGCTTCCGGTGTGTCATCAATGATCAGATCGACCCCTGTGGCGGCTTCGAAGGCTCGGATGTTGCGGCCTTCGCGACCGATGATACGCCCCTTCATCTCTTCCGATTGAAGGTTGATCACCGAAACAGTCGATTCAACGCAGTGGTCAGACGCCGTTCGCTGAATGGCCATAAGGACGATGCGCTGCGCCTCCTTGCGAGCATTGAGCTTTGCCTCGTCTCGCACTTCCTTGACAAGCTGCGCTGCATCGGCCTTGGCATCGTTGACCATGTTATCAACCAAAAACTTCTTCGCGTCTTCCTTGCTCATCCCCGTGATACGTTCCAGGCGGATGTTCTGCTCCTCAAGCAGTGCGTCGATCTGCTTGGTCTTCGTGTCGATCACCGACGTCTTACGCGTCACCTCAGCCTCGAGGCTCGAGAGCGTCTTCTCCTTCTTGTTGATCACTTCGAGCTTCTGCTCGATGCCCTCTTCACGCTTGCGCAGCTCCTTCTCAAGGTTCCTCAGCTTCGCGTCCTTGGAATCGCGCTCGGAATCAAGCTTGCGCTTGAGCTCGCGGAACTTGTCGTCAGCTTCGTCGATCTTCGTCCGCTTGATAGCATCGGCCTTCTTTTCGGCCTCTTGCAGGATGATCTTCACTTCAGCTTCAGCGGCTTCTTTCTTTGTTGCGGCGACCTTTGCGCCGGCAAAGTAACTGACGAGGAAGCCGACCGCTGCCACGGCCACCCCGGCAATGATGGCCATCATCATTGGGTCCATATGTTGTAAACTCCTTCTCCGCTCATTCCGAGCGGCCAGCCAAAGCCCCCTTACAGGGCAGTTGACCGGGAAAAATAAAGGAGCCGCATCCCACTACACCGGACCAAGTCCGACGTGTTCGGTTGGGAAAAGAACCAAAGGTACCGCACGGTGGGTATCATCCTGGCCATCGCTGACGTCCACTGAATGGCTGCGGCCAAACCGCGCCGGCGCCGCTGGCATCCGGACCATTCCCGCATGAGCGGGTGAGGCCTGCCATTGATGGTCAGAGACTGATTCCCTGGAGTGAAAAAATTTGTATGATTCTTTTTCAAGCGTGCGAAAACTGTAGCGGAATGCGGCTACGCGTTCCTACCGACGCACCAGGTCTTGAGGATGACTCACAAAAGAGGTTGTTGCGCGGCCCGCTCAAGATGACGGGTCATGGCTTCCAGTTCTTCGGCGACGTATCGCACGTCGGTCTGACGTTGTGTGGTGGACTCTACATACCTCTCGGCAATGTTCAAGGCCGTCAACACGGTGAGCGTTGGGGTGGATTGTTCCCGGAGCGTCTGCTGAAGATGTTGAAACTGGACGTTGACTTCGCGCACGGATTGCTTGATCTTCTCTTCGTTATCACCACGAAGAGTAAGGTCTTTTCCCGCTATTGTGACTCTGATCGCTTTCGACATGGGGTATCGGATTGAAAAAATTTCGTTGTCCGAACCGAAAGTTAGGAAATCCCGAGCAATTCTTCGACCCTGATGGCTAGCTCATCGAGGCGGCCGGCGATGGAGAGCAGTTCCTGCTCGGAGAGGACCACGGACCCGGGTTCAAGGATCGCGGCCTGTCCCTCGTCGGCAACTCCGGCAGAGACCGGAACCTTGACCTCACCACCAAAGAGCGTCATCTGATTCCGCTGGCTCGGATCCTCGATATGCCGTAATCCAGCCGAACGGTATGTCTCAACGATGGCCAATGCCCTCTGCAGCTGGAGCTGCAGGTCGGCGGCTTCGGCCATGAGCTGCTCGCGCACTTCCATCCAGCCCGATGTTTCATCGGTATCAACCGATTGTGAAGGGGGCTCGGCATGGGTAAGATCTTCCACCTGAGCCGCGATGCGCTCTTCGAGCTCTGACACACGCTGCTGCAGCTGAGACCGTTGTTCGACCAGATCCTGCACTTCGGCCTGACGTGAGCTGAGCTGCAGCTCGAACTCAACCACGTCTCGCCGTGCAGCCGAAAGATCCGCCGTCACGGACTCGATTCGCTGCGACTTCTCGTCGATCACACCCTCGAGGTCCGCGATCCGCTGGTTAAGCCGATCGACGCGCTGGCTGAGCTCCTCCTTCTCCCGCTCGAGGATCTCTCGCTGAACGCTGATCTCGGTGACGGCCAGCAACTGCTCGTTCTTCTCGTCGATCTGCGCTTCCAACTGGGCAACGCGCAGGTTCATGCCCGCCAGCTCCTGCTCGAGGAAGGACTTTTGCTGACTCTGGACGTCTGACTCGACCTCCAGACGGGTCACCGACTCGTAGGCATCCTGCCGGAGCTTCTCCTTCTGTTCCTTGAGGTCATCCAACTCCGCCTCCAATTCGCCAATGCGGCGCATGGAATTGGCCACATCAGCCTCGAGCAGCTGCGTCATCTCCTGTGAGGTGGCCAGCGATTGTTCGAGTTCATCAACCCGCGCCTGCATCAGCTCACTCGTCGGCGTCTGCTGCTGCAATGCGGCGTTCTGATTGCGCAACGTCAGCACTTCCTGACGGAGCGTAACGATGGTCTCGGCAGATGACCGTACCACATCCCAGAACTTTCGCAGCGCCAACTCTACCTCGGCAGAGGCGGAACCGGATGACGTTGCAGACGGAACATTGACCGCTCCGGAGGACTCCGGCTGGTACTCGTGCTCGGGCTCGGCGCTGAAGAGTTGACTCATGAGACTGTTCCTTGTGAAGAGGATTCACGTGACGTGGAGTCTGAATGGGGCTGCTGCTGACCCCGCAGCACGGCACCATAACGCTTGGCGGCATCGGATGTGATGGCCTCAATGGCGGCATCGACATCGGCGTCAACCAGCGTCCGATCCGGCGCATTGAAGGTCATACGCATGGCGAGCGACTTTTGACCGTTGCCCAGCGCCTTGTCGCGATAGACGTCGAAGACTTCCGCAGATCGGATAAAGGGTCCACCAACACTGAGCGCCGCTGAGGTCAACTCCCCGGCACGAAGCTCATCGGCCACCACCAGCGCAAGGTCGCGCTCCACAACCGGGAAGGCAGAGACCGGCGTATAGCGCCGCTGACGTTCGGGGAGGTTTCGCAGGTCGATGACCGCGGCTGTCACCGGCACGTCAATGTCAAACCCTGATGCAATCGACGGGTCGACTTGGCCAACGTGACCCACCAGCTGACCACCGGATACACAGCGCAGTGTATTGACGGTAAACATCGGTATGACCTCGTCGGTGGCATTTATGGTGATGTCCGATGAAAGAGACTGCACATCACGAACGAGATCATACAGATCAAGGGCACGCCCCTTCTCACTCCAATGCGCCGCCTGTTTGCCGGCAATCAGCACGGTGAGCACCTCCTGCTGCCGCACACCGAACTCGGCCGATGGATCTCTGTGGAACACGGAGCCGATCTCCATCAGGCGAACGCCGAGCGCGCCGTGGCGAAGATTCCGCGAGGCCACGCGAAGCAGCGACGGGACAAGTGAGGTTCGCATGACGGAGAACTCGCGTCCAAGGGCATTTGCGAGGGTGACACCTTCACCATCGTGAAGGTCCTCTGGCGAGCCCAGCACATTCGTCACACAGTCAATGTATCCGCGCGCACAAAGTGTTGTGCGCACATGCCTACGCTGCTGGTATCCACCGCGTCCGCCGCTGCGAAGGTTTACCGGCAACCCCGCAGCGCCGATGACAATGTGTGCCCTCTCGGCCGACGGGACATTATCGATGCCGTAGAGTCGCATGACCTCTTCGGCGATGTCGATCTCCGCCGACACATCGGTGCGCCACGTCGGCGCTGTGACGCGGCACGCCTGCTCGTTAGTGGAATGCACCTGGCATCCGATGGCCGCGCAGACCTCGACGATGTACTGATTCGACACGTCGATGCCTACGATCGAGCGAATGCGCTCAAATCTCACATCGAACGATGCCGGCACAAGCGGAGCCGGATAGGCGTCAACGCGATTAAGTGCTTCGCCCCCTGACAATTCACAAATGAGCTGCGTTGCCCTGTCGAGTGCCCACTCCACCGTGTCGATATCGACGCCTCGCTCAAAACGGTACGAGGCATCGGTGGAGAGTCCAAGAACTTTGGCGGTGCGACGAATCGATGAAGGCGCGAACCACGCGCTTTCGAGTAGCACCGAAGTTGTATCGTCGGTGATCTCCGATTGCTGACCGCCCATGACCCCGGCGATGCCCACGGGTCCGGCCGAATCACAGATCAGGAGCATATCGGCATCCAGTGTGCGCTGCTTCCCGTCGAGTGTGGTGTACTGCTTCACGCCGGCCTGCGCTGCTGTCTGCACCACGAATGTTGATTCGGTGATGGTGCGTGCATCATAGGCATGAAGGGGCTGACCGCATTCGTGCATGACGTAGTTGGTCACGTCAACGATCACATTACGCGGCCGCAGGCCGAGCGACGTCAGTCGGTCCTTGAGCCACGAGGGCGACTCGACGATGCGCACGCCATTGATGCGGCGCGCCATGAAACGTCGGCACAGCTCAGCATCCTTGATCTCGATCTTGACATCGGGCTGCGCATCGACATGCGGCGGCACGGCAGAGACTTCGGCACGGCGAACGCCCGTGCGCATGTAGGCGGCCAGGTCACGAGCAATGCCGAGGTGCGACAGGCAATCGGCCCGATTCGGCGTGATGGCCACATCGTAGATCACGTCATCGATCCCCAGGGCTTTGGCCAGCGGTGTCCCAGGGGCCGCGTCAACACTGAGCACCCAGATCCCGGCATGATCCTCACCAAGACCAAGTTCGGCCTGCGAACAGATCATGCCTTGGGAGGTGACCCCTCTCAGGGGGCGCTCCTCGATGGCAAAGCCGGCTGAAGGCACGACGGCACCGACCAGGGCAACGGGCACGGTCTGCCCTGCCGCCACATTTGCTGCACCACAGACGATCGTCTTGTGAGCCCCCTGCCCGACATCCACAGTGCAGACCGATAACTTGTCGGCCTTCGGATGTGGTTGCCGATCGATCACATGACCGACGACAAACCCTTGAAGAACAGATGCCATGTCGACGATCTCCTCAACCTCCAAGCCGAGATCCGTCAACACCTTCTGTACCCTCTGCGGACCCCATTCCGGGTCCGAAAGTGCTACAAACTCTTGCAACCACCGATGCGAGATTTTCATCTCAAGAATTTTCTCCGTTGAACCATAGCAAAGATATAGGCACCATGGAGATAGCGTCGGAGATGTTATGCACAAGTACAACCGCTTGTCTATGTCCCCGCACTTGCCTATGTTTGTGGCCCTACCGCGGGGTGGAGCAATTGGTAGCTCGTCGGGCTCATAACCCGAAGGTTGTAGGTTCAAGTCCTGCCCCCGCTACAATCTAAAACTCGTAAGGCCCTTGTAAATCTAGCGTTTACAGGGGCCTTACTCTTTTTGGCTTGCGTTTTGGCTTACGGTTTTTCGATGTATCCCCCGCCCCGTACGCCTCGATTATCATCGTACGCTACACCTCTTTGTGCCAGTCCACCTGCATTTCTTCGAGAATGAACCGAGCGAAGGGAACGATATCACCATTGGTTGAGGCAGTTTCCAGTGCGGTAAGGTATGCGTTCCGACGTCCCGTTCGCACGATTGCCCAAGGATACCCTGCTGACGTGAGAAAGACATTCATTACAAACCTGGCCAACCGACCATTTCCGTCGACATACGGATGGATGAAGCCAAAGAGGAAGTGACCGAGGACAGCGCGAACAGCAGGGTGTTGCTCCTCCAGAAGACAGTGGAACAATGCATCCATGGAATCGGGAATGGCACTGTGTCTGGGAGGAACGTGCTTCGAATTGCGGATAAACACCGGACCGTTCCTAAACCCGGCCAGCCGATGTGCATCGAGCAGACCTGAAGACACCGCCTGACTGAACAAAGCACGATACCAGTCCGGATAATGCTCGCGCACCGTCTTGGCGGCATCGCTTCCACTGACGACAGACCGAACCGACTCCTTCACCAACGTGAAGGCCTCAAAGTATCCCTTCGCTGCCATGGCGTCCATCATTTGACGGTCTTGAGGATCAGCACTAGGATTCCACCGTCCGCCACGAATTCGTTCGATCAGATCTGGACTGACCCGATACCCTTCTATCGAAAGTGAGTTGTACGCATCATGCACATATACTTCGTCGATGCCCTTCAGACATCTCTCCGCATCCAGAACAGCAATCGGATTCACATCCTCAAAGACAGATTGAACCGGATCCCGCATCGAACGGAACATGGCCTGAATGCGGCCGGCATACGGCGAAACCATCCGCAGTTCGGCAGCCAGAAAGGGCTTGGTCTGCTCGAACGGATTCTCACGCTTGAACGCCATTCCGGCCGCTGATGATGCCGACTCGACGGCCCGCGCCTTGGCGTCGTCACCAAGGAATGCATAGGCTCCCGCAAAACGTCCTGCAAGAGTTGGAGAATGGGCTTCGAGCACTACCCGGATCAATGCGCCAACGTCCGATAGTGTGCGAAGCGCTAGCTCGACATTGACCGGGTTGGAGTGGAAGTACGCTGGCGGCAATCTGCAGAGAGCATACGCAAGTGGCATTACGCGCAGTCCTTCCACCGAAATCACCTCCGCAGGCAGCCCCTTCGCGTCCTCGTACACAAGTACGGACGTATCGTATGGCAACTTCACGAGAGTCTTCCCGCCATGTGCGGTCAGGGCTACAACCTGACGCGGTACGGTTGTGGTGCCAATCTGTGATTCCAAGGACGCCACGGCGTTCAAACAGTAGTCATCGCCAAAACGCTCCTCCAGATACGTGGCAAGAAAGTCCCAAAACGATGCATACCACGCCGTGCTTTCGCCCGTATTGACATCGGGCCGCACCAATAAATACCAGCCCTTGACCACTGACTTGAGATATCCGGACCTGAGCAAAATCTCCCGATCCACCCGTCGCAACATGGCAGATCGCAACACTCCCCTCGGGGCGAGTTTTGTAGCTCGCTCCAGGGCATCAGCAAGTCTTCTATTTTCGTTGGTCGGCATAGCCAGAACATCGGTTACTTTGAGTTTCAGTGGAAATTACTGTGTTATTCTGCTATAATCTACTGTGTTTTTCTGCTGACATCTACTGTGTTTTCCTGCTGATCAGCGCAGAGAAAGGGACGCCACTGCCATCGTCGCTCTCGCGTGGGAAGAGGCCGGCGATTTTCGGCGCAACCTGCAACCTGCAACCTGTAACCTGTAACCTGTAACCTGTGTAACCTGTAACCTGTGTAACCTGTAACCCACCCTCGGCAATCCTTGCCCCCTGTCAAAGGTCATGAAAGGGGCGATCGGCGATCTCTAGCATTGTGGTGGTCCGCGCCATGGTGGTGCGGACGTGAGATTGTTCACTGACAGGAGTCACCACTATGCGTTCGATCATTCGACCGTTCTTGCTGGCCGTAGCGATGGGCGCGGCCGTCATCCATGTTTTTGCTCAAGCGCCACCGAGCGTTTCCACGCGCTGGGGACTTCTCGCGGGCGGTAACGTCAACATGACAGGCATTGGTTGGGGACAGTGGGTGACTGACCCCAAGAGGCCGGGGGGACAGTTCGGCTCCAAGGTCTATAACGACGGCGTGGGAGGGGGCTTCTATGGCGGATTGAGCTTCCAGACGGCACTGACCGATGCGATCCACTTTGGCACGCGCGTGATGTTTGATGACCGGAGCCAGCTGGCAACCGACGAGTCGTACCGCAAAGGTGATGGCGTGGCGTCGGCAGAGGCGGCAACGTACTTCAAGGATGACTACCGATTCACGATGACCTACGTGTCGGTGGAGCCGAATCTGAAATTCTATCTTGGCGATAATCTGCACCTGACCGCCGGCGTCGGCCTGGGCGCGTCGATCAGGCAGAAGTTCGACTTCACGCCGGAGGAAAGCACCGAGCAGAAGGACCTCGATGTGGCCGCCCCGGGCACGGTGAAGCATGCGTTGACGGCCTCCGGATTTGCCGGGGCGGGGTATGACATCTTTCTGTCTGACCCGGGTGAATCCACTCAGTGGATCCTGACGCCCTTTCTGGAGGCATCCTACATGGTGGGTCAGCGCGGCACAAACTTCAGCGATCAGAATGCCTTCAACGACGGCATGAGCACAGCGTCAATCCGCGCCGGTCTGTCGATCGCCTTCGGCTCGGCACCAGTGGTCGAAACGTCCATGGAAGCCCCCTACCAGCCCGCCCCGGAGCCCGCACCCGCGCCAGGCAAGCTCTTCAGGGCCAGCGAACCTCGAGAAGGGGTCTATGCAAAGCGGATCGAAAGGGCCGACTTCCCGCTTCGTCCATACGTATTCTTTGACCGTGGATCTTCTGAGATTCCCGATCGGTATGTGCAGCTCACGCGCACCCAGACACGGGGCTTTGCCAATACCGCCTCAAGCACGTCCATCGACGTCAGCGACGTCGAACAGCGCCCCTCCGTGCAGCGAAATGTGTACTACAACATCCTCAACTACATGGGTTGGCGTCTGTCCTCCACCCCAGGTTCAAGCGTGGAGCTTCATGCATCCGACCCGGATGGACGCAACGCACGAGCCATGGCCGAGAGCGTTCAGCGGTACCTGGCGGATGTCTGGGGTGTCCGCCCTGACCAGCTGAAGATCACCACCGGAGAAGCTGATCCCAAGTCCGGTACGAATCAGTCAACAAGTGTCCGCATCGCCGATGAGAACCGCCGCGTGCAGTTCCGCAACATGCAACCGGATCGTCTGGGCTCGCGCGTCATCGTCACCTCTGTGCGTCCATCCGAAACAGATCACCAAATGCTGGTCGACCTTTCGGCCATGCGCGACCTATCGAGCTGGGGCGCTCGTCTTGAGGGAAATGGTCAGAGCCGGTCCTTTGGTCCCTTCACGCGTGCGACGGCATACCTCGACCCAACGGGGCTGTTGCAGCCAAATCAGCGATCCGGAAAGTTCACGCTCACGGTCAACGCCACCAGCCGAGATGGGCAGACCCGCACAGAATCGGAACAGATGACACTGGTGCGCACGGATCAGGAGAGCACGTCACTTCGTCATCGGATGATCTTCGAATTCAATGACGATGACCCCGTTGCTCGGTCGAAGAACTTTCTCACCTCCGACATTATCCCCGAGGTTCGCAACGGCTCACGCGTGAACATCTATGGTCATACCGACGACGTTGGCAAGGCCAACCTTGAGCTCTCCATGAAGCGCGCCGATCAGGTGATGGCCATGATGAAGCAGGAACTCAGCACCCGTGGCATTCGCAATGTGAAGTTCACCTCCAACGCCGTTGGTGAAGATGAGCCCCTCTTTAGCAATGATACACCCGAGGGCCGGATGTACAACCGCACGGTCGTGATCGACATCATTCCGTAGTGCCAAGCTGAGGCATGAACCTCACGCACAACCCGACGTAGGATGATGCCACCGGAAAGGTCAATGCCGGTTCATCAAACGACCTCTCGGCCACCAGCGCAATGTCAACACGCGCCGTGGCTCCCGTTAGCGACAGAGCGAGTTCCCCTCGTGCCTCGTATGGCACGTCGGGACTCGCTCCTTGTCGTGATTCAAACCAGGGCACGCAAGCAAAGGCCGACGTTAGAACGGCAACATCACGGCTGATGCGCGTGATACACTGCGCACGCATCCATGCTGCGCCTTGCATGTGCGCCCACGAGCCGACGTCGGTTCCGCCGCGTCTCGTGTCAGAGGAATTCAAGAACCACTCCGCGCCGGCCGAGGCCGTGACCGTGCCGAGACGCGTCGAAAGAGAGGGTACCGATGCCGCGATCGTCGGACCGGTCAGGATCAGCGTCCGTTGCTCTGCCTGCAAGGGGCTGATCGGGTTGCCCTCATCGGCACCACTGAGATTGTCGATATCGTGCTTGCATCGATGAACAAATCCGACACGTGCCGCAAAGCCTTCGGTGATCACGTGGAGCCAGAAGAACTCCTCCCAGCGCATCGTCCGGGGATTGAACGAGATATCGTTGTACGGGTTCGCAGTCATCTCCTGATGCGCCTCGATCGTGGTGGTCCAGATCACGCTCTGGCCCGTGTCGGAAAACCGATATGGCTCTGCCTGGAGGTGCGTGCGGAACTGCCACGCCTGCTCGTCAAAGGCCGACCCATACGAGCGCTGGAACTCGCCCCCTCCTACGAGAGACGTCATCACACCCGAGCGCAGACCTCGCTGCGGAGTCGACTCCCACGTGCGCGATGGACGGATCTGGGCAGCGACGTTGGCTACTGCGCATAACAACACGACCACCGTCACGGCCGCAGCGCTGAAAATGTATCTCATGTCATGTCCCCCTATTCTCATCCTGCAAACGTATGGCAGGTAACGTTTTGATGTACAAAGCGAAAGGGGCGCTATCGCTTCACGCGATAACGCCCCTTGATCGAACGAAAGGGATCCGGCTTAACGGACGATGCTCACCGGAACGACGATGATGTCCGTACCGGTGCGCACCGCAAGCATGTAGCTGCCGCTGGCAACGTTGCCCAGCGCGGTCATGCGAACAGTGGCTCCTGCTTCGACGGCATCATGCGACATCGTGGCGACCGCGCGACCCGAGGCATCCACGAGACTGATCTCCATTGTGGACGTAGCCCGGCCAAAACGGATCTCGATCGACTCACGAGCAGGGTTTGGACCAACCGTCAGACCGTACTCGGCGGCATCGACCACACCACCCGGAGTTTCGGCCGTACCCGAAAGGTCAACGTTCGAGTTGCCACCATTTGCCGAACGTAGGGAGACCTGTGCACTGCGCTTTCCAACTGCTGCCGGAGCAAACTTCACACACAGATCTGCAGAAGCTCCAGCGGCGATCGCTACCGGAAGTGTCGTTACCATGCTGAAGTCAGAGGCGTTGTTGCCGATGAAGGAGGCTTGATCGATCGTGATCTCTTGTGCCGACGTGTTGGTGACCGTCATGCACTTCTCAACTGACTTGCCAGTCTCGGTCACACCGAAGTCCTGAGCTGCCGGGGCATTGTAGCGAAGCACGTACGCTGCCGACAGTGCGACCGTGACTTGAGGTGTTGCGGTGGCATTTGAGAGGATCGTAAGCGTTCCGTTGAGTGAACCACGGCGAGTTGGTGCGGCGGCCAGCGTCAGCGATTGATCGGCTCCAGGTGCAATGTCGAATGGAAGCGCCGGGGCGTTGGCGACCGTGAAATCAGAAGGGGCGATCGTCAGTGCCGTGATGGTCAGCGGCGCGTTGCCCGTGTTCTTGATCAATGCTGCCAGGTTCACTGTCTTGTTATAGCCCTGGGGGATCTCACCGAAGTCGACCGATGTCTGCGAAAGTTCGATGGCTGGACGTGGAACCACAGGCTCGTTAACTACGACCTTGGCGATCGCCGAGACCACGCCACCACAACCATTGGTGATCCGTGCCGTATAGAAGCCAGCATCGGACTTCACGACGCGAGCGATCGTAAGCGTCGTGGTGGTTGCATCCTTGATAGCAACCTCATTCTTGAACCACTGAACGGCACGCACGTCGGTGCCTTCAACGCTCAGCACAAGACGATCTCCGGACGTGAGCGTTGCCGACTCGGGCTGCTTCGTCACCGTTGGACGGCTCAGCACCGTCACGACTGCAGTGTCGCTGCTCGCAAACAGACCGCATGTTCCCGTCGCTGTGACCGTATAGCGTCCGGCATCCGTTGGCTTGGTTGCCGAGATCACAAGTGCATTCGACGTCTGACCATCAATGGCCTGACCGTCCTTGAACCACTGGAAGGAAAGACCCGTTCCGTTGAACGTCGAAACCAGCGTTGTGTTGGTACCGGAGCACGCATCCACACTCTTGGGCTGTGTGGCTACAACCGGAGCGCGGAAGCCTGAGACACGGATCACACGAGACTGCGCAGTGACGAGACAGTTATTCGGGTTCGGGATGTCAGAGCGAATGAGACAGTAATACTGACCATTCATCGAGTAGTCATAGTTGTTGAAGGAGATCGTCGGGCTGGTCTGACCGGCGATCGGCTGTCCATCCTTGAACCACTGATAGACAAGGTTCAGGCCAGTTGCCGCAACGGTAACAGTGTTGTTGGAGCCTGGACACACATCAATGCCGGTCGGCTCAAGCGTGATGCGTGGGCGGGCGGCGACGGTCACCGTCGTCGTCGTGCTCGTCACACTCGGAGTACATGTACCCGAGACAACACACCAGTACTGACCGTTTGATGAGGCTTGGGCGTTGATGATCACGAAGTTTGAGTCTCTCGCACCGGCGATCGGTGAACCATCTTTGAACCACTGGAACGTGCGTCCGGCACCGGTAGCACGAATCCGCAAAGTGTCATTACGGCTTTCACACACCGTACGTGTCGCTTCCGGGTTCACGATGATCTGCGGAGCAGCAATCATTGACACTCGGCATGATCCTGACGTCGTCACGGCAGTCGAAGGATTACAGTTATCGCGCATCACGCAACGATAGATGCCGGCACTGGCAAGCGTCGCGTTCGAAACGGTCAGGAGGGATGTCGATTGCACACCCAAGCTAACGCTGTCACGGAACCATTCCCACGTACCGTTCGTCAGATTGCTCGAAACGTTCAGGGTGAACGACTGGCCAGTGCAGGCCGATAGCGACAACGGCGGCTGCGCCGTGATCGTCGGGCCAACACACGGAACGGACACAGTGACCCTAGCAACATCCTGATTAAGCGAACTGATGGGCACTGTTGGGCCAGGACAGGTATTAGACTGACGCTCTCTGCCGTTGTAGGTTCCTGACCACAGTACGACACCCGTAGCAGATTGTGTGATCGTCAGCGTTCCGCTGTTCCACGTATCTCCGAACGCATCAAAGCACCGAATGATGTACGTCGCCGCAGGAACGTTGATCGTCAAGTTATTCGGTAGCGTCCCTGAATATGGTCGTTGGCAATGAACGACTGCATTGGTAGACGCATTGATAATCTGCCATCCCATCTCAGATGGGTATGAACCATTGGTTGTATTCAGACGGATATCAACCTGCGAAAAAGCAATTGTCACGCCGAGGAGCGCAACAATTACGGCACTGTAGAAACGAGGTAGGAACTTGATCATGACTCGTCCTTGCGGAATGAGGGAATGGTGTAACCAATTGATGACGCACGAATTCTTAATCCGATGCGCGCTCATTTCAACAACGATATGAAATCTGCCCGTATCTACGCCACTACGTATGGCCCCCAAAGTTATCCCCATTGCGTACACGGATGAACGAAATGAAAACGCCGCCCCGGGAGAACCCGAGGCGGCGCCTGTCTTTCGTGTCTGAATCCTGATCCTACCGGATGACCGTCAGTGGCATTGATGCCACAAACTCACCAAAACGAACGACGAGTGTGTAGGCTCCGGAAGCGATCTCTCCGCCAAGATTCAGGCGAAGTGCCGAGCCGGCCTCGAGGGATTCAGAAGAGGTCGACACGGCGGTTGCGCCGGCGGTGTTGACGATCGAGACCGTGAACGCAGGCATCGGCTTGCCAAATCGAAGCTCCACGACATCGGTTGCCGGGTTGGGGTAGGCCATGATTCCGGCCTCACTAGCATCAATGACACCACCCGGTGTTTCGGCCGTACCGCTGAGGCTGATGGTCGTGTTTCCACCGTTGGCTGACCGAAGAGCCAGCTGTCCGGTGCGATTTCCAACAGCAACGGGCGCAAACTTCACGCAGATCTCGGCCGAGGCACCGGCCGCGATGGTAAGCGGCAGTGTCGTCACCAGACTGAAGTCATTGGCATTGCTACCAAGGAACGAGGCTTGATCAATCGTGATCTCTTGTGCAGAGTTATTCGTGATCGACATGCACTTCTCGACGGACTTGCCGGTTTCCGTCACACCAAACTCCTGCGAGCTCGGAGCGCTATAGCGCAGCACGTACGCTGCCGTAAGTGCCACGGTTGCCTGTGGCTTTTGAGTGGCATTCGAGCGAACCGTCAAGGTGCCATTGAGTGCACCCAGACGTGTCGGTGTTGCCACGAGCGTGAGCGACTGGTCTCCTCCGGGGGCAATTTCGAATGGCAGTGCCGGAGTGTTGCTGATGGCAAATTCTGAAGGTGCAACTGTAAGAGCCGTGATCGAAAGCGGAGCGTTGCCGATGTTCTTGATGAGGGCGGCAACGTTCAACGTCTTGTTGTAGCCCTGAGGGATCTCCCCGAACTCGATCAACATCTCAGAAAGCTCCATGTCCGGACGAGGAACAACGGGGTCGTTGACGACAACCTTTGCAACAGCCGAAACAACAGCGCCGCAGGTGTTTGTCAGGCGAGCCGTGTAGAACCCTGCGTCGCTCTTACGGACACTACCAACGCTGTACGTTGCTGTCGTGGCATCCTTGATGGCAACATCGTTCCGATACCACTGAACGCTTTGCACGTCAGTTCCAGCCACCGAAAGCGACAACGGCTCACCACTGGTGAGGGTATCCCCAAGGGGCTGTGTGGTCACCGTCGGACGTGCTACGATCGTCACGCGTGCGGTGTCGCTGGTCGTCTGCAGGTCACACGTTCCAGTTGCCACAACAACGTACCTGCCCGCGTCCGTGGGCTTTAGCGCCGTAAGAACGAGTGTGTTTGATCGTGCATTTGTGATGGCCTGACCATCCTTGAACCACTGATAGCTAAGACCCGTACCCGTGTACTCCGAAACAAGCGTCGTGTTGCCACCGAGACATGCTGTGACGCTCTTCGGCTGCGTCACCATGATCGGATTACGATATCCCGAAACACGGACGGTACGCGACTGCGCCGTGATGACACAATTGTTCGGATTTGGAATATCAGACCGGACCGAGCAGTAATACTGACCGTTCATCGAATAGTCATAGTTGTTGAATGTGAGGGTGGAACTGGTAGCTCCATTCAACAGCTTCCCGTCCTGATACCACTGATAAGCGAGGTTCAATCCAGTCGCCTGTACGCTGATCGCGTTACCGTTACTTCCCGGACAGCAGGTAACGGCGATCGGCTCGCGCGTGATCCGCGGTTTTGCTGCGACTGTCAGGTCGCATGTGGCGCTGGTAGCCGGCGGAGTACATGTTCCGGAAACCACGCAGTAATACTTTCCGGTTGCGGACGCACCAGCATTGTTGATGATGTAGTTCGAGTCCGTTGCGCCGGCGATGGCAACATTGTCCTTGAACCATTGAAAACGGCGACCGGCACCTACAGCGCGAATCCGCAGCGTGTCATTAGAATTCTCGCAGATTATCCGCGTGAGTGGGACGTTGACGGTTACCGCAGGCGATTCGATGACCGTCAACCGCGCGGTGGCCGACTGGCTGAACTTGTTGAGGGGATCACAGTCATCACGCAAAAGAACCGAATACAGTCCGGCACTTGCGAGCGTCGTCGAGGCGATCGTGTAGGATGGCGTGCGCGAAACACCAAGTGACACACCATCACGGAACCATTCATACGTACCGGTGGTCATGTCCGAGGCAACTGTGAACGTTGTGGTCTGGCCAGTACAAACCGTCTGGCTGAGTGGCTGAGTTCGGATGGTCGGGACATTACATCCCTTGATGACCGTAAAGGTACCCGAAAGGCCAGGGTACTGAAAGGCACAGCTCCAATTGTAATAGTCGGGGACCTCTGAAACTCGCACCCGATAGGTTGTCGTAGGTGTGATGGTGTTCGGGATCAACCAGTTGTAGCTCGTTGAGTACCCGCTGATGTTTGTCGCAATGACATTCCATGTTGTGCCATTATTGGAGGAGTAATCCAACCTGTAGGTCAAGTAGTAGTTGCCAGCAATGTAGTATCCCTGATTCCACCGGATCGTCATTGTCGTGTTCTGCAACCACGATGTGCCCGCCGTCGGAGCAGTGATCGAAAGGTTCCCCCACCCTTTCACACACTGCGAACGACTAGAAATCGAACCAAGCACCGTGATCCCAATGCAGGTTAGCAGCATGAGCGCAAGACTGCGGAACCTGCTGGAAAAGTGACGAGGAAGTTGCATACGCCTGACTCCGAAATGAATGAGTGTTCTGTTGCGAATGGATTGTTCAGCCCGAAATAGGCAACGAGAAATTTCGGATATTCCTGCCCGAAACTTAGCGAGCCTAAAGTAACAAATACTGCGCACCCTCGCAACCACGTTCTAAATCAATGGCATACGGGGCAACAAGAGTCAGTACAGGACGAAACTCACAAAACGCGGCCTGTTCTCGCCCAAGATCTTCACCACAGCTACGGCTACCAGGGGTGCCGCCGATAGTGGCCCAACCAACCGCCAACGCCCCGAATCTCCAATGCGCGTCGTGGCAAGCGCGCGGCCATTGAGATCGTAGACAAGAACAGACTCGACATGTGAGGGCTCGCAGGTGCAGATAAGTGTCAAGGTCGACCGGTCAAATCCGACCGTGACGCCCACTGCCTCGGCAAAACCACGTATGCCGACAACTCCGTCCGTGGCAAGAATCGACGAAGGGCCAAAAAGTTTCATGCCGCTTGAGATGTTTTTCACGGCCCTCCAGAAAAGCGTACGCCCGGACGGCAGATCACGGAACGGAGCGCCATTTCCGTTCACCGGGAACTTCAACACCTGCTCATCGAAGTAGGGATCGGTGGAAACATCGATATCGATCTGTCCGGAGTCTGCCGAAGGCACAATCTCGAACCGACCGCTGGCGGAAACACCACGTTGACCAAACACCGGTACAACGGGCAACAACTCGAGCCACGGGTCGTGCACGAGTGCGATGCGAATCGTGTCGGACCACGCACCAACTCCCGACGGTGAGCGTGGCTGAATCCTCCATTGCAGGAATGGGGCTTGGGCTGGCAACTTGGCGATGACCAGACCGGCGCCGACTACGGTATCGACAACGAGCCGATCGAACGCTGTAGAAGTTGTTGCCTGCAGATGGTACTCGGTGGCACCCGCCACCGGTTGCCATTCGAAGGTGACCTGACTTCCCATGCGGATCTTGTCGAAGGCAAGGGGCTGAACCATCTCTATCGATGGATAGGTCGCTGATGGCAAGCTCCATATACGTCGAACCTCCGACTCGGATCGGCCATGACGGCCGATACCGCTGACGCGTATAACAAGTTCGGAATCAGTTGGCAGCTGTGGCAGTTCTATGGTGCGCGTAGACTTCAATACCGTGTCGACAACGATCGCGCCACCGATCCTTCGGACAACGACGCGGCTACTGTCGGCACCCTCGATTGGTCGATGCATGAGGCGAACTGTTTGCTCTGATGGTAAACTCACAGAAGGCTCTGGATAGACGATCCATGGTATGGCCGGCAGAGTTCCAAACACGGAGTGGCTTGGCTCCGTCACGCCGGTGTCGGTTGTGGCGCGCACCTCCCAACGATACGACCGTGAATGTTGCAGAACGTCAGGCATCGCCAGGGATGTGTCCGAAAGCGAGCGCGTGAGCACAATGGAGCCGAGGTCGATATCGGTCAAAACAACTGAGTAGGAGCTCGCCCCTTGAAAACGTCGCCATCGCAGAGTGTCTGTAACAGGCACGCCAACAGTGTCACCTGTTGATACGGGATGCACAAGCAAGGGGCTAACAGCCCTTATGGTAAAGCTTGAGACTGAGCTCCATTGCCCTATTCTACCATCCCGAACACGACGCACACGCCAAAACACGCGCGTACCGCGTGGTAAGTCGACTGGCACGGAAACGACCGTGTCAGCGATTCGCTGACGCACCAGCGTGGCGCCAAACGACTTCGTGAGCGAGAGCTCAACGTCGTATGCCGTGGCATTGGTTGCAGGACGAAACGCCAGTGAAGGTCTCTGCTGATCGACGACGGCGGAATCAGCTGGAGACAACGGTAAGGGCACAACGCATGCTGATGTGGCTAGCGCGTACTCGCCACTACGGATATCGGGAACCTTCCATCGAAGCGATTGAGGGTCGAACGTCACATCATCACGTCTCTGGAACGCCCCCTTCCCCTCGTCTGCCCGCCAATACACGCTATAGCCGTCGGAGACATCCACGTATGGCAATGCATTCGGAAGAATCTCCATCCGTCCGTCGATGGCTGTGGTATCGGCCGGACGAATGATCCAGCGGTACGGGGCGATGACGCAATTCTCATTGATGGCACCATCAGCACGGTGCGGACGGTAGTGATGCTTTTCGACGACCACCGAGGTTGGCCGGCGCACCTGCGTAATGACGAGCTCAACGTTCGTTGTGCTGTCTCCCATGACGGGGGCTATGATAGTTGGTATGTCGACGTCTCGACGGATTCCGGTCATGCCAAACTGAACCTTGTTGAACCGGTACGCTGCGACCGAACGTGTGCCGATGATCGAGAGCCGCATGTCTGTGGCTCCGGTGCGATCGATCTCTTCGGCTACCAATGGCGACTTGCCCGGGCCAACACCTGAGCCGGAGCCATAACCGATAAGAATTTTGCCCGATGGCAGCTCCTTGACGCTACCCATGGATGGGGCGAACATGGGAATCGCCGGCGTGTGTGACCAGACACGCCTCGCAGTGCGTTCAGTCTCATCGAGCTGATACTCGACGACGCGAGACTGGATCGGTGCCGGCTTGAGATTGCCATTGTCGAACAACAGTAGTGTTCCGCGAGAAGATCTCACCGCTGAGTGTTGGTGTGAGAATCCGAAAAAGCCATTTGTAGTGTCATTGAGAAACCGGAATTGATTCCCCTTTGATGCAGAGCCCCCTAAACGCCAAATGACGGCTCCCGTCAAACGGCTGATCTTGATCACCTCATCAGTGTGACGGCACGAAACCAGGTAGTTGCCGTCCGTGTCTCGTTCAACGGAGTTGATGTGAATGTAGTCGACAACGGACTGTGTCAGATCGGTGTCATCGCACGTCTGGTCAACCGGAATGTGCTCGAGCGAACTCCACTGAAAGAGAAGTCGCCCGTCGAATCCGATCTCTTGAATGATGCCCTCAATGACCGTGGCGGCCGGATTGCCACCGGGGCGCACGGACGAAAGATCCATGGGGATGTAGCGAGCACCCAATAGGAGGAATGACGTGTCGGACAGAACGCGACCTTCATGGAAGTCTGCCACCACGGCACCAATCGGGACGATGGTATCGATCGGCATAAGATCGCGATCTCTGATGACGTAGACCGGCGTGTTGGAGGAACCATTACTAATCACGGTGAAGTACGACAACTTCCCCGTGACATCATTCCGCGGGTTGGCATGGGTGCCGACTTCAAATCGCAAGACGACCTCACCCGAGTGGTCCATCAGCCCGATGGAATCGGCTGAGTTCGGGGAGAAGAGATAGTATCCCGGATATGGGTTTTCCCGAACATCCACCTGAAGGGGGCGAAACTGCCGCTGAGCCTGCGCCTGATGAAGTAGAGCGATAAAGCAGACCAGGACATAGATAACCGTCCGTCGTGGGCATATTTGCCTTATGAAATGGCTCACTGCATGCATGGCTCTCCTAGCGTTGATCGGTGCAAGTTCGGCATTTTCACAACAACAGACCCAGCGCGCCTCGCGGCCCAGCACAGAGCGTCTGTTCGAGCGAATCTCGAACTGGAGACATTCAGGACTTGTCTCATTGAGATCATGTGACGAGCGCATCATTTCGTTTGGGTCGGAGAATGTCCTCGTATCAGACGACGCGGGACGCACATGGAAGGATCTCTCACCTGAGCTTGCTCAACGTTCTGTTGCCGCGATCGAGCTTTCCGGAGATACGATCTACGTTAGCTCTCCGACGGGAGCCCGCAACCGCACCACCAACGACGGTCTGACATGGTCGACGGTCCCCGCGCAAAGCATCGCGACCGCTCAAATGCCGGCGTCAGCTGCCGGAACAACGAAGGTTCTTCCGTTCACCACCGGTCTTGAGACCATCTCAGTCTTCGACTCATTGGTCGTGATCTCCAAGCCTTGGGGTGTTGGCATCTCCTTTGCTCATCCAATGATGATGCAAGCCTCGTGCGTGGCCGCATCCTACCGGTATGTCTACGTCGGAATGGGTCGGTCTGGCATTGCGCGGATCGACAGAGTTGATCGGCGCATCTCCGCCGAACCCCATGATGCTATGGGCGGTGCCTTTGTGCAAGCATTGAGTGTTGCAAGCGACATGCTGTATGCGGCCGTGACCCACAAGAGCGGAGAGGTTCTGCGTCGTCCGGAGTACGCGACCACGTGGAGCGGCATTCCAATAGAGCTTCTCGAAGATCCACCTCAAGTGCTCTGCTTGAAGACAACACCGAGCGGCGCCTATGTTGGCCTACGCGAACAGGGGTTGGCATTCATCGACCACACGAAGATGTTCGGCAAGCCCCTTCACCTCGGTCTTGCCAAGGCTGGCGTGTCAACAGTGGAGCCATTCGGCAGAGGTTTGTTGATCGGATCCGCGCAGCGAGGCCCTGTGCTGCTCGATGGCTGCAACGGACTGGTCAGACCTGCGCTTGGCTCGATCGGCAACTGCATCACGATGGCCGTCACGTCCATTGGCACCAGCCTCATCACCGGCTGTCATGACGGGTCGGTCTATCGCAGCAATGACAGCGGCCGCATATGGTCTCTGATATCACGTCCCGCCGGACCATCGGAGATCAATCGGCTTCAGCGGTTTGGTGATACGCTGTATCTGCTGACGATGTTTGGTCTGCAGAGATCGCTTGATACGGGGCGAACCTGGACGCATGCGCACGACGGCCTGAAAAACCTCAGTATCAGAGAGGTGGCAAGAGTGGACTCGTCTGATGTGATCGTGACAAACTCCGGTGGAATGCGGCTGACGCGATCAGGCACGCTCACGCAGATCGACCTCCCCTCAACATTTGAGTTTCGCCCCTTCATCAGCGCTGTCGTCGCCTCTGACGGAGTCCTCTATGGCTGTGGCTATCCGTCCCTTTCCATGAGCATCGACGGTGGCATGACCTGGCGCTGTTACTTGTCCGACGAAATGATGACCACCCGCGCGGTGAGCGTCATCGGCAACCGTCTGGTCCTGGCAACAGCCGAGGGGGTTCTGTATGGTGTTAGCCGCGAGGCCGTGCGAGCTCACCTTTTCAAGTGAGACCTGTGAGACCGCTCTATCTACGCACGATTGGACGTCCAATAACGTTGCCGCGAACATCCGTCACGACAACACATTGCCACAGAGCTCCATGTTCGGGCAAAGGACGTATCACCTCCATCGCCCCTTGATCGATGTCCAACAGCGTCACACGCCCAAGCAGGTCCACCAGGGCGACGCTGCGAAGAGGGGCTTTCGATCGAACTTTCACGAACTCGCCATCATATGCGATGTCGATCTGCAGCGGCTGCGCATCCCGAAGCGATGAAGTGCGTTGGATGCGAAACATCGCTACGTGTCCAGTGTCGGCGTCTGATCCCGTTCCGATGACACGCCAGAAGTACGTGGAGCCATCATTGAGTTCCGAGACTCGAAGTTCACCCGCGTCGACAACCGGTAGCGTCATGGGTGCGGTAACGATACCATTCTGCCGCAACTCGCTGATCTGGACGACGTAATCGTCCGGTTCGGACGACGTCGTGAATGCAAGTCGCACGGGCAGATCCGCACTGGTGCTTCCATTGACCGGACTTATGGGCATGAGCGCTTGCCCATCGGGAGGGGGCGTGGCAAATCCCATCAGCGGCGACCACGGACCGGAGGCCAACGAGTCCAGGTACATCACTCGCCAGAAGTACGTCATTCCCCTCTCGAGAGGAGCATACGTGTAGGTCGATGTTGCGGCATCGACCGTGTCGAGCCGCACCTGCGTCAGATCGATACCGTTGGTGGGACCTCGAAGTGAGGCAGTGCGCTGCAACAGGATCTTTCCAAAGGGGCTGGGCACACGCCATGAGAGTCGCACACTGTCGGCCGCGATGAGCGTATCAACATCGGGCTCTAGAGCCTCCGGTTCAATGGCCGATCGACGCAGCGTTCGCAGTTGCCACGTCACGGAATCAGATCTGCCCCCTGACCAGCCGACGCAGCGTGCCGATACCTGATAGGTTCGCTCGGGCTGAAGTTGATGGATCATGATGAATGCCGATCCGTCAGGACGTTGACGCAACGTCCAGCGCGAGATCGCAGCCGGGTCGTCGGTGGGCCACAACGAAACCTCGGCCTCGACCCCCTCTGCTGGCATGGAAAGCAACACGTCCACCGCATCAGGTGAGGCATCAACAACCGGCGCACCGGCGCCAAGCCGCACCGCTGCCGGCAACGTATCTATGGCTGCGATGATCTCACCACGAAGAACACCGTTGATCGTCCATTGATGGGTTGTCGAATCAAACGAAGCCGGCAACCGGACGAATGGTCCGCCCCCTACACTGTCGCGACCATACAACGTCACACGATGCACGCCATGACGTGGAAGTACGCGCGCATCGATCTCAGTGCTGCCATCAAGCGCGTCGGTTGGGCGTGACGTGGCATATCGCAGGACCCAGCGCATCGGCAGGACGTGATCCGGGGCGCGTCCGGCACATATCACGTTGGGGGGCCTGGTATGGTGGCGCTCGACGACGGCGATCACATCAGCAGTGAATCGACTGACCGAGATGGCCACCCCTGTGGAACTATCGGCGTCGGCGAAATCATACCTCCCTGTGCCCTGAATGGTATCGACCACGGCCGTCATGCCGAGACGTGCCTTGGTAACGCGATAGGGATCAATCGGTGCTCCTGTGGTGTTCCGAATCGTCGCCACGATGCGGCCATCACGATCGATCTCATGCCCGAGGATCCTACCGGATTCATTTCCATAACCGACTATGATGTTCCCGCCGGACAGTTCCTCAACGTTGCCCATTGATTGGACGAATCCAACGCTGTCGGGCACGATCGACCGGATGGCTCGAACGGTACGTGCCGACTCATCAATCTCATATTCGACCACTCTCGACAAACGAGGCTCGGGCTTGAGGTTGCCGTTGTCGAACAACATTAATGTGCCGCGCCGTGTTCGTTGTGCCGTGTGCTGATGAGAAAATCCAGTGAAGCCGCCGACCGTGTCATTCAAGAAGCGAAAGTCGTTTCGTTTGGCTGCACTGCCACCGAGTCTCCATACCACGTCCCCCGTCTGCCGGTTGATGCGGATCACTTGGTCGGTATGTCTGCACGAGACCAGCAGGTCGCCGTCTGCGTCCCGCCATATCGAATTGATGTGAATGTAATCGATGTAGTTCTGCGTCAGATCGATATCAGAAGTTGCCTCGGTGAGCGCGACATGGTCGATCGAGCGCCAGCGAAAGACAACCGTGCCATCGAACGTCTGTTCTTCGATCACACCGACCAATACGGTCGCATTCGTCTGCCCGCCCGGCACGATCTTGGAAAGATCCATGGTCACCTCCTCAAATCCGAGAAGGATCATTGACGTGTCCGTCCAAACCTTGCCCTCGTGGAAGTCTGCCACTGACGGCGGAGTCACACTGAACGTATCAATTGGCCTGAGATTCCAGTCTCGTCGAACAAAGTACCGCGCACGCCGTGATCCGCCGAAATGCGTGACGTAACGAGCACCATATGACGCAACATTCGTATGCAAGCCAACACGCGTGTGCAACAGCGGGCGCGCATACTCGTCGATCACCACCAACGTGTCTTGCTGCAGTGGTGCTGCGATAAAGTATCCCGGTTCGGTAAAGCCACGAACATCAACACCGACCGGAGCAACGGGGCGCTGGGCCAGCGCCAATGCTTGACAAAAAAGCAGAGCAGACATCAGTGCCAGCTCCCGACACACACGATCCCATGACTTCATCTCGCAAACTACTGCCTGGCCGGATTTGTGCTCAAGGCCGTGAAACGAAACTCACCGTTCACGGTTCTTAGTGCGGATGAATTCTAGCTTCTTTTCACGAAGCACCATCATGGTGCTTTTCGCATGTCTGGTATCAGCGGTCAGTGTTCTTGCGCAACAGGGATTTCGCGATGTCCGCGTCGAGCGGCTCGGCTTTGCAGCTCCGGGATATATCCTGCTGGCTCCGGATGCGTATGACTCCCTTGCCTTCATCGATCACAGCGGACAGCGCATCCGCAAGACCTATTCGGGTGTGATCTCGACGTTGCAGGCGCACGGAGACTCGGCGTTGACCCATTTCTTGGCCGTCGGATCGACCGCGCAATTCATTCGCCGCAATCGTTCGCTCGTAACCACCGATACGATGCGCCTCAGCGGCGGGTTCCCCGTGGACTTCCATGAAGGAAAAATGTGGACGGATTCGTCCTACATCATTCTAGGCCATGATGACCGCCTTGTCGATATGTCAGCGCTGGTGATTGGCGGGCAGACCGATGCCATTGTGCGAGGAGCCATCATTCAGGAGCGCACATTCAATGGTCAAGTGCTGTTCGAATGGCGGTCACTGGACCATATCCCGGTTACAGATGCCACAGAGGACATCGATCTTCTGCAAAAGCGGATCGACTACATCCACGTCAACTCGATCAATCGTGATGCGAACGGTGATCTGATCATCTCATGCCGTCACCTTGACGAAGTCATCTGCGTCAGCAGAACCACCGGCAACGTTCTTTGGAGACTTGGAGGCGCAAAGTCCAATGGGAATCAATTCACGATCATCGGTGATTCCGTAGGAGGCTTCAACGGCTTCTCCCACCAGCATACGGCCATCATCACGTCACGCGGCACGCTGATGCTATTCGACAACGGCAATCTTAAGCCTGCTCCACGGAGCTCGCGAGTGGTAGAGTATGCGCTCGACATTGCGAACCGCAAAGCCACGCGTGTGTGGCAGTATGTTCCCATCCCCCGCGTGTTTTCAGGCTCGATGGGCAGTATTCAGGAGTTGGAGAACGAAAATATCTTGGTCGGTTTCGGCCTGGTCACTGAACCTGCGGGGTCAGCGCTAGTATGTCAGGAAGTCACTCGATCAGGTAAGGTCGTTGCAGAGATCTTTGACAACTCCGGTTCATCGCTTGCTTCGTATCGAGCGATGAAGACCACGATGGGGATGTTCAGCCGGTACGTCCGAGCATCGGGTGCGGGAGAGATCAGGTTCTCCACCCCCGACAGTACCACGTATGTCACGATGAATCTGAAGCGCGTCTCGAAGTCAACCGGACTTATCGTCGAACGTCACTCGTACGCACCGAAGCTGATCACATTCGTCGGAAACCCTCACTGCGGAACTCTACCCATGCGCTGGGTGGTCCGCATCGAGGATGCAGAATCGGTCGCGGGCCAAATGACCTTCGATGTTGGCGCAATGTCGAACGTCGAGGATCCCGCTAAGATCCGACTCCTGTACCGACCTGTTGAAGGTCAGGCCGGATTCGCTCCACTCTAAGGGGCGTATGATGCCAACCAGCGTGCCATTGTTCTACCCACGCTCCTTCAGGGCGAGTTCATGCTTGCCTATCAGGACTGCTTCGATCCCACGCCAGTGGCGCCACTCAACAGTGCCGTCGAAGTCTCGATCACACCAACATTGTCGTGGAAGGTCGCCGCTCTTGCCGATTCGTACGAAGTGCAACTAGCCACGAACATTGATTTTATCAACCCGGTCATGTCATTCATCACCCGTCGCGTTGATACCACCCTGCCAAGCCTCATAAACTCGCAACGGTATTTCTGGCGCGTTCGCAAGCGGCACACGAGTGGTCCGGGGCCATGGTCAGCCCCCTTCAGCTTCACCACGCAGATCGGACTGTGCACGCAGATCTCTCCTGTGATCAAGGGTAAGGACACGACGGCAATCCTCCCGAACCATGTCTTCCGCTGGTCTCGTGCTCAGGGGGCGACGGGCTACCGCCTGACGGTGAGTGATGTTGAGCTCGAGCAACCAATCGTTGATGTGACCACCACGGCCGATAGCTTCAACATTGGCACACGTCTTATCCCGAACACAAAGTATGTGTGGACAGTACGCGGGATCAACGGAGCTGTTCAAGGTCGACTCACCCCAAAGATGTTTGTTGTGACCGCACCCGATGTGGTTCGATTAAAACTGCCTGCCAGCGATGCATTCCTTCCGTATGCTCCATCGACGCAGTTCACCTGGGAGAGCGCGGCAGGAGCAGTTCGATATGCAATGCTCGTCCGATCAGCAAAGGATTCATCGGTCCTGTACAGAGACACAGTGGTCTCAACGTGGGTCCGCGTCAACTCACTGCCGAAGAATCATCCGATGTTCTGGCAATGTCGTGCCATCGGCCGATATGGTGCTGGACCACAGTCTGAACCGTCTCCATTCACCCTCTTCTTTGACAATCCCCTCGGACGTCCGATTGCCATTGCACCAAGAGGCAATGATCTCCCGTACGGAACTACGGAAACGGTCTTTACGTGGTCATCTGTATTGAATGCCAACAGCTACCGCCTGCAGTTGTTTGATAGGGGGAACGTCTCAGGAGCGGTTATAGACACCATCGTTGACGGCTTGAAGCTCGTGACATCCGGCTTTCGTCCATCAACCAGCTACGACTGGCGCGTGATGGCGATGAATGACCGCACACTCGGCCCATGGTCGGACACGGCACGATTCATTACGATGGCCGACACGAGCGCCATCGGACTGTTGCCAACCTATCCGGAAACAGAGGCCGTGGATGTTCCCACAGAGGGCGAGCTACGATTCACAACGTCCGAGCGATATCGTCGCTACGAGGTCGAGTTGAGCTGGGAGGATTCATTCCGCCCCATCATGGCAACGTTTCCATCAACGGGCGGAGTGGCATCATATTCCGGTCTGCTTATGAACTCCCGCTACTTCTGGCGCGCTGTGGGTATTGCTGAGGATGAATCCAGGACCTACGGGGCTTTCTCGATGTTCACGACGCAGAGCCCAACCGTCTCCGTATCTGATGCTCAAGAATGGTCGGTGCGCGTCAGCAGCAGTGCCGATGAGATCCACATCGCCGGCACCATTCCGGCCTCTTCCAAATGCAGGATATACGACCTTCTGGGTCGGCAGATTGGAACGTACGAGCTCGAATCGAGTCCTTCCCTGCAGAAGTTCAAGCCCCCTTTCAGAGGCGTCGTTGTTGTGGTCATCACCACACCACAAGATGAACCCCTCTGGAAGGGGGCTTTGCACATCCACTGACGCCCAGCCACGCACGATTGCGCTGACGCAAACGAAGAAGGCCCTCCTCGCCGCAGTGGACGAGGAGGGCCTTCGTGATGTTGACGGATCCGTTCGGACTTAGAACGTGAAGGTCAGTCGACCCTGGATCAACCGACCGATCGCTGCAGCACCAATGAACTGCTGAACCCGGTGGTCAAGCAAGTTGGTGGCCGTAACATTAAGGCTCAGGCCATCCACACCCGGGATCGCATACTGCGCCGTAAGGTCGAGCATGTGATATGCATTGACGTCGCCAATGTACACACCCGAGTTCATGCGGAAGCCATCCACCCAGCGCCATTGCAGACCGACATTCAGTCCAAGATCAGCGTTGCGATGCATGACACCGAGCGAGGACTTGTACTTCGGTGCGTTCAGGGCGATCTCTGCCGTGCTGTCGGCATCGTTGAGATCGGCGCCGGTGAACACGTTCTGGCTCATCCAAGAGGCCGATCCGGAGACGGACCATTCAGGAGACAGTTCGTATGTGAAGGCAGCGTCACTTCCGAAGTATGACAGTTCTCCATAGTTCCGATAGGCAAGCAGAATGTCGCCCTTGTAACGCGTTTCATTCGGAGAAACCGTTCCAACAGGTACTTGCGCAAACCCAGCGATGATTGCCGGTACATACTTGGCAATAGTATCGGCTGGAAGCCCCTTGGCAGCGAATTCGGCGGTCAAAATCGGTGCCAGGTGAGCGGCAACTTGTGATGGATTGAAGAAGACATTCGGTGTTACAACCTTCAGAGGTGACACAAAGTCTCTGATCGTGCTGTGATAAACATCGACTGCGATGCGCAACTTATCACTAACCTTCCCCTGATAGCCGACCTCAATTGTTTGCGTGCTTGACTGACGCAAGGCCGCAATATCGACGACATCTGTGTTAGCCAAAGGGGTCGAAAAAGACAATGTGGTAGGATTCAGGCTCCTCATTACCCCAGCCAAAGCAGCAGGCGCTTGAATGCTGGCAATGAACTGCTTGAACGCCGTCGGCACCAGCGGATTGGCTGCTACTGCCCCGGCTGCAATACCCCAGAAACTCACCACATTTGATGTTGAAATCCACTGACTTCTTGTTGGATCAAACTGAGTGATAAAATTCAGTGTACCGTCTTGGCCGCGATTGTATGTGTATCCGGAGCGGTCCGCCGCAGATCCTCGAACTCCAACCGCAAAGCTCGGATTCGTTCGACTAAATCCAAATGCATCTGCTGAGCTAAGCAGATCCAAGAACAGATCGTTCGTGCCTGGATTACTGAAGGCTGTATTGAACGTCGCACGCACAGAAGAGTTTTCGTCAAGCTTGTAGAGGAGTGCAACGCGCGGCGACATGACCATTTCGCCGATCACCGAGTGCTGGTCAACACGCACGGCAGCAAGAGCCGACAGGTCCGATGTGATCCTCCAGTCGCCCTGAAGGT
>JBEAYU010000089.1:0-4277 GCA_041170435.1 Bacteroidota bacterium
GTTGTTCCGAATCGATCGCATGTTCCCACAAACCGTAGTCTGTGAGCTCATGACGGGGGTAGATTTAAAACCTACCCTTTGCATGGTTTCTTGTTTCTTTCCTTCCGGCTGTCAAAGAACATTCGACTCGACACGAAAAACACCGCCTCAGCCATCAATGATGCCGGATGCGGTGCCGGTCTGTCTCGCCCCTTTTCGGCGCTGGGCGCGTTCAAGGGGCCACAAACATAAGGGGAAAATCCGAATCTGCAAATCGGGATTGCGAAAAGTTGCCGGTTTGACGAAAAAAAGTACGTACGTCGGTGTGGATAACGTCGAAAGCGTCGCATTGAGCCGTATTTTTGAAAACTTTCGGGGCAGTATTGACCTACCTACACAGGCTGACTTCATGGCCAAACCGCTGAGCATCTTGTTCGTGACGAGCGAGATCTATCCTTTCATCAAAACGTCGGAGTTCGCCGACCTCTGCTACGCCCACTCACTCGGCGTGCGTGAGATCGGTCATGACATACGTGCGATGATGCCGAAGTATGGATTTATCTCTGAACGAAAGAACCGAATCCATGAGATCAATCGACTGCGCGATATCCCTATCCCGGTCGGTGAAGACGCGCACCTGGCTACGGTGAAATCGAGCTCGATCAATAATCCACGCGTCAAGGTACAAGCGTATATCACGACGAACACGAACTACCTCGACGTGAATAAGGGTATCGAGCACGACAACGCGACGGGATCGGTGTTCGCCGACAATGACGAGCGCTTCATTTTCTACAACCGCACAGTCCTGGAAACATGCCTCCTGCTGGGCTGGTTTCCGGACATCATCCACTGCGTTGGCTGGCAGACAGCTCTGATCCCCGCCTATATCCGGACACGATACGAACAAGAGTTCAAGAAGACGAAGGTGGTCTTCTCGATCACCGACTTCAACGAACAGGGCGTGTTCCCGGTGAAATCACTCAAGAAGACTGGGCTTACTGACGACGTGCTGGAAAAGGGGCGCTACAAGAACAAGATGAACTTCACGCGTCTGGGCATGGCCTATGCCGACAGGGTCTCAACCCTCTCGCCCGGTTATGCCGCCGAATTGACAGCGTTGAAAGAATTCAAAGAGAATTGGACGCCCCTGCTAAACAAAAAGCCTCTCGTGGGAATCAACCATGGGATCGACCTTCTGCAATGGAACCCGAAAACGGATGCCGCGATCCGTCCAAAGTTTCATGCAGACGACGCCTCGGGCAAGTCCTCCGTGCGTGAATCACTTCAACGGGCCTGCGGACTGGAAGTGGATGGCTCGAAGATGCTTGCATCATTCCTGGGTCCACTTACTGAAGAACGGGGAGCAGACTCGGTGATCGCCGCCGCATCAGATTTGGTGAAGCTCGGTGCGCAGGTCCTGATCGGCTTCGACGTGCCAACATCTCTGAAGAAGACAGCAGAAGCATTGGTGAAAAAACATCCGCGTCAGGTGGCCGTCCGCACCCCAATGGATGAGGAATTCCTGCACCTGGCCATTGCCGGCTCGACGATCCTTCTGAAACCGTCACGCCATGAAAACAGCGGACAGTTTCAGCGCATCGCTCTAACCTATGGAACGATACCGATGATCACGAACGTGGGCGGAATCGCAGAAGGTCTGGTGGACGTTAGCGCCGACGGAACGAAGGGAACCGCGTTCCTTATGAAGAAGGGCGACGCGGCGGAGATCACCAAGTCGATGAAGCGTGCGCTGACTCTTCATGCCACGGACACAACGTGGGATTCAATCGTCCAGCGAGCCATGACCACCCCGGTCGGCTGGAGCGCCTCGGCGAAACTGTACGACGAATTCTATCGCTCTCTGGTTAAGGACGTCAAGTAGTCGTGATTCGCCCCGTCTGTCTGCGCCTGTACCGCTGGCTCGGCATGATCGCCCTGTGTCTTGTGGCGATTTCATGCAATGAGGCCCCCTCGATCGTGGGAAGCGAACTCATTCCCGGCACCGATTCGCTCTATACAGCGTCGTCCTCGATGCTGCCGCTGCTTACCGGTGACACCACAACAACGAGCGAACTGCCGTTGGTGAACTCTTCGTTCGTCCTGCTCGGATCAACGCGTACAGCCAATGCACGCATGTTCGTCGAGATCCTACGATATCCCGCCGAGATGCTCGGAGATTCGGCGTTCTCGGACTCCACATTTGACGTGTCCAGCGCTAACCTTCAACTCTACCCACAGTCATATGCCATCGGAGATACCGCCGACAAGCTGATGTCCTTCAAGGTCTATGAACTCAAGAAGTTCTGGGCCGCAAACGTCACGTGGGACTCAGTATGGAACGGGGCTGATGTTTCCGAGTACTACTCAACATCGGACAAACCGATCGCGACGTACTCCGAGCCCCTTACCAGCGTCACACCTGATTCGACGGTGATCAATGTTCCGTTCGATCAGGAAACCGTGAAGCGATGGATCGTTGCCTCTCGCGACACGGCAAAGCTCAAGACCATCTATGGATTTGTTATCGTGCCAAGCAACATGAAGCAGATCCGTCAATTCCGCAACATCGCCTCGGGAGCACAGAAGACGCGCCTGCGAGTGATCGCACGCAGTCGCCGCGACACGGCAACACAGATCTATTCACTGGAATCAACCGTGGCAAGCTTCGTCAATGACGTTGAACCACCCGCTGCGTCGCTTACGATGCAAGGTTCCCGGAACGTGAAGTTTCAGCTGACGGTGCGACTTGATTCGATCCCGGCCAATGCCGTGATCATGGGCGGCGACCTGAGACTGATGGTGAACGAGCAAGCCAGCGTGGTCGGCACGAATGGGCGCGATCAAAAGATCAGTCTGCGCTACCAGCCCCCTACCGGACAGCCCATCGTGATCGAGTCGAGCGCCGATTCGTCAGGCACCTACAGGTTCAGGAATATTGGACCATTGATCGACCTGATGCTGCGCACCCGAAAGCCGGCAACACTCACATTCCAAGCCACCGGCGGCAACGAGTTCTGGGCAATGAACCGATTGGTGTTCCATGGCACGTCTGCAAGTGATGCCCTGCGCCCTCGGCTGACGATGATCTACACGATCCCGCCGGAGAAGAAGTGATCCCACGTCTGATGTCCTTGATCAGCTTCGCCGCGATCCTCTGCGCCACATCCGTGATGATGCTCGCGCAAGGGGGCTCGAACTATTCGACCGTGGGTCTTGGCGACCTTCGCCTGTCCTCCGGCGCTCTGTATGATGGCATGGCCGGAACAAGCATCGCCATGCCGAACGATCACGGCATCAACGTCGTGAACCCAGCCCTTCTTGGAATGTCGAACTTCACTCGACTTCAGGCCAGCTACCGATTCTCACAGCATGCGATCACAGCCCGCGATGGATCGACCAATCAGTTCAATGGTGAGGTCGATGGTATTCTCGCCCACTTCTCGGTGGACACGGCCATGGGTCTTGGCGTAAACTTCGGCGTCATCCCCTACTCAGGCATGAACTACGCCGTCGAGCGTGTCATCGGCTCGCCCACGGATTCGACTCGCCCCAACGGCAAGAGCTCACAGCTCGGCTCTGGCGGGATATCCGCGATCCAGCTCGGCGTGTCATACCGACTTCTGCCCATGCTCTACGCCGGCGTCTCATCACAGATTCTCTTCGGGCTGACGTCACAGACCGACGAAGTCACGACCTCGGCCTACTCCGAAACGGTGCGCACGCTCACTGGCTTCGATGTTCGGGGACTCATGCTGCGCTCAGGACTCTACCTTCGCCCCAACTCGTCGTGGTCTGTTGGCGCCTTCGTCTCAGGCGGCGCCGATGCCAGCTACACGGTCACGCGCAGCGTGGTCGGATTCCTTGGTACGGCAACGTTCTTCGATACCACCACCACCTCGAGCGCAACCACCGGTTTGCCGTTCTCCTACGGTATCGGTGTCTCCTTCCATGCAGGTCGCACCACACTCGGGGCAGACGTCGAGGTGGTGGACCTTTCGACGGTGACAATGAACGTCCCTCAATGGGCCTCGATGGGGCAATTCCTGCGCGCCTCTCTGGGCTTCAGTCAAACAGCGGCAGCGTATGCGCCGACATTCTTCGATAAACTTGGTTATAGAGCTGGCGTTGCCTATCAGCGGCAATACTACACGGTGAACGGCCAAGACGTGAACGAGTACTTTGGTTCGTTTGGTGTGGACTTCCCGCTCGGTGGCTCGGCCACGGTTGACCTTGCCTTGCAAGGGGGCTTTCGTGGGCCGTCAACGGGACTTCAGGAATACTTCGGCCGCTTCATG
>JBEAYU010000090.1:0-5580 GCA_041170435.1 Bacteroidota bacterium
GGGGACATGATGATGCGCTCATTTCTTCTTGCAATCGCTGTGCTCATTGGCACAACGCTCACCCTCCGTGCCGATGCCGTAGCACTCTGCGCTTCATTCGACACGATGATCGAAGCTCTCGATGTAAAGGGGGCTCGCCAGGCCATCGAACAGGCTTACAAGGAAGCCCCCTCATCATACGATGTACTCTATCGTATGGCTCGACTGAACATCATCCTGGGTGATCAGGAGAAGATCGAAGACAGCAAGCTTCCATACTACACCAAGGGCGTAGAGTATGCCGACAAAGCTCTTGCCGCGAACGGTAAGGGAATGTCGGGCTACGTGTACCGCGCCGCTGCCAATGGCAAGGTTGCCCTGTTCAAGGGCATCTTCTCGGTAGGGGGCGTGGTGAACAAGGTCCGTGACGATGCGTGGACGGCGATCAAGCTGAACAATGAGACCCCGCAACGCTTGGCATCAGCACACTACATTCTGGGTCGTGCGCACCTGAACCTCACCAAGAAGGCCAAGATCTTGCGTTACCCGCTGGGACTGGCCTGGGGCAATATCGAAGAGGCGTACGAGAACTTGAAGAAGGCGCGCGAGCTGCGGCCGGACTTCATCATGTTCGAGCTCGAGTATGCGCGCGTGCTGATCGCGATGGACCGTGATGAGGAAGGAAAGACGGTGGCCAGGCGCATTGCCGGGCTCTCGCCAAAGGAACCGGGCGATAAGGAGCGGAAGAACGACGCTCTTGAGTTGCTGAAGTAAGCAAGCACCCCGTCATCCCCGCGCTTCTTAGAACTTCGGGTCGGCCGCGTACTGCGCAAACGTCATGGCCTGACGATCCTTATCACTCAACACAGGATCGTCCACCAGCCAGCGAATGCCAAGCTCCGCATCAAGAGGATTGATGCCGAACTCTCCCTGCGGATTGTACAGTGCCGTGCACTTGTAGTGCACGTCGGCCTCATCACTGAGAACGGCAAAGCCGTTGGCGAATCCGGGCGGCACCCAGACGGTGCGACCGTTGACGTCCGACACGTCGATGCTGACGTGCTGACCAAAGCTGGGCGAGTCTTTGCGGAGATCGATCTCAACAAGTTGTACTTGCCCCCTGATCACATGTATGAGCTTGCCCATAGGAGCAGCATGCTGCGCATGCATTCCGCGGATCACGCCGTGGCGTGAGCGCGAATGATTGTCCTGAATGAAATCCGTCGGAATGCCGTTGCGTATGCATGCATCGGCCCGATAGACCTCTTCGAAGAAGCCTCGATCATCGCGATGAATTGGTGATCGCAGGATCTTGATAGCGTCGAATATGATCTCTTCAACGACGAAGGACATGCAGTTCTTCCCAGGTTGGCGGTGGTTGATGCTCGCTCCGAAGCGGCGTCAATCTACGGCACTCGGAGAAGGTTTCGGCGGACGGATCCGCCAGATACTGGTCACGAAACGGGTGATGCGTGATCACCTCTGTATTCTGCTCGCTACTGCGCTTGGTGCTGCGCAGTTCGACGTGCTCGGGAATCAAGATTTCCAAACCTGACAACGCTCGGTAGGCCTTGAGCACCATGCGTGATGCGCGGATCTTGGCATCCAGCGAGTATCCGGCGATATGGGGCGTGCAGTACGGGATGCGACGCACCACCTCTACATCGCAGGCTGGCTCGCCGTCGAACACGTCCAGGACGGCGCGCAGTCGACCTTCGGAAACAAGCGCTGCAAGATGTTGCTCATCCACGATGCCGCCACGCGAGGAGTTGATCACCAATGTGCCCGGGAGCATGTCATCTAGACGCTCGGAGGTCAGCAGGTGTGCTGTTGGGTGGCTACCCGTTGTGGTAAATGGCACGTGCAGGGTGATCACATGTGAACGCTCGATCAACTCTTTGAGAGATACACGCGTGACGTCGTCAGGCATGCGGTGACCAAGGTCGGCAAGGGGCGGGTCATTCACCAGCACGGTCATTCCCATGGCGCGAGTGTAGCGTGCTACGAGTGAGCCGACGTTGCCGAATCCCACGATGCCGATGGTCGACTCATGCGGAACCTGCAGATGATCGAGCCACGCTACGACGTACTCGGCTACAGCCTGAGCATTGCAGCCGGGTGCGTGGACAATGCTGAGCCCCCTTTCGCCAAGTAGGCTGGCATCAACATGATCGATCCCTGCCGAGGCACTTGCGATGAATTTCACGGAGGTTCCATCGAGTAACTGCGGTGTGATGCGTGTGACCGTGCGAATGAAGAGAGCATTGGCCTGAGTCCGAACCAGCAGATCACGATCGATGCGGCGACCGTCAACGCACAGGACGTCGGCGATCTGACCCAGCACGCGAGCTACGATCGGGAGCTGCTCATCAACAATGATCATGCAACAGGGGACGGTTAGGGAGTGATCGAAACATTCTCGAGTGTCCACCGCGGACGCACACTGATCTTCGTTGGTAGCGGCCACCATGCTTCACCAAACGCGAATGGTCGCAGGTCTCCGTGGTCGTAAACACCATTGCCATTACGGTCGCAGAACACATCAACCGTGTATTCGCCGGCCGGTACTCGATCAAGACGGAAGCGTCCGTCAGTGTCGGGGAGAAATGCTGCCGTCACGGTTCCGGTTGCCGACATCAAGCGTATGACAAGGGGCGAGCACGAGCGCATCTCATCTGAAGGGGTGAAGGTGCCAGAGATGGATCCCGGATCGACAGGTCGGTCCTCGGTGAGCATCGCCAACATCCGCACGCTGTCGCGCACTGCACGCCCGAGTGCGGAGCGGACATTGACAAGTCGCACGTCGGTTGAGTACCACGTTTTGAGATCACGCGGTTCTTGAGGTTCGATCACGAACGCGACAGGCGAGGCCCATCGCGTTCTCACCTGCACAGAGCGTTGCGGCGAACGATGTTCAACCGACACTTGTGCGTTCATCGTATCGACGGCATCGGAGAAGCTGATCACCAGCGGCTGATCACGTCGAACGCCCTTCGTGCTGTCGCGCGGGTCGGCAGAGACGATGTAAAGCGAGAGCGTGTCGGCGACGGACGACCCGCGGAACGACTGCCGCTGGAGAGAGTCGTTGCGGTTTCCTGCTGAGTCGCGCATTGCGCCGGCGGCGATACTCAGGCGGCAGGCGCCGGTATCAAGTGATGACGTTAGGCGAACAAGTAAACGATCCCGTTGCGATGAGTCGGTCCAGGCGGCGGCCACGGGGACGACGATATCGCTGGCAGATCGAACCTCGATGGCCTTCTCCCAAGTGGTCACGGGATACACCGACTCGGTGAACTGCACGGTCAACAACTGCGAGGTCAGGCTCCGTGCGCGCGTCAGTTCAGGGGGCTCGCGGTCGATCGCCGGTCCGGACTTAAGTCGCACCGCACCTGCAACACCGGCACGTACCACAACATCGGTTGGGGCCACGGCATATTCCTCTCGTGGATCGACAAGTCCATTACGATTCTCATCGCGCACGGCCATCACGCGGTAGGTTCCGTCGGCAAGCCCCCTAACAGAGAACGCGCCGCTCAAACCGCATGGCAGGCGATAGCGCGGAGCGGCATTCCACGGGGTGAAGGGGGCTGATGTATCCGATAACGGATAACAGAAGATCGACATTGACTCGGGCGATCGTGCCGAGACAAGGCCGCTGATCATGCCGGAGTCGATTCCGGCACCTGTGGAGAAGATCGTGGTGAATGATGCCAGGGGGCGATTGCCGCGCACATCTGACCAGTCCGTACCGAGTGTGACCGAATACGTGGTATTTGCTGCGAGTGGTTCTTGGAATTCCACGGTGATCTCATCACCCGAGTATGATGTTGTGAACCGCACCGAGGGGAGGATCGTGAAGGCATTGCGTATCGAACGGTCCACATAATCATCAAACGTGAACCGCACGCGATCACCGTCGAAGAGCGTCGTGCCTAAACTTGGCTCAACACGTACGACCTCTGCCGCTGTCATATCGCGGGGTCCACCCGTTGGGGCCACCTTCATGGCACAGCCCGCCATCACCAGCACGATGATGACCATCGAGTAGGTGTTCACGAGCAATTGTGGTTGGCAGTGTGATCGCATCGGGCAAAACTATGGGGCTGACGTAGTTTTGAATGATGAAGGACTCGGCACAGGGCGTTTTTGGCTGGCTCAAACGAGCGTGGCAGTTGATCTACGACTTCGTGGACATCACCGACCGACGTCACATCTTTCTTCTTTCGTCGGGCATCGCCTTCAATCTTCTGCTGTGCACGATTCCACTATTGCTGCTGATCGTTTCGATCGTGAGTGGTCTGTTGGACGTGGACAAGACCAAGGACACCGTCGAAACGGCGCTGATGCAGTTCTTTCCGAAGAACACCCAGGCCCCGACGCTCATTGGTGATGTGATCGAAGAGCTGGGTGCGATCTTCAGCTACAGCACGGTTGCGGGATGGATCGCCGGCATTGCTCTGCTGTGGCTGTCGAGCGCGTTGTTCAGCTCATTGCGGACCGGACTGAATGCGATCTTTCATGTGCCAACGCCCAAGTTCTTTGTCCTCTACAAGCTCAAGGACATGGCCTTCACGATCGTCACTGTGGTGATGATCCTTCTTGTGACGCTGCTCAGCCCCTTGCTCACCCTTGCCGAACAGTACTGGCGTTCAGCGGTACAGGTCGACAACACCGGATTCATCTTCGGCTTCACCGTTCAGGCTGCCTCCCTTGTTGCCACCTCGGCCCTCTTCTTGGCGCTCTACAAGCTTGTGCCCAACAAACGTTTACCCTGGCCCATCGTACTCATGAGCACCGGCTTTGCCGTTGCCCTCTGGGAACTGGCCCGCATGCTTTTTTCGTGGTACGTCAACTCTGCCGCCAACTTCAGCAAGTTCTACGGCGGCTACGTAGCCTTGGCATCATTTGCCCTCTGGCTCTACTACTCAGCCTTCATCTTCCTGCTCTCAGCAGAACTCGGCCAGTACATCTACGTGCTGCGAACAGAACGCCACATCCCGGAAGCGTGAGGGACGCATGCGGAGGGACGCCTGCGGAGGGACTCGCTTGGCGAGGGACGCGGCTTCGCCGCGGGACACCTGCGGAGGGACGCCTGCGGAGGGACGCCTGCGGAGGGACACCTGCGGAGGGACTCGCTTGGCGAGGGACGCGGCTTCGCCGCGGGACACCTGCGGAGGGACTCGCTTGGCGAGGGAGAAGCGGGCAACCGTCATCCCCGCGAAAGCGGGGATCCATGCGGTTGATCGTCATCCCCGCGAAAGCGGGGATCCATGCATTAGAGCCTGATACATGTCTTCGCACAACGCCTGACACGTCGTGCTGCATCTCAGCCCATGGCTTCAGCCATGGGGGACCTGCGGTGCGAGACGGCTCTTCGCACAATTGCCCAGGGCTTCAGCCATGGGATGCGTGGAACAGACACATAGCATTTGTGACAACTTCGTGACAAATCATTCTGTAAGATGCGATCATTGGCAATGAATAACAGTTGACGTCAAACAGACGTCATGTTTCATATACTTTTCTAAGGTGTTGGTATGAAAAGAATCCATTTCCTCATGTCGCTCGCAGCGTGGGCGACACTCAGCATGTGCCTTGCGC
>JBEAYU010000091.1:0-18885 GCA_041170435.1 Bacteroidota bacterium
CAGCATTGATGTTCATGAATGCATCAGCAAATGGTGGAACAGATGCGAGTAGACCACAACGACTGAGGATGGTTTAACAGCCAAGGCATACGAGTGCGGATAGGCAGGATTCTACTTCACATACTGCTGAACAACATAGATGCACGTATCGTCGATGTAGGTGACGCCGGCAGCGGCGCACTTCTCAGCCCCCTTCATACTGGTGATGCCAAGCTGAAGCCAGATGCACTGAACATCACCGCGCCGTGCACGGCGCTCAAGCGCTTGGTCGATGATCGCATCCGTATCGGATGATGGCCGAAAGACGTTCAGGATATCGATGTCCATCTCCACATCGTCGATCGACCCAACAACGGTGATCGGTCCAACGTTTGGCACAGCTGACGGATTCACACCCACGACCTGATAGCCCCATTGCGGAAGCATCAGCGGAATGTCGTGGGCCGGCCGCCCGTCCTTCTTCGACAGGCCGACCACGGCAATGTTCTTTGATGAACGAAGCGTGGCGATGGCGGTAGTGAGCACAGTGTCCATGTTTCTAATTGCCGATCGAGATGTCGCCCACGGCATAGACGTGATTGCCGGAAGACGCAACGAATGCATATCTGCCATGCGCCAGCGTCGGTAGAGCCAGCCGTACCGGACCTTCACCGGGCGGCAATACACCTGAGAACACTCTAGAGCCAAGCATGTCGTACATGACCACGTCGATGACTTGTGTTCGAATCTTGCTCGACTCGAAGGTAATGACATCCGATGCCGGTTGCGGAAAGACCCTCAGCCCCAAAGAGCTTTCAAAGACCTCGTCTTGGACGTCACTGGTCACATCGCTATTGCAGTCGGTATTGGCAGGAGCAACAAGAGGTTGGATGCCGCAGCCGCGAAACGTGAAGTTGCGTCCCTGCATGGTCATGTACGTCCCCGCCTCCTTCTCGCTGGCCGTAATGGTATCGCGTTCAAGCCACTCTTCTGCCGGCAGTGCCTGCACAACTGGGTGCATGGATTCGCCCCATTCATTGACGTGGCCAAACTGATGAGCATGGCCTATCTCATGATAGAGAACGTAACGGAGCTTGGCCATACCAAACGAAGGGTTCTTTCCATCGCCGTAATACCAGTCAAACTTGCGTGACAAGCGGCAGTCAGTATCGCGGACATAGTAGAACGTTTCAGAGCCGACGATGCATGAGTACCAGATCCAGTCGCAGTATGCAACCGCGCCGGCACCGAGTTCATAACCGGGAGCATCGAACACGATCGCATTCACACCATCATTCAAAGCATAACCCACCGTTGTTGCTTCCGTAGCAAGGTCAAAGGCCATCCCAGTTTTACATCGAAACTGACGCATCACACTTGCCACACATTCACGTGCTTGGGGTATGTCGAACAGCGCTTTGTCGAGACTCCACGTATAGCCACCCTTTCCATTGGTATTAATCAGGTTCGTGTAGGACAGGGGGCTTAGCGAACGCGCCGACAGGTTGGAAGTGAAGCGCAGCGTGTCAGCCGACTCCTTTGCCGTGCCACCCACAACAACTCTAACCCTACCGGAGTATGACGGTGGTGCCTCAACGACGATCTCGGCGTCCGTCCACTTCCGATACACAAACGTGCCAGCATATTCAGCGCCATGGTAGTTGGTACCATCGGAGGTAAACGTCACGTAGCTCGTACCGCGCTCATTGCCGAATCCCGAACCGGTAATGGTAACGGTCTGACCCATCCCGCCAATCACACGTTGTGGAGCAAACGATATGGTTGATTGAAGGACGTTGGGTTCCTTCTCAACTCCGCGCCTGCGTTCCGTCGATGCTCCCCGGGGCGCACGCATCGCATGCGACAACCTTCCGAAATGTCTTTGCTGAAGCTCATTCACCGACAGCAAAGTCGAACCCCAACAGTCGCGCACAACTCCCCTGGAATCCGCAACGAGCAACGCCTGTAGCTCTGCATACGGTCGATGAAATGTCTTAACGCCAGCGAGGCGAAACGACACGTCACCTGCACGCGGATGCTCAAGCATGAGGTAGCCTTCGTCACCAAGATCAAGCTTGAGAGTACCCACAACTGTGCGTCCCATTGTGCCCATATCGCCCCCTTCCGTCAGCACCAGAATCGTATCGCCAATCGCATCGGGGGTCTTCCACACATCATGCACAACCACCGTGTTGATGGTGTAGATCGAGCGCTGCGCATCATCCCATGTGGCACGCTGGGCCACCACTTGACCATGAATGACGTGCCTCGAAGCTGCGATACGTTCAGCCAATGGAATCTTCACTGACATGCATGGATCGGTGATACCAGCAATCCCGGGCAGCCACATGACTAGCAACGCAACAAACGGGACACACTGGCGAATGCCTCTCATGATTCCTGTTGAAACATTTGATTGCACGGACACCTCCGAGTGAGCTTAACGAAACGTAGATTCAACATTACGCCACAGGCCGTTCAAGCACACTATGAATATCATCGAACGACTCCAACTGCAAGAGCATCCCGAAGGGGGCTTCTTCCGCGAGTATTATCGGTCAGCCATCGTCGTTCCCACCGATCGAGGACCGCGTAGTGCCGCCACATCTATCTGGTTCTGCTTGCCCGTTGGTGAGCTCTCGCATCTTCATCGTCTCTCCAACGACGAGATCTGGTACTGGCACGAAGGCGGCCCAGTAACGGTACACATCATCTACCCCGATGGACGCTATGAATCTCTTGCGCTGGGTCCGCCACCAAACTCCTACTCGGCAGTTCTCCCCGCCGGCACATGGTTCGGCGCCGAAACAACAGGAACCGATGTCCTGGTCTCAGCAATGGTCGCCCCCGGCTTCGACTACCAGGACTTCGAACTCGGCACGCGCGAAGAACTCATTCGGCTGTTCCCACAACACCAATCACTCATCACTCGGCTGACCTAACATCCCTCCGCAGGAGTCCCGCGGCGCAGCCGCGTCCCTCGCTTCGCGAGTCCCTCCGCAGGTGTCCCGCGGCGCAGCCGCGTCCCTCGCTTCGCGAGTCCCTCCGCAGGTGTCCCGCGGCGCAGCCGCGTCCCTTGGCAAAGTCCCTTGGCGCAGCCGTCTCGCACCGCAGGTCTAACGGCAACACTCCGGCACCACCCACGATGCAGATCGCAGGTCCACGCGGCGGACGTGCACATCTACGCGGCGCACGGCGTCGAGGTCGTAGTAGTCGTCTTCATCGCCAACGTAGGCGCGGGTTTTGGGCTTCACGGAGATATCGACCTTGCGGCCTTCGGCGAGCACGATCACGCGAGCCCCCTGCAAAAGTCGCTGGTACTGTTCAGGTGTGGTCGCATCGGTGGGGAGGACCACAAGCCCCCTACCGCGGAGTGATGCCAGCAGAGAATCCTTGGCAAGCTTCTCCATCACAGCGGTATATCCGTAGTAGGCCCGGAGCTTTGAAAGCGTGTCATTGTCGGTGCCGACGAGCGACGAACCCGGAGCGATGATCGTGCTGATTGGGTCGACAAACTCCTGACGAACAGAATCGTATGATGCGGCGATATAGCGAATGCTGGTGTCGGAGATGAACCGCCCGGCCATGATCGGGCGCACATCCGAATAGGCCATCATGGAGATGATGACCTTGGCGTTGGGGTCGGAAGCGTGATCGCGCCAGAATCTTTGCAGCAGGCTCGACGTGCGCTCAACAAGGTTGTCGATGTTATCGTCGATGATCTGCGCCTTCTTGCGGTACTCGGTGCGACGTCGCTGCAGACGTTCGGTCACCTCGCCCGATGTTCGGCTTCCCCAGTACTTGTTGCGCCAATTCAACTCGATCCACGATGCATCTTCAAAGTCTCCCTGACGTAGCCTGTTGAGATGCCGATCGAAGCCAGACGTGTTGTTCACCTCCCAGAAGCCCGTCTGGAAGTATGGAACATTGCGCACACTATCCGAGGTAGCGAAGATCTGCATGCAGGGGGCTGCCGATTCATACACCGGATAGACGATGACTGTGTCGTGTATGACGGTGTCGCGCTGCGGACGTCGCACAGTGAGCGCACCAGACATCGTGCGCACCGATGGTACCTGAATATCAGAGGCCGGAATGTAGCTGGTGTCGTAGTGGAACGTGGTGTCGTTGTAGAACTCCGTGCGCTGACGTGCCACCGTTCGCATCGGGGGTAATGAGTCAACGGTCAGCGTGGTATCACGCCCAATGCGGAGGCGTCCGTCGCTGGTGGCCTCGAGCACCTCCTGTCGTTTGGCCGACGGCACATACTGCTTTCCAAGCGCCAGCGTGTCGTAGAGCCGAACCACACGTCGAACCGCGATCGCCGCATCTTGCACGGTGGTATCGTAGGTAACGATGCGCTGGCGCGGACTGACCTTCCGAATGCGATCGGAGATCACGCGGCGTGCATACGATGTAACGATGGGCTCACGCTCGGTGCACGGACGTCTGGCGTAGAGTGAGCCCCCTTTCGTTTCGAACGTGAGTACGTCTCCAACGAGGTTGGAGTCGGCTGCAGGGATCAGGCGTTCGAATACGGCTGAATCCGTCTGACACGACAGCATTCTCTGATTGTCCGAGATCAGGATGTTCATGAATGATTTCGGCACACCGGGCTTGCCCGTCGATCCGTCGATGACCGTCACAGTGTATCGAATGCTTCCCTTGGTGACCACTACCGGACGCGGAGTTGTATCTGGCACCTCACAAAGCATCTGCGTGGTGAGACGATACAGATCTAAACCACCAGCCCCTTCGCGCAAGGCTCCCATGGAGTCGCGTGCTTCAAAGCGATTCGATGAGAAGACCAGTAGCTGAGACTCCGTTGTGGTGTGCGGAAACGGTACGAACGGGAACATCTCCCGTGCTTCGGTATTGACGGCGTCACGGCCGGCAGGTAGGGGGCGAACTGACGTGATCGACATCATTCGCTGTGATTCATTGATCGTTATCGAGGCATCATAGATGTCGTAGTTACCACTGCGGTTGGAGGCAAACAGAAGGTGCGGCGTACCATCAATGCAGTAAAGAAACGGGGAATACTCATTCGATGGTGTGTTCACCGAGTCCGTGGTCTGTACGGCGCGGAAGTTCTGAGGCGGCGACCAGCGCTCGGTGCCCACGGCGCGAAAGCTGTACCACAGATCGGCGTTGCCGTAGATCACCCTTCCATCTTTGAGCTTGTACTCAGCCCCTTCATAGGGAGCAGAAAATCCCTCCGGACTCATGCGATCCGAACTGAAGACCATGACCTCCACGCCCTTCAGAACCGAAAGGGTTGGCTGTGCATCCCATGACGAACTGTTCAGCTCTTCAACGTTGCGAGTTTCGCCCCCTTTCCGCCGCTCAAAGACGTCGCTTCCTCCGACGACCGTCCCGGAGGTCTTCAGAATGCGTGCCAAGTCTTTCTGCACAGCTGCAGAGATCGCAAACACCGTCGTGTGGTCATTCGAGGCTACCGTCCCGGTATTGCGGGCAAGGGCCGATGGCATCTCATGGTACGGGGCTCCCATGATCCGCACCGAGTCGTCAGTGGTCACCCTCGGCAATGGCACACGGTACACGGTCTCACGTCCGGACACGTTGGAGGTGAACATCAAGAACGAGTCCTGTTGTGTGCTCTCATACCCGGCGGCGAACTCATCACCTCGTGTGTTGACGGCTCGACCAAAGGCACCGGGCGGACGCGTCCCGCGGCGAGACGTTGAAAGATCGGATGCTGAATCGCAACCGATCATGAACGTCAGCACAGTCAGAAGAACGGCGATATCACGGTTGACAATTTTCACAGCCATAGCTCTCGGCAAACTTTATCGTCATACGCTGAATAAATGGCGGCATGGTTCCGCGTTGAATGTTGGTGACCACTACAATGAAGGACATGCCGTTGATAGCACGATAGTAGAACCAATCCCCGGTCCTCATCGCCAACGTGTAGTATCCGATATCGCCGGTCAGTGGCTGTTTGATCGGTGGCAGAGGATTCCCCTTGCTGTCAGTCGGCCAATTCGTCGGAAATGAAAGGGCCGTCGGCTGACCATTATCCGTCACCACGATCGTGTAGTCGGTCTGCGCACTCATTGTGTCCGTACCATACTCGATGGCTTGATCATCCAACGTTGCACAGATGCTCTTGCCGGGATCGGGTGTTGCCGTGGCATAGAACCTCTCAATCTCGGCCACCACCACCTGCGCATCGTCGGTACGGAGGGCTGAGTTTGGCGGCAAGCGGTGAAGCGAGCCTCGCACACGGATCATTGCCACGGTGTCAGCCGCAGAGATCATGATCGTATCGACAATGATATCTCCGGCAAGCAGACTGTTGGAGGGAGACCGGAACGTGTAGTTCGTGGTAAGCCCCCTGAGAGGATAGTTTGATTGCGAAAAGCTCCAGGGTCCACCAAGAAAACGTTCATCATTGGGAAGATCTCCAGAGGATGACGTGGAGGCAGGAAACTTGAACGTGGCGATGTTGAAAGACGGAGCCGGAGAAGTTCCATTGAACTGACTGTTGAATTCAGCGATCGTAGCCTCGCGCACGATCGGCGTGCTCTGTGGGTCGACCGGAATTGGCTCGAAGCAACAGCAGCTCACCAAGAGCAGTCCCAGCGAGGCCTGCATGACGTAGAACAGGACGGTACGCATCAGTACATCACTCCGAATCGTATCTGAAAGGAATCCATTCGTCGCACACCGGGCACATTGGTAAAGCCGAGCAGATCGTACCCGTCAGCCACTGCGATGTTGCGATATCCAATGTCGATCTCCAGATCAAGAAACGGGGCGATCGGTACGTCGATCCCCAAGCCCAGTCCAAAGCTTATCGGCAACGTCCAATCAACGTCGAGCGATCCATTGGCTTTGGCATCCTGCAGCTTCACCACACAGTCGGAGCATTGCACACCACCGAGCGACAACGACGCTGCGCCCGTCGTCATCCCGTCTAGAGCCATACCCAACTCCCCATACATGTAGGGTTTGATGCATCCGAAGACAGCCCTGAACCAGGAGTCATTCTTGCGCAGTCGTCGCAACTCCTCTTCTTCGGGTGATGGTTGCTGCTGACCGATGGACGCATCGATATAGAGATACCCGCGATCCTTGTCCTTGAGTGCTTCGGACTGCTTCAGCGGCATGAAGTAATAGCGTCCGGTGATCAATGCCAAGGGGCGCACCGTTTCGGCAAGGTCGTTGAGTGTCGTCAACGTCGGTGTGATGTCTCCGGCGTCAACCGTTGGTATGCCCGACGAAACCGTCAGCCCCAGCATCCAGCGCATGTCTTCGCCGAATCGATATCCGGCGATGATATCGCCTCCGTAAGAGACCTTGCCGGCCTGCACCACACTGTTGCCATCGGTGTACATGGAGGCACGACCCAGGGCCGATGACGTAAAGCGCGTGTAGTCGCGGTCGTAACAGCGGAGCTTGACGCCCATGGCCATGCTGATGGAGAACGGCTCACAGTCACACGTCTTCTTGGGGGCATCGGATCTCTCGATCGGCAGCTCGCGGATCGTTGGAATATTCTTCGTGACGTGGTAGCTCTCTACAAGGTTGATGCCCCCATTGTCACCGGTCTTGATATCCGGAAAGATCGACGGAAGGAGTTCGATATCTCGAAGTGGTATCGCAATTCGCGTCTCCGACAACGTCGAATCATACTTATCGCGGTATGCCCAAACGGTATCGATGGGCTTGCCTGCCGTGTCCATCATGATCATCACGTGCGACACCACGCCGCGCAACGTGCGGCCATCGCGATTGGCTGAGTTGGACGCAAGCTGCATGTATCGATGGGCGGCTTCTGGCCTGATGCGCACCGCATCTTCGTATGCAGAGGTCTCGGGTTTCACGTCAACAGAGCCGCAGCCTGAAACAATGAGCCATACGGCAATACCGAGCAGGACAATGATCTTCTTCATTTGGCACGTCCTCCACCGAGGGGCATACTAAAGTGTACCATGCCTTGCAGGCCACTCAGATGCGGACGGTCCAGATCACGTAGCATGTTGTACGCCGTATAACGCACTGAGGCCGTAAGAAACCAGTCGCAGCAGGGATTTTCATAGAACAAGAGGTATCCTAACTCCACGGCACCCGGCATGCCGACCACCGAGGCGTCGTCCTCTCCGGTGATCACCGAAAGCCCCGTTCCAAGAGCTGCATATAGTGGGAACTTCGTCGAGCTCCACGGGAACCATCGAATGCCGGCCTGCAGGCTTACCGCGTTCGGGTGTGACGGCGTGAGTGCCGAGAGGGTGTCCTTTGGAGCGTATCGACCGTAGTTGAGCGTCAACATCGGCCAGACGTCGCAGAAGCGATTGATGCCATAGAGGAGCTCACCGTGAAGCCCCATGTCAGACTCATCAGCGTACTGCGTCATGGGCATCGTAGCGCCAAGCCCGGCACCCACAAACGTCTGGCAGGGGGCCTGCATGACCGTCATGAAAAAGACGAGCGTACCTACAAAGAGGGATCGTAATCGCGGATCCACCATTCTTCAATCCAGTGCAGTGTCTGAAGTATGAACAAGACCAATACTATTTGGCTGGTGACGAATTTACAGGTTATCATCACATCGTTGATAACTCAACGCTGTTTCTCCCTATTATCGACGGTGCCCGGTGCACGTGGCATTCTATGTCCACACCATTCTGTGAAGGAATCCGATGACGTTTGGCGTTCTTTCCGAAACAGGGGAGCGAGAGCGACGCGTTGCCCTCGTCCCATCCGTCGTGACAAAGCTGATAGCAGCTGGCCATTCCGTGTGCATCGAATCCGGAGCCGGACTCCGCGCGGGGTTCGATGATGCAAGTTATCAGGGCCAGGGAGCCACCGTCACCAACCGAACTGATGTGATCGCGAGTGCTGACTGTTTGCTCCGCGTGGCCGTCCCGACGCTCGCCGAGATTGATGAGTTTCGCCCCGGGACAACCATCGTCTCGTACGTCTTCCCAAAGCGTCATCCGGAGATCCTCTCTGCCCTTGCAGGCAAGAGTGTTGCCGTGTTTGCTATGGACGCGCTACCACGCATAACGCGGGCGCAGACGATGGACGTTCTCTCATCCCAGAACAACCTTGCTGGATACAAAGCCGTTGTCATCGGAGCCGCAGAGATCGGTCGGATCTTCCCGCTCATGATGACGGCAGCCGGAACGGTACCACCGGCCAAGGTGCTCATCTATGGTGCCGGTGTGGCCGGACTCCAGGCGATTGCCACGGCGCGTCGTCTCGGTGCCAAGGTAGAGGTTACCGACGTACGTCCCGAAACCAAAGAACAGGTTGAATCTCTCGGCGCAAAGTTCATCTCCGTTGAAGGACTCGACCAGGTGAATGTGCAAGGGGGCTATGTGGCAGCCATAAGCCAAGACGTCCTCGATAAGCAGAAGGAGGCTGTCGAACGCTCTCTGCTCAATGCCCGACCTCGTCGTGTGCACCGCACTGGTCACCGGCGGCAAGGCACCGATACTCATCACGGCCGACCAAGTGTCGCGCATGAAACGCGGCTCGGTCATCATCGACATGGCCGCCGATGCCGGAGGCAACTGTCAGTTGACAAGGGCAGACGAGCGTGTGGAGCATGAGGGTGTTCTCATCCTGGGTCCAACGGACCTCGCCTCATCGGCAACACAGAACGCCTCTGAACTCTATGCGAGAAACCTTCTCGCTTTCCTTACTCACGTGGTTAGAGACGGAGGCATCTCTTTCGATACCTCCGACGAGATCACGTCGGCCACCCTTGCAGTACACAACGGAGAGGTGCGAACATGATCCTCGATGAATCAACGCTGTCGCTCATCTATCTCGTGATCCTGATGGCCTTTCTCGGCGTGGAGCTTATCGGACACGTTCCCTCGGTACTTCACACGCCCCTTATGTCGGGTGCCAACGCCATCCACGGCGTGGTCATCATCGGCTCGATCATCGTCATGGGCATAGCCGATGATACCTTGTCAATGGTCCTGGGATTCTTGGCCGTCGTCCTCGGAACACTCAACGTGGTAGGGGGCTTCGTGGTCACCAACCGAATGCTCGAAATGTTCCGGAGGAAGTCATGATCGACGGACTCCTACCGATCTTGTATCTGATCGCCTCAGTGACCTTCATCCTCGGCATCAAGATGCTGGGCTCGCCGAAGACGGCCCGCTTGGGTAATCTCATCGCCGCCGTCGGCATGGTCGTCGCCATCATAGGTACCATCGTCCTGTACCGCCACAATGGTCAGCCCCTTCACAATATCACCTGGATCATCGCAGCTCTCACGATCGGCACCGCTATCGGATGGCTGATGGCCATGAGGGTGAAGATGACAGCCATGCCGCAGATGGTGTCGTTCTTCAATGGAATGGGCGGTGCCTGTGCCGCGCTGATCTCGATCCTGGAGTACAAGGCAGCGATGACCGTCGGCGTCGCAGGGTCGACTGGACACGTGATTGCGATCATGTCGGGATTGATCATCGGAGCAGTATCCTTCTCCGGTTCCATCGTTGCCTATCTGAAACTCGAAGATCGACTTGGTGATGTTCGATTTGGTGGACAGCAACTCGTCAATAATGCGTTGTTGGTAACAACTCTCCTGATGGGGGCGGCCATGGTAATGGGTTCGGCCAGCGGGGTGAGCATGCTGTACCTCCTCGCCGGAATGTCGTTGCTGTTCGGCGTTCTCTTCGTGTTGCCCATCGGAGGCGCAGACATGCCGGTGGTGATCTCCCTGCTGAATTCCTTCACAGGGGTCGCAGCTGCCTGTGGCGGCTTTCTTTACGATAACATGGTGATGCTCATCGGAGGTATTCTGGTGGGATCGGCCGGAACGATCTTGACTGTGGTGATGTGTAACTCCATGAACCGCTCTCTGCTGAACGTACTCATCGGAAACTTTGGAGGTGGCGCTGTAGCAGCATCGGCAGGGGGCTCATCAGGTGGAACGTACAGGGAAGTTTCCGCATCCGATGCTGCCGTCATGATGTCCTACGCCAAGCAGGTGGTCATCGTGCCCGGCTATGGTCTGGCCGTTGCTCAGGCGCAGCACGTCTGCCATCAGCTCGAGCATGAGCTCGAGGGTAAGGGTGTGACGGTGAAGTATGCGATCCATCCTGTTGCCGGACGTATGCCCGGACACATGAATGTGCTGCTTGCAGAGGCCGACGTTGCCTATGACAAGCTGGTAGAGATGGATGAGATCAACGCCGAATTCACCACCACAGATGTCGTCCTTGTCGTAGGCGCGAATGACGTTGTGAATCCCGCCGCCAAGACTGACCCAACGTCGCCCATCTACGGCATGCCCATTCTCGATGCCGAGCTCGCGCGTCAGGTCATCATTATGAAGCGCTCCATGAAGGCCGGTTACGCCGGTATCGACAACGAGCTCTTCTACCGTCCAAACGCCGCCATGCTCTTCGGCGATGCCAAAGCCTCGCTGAGCGCACTGGTGAATGAGGTGAAGCAGGTTTGAGGTTTGGGGTTGTCATCCCTGCGAAAACACGGATCCGCGCGTTCGAATGACCGGTTGCCAATCTGCGAGCCTACTTAACCTCGACTCCTGCCATGATCGTTGTGGCAACGAGAACAAGGGTTGGGCCTTCGGCCGTGGGGTTGCGATTTGCGAAGGTTTTGTCTTCGATACCACCGAGGATCGGGGTTCCGTGGACGACAATCTTCCAGTGCGGAGGAACGCGCATCTCTATTCCGCCCATGATGCACGTGATCGTGATGCTGGCTTGCGAACCATCGATCTCGGCATTGCGCAGGTCAACCTCGAGACCGCCGAGAATGCAGGTTAGTTCGCCCCCTTTGAAAGTTTGACTCGTACAACGGATCTCCGTGCCGCCCATGATCGCCGTTGAGCGGACGACATCAACATCGGTCGACTCGTCACGCATTTGACCAAATCCTGGCCAGTTATCGGAAACCTTCACGGCGGCCCGCTTGCGAAAGCCGCCGAAGAAAACCGTCAGCCCAATACCGATGAAGAGCAACGGGTTGAGCAGATTCCACACCCCATCGATCACACCGAGCTTGCTAAGTTGGAGGCTTACACCGACAACCCAGATGATCACGTTGCCGATAAATGAACCTTCGCGCACAAGCATCCGCATGAGGGCCCAAACGGCCAGTGCTGATGGCCACCACGTGCTGATGATCTCACCCATCGAGACCTGCACCAGGCCGAGGGTATTTAGTCCCATCAAGACACCGGTAAGTACAAGACCGGCACCGAAAACCAGTGAAAACGAGGACACTCCCAGTTTTGCTGAATTCGGCTTGTTTACTTCGAAATTGGAGTTCGACATGATAGCCCCTTTGTGCAGAATAGAACGGAACCTTTGTATGCCTGTGCAAAGATAGTGGCGGGAAACACCTATGCACTGTCTCATGTGCAGATAACACGACATCTCTATCTCTTGACGTAACAAACAACGTCGTTTGGGGTTCTTTGTCCGTTATGCTTCCTGCCCTGCTGATTCTGATGCTGCTGACGGATACGCACCACTTGACCATTCAGTCCTCCGGCAATCAGGCCCAAGGGTATTATCTCATAAGTGGCGTCAACGACGACAGTGTCGGACTAGTCGACAACAGCGGGCGCTTTCTCTTCGCCCTTCAATCGGGTCCGACCACCAACATGCAGCCCAGTGCCGACACGACGATTCACCGAATGCCTCGCACAGCCCGTGTGGGGCATTTGTCTTATCTACATAGGTGTACTACGGTACAACTGCCATGCGCACATAGGTTCGAGTACCGCGACTGATGGTGACGAGATAGGTTCCCGAGGAGGCGTCGCACAGCCCGTTGCTTACGTAACGTCCGCAGTTGTCGTAAACGCTCACAGTATCACCTTCAAGCAAGCCGATGATACGAAGTGATTCTCCAATCGGATTGGGCGCAACTGTCGGCTCATCGTTTTCAGACTCTTCGATTGTGGTCGTCTGTCGAGGTCCAACAAAGATGATGAACCAATCCTGCGATGAGACACGCACAACCGTTGGATCGCCACCGACGACACCGATGTCATAGTATCCCGACCACTTTGCACCATCGCGCGTTTCGGCATACCACAAACGTGCGCCACTACCATAGAATCGCATGGTTGTGTCATCCTGCAACATGTAGTTGCCTGTCCAGTTGTGCTGAGCATCGGAAGGATAAGGAGCTACGGGATTGAATGTGATCCCATCACTCGACACGGCATGATACGCCCCTTCCTGAGGAGCTCCAATCGGAGCAGTGAAATGCCAGAGTCCTCTGAAGCGGATCACTGCAGGATCGATGACAGGGCGATCAGAAATGTCGAAGCGTGACCCTGGCTCAAAGGTATAGGTGACGCCGTCATTGCTGACAGCACTGTAGGTATTGACGACCGAGGTCAGTCCACCCGTCGGCATACCATCACTTGAACTGAAGTAGAGTCGAAGTCTGCCGTCAACGACAGCAAGCGTTGGATCGAACGGACGCTGATATCCTGACGGAAGGTTCTTCACGACAATGGGTACTGGCTCAGTCCATGTGCTACCCGCATCATAGGAGAACTTCACGGCTACTCGGTCCCACGTCGGAGCCCCACGTGGCTCACGAAACCATTGGAATGCGCATACCATGGTATCGCCCTTCCATCGCACGGCGGAAGGCACTCCCGAGGAGTCCTGAAACAGTTGCCACGATCCAAAGTTCCGCCCATCGGTCGAGCGCGCGATACGCAGACCGCTCTGCCATGGACCACCGTTGGGCTGCGCTAATGCCGCGCCCCCTAGCAGTGTATGCAGTGCGAGAATCGTGATACGGAGTTTCCATGAAGACATATCACGGAAAATAGGACAGAATGGAAGTCCAATCTATCGCACGTTAACAAGGAGAGCGGTGCACACCGTATCGCCAGAGCGTACAACGCGGACATACGTGCCCGAGGGTAGAATCTGCAGCATGCGATCTAGCTCAATTGCACTTGGCACGGCCGCTACGAAAACACCATCGATGCCATACAACTCTATGCGGGATGCCTCATCACATGAGTCATGACGCGTTGATTCCGATATACCGACGGAAGTCGTACCCTGCAGCCGATATCTAAGAAGCACTTCATTGTCGAGTACAAGATTTGACGTCCAGATAAACTTTGCATCAAACCTTGGATCGTCAAAGAGATCAACGTAGTTGGTGTAGGAGGGTTTGTTGTCAACGCCAACAACATTGTTCGCATAGACAGTGGCCCGCGGCCAGAGTGCGTCGTCAAACTCGGCATTCATCCAACCTGCTGGACGCTCCCAATGCACGCCATAAAAACGCGACCCATCAGCTGCATCGGCATCGCTGCACGTGGCTGACGATCGAACGTTTCCCACCTCAGAGAGGCACGTCAAGTCTTGAATGGGGCTAGTATAGTACGTCTGAGCTCGCCACGCATCTGACGTCGTTTCAATGATGTTGCCAGCTTGGTCCGTGAAGGTGATCACGATTCCAGCGTCACCCGGATGGTACTGTGTGCCAGGCATAGACTCCGAGCCGAGGCCAAGATTCTCTTCCCAATCAACAGCGAGAATCGCAATCGTGCAGGGACGCCGAGCACGAAACTTGACAACGGATGAATTGAACTGGGTGAACGGAACGTTGTCCTTGCCGACAGGCACGCCATTGACGTACATCTCAAAGTAGTTGTCAGCAAACACATACGCCGTCAGCATCTCCCCATCAGCATCAACAGTCACAACACTACTGTTTGCTAGGCCTGCACGAGCTGCCGCAGTATTCGCATACATCACGCCACTGCAAGCGTTGTGCAGATCATGCGATGCGGGGAACGACTTTTCGGCAAAGTTCACCGAAGCTGGTACGGTCCAGCTACGTCCGTCGCGAGCCATGATCGTCCCGAGATTTGTGGGGCGGCCCTTCGCGCAGACAAAGAGGTCCTTCGTTACCACGGCGCCAGCACCCTGCGTAACCGATCCAGTGCCGGTGTATTGCGCTTTCAACGGATGTGCGATTACGGAAATCAGCGCTACGATGGTCAGGAACCTGGGAATAGATCGTGCTCACGAATGTGTGTTCTTTATCGGACAAATCACATCACCGAGCAAATGGTTACAGATCATCGTGGTAGAATGGACACGGCATTGGGTCAATGTGATACGCTCGGTGCCATGAGTCACGAATCTTCAGCAGCATCTGGTCTGATTGACCTGAATCCGTGTAACAATTCAGTTGCTCATGAGTCATTACACCCTAATGCTCACTGCACTGATCATACTGTCTCTACTCTTCGACCAGCCACATGTTTCCGTTCAGGTGAGTGGTGCTCAGGCACCGGGTTACTTTCTGGTGAGCGGGCTTCGAGCCGATAGTGTGGGGATGGTGGACAACAGCGGCTATGTGGTGAATGCCGTGCCAGCTGGACCAAACACCAACCTGCAACCCACCCCCTACGGTGGATTCTCCTTTTTCGACGGACAGCTCGGAGGCTACGTCGTCGTTGATGCTGACCTGCGTCCGACAGACACCGTACGCGCCACAGAGCCATTCATCACGGACTTTCATGAGGGATATCAGACCATGGCCAGAGGGTTCATTCTCTTGGCCAAAGAAACACGGTCGATGGACCTCTCGAAGTTGGTTGAAGGTGGCGATGAGAACGCCCAGGTCATTGGTGCAGTCATACAAGAGTTTGATGCTCGCGGTCGAAAGACGTTTGAATGGAGATCGATCGATCATGTCCCGGTTACCGAGTCGACCTTTGACATCGACATCACTCAGAAGAACATCGATTATATCCATGCCAACGCCGTGATCATTGATTCGGTGGGCAACTTTCTGCTATCGTGTAGAAACACCGACCAGATCATCAAGATCGATCGCAAGACGGGTGCAATCATATGGCGGCTAGGGGGCTTCGCATCACGTCGCAACGATTTCAAGTACACGAACGATGCCCTCGAAGGAAGCTTTGGTTTCTCTCATCAACATAGCCCCATCATCACACGCGAAGGAGAGCTTCTACTTTTCGACAACGGCGTACAGCGATCTGATCCGAGTTCACGGGCTGTAGCATATAGGATCGATGAGAAATCAATGACGGTGACAAAGACCTGGGAGTACGTCTCTTCCGAATCGTGCTATGCCCCAACAATGGGCAGCGTGCAGCAACTACCAAACGGCAACATCCTTGTTGGATGGGGGTCGAACTCAGGTGGGCTCGTTGCTACCGAGGTCGATCGCACAGGTCGCATTCATGCTGAGCTGCGATCACTCGAACAGAATGACTATCCATACCGCGTCTACAAGGCTTCGATCGTCATGGTAGGCATAACGCGAGTGATCGACGCGAAGAAAGACTATGCATTTGCGGACCGTCGCGGCACGACAAAGGTGATCGTATCGGCAGATCGCTTTAGCGCAAAGGAGAGCGTGACAATCGAGCGGCACGAATATGAAGCCCACGATCAGTCATTCGTGACGATAGGGCCATGCGAGGAGATTCCTGAACGGTGGGTGATCGGGATTCCTGCATCGTCGGCCAACAGCTATTCGATGATGATCGACCTTACCGGAACCATCGGAGCGGTCGACCCGTCGGCCGTCGGTGTCTTCCATCGTCAGCGTGAAGGCACTGGCCCCCTTACACGGATAGCATCAACGCAAGGTCCACTCCGAGCATCGATCACGGTTCCTTCTGTTTCGGCAGGAGAGTACGTTATCGGTACCATGCTCTGCTCACAGCCGGCACTCATTGAACCCCAAGACAACGAAGAAGCCGTCGGCTCTCTAGTGCGGCTTGAATGGACCAAGGCAATTCGTGCCCAAGGCTATGAGCTGGAACTTTCAACCTCGACCGACTTCGTCGAGGAGGTCATACTGATGCGAACAGATCACACAGATACAGTGCTTCGAGACCTTCGACCCAACACGACCTACTACTGGCATGTCCGCACTATTCGCGGTCCGGTCATTGAGCCGTGGACCGATACCTGGTCGTTCCGCGTCAATGATGTCACATCGACGAAGGATACTCTTTCCTTGCAGGAGTTAACGATCGGAACGCGCGTCTTCGCATATGATCTTCTCGGAAAGCTCGTCGGTGAGATGACCGTTGAGCGAGTCAATCAGTCTCTCTTTACGGGGCTGGCCGAACGCGTAGTGTTGATCTTGGCGGTGACGCCTGACGGACGCAGCACCCGCGGAATCTTCTTTCCGTGACCTTGCGAAGCATACGGTCCAGTATATGGTGAACCATCACCTACTTGGAACTGCAGCCATGGATCACTCCAACGGAACAACGGCATAGATCGACACTACCCGCTGAAACATTCGTTCCTCAGGAAGTTGCTGTGATTCGGATTGATCGGGTTCTCCCCGGCCGATGCTACTGATGCGACCTTCGAGCTCAAGTGCCACGGTCCGGGCTCGTTCAACACTAAGTCGTGCGTTCTCCTCGGTGGAACCGATCAGGTCCGTACGACCTTCAACCGTGACACGAGCGTTCTTGCCGAGCCGGCTGCGCACAATGTCGAGAACCTTCCGATGCTCCTGCGTCAGCTCGGTCTTTCGGAATGGGAACACGATCAGGTCGAATCGCTCAACGATACTATCCTGCATCTTCGTACGACGCTTCTCAAAGAGTCGAACGGTGTCGGCGATAACGACGACTGAGTCCGTTGGCGCAGTGCGGCCATCAACATCAGCCCCCTTCTTAACGGTGAAGATCGTATCACTGATGCGATACGGGAGGAACAGATCAGGCGACGTCGACGTGATCTCTACGCGGCGATTTTCTTCATCTGCTAAGGGGGCTTCTGGCCCCGTAGCAATGGATTGATTCGCTGGCAACTGTCGAGAGCGCGTCTTGATGCGACGCGGCTGCACGCCGAAAGATTCGACAAGTACCTTGGCCACGGACTTGGCACGCTCCATCGACAATCGCTGATCGGACTCATCGGCCGACGTGTGACCCGTGACCACGATCTCAGCCGAAGGGTCCTGCTTCAGTCGATCGGCAATGACTCCCAACAGCTCGTGGTGGAACGCAACGTTGCTCTGAGCATTCGACAACCTGACACGGTCATACGTGCGTTGATATCGTGCTGGAATGCTACTCGTATTACGCTCAAAGAACACGTACGGAAGGATCGGCAGATATCGCTCTTCTTCGAGTTCTTCGATAACGATCCGCTGTCTGACGATGGTCTTCTTTGGTGATGTGTCGCGCTTGGGCTCTGGTTTCGGTGCTTCCTTCGGACGCGGGGCTGTCTCCTGCTTCGGGGCAGGCGCAGCCGGCTTTGGCGCCACCACAGTTGGCGCTTCCTTGTTGAATTCATACGACACTCGCAGCCCGATCGACGGAACAATCGTTGTCCAGCTTACCATTGACGTCACACTGCTCAGCGCAGCCGTCAGGCCCAACTCCGGTGTCAGACGCCATGCACCGCCCCTCGACAACCCAATGTCGAGTCCAACAATGCCCACCACATGCAGGGAGCTGCCAACGGCCGATGGCAGGTTGTCTGTCGTGCTATTGCGAGTGGTCGATCGTGTGTCTGTGAACGTAGCCCCAGACGGAGATGTCAGTTCCTCCTGTGAGCGCAGAGCCCCGTATGACCTGAGGGTATATCCAACACCACCACGGGCGACGAAACCGCCACCTCGCCAGCCAAGATGCGTCTCGATGGCGTACTCGGTAAGCGGCAATGCCATTGTATGAACAATGGTTGCCTGCCTGAGACTGTTACCAATGATGACATCAACGACCTCGTCGGTCGAAAGCGTGTGGGAGCGGTCATTCAGTGCAAGGCGCAGACTGCCAAAGAAGGACGACGATATCGGTACGTCAACGCCGAGTCCGAAGGTCCCACCGGTTCCTGATCCGCTCTCGAACAGAGGACAGCATGACGGAAACCCGGGCAACGTGGTGAACGATGT
>JBEAYU010000092.1:0-22266 GCA_041170435.1 Bacteroidota bacterium
TTCATTTACGATGGATCATTCGTCCGACTGCGTCAGCTCACTCTTGGCTACACCATTCCAGGCGACTATCTCGAGATGAGCGGGCTGTCGAGTCTGCGAGTGTATGCGACGGGACAGAATCTGCTCACATGGACGAATTACCCGGGCTGGGATCCGGAGATCATGCGTGACCAGGATGGGGCACAGGGTCGAAACCTTGGTGCCGGCGTGACGTACCTCACGCCTCCGCAGGCACGACAACTTGTCATCGGCATCAACGCGGGGTTCTGAACATGAAGACACCATTCACACACTCGATGCGATCGCTTGCTGTCATGGGGCTTGCGGTGTTCGCGCTTGGCTGTGATTCGATCCTGAATCAGACGCCGCCCCTTGACATCTCCAACGACGTTGCGCTATCGACCCCGAACGGCATCTCGGCGGCCATGACCGGTGCCGCCGATCTGTTCTCATCAGGTGCATTCTATGGTGGCAACACCATGTCGATCGGTGAACTCTGGTCGAACAACGTCGAGTCGAACGTCGGTGCTGACTTCGGACGATTGCAGATCCTGTCCTACAACCTCAACATCTTCAATCCCGAGGGCCGCTCGATGTGGGGCGACGGGTATGGCGTGATCAACCGTGCGAACAACATCTTGCTGGCGATCAAAACGGTTGAGTTTCCCGATGCTCGCCAAAAGGAGCTCATGCGCGGTCGTGCTCTTGCGCTACGGGGCGCATCGTTGTGGGCTCTGTGCATGTACTTTGCCCAGCCATGGGGGTTCACGCCCGACAACTCGCATCCGGGGGTGATCATTCGCACCGAGCCAACGCTAGGAGACATTGGGACGACGAAGGCAAGGGCCACGCTCAAGGAATGCTATGATCAGATCGTTGCCGATCTAACGGAGGCAGCTTCGATCCTGCCGGCCAAAGACGCCCCCTACATGGGATCGCTCGCTGCCAAAGCACTGCTGTCGCGGGTATACTTTCACATGGGAGATTGGGCAAAGGCCGAGGCACTGTGTACTGGTGTCATCGAGAGCGGAGCATTCAAGCTTAATACGAACGTCACAGATGTTGTGACCACCAACAGCACGCCCGAAGCTGTGTTCGAGATCCTGAACACGCCGGTCGATAACGCCGGCTCCATCGTGTGGGACTTCCGTCAGGCTGACAACTCCCTGCCTCGCTACTGGGCAGGAACGGACTTTGTCAATGCCATCTATGCCGACACCACAGATAAGCGTCTTGGGCTGTATGTGTATCGCAACAATCGACTCTACGTTGCCAAGTGGGATCGCATCGCGATGAACACGCCGATCGTGCGGCTGGCCGAATTGTATTTGACCCGTGCCGAATGCCGAGCCCAACAGGCCAACGCCTCTGGTGCCCTTGCGGATGTCAACGTCATCCGTCAGCGTGCTGGCCTGAAGGAGCTGCCAGGCACGACGGCGGGTAACTCGCTCATCAATGCCATCCGCCGCGAGCGCAACCTGGAGTTGGCATTCGAGGGCGACATCTTCCTTGAACGCAAACGTCAGCGCCGAAACCTCAAGCAGCGCCCGTGGAACGATGCAGCACTCATCTTCAAGATCCCGGACATTGAGATGAACGCCAACACGCTCTGTGTCCAAAACCCATAAACACACCACGTTCTAACAATCAACACAATCACACAACCATTTTACACCAAGGAGTCATGATGAAGAATCTTCTTCTCATTGCCGTATCAGCTTTCCTGCTGGCTACGTCAGTGTTCGCTCAAAAGGTGGTCGAAACCGATCCTGCTCGCCCGCTCGAGACAGGTGGCGTGACGATCACCTATCGTCCTGCTCTCGATGAGAAGGATGGCAAAACGCCGATGGTCGATGTTTCCGAGATCTGGGCTTATACCGGAGCTCGCGAAGCACAGATCGCTCAGGATCCCCAGACCAAGTACTACGAGAAGCATGGCTGGAATGACCTGAAGAATTTCCCCGAGATGAAGCTCACCAATAATGGTGACGGAACGTACACGCTCAAGATCGACAACATCAAGGCCTTCTATAATGTGCCTGATGACAAGCCGGTACGTGAGTTGCTCTTTGTGTTCCGCAATGTTGACGGAACCATTCAGGGGGCTGACCGTCTGATCGTGGTCGATCCTGCCGGCGGTACGGCAACCTCGGGTCTGCGTCTTATCAACGGTGTCAGCACCGCCGAAAAGGTCGATGTGATCGCCGCTCAGGCAGATAATCCTCAGATCTCCGAGATCGGCTTCCAGCTGGCCTCGGTGTACAAGGACGTGCCTGCGGGAGATGCTGTTCAGATCAAGGCCAAGGCATCGGGTGCTCCGGCTCCGATCTATGCTGATGTGAATCAGAAGCTGGAGAAGAACGGCAAGTACACCGTGCTGATCGGCGTCAACTCCTCTGACGAGTTCACCAGCAAGGTGCTGACCGATGATGTTGAGACCAAGGCCGGCATGACGAAGCTTCGCTTTGTCCACTGGTCTGCAGCTACACCTGCGGTGGACATTCGTGCTGTGCTTCCAACAGGCGATCTGTCTCCGCCGATCATTGCCAACGCTAAGTACGGTGATGTGGCCAACATCGAAGTGCCTGCCGGCTCCTACAAGCTTGCAGTCACTGCAGCCGGACAGTCGACGGCACTGATCACGTTCAATCCGATCGATCTGCCGGGTGCGACGAATCTGACAGCTGTGGCTTTTGGAAATGCTGATGGTCTGACGAAGGTTCGGGCATTCATCGACAACGGAAATGGTCGCGACTTCGTCGATCTTCTCCCACTCGGTCAAGGCTGGGTCATCAAGTCGGTACCAGAAGTACCAAGCAAGAACGAAGGCGTCGAGATCCAGTACAACCCCGAGAACGACGTCAAGGACGGACAGTTCAAGATGGTTGGCGTGGATGATGCATACGTGTACACGGGTGCTCGCGACTATGCAGGGGGCTTCTTCCAAAAGTCTGAGTGGGGCGCCGTGGGCACCACCGAGGCTCTGAAGCTCACGAAGAATGCCGATGGTACCTTCAAGTGGAACATCCCGAGCCCGATCTGGCAGTTCTACCCAGGTGTCGAAGAGACGAAGGTCCTGAAGGAGCTCCTGTTCGTCTTCCGCAATGCCGATGGATCAAAGCAGGGCGGTGACGTGCCATTGAGGGTTGGAGACGGTTCGGGTCCAACTGTGACGACCGAGCCGAAGGATGCAACGGCCAGCAAGCCCCTTGCTGTGACGTACTATCCATGGAACGACAAGAAGGACGGATCGTTCAAGATGGTCGGCGAGCAAGCATATGTGTACACGGGCGGAACGACCGAAGATGGATCGTACCTTGAGAAGGCAGGATGGGGCAATGTCGGCACGACCGAAGGCCTGAAGCTGACGATGAATAACGATGGTACGGCCACGTGGAACGTAGCGGACCTGAATGCCTTCTACAATGTTCCAACCGGAAAGAAGCTGAAGGAGATCCTCCTTGTCTTCCGCAACGCCGATGGATCACGTCAGGGCGCCGACGTCAAGATCCCGATCGACGCTCCAACGTCGGTCGAAGATGAGAAGCTTGCTGCTTCGCTCAACGTCTTCCCGAACCCGACGCCGGGCATGGCACGCATCACGCTGCCTACAGGCGAAATGGTGCGTGTTGCGATCGTCAACCAGATGGGTCAGATCCTGTTCACCACCACCGCCTCGGGCGAGCTGATGTGGAACGGACGTGATAACGCCGGCAACGTCGTCGCACCAGGAGCCTACCTGGTGAACGTCCAGTCGGCCAATGCTTCGGCCGTCGTGCCGATGATGATCATCCGCTAAGCCGGAGCATGTAGCAGAATTGACAAAACCAGCCCCCTCGTCGAAGAGGGGGCTGGTTTTTCTGCACATTGCACGGCACCCTCACATTATCACCACACATGCTCGTTTCTGCCATGAAAACGTATCGTACCATAGCAGTCCTCGTCGTGACCTTCGTCGTGAGCGTCCTTGCTCAGGCCCAGGTCGTCACAACGACGCCAACGTTTCCGTCACAGACCGACACGATCACCGTGATCTTTGACGCATCCCAGGGCAACCGCGATCTGCTTGGGTTCACGGGCGATATCTATGCACATACCGGCGTCATCACGTTTCTGAGCACATCGGCAACAGACTGGCGTTTCGTCAAGGCACAGTGGACAGAGAACAAGGCCGAGTGCAAGCTTTCACGCATCGGAGTGAACCTCTACCGTCTGACCATTCCAAACCCTCGCACTTTCTATGGCGTCACCGGTACGGAAGTGATCCGTCAACTGGCATTCGTCTTCCGCTCCTCCGACGGGTCACGCGTCGGCAGAGCAGAGGATGGAGCTGATATCTACGTTGACCTTTATGCTCCCGGCACCTATCTGCGGACGCTTGAGCCGACGCCGGGGAATCGAGTGGTCGACTCCGGTCAGGTCGTACGAATTCGAGCCATCGCATCGAACAACGTGCCACTGATGCAGATCGCTGCGAACGGTGTTGAGATCGCTCGAGTGAACAACGACACGATCAGCGCAACCTACACCGTCGAGCGGACCACCAAGATCGATGTCATCACGTACAACGAACTTGGCGGACAGATCCGCGACACCTTCACACTGCGCGTGCGACCCAAGGTGACCTTCAAGCCCCTTCCTCAGGGGGCTCGTGATGGTGCCAACGTCATCAACGATACGACAGCCGTCGTCGTGCTCTATGCCCCCGGCAAGTCTGAGATCTACGCCGTGGGCGAGTTCAGTGACTGGAAACGTACGCCGGAGTTCTTCTGCTACCAGACTCCGGATAAACAGCGCTGGTGGACAGAGATCCCGATCAAGCGCAAGGGTCAGACGCTCTGGCAATGGTCGTATGATGATGACCGCCGTATCAGTGATCCGTATGCTGAACAGCTCTGCGACCCGAGCGACCGATTCATCGAGTCGTGGAGGTTCCCACAATTGCCGCAGTATCCAACAGGCAAGACGTCCGGCATCATCAGTGTGATCAACACTCAGATTGACGAGTACGTTTGGAAGAACACGGCCTTTATCAAGCCCGACGCGCGGCGGCTGGTGGTGTATGAGCTTCTGGTGCGCGACTTCACAGACAAGAGCTCGTTTCAGGCCGTCATTGATTCCCTCGATTACCTCAAGAACCTTGGTGTGACGGCGATCGAGCTTATGCCGATCACGGAGTTTGAAGGGAACGACTCATGGGGCTATAACGTCAGTCATCAGTTCGCCGTGGACAAGTATTACGGCACGAAGAATGACCTCAAGCGCCTGATCGATGAGGCACATGGCAAGGGCATGGCCGTCATCCTCGATATCGTCCTGAACCATCAGTTCGGACAGTCGCCCCTTGTCAACCTCTGGGGCAGCGTTGCCGGCCCGACTCCCGAGAACCCGTATTTCAACGTGACGGCAAAGCATCCGTTCAACGTCGGCTATGATATGAATCACGAGAGTGAAGCAACCAAGCAATACGTTGATCGCTTCCTGAAGTTCTGGATCACAGAGTTCAAGTTCGATGGATATCGCTTTGACCTGTCCAAGGGGCTGACGCAGTTCAACAGCGGTAGTGACGCTGGTCTGATGTCACGCTACGATGCCTCGCGCATTGCCATCCTCAAGCGCATGATGTCGGCCACGACGTCCGTTGACGCGGGCTTTTACAACATCCTGGAGCACTTTGCCGACAACGCCGAGGAGAAGGAGCTCTCGGATAATGGCGCCATCCTTTGGGCGAATTCGAACTACGCCGGAAGTCAGGCCGTGATGGCGTACTCAAATCAAGATATCGCCTCGGGCATGAGTGCGCAGAGAAGGGGCTTTGGGCGTCACGGACTTGTCGGATATGTGGAGAGTCACGACGAAGAACGAACGATCTATCGTGCCGTGAATTCCGGCAGCACGAATCCGTCACACAACACCCGTGATACCAGCATTGCGCTGCGGCGACTGGAGGCGCTGATGGTGAAGATGTTGTGCATTCCCGGACCGAAGATGCTCTGGCAGTTCAACGAGCTGGGCTATCCGATCTCGATCAATGAGAATGGCCGCCTTGGTCGCAAGCCCATGGGCTTCCCGTATCTGCGAGATGCACGGCGCCTACGCGTCATGCAGGCCGTTGCCGATATGAACCAGGCCCGCAAACGTCACGAGGCTTTTGCTCAGATGACGGCCACCCTCCAAACGGTCGATCCAATGAAGTCCATCCTCGTGCGGGATGCCTCGTGCGATTACATCTACCTTGGCAATTTCGATGTGGTGTCGCGCACCGTTCCCATTCCGTTCACACGCAAGGGACGGTGGTATGAGTTCGCCACGTCGACCGACATCAACGTGTATCTGGACAACAACACCATCACACTTCTGCCGGGAGAGTACCGACTCTATTCCACGCAGTCTTTCAGGGGGCTTGCCACCAGTGTCGATGATGAAGAAGATCTTCAGGACCTGAGCATCTATCCAAATCCTGCGGACGATGTCGTGGTCATCGACGTTCCTGATCGCGCCATGGAGATCATCGTTCTCGATGTGCTGGGCTCAGTCGTTCGGCGCGTTGATGCCTCCATCGCGGGAACGTCTGTGAACATGCCTGTCGACGATCTGCCCGCCGGTTCCTACAGCATCGTCATCCGACGTGATGCCTCAACCACAATCAAGCCACTCCTCATTCGCAGGTAGCCATGAGCATGCTTCGTTTGCTTCTTCTTCTCGTTCTTGCCATCCCATCCGTCGCCCAACGTCTGAGCGTCGAGCGTCTTGGTGATGCCACCAACGTCCGCACGTTTGACAGAGGCGTGGAGATCACCGCCACCAACGGACGCATGCTGATCGAGGTCATCACGCCGGCGATCGTCAAGATCCACGTGACTCGATCTGCATCATACGACACACTGTCGTACGCCGTCGTTGGCCGAGCGCAGTCGGTTCAACCCGTCGTCAAAGTCAATGATGATGCCATCGCCATCTCGACCGATTCGATGCAGGTGTATGTGGACCGCAAGCCCCTTACCGTTCGTGTTGTAGACCGCAACGGGGCCATCCTGGTCGAGGACGATCCGGGTTTTGGCGTGTCGTGGGCGGGGTCGCATGTGACCAATTACAAGGTGATGCGCGATGATGAGCGCTTCATCGGTCTGGGTGAGAAGACCGGACCGTTGGACAGGCGTGGCAATGGATACACGCACTGGAACACGGACTTCTTTGGGTATCCGTCGGGTGCGGATCCGATCTACATGTCGACGCCGTTCTATATCGGACTGCATTCGGGCTCGTCGATCTACGGATTGTTCCTTGACAATTCCTCGCGCACGCGCTTCAACTTCGGAGCTTCCAACAACCGCTTCTCCTCCTTCGGTGTCGAGGACGGCGATCTGCGCTACTACGTGATCGCGGGCGGTTCGATCCCAAGCATCATCTCGTCCTACTCGTACCTCACAGGTACAACGCCACTCCCGCCGCTCTGGTCGTTGGGCTTTCAGCAGTGTCGCTACTCGTACTACCCTGACGCCCAAGTCCTAAACGTAGCGCGCACATTCCGCGAACGCGGCATACCGGCCGATGTGATCTATTTGGACATCCATTACATGAAGGACTACAAGCTCTTCACGTGGGACTCGACGCGTTTCCCTGATCCAAAGGGGCTCATCAAGAATCTTGCTGATCTCAAGTTCAAGATGACGGTCATCGTCGATCCGGGCATCAAGGTCGAGGACGGCTACAAGCAGTATGATGACGGCGTCGCCAAGGACATGTTCTTGAAGTACTCCGATGGCACTCTATATCAGGGACAGGTCTGGCCCGGCTGGTGCCACTTCACGGACTTCACTCTTCCGAAGGCGCGCTCGTGGTGGGGAGAGCAGTTCAGGGGGCTCGTGAGCGATGGGGTGCGTGGCTTCTGGAACGACATGAACGAGATCGCCACATGGGGTCAGTTCATGCCCGACAACATCCTCTTCGGCTTTGAGGGAACCGGTCCGGCCTCACACCTGCTCGGACGCAATGTGTACGGCATGCAGATGGCTCGCGCCACGTATGAGGGAACGCGTGCGCTGCTCAAGAACGAACGCCCGTTCATCCTTACACGCTCTGGCTACAGCGGCATCCAGCGCTACAGTGCCGTGTGGACGGGCGACAATCAATCGAATGATGATCACATGATGGCCGGTGTCCGCCTTCTCAACAGCATGGGTCTGACGGGCGTTCCGTATGTGGGCATGGACGTGGGCGGCTTTACGGGCAATCCATCGAAGGAGCTCTTTGCCCGGTGGACATCGATCAGCGCATTCACGCCGTTCTTCAGGGCGCACGTGGCCATAGACAACAAGAGTCAGGAACCATGGTCCTTCGGCGAACGCGTCGAGCAGATCTGCCGCAACTACATCTCCATGCGTTATCGCATCATGCCCACGATCTACTCCGCCTTCTATGAGTCGAGCAAGACGGGCATGCCCGTCATGCGTCCGATCGTGATCGACAATCCGTTCGACAAGAACGTGTATGACTGGCAGTACCTGCATCAGTTCACGCTTGGGGCCGACCTCATGGTGTGTCCCACGCCAAGCTATGAGCGCTTCACCCGGGTGTATTTCCCGTCAGGGGGCTCATGGTATTCGATCCATGATGACGCAGTCTTTGCCGGCGGCAGCAGCGTGATCGTTGATTCTCCGATCGAGAGGTTGCCGCTGTTCGTAAGGGAAGGCGGCATCATCATTGCGCAGTCTCTGGTGCAGTCGCTTCAGGAGAAGCCTACAGACACCCTTGTTGTGCATCTCTGGCCTGGTGCGACGAAGCGCACGCTTACATGGTACACAGACGATGGGGTCACCTTCGATCACGAGAAGGGGGTCTCTTCTACCCGCCTGCTGACGCATGATGCCGCGCAGCGCAAGCTGGTGATCGGTGCAGCCAGCGGATCCTACAAGCCCCATTTCAAGCATGTGAGAATCGTGCTTCATGCCACGAGCGGCTCCGCCACAGTTCGCAGTAATGGCAAAGATGTAGCGGTTGAGTCGCAGCAGCACGCCTTTCTCGGAGGTATACAGAAGTTCGATCCGTTGGGTGGCCCATCGGACAACTCGGGTGTTGCCGTGCGTGCGTTTACGGTGCCTCTTGCGACAGATGAGATGACGCTTTCATGGTAGTGATGCTGGACGGAATGTCGACAGGTGATTTTGCAGTCTCTGCATACGGCAATTGCCCGACTACCTACCGAGCATTGAAGCAGACATGACGAGACTCTACGTTGCGCGCAGCAGCAAGGAGGATTGTTATGCATATCGATCGTAGTGAGCTGTACAGACTGCTTACACGTCGCTTCAATTATGTCGACTCCGACGATGTGGTAGACGCCGTGCAGACGGCGATCGCCACAACGTGGGAGGTAGCCATCCTGCGCGAGCCCCCTCGCAATGCGCAGGCCTACTCAACGGTGGTGGCCTATCGTGCCATGTGCCGCACGATCGAGTATCGACGTCGGTTCTACCGACCACGAAACGAGATGCGCTTTGGCACGCCGGACCCAGACTACGTGGAAGGTCCGCTCCTGATCAGCGACGACTCTGAGACGACCTATGATGCCCACGCGGTATTGGAATCTCTACCGGCGAACCAAGCCGAGATTCTCCGCCTTCACTACCTTGAGGGCAAACCGCTTGAAGAGCTAGCTCGCCACGCAGGCGTTACCGCAGAGTGCATGCGTAAACGCCATGAGCGAGCGCTCAAGCATGCTCGAAAGATCTTTTCGAAGAAGGAGTAGTTGGCAGCGAAAACATCGCCATATTCGCCGTGCTAGCAATATTAGGATTATGACAGCATGGCAACTCTCACGATTAGAAATGTACCCGATGAGGTCTATCGGGCCTTGAAGTCACTGGCTGCTATTCACAAACGAAGTATGGAGGCTGAAGTGCGTGCGATTCTTGAAGAACATTCATTGCCCAAGCAGCGTGTACTGGTTGGCAACGAGCTTTGGGAGCTCCGCAGAAATGCCGGAGTTACTAAAGATGATGCTGACGCACTCGAAGAGAAGATCAAAGAGATTCGTTCATCGAAGCCGCATCAGCCACCACGGTTATAGGTGGTGGAATGCTGATACTCGATACAAATGTCATTGCTGAGTTCATGAAGCCGACTGTCAATGATTCAGTCAAGGAATGGCTCAATGATCAAGCAATCGAGACCCTCTACCTGACATCGGTCACGGTGGCTGAGTTGAGCTATGGTGTAGAGGCACTGGAAGATGGACGTCGGCGTAATCGACTACGGCAGCTTCTCAACAGCGTGACGGAACTATTCGATGGTCGGATTCTACCCTTCAGTCATGTATCTGCCCAACACTACGGACGAATGTCAGCCGATGCTCGTAGACGTGGGAGAACACTATCCATACCGGACGCCTACATTGCGGCGATCGCTCTTGCATCGAGTTATGCTGTTGTGACGCGAGACAGTACGCCGTTTCGAAATGCAGGAGTTGTGGTGATTGATCCTTGGAACAGCAGTACAGAATTGAACCGCTTATAATGAAATAGGACAATCAAGCAAAAGCTGTTTGAGAAGCGAAGTGGGGACCCGCGCTACTCATTGCATGTCATCACCTCATAACCGTGAACAGTGTTGAGACAACGTCCGAACCAACGAGAGCGTGCACCACGTAAGTGCCAGCCGGAAGGTTCGTTGTTGCGGTTGAGTACTCGCCATCAACGCCGGGTACGTGTTGGACGACACTGCCGTCAACAGAGGAGATCGTTACGTGTTCGGGTAGGCGCCGGTGTCCTTCTCCGGATGAGATCGTGATCTTGCAACGGTCATTGGCCGGATTGGGCCAGACCTTGACACCGGCCCGCGGTGCCTGGTCGGCATTGATGCTGCTGGCGATCGACTCTCGACGATGAAGCCCATGTGAACCGGCAACCCAAAGGTATCCTTCAGCATCTAGGGCACAGCCACCAAACGAGGCTTCAGTCGGTAGTGATTGCACCTTGACAAACGGATCTCCGATGCCCGGCGCCACGTATATGGCAGACGGTGTGCTAACGGCCATGATGCTTGCCGGCGAGAAGCTGATCGACCATTGATGATCGATCGCGGGACGTCGCAGGTTGTCATCTGCTTCATCGGTGAAGAGTTTGACCCATGTCTGCCCCATATCTGAACTTCGGTACACACGAGCAGTGCCATATCGAGGCTGGTAACTTCCAAGTGAACCATTGTCCTCATCGAGTATCATCGAGGCGGCCCAACAATAGGCTGCACCATCCGGCCCAATAGTGAGGCTCTCAACCCACTGCTCTTTGAGGGGTAGTTCGACGTAGCTCCAGTCACGTCCCCCGTTTGTTGTCACCACGATGCCACCGCGGCGATACGTGAATCGTTCTTCTGACGATGATCCGATTCCATAGCCCCTTGCCGCAGCGATGATCGTGTCGGTACCACGCGCTACGATCGATGATATCGTAACGGCAGAGTCGCGAAAACGCTCGGGGAAAGGGATACTGTCCCACGTCGCACCATTAAGGCGGACGATCGCGGAACCGGCAAGGATCTGACGGTTAAGTCCATCGGTAGCACCGCACGTCAGTCGCGCGTTCGATCGGAGAATGTCAATGCTTGGCAAACGGACGTTCTGCCCACTCTTCGAGTTGCGCGTTGGATAGAGACTTGGATACACGAAGCTGGTATCGTCAACAACTTGTATGGATGTCCGATTCAGGACCACCGAGCCAGCTTTCGTATCCGTGCGGCTTGGAAACGAACCTGGATACAGAAAAGGGAGGCGTTGAAGCTGATCGAGCACAAGGACCTCTCCTCCATCCGTAACGGTAAGGGGCGTCGTCCCCAATGCCACGACCTGACGCAAGTGAGGCGCGAGGTCTTGAACGTCACGAAGGCTTCGACTGCCCGGAGAAAACCGCATCGCCGGTCGACTGATCCCGGTCGTCCAGTCAGTGAAGTATGGTCCGCTGCTAACGTAGCCCCGCTCGTTCATATCGACGGGCTGATATCGAAGCCCTTCTCTGACCTGTGCACGCCCAGTTGCCAGAGAGATGTCGACTGTCGTGTACGTGCGTGCTGCGGTTGTGCGGATTTCATAGAGAGCGCGCAGGATATCCTCTCCACGGGGTCGTGTGCTGAGGACAGATGCGAGCTTTCCGGGAATCACCGCATCGTGAAGTTGACGCAGTCTGACAGAATCACCATCGTACTCAATGGCTCTTCCGGAGTCTATGACAAACAGGATGCGCGCCGACGAAACAGTTGCGAGCCAGTTGCCTCGCAGGTACACCTGAGTCTTGGGATTGATGAGATTCCCACTTGGTGTTGCCAGCCGTGGCACCGTTTCCCACGGGGCCGACGATGAACGCCGGATGACGAGATCAGTCTCATCGCCGCTGATGCAACGTATGCCCATGGCCGCCCCTGAAGGCAATTCGCGGATGTGGCAGATATCCGTAGCAATGTCGGTCGTTGGTGTATAGGTCCGGCTAGCCGTGTCAACGAAGAACCACTGGCTTGCCTCCTTCTTGTGCACATAGACTCCCTTGCCGGTGATCACAGAGACTGCGCCTGAGGAACCAAGTTGGGGTTCGTTGGCCATGTTGTACCATGTTGCACCGGCATCAAACGTGTAGGAGTTGCGCAGTCGCATGGTTGTGTTACCAAGCACGCTAAGGTCTCCCGCAGAGAATCCAACCGAGAATGCTGCATCATCGAAGGTTGTCTTCTCATAGCCGTAATCACCGTCCGGGCGGCGGCTGAATCGAAACCCTGCTGATCGAGTCTGATCAAGGCTGCTGCCTGCTACGATGAATGGTCCACTTGGAAAGACATAAAGCCGAGGTCTGTCCTCAATGAGAACGAACTCCGATGCTTTCATGACCTCGCGGCCGGCCGATACGCCATTGCCAGAGTAGACATTGTCCTTTGCGACAACGATCACCGAGTCTGAAGCTCCAGTCAGCAAAGCATGCTGTACACCAAGGTTGCGGGTGGGATTGATGATCCATGACCAGTCTTGGGCGCTAGCGGTAAACGATGCAAGACTGATCATCAATGCCATTGTCGTAAACAGCGTCCTCAATCGATGCTCACTCACGATGTCCTCACATAAAAGAAATGATAATGATATGAGAGTTCGTAACAAAAACGATAACTACTGAACAACGAGGTAGTTACCATACATGGAGCTTTGCTGTTACTCAGATGTTCCCCATTCGTCAAATTGGACACGGCACTCTACTGCGATAGTGAGGAGCCTCGTTGTCGGCAACTCCATAGACATGTTGCCATTCCTAATGAATCCCGAGCAGTTTCGACTTGAAGGTGTGTTTGCAGACTATCTATCTCTGCAGATCCTTGATCTTGACAAGGTCGTGCGACAGATCCACAAGGTTGCGCATAACGCCTTGCGACATGCCGAAGTAGACGTCATCGAATCGGCGGAGTGTCTCGTCGCTGGCTTCCGTCATCAGCTGGGCGATATGTTCGCGCAGTGCATTGAGCTGACGGGCAAACTCCTCTTCGAGAAGGCGGTACCCTTCGTCGCCCGGGCGCACGCGGCGCAGAGTTCCGTAGACCTTCCATGCGCCGGTGCCGGTGAGCGTGATGGCGTTGAACGTCTCGGCATTGTCGGCCCGCATGGCAAGTTCGAGGATGATGGCCACGTCGTTGCGCTTGCGCAAGCCCCCTTCCACAGAATCGTTAAGGAAGTTTATGACGGCTTCCGTTTCGGGTGAGAGGTCCATGATCAGTATTGCACGGTGGCGAGGATGGAGCGAAAGACGCGCTCCTGTTCCAATGGATCTGGCACGTCCTTGCCAGTAACGGTAAGGGGCACGAGGGCCACCTCGTAGCTGTTGCCGAGCGATGAAACGCACACGGCACACCGCGTACGCAGACTTCCGCCGTTGGTGCTGAAATCGAAGGCTGCAAAGCGGCGCGCACCAAGCTGAGCAATGCGGTAGGAGCCAACGAGCTTGGCAAGTCCACCAGTCTTGCGAAGGTGCTTCTGGAAGGTCGCCCGTGCCAGACCCAGCAGCCCGTCCGATTCCATGGACTCCTTGGATGACTCTGCTCCGGGTATGGCCGAGACGACCATGGATAACGTGTACTCGGGGTTGACCGCTACGGAGATGATCTCGGCCGAAGCCTCGTTCTTGGTATCGAGGAAGACCCATGACTTCGGAAGGAGAGCGATGAGATCACCCGCTCGCGTGCGCACGAGCTCGTCACTCATCGGGATCTCGGGCTGTGGGCTGAGGGCGACGTTCTGAACGTCGACCTTTTCGTCAGGTGCCTTTACAAACAGGCACGACGGAAGAAGGGTGACGCTGACAAGCAGCAGAAGAAGAGCACGCTTCACTTCTTTTCCCCGGCACGGATGGCCACGGCAAGATCGTTCTCGCGCGGAACCAGAGGGCAGGAGTACCGGTCATTGTATGCGCAGTACGGATTGTAGGCTTCGTTGAAGTCGATCACGTACTGGTCTGTATCAACCTTCGGGATGTCAAGGTAGCGTCCGGCATAGTACGTGTCGTGACCCGTGGTCCGATCGGTGAATGGCACAAAGAACGACGTGCCCTCGCTTCCGATGAACGTGTATGCCGCCAGCTTGTGCTTAGCACCACGCAGCTCAAACTGAAACTCTCCGGCGCGGATCGCCTGACGAGGTTCGCTGGTGGATGTCTGCATCGTGATGGTGTCAGGCCGCGCGCTTGCCACAAACGTCGCTTCCACGACGTAGTCCGGATCGGGGTCGAAGTACTTCAGTCCCGTGAACGTTGCCCGCTTGTCCTCAGGCAAGGGGCTTGTGGAACTCGAGCTGAACGCCTCGTCCTTGGCCTTGCGCAGCTCGACGATCTCCTGCTCGTTGAACTCGTTCACGGAGCCCCCTTCATCCTCCTCGCAGGAGATCAGTACCAGCGAAGCCACCACAGAGAGACATAAACACAATAGACGCATGGTCAGCCCTTTCGCTCATCTTCCGGAAAGTTCTTCCACATCATCGATTCCACCGGTGCGTGCACCTTAGCGTTGTACTTGGCCGAAGGCTTGCTGTTGTATGGATTGATGACGGTGCCTTCCACAAGGAAGTAGATCAGCTGACCGATCGGCATGCCGGCGTAGACGCGAACGGGCTGCTTGACGCTGATCTCGAGCGTCCAGTAATTGCAAAAGCCAATGTCTCCCTTGCCAGCCGTAGCGTGAATATCAATGCCAAGACGTCCAACGCTAGACTTGCCCTCGAGAAACGGCACATGGGCGTGCGTTTCGGTGTACTCCTCGGTGACGCCGAGGTAGAACTTCTCCGGCACCAGCACGATGCCCTCGTCTGGAATGGGGTAGAGCTCGATCTTGTTGTGCTTCTTGGCATCGAGCTCTCGCTCGACGTATTCACCGAGCATGCGGCCCAGGTGCACATCGTACGAATTGGATCCAAGACACGACCGATCGAACGGTTCGATCTTGATCGTTCCGGCCTCCATACAGGCAAGGATTTCGGCATCTGTCAGAATCATGGGCGGAAATTACGCACATGATCCGAGACTCATGAGTAGCGGGCGTTCTTCACCAGACCCCACTTGTGCAGCCGGTGCTGCAGACTTGTAAACAGCACGCCAAAGCCGTAAATGGTGCTGCGGCGGAAGTTGATCGACGAGGCATCGTCGAAGTACTTCGTCGGACATGTGACCTCGCCGATGGGGAAGCCCGCCATGATGATCTGTGACAGCATCTGGTTGTCGAACACAAAGTCGTCGCTGTTGGCCTCAAGGTCGATCGTCTCCAGTACCTGGCGCGAAAACGCCCGGTATCCGGTATGATACTCGGAGAGCTTCTGACTCACCAGAAGGTTCTGAATGAATGTAAGCCCACGATTGGCGATGTATTTGTACAGCGGCATGCCACCCTTGCGAGCGCCGTTGCCAAGGATGCGTGATGCCAGCACAACCGGGTACACATCGTTGGCGATCATCCACGCCATCACGGGAATGAGAAGGGGCGTGTACTGGTAGTCGGGGTGGACCATGATCACCACGTCTGCACCGATCTCGAGCGCCTTGGCGTAACAGGTCTTTTGGTTGCCACCGTATCCGCGGTTCACGTCGTGCCGGATCACATGGTCAATGCCGAGCTCCTTTGCCAGCTGCGTCGTGTTGTCACGTGAATGGTCATCAACAAGGATCACCGCATCGACGATGTCCATGGGGATCTCGCGGTAGGTCATTTCAAGGGTCTTCTCGGCGTTGTATGCCGGCATGACCACGACGATGCGCTTGTTGTCGATCATTTGAGTTCGAAGACTGCGCTGATGGACGATCTGATGACGATCTCACCGGCCGATACCGGAGTGGACGAAGCACCAACATCATCGGCGAGCATTGCACTCTTCAGATACACGGGCTGCGGTGAATGTTCCTGATGTTCGGAAATGCTGATGGCACTGCCCACCTTTGCACCAACGGCTTCTGCAAGGACGGCGGCCTTGGCGAGAGCATTGCGCGCGGCAACGATCTGCAGCGAGTCCTGCAGTCGAACCAGATTCTTTGTGCCAAAAGAGACGTTCTCGAGCACGTTGCTACCTTCGCCAACGCTGGCGTCGATCACGCGCTCGATCTTGCTGAGGTCTTTGACCGATACGGTGACGACGTTGCGCATCCTGTAGCCGAGGAACCGGCGTTTGTTGTTATCCCATTCGTAGTTCGGTTGGATCGACAGGTCCGACGTCATGATGTCCTTGGCGGGAATACCAAGCCCCTTGACCGCTTCCATGATCGCTCGAACGCGCGAGTCATTGTCGCGCTTGATCGACACGATGCTCTTTCCGTCAGTTTCAACGCCGATGGTAACGAACGCCTGATCGGGCGCAAGTGTCATTTCGGCCGTGCCCTCGACGCTGATGGTGCGCCGTTCGGGCTTCTGATCCTGGGCCATTCCGGGAAATGCGCTCGTGAGAACTACGGCTAGAGCAAGCAGAGTGCGGATCATACAGGTATCCTTATGATTCAGCCGAAACAACTTCCATGAGCGTACTCCACTCATCCATAAGTGACGCCAGAACGCGTTTCGACGTTTCGTAGTTGGTGACGCTCTTGTGTTGTTTGACGGGGTCCTTGTAAAGATCGGGGTTGGCCAGGGTGACCTCCAACTCCGCGATGGTCTTTTCCTGCACGCCGATCTGCTTCTCGATCTCGGCTATGCGCCGTTCGGCCTTGCGTTTCTCCTTCTCAAGGGCCTTCTGCTCTTCACGGAGCTGGGCGGCTGACTTCTCGGGCTTTGCCGGGGCATGTCCAAGAGGGATCTCATGAGGGGGCGGAGCAGACTGCAGTTTCGGGTCGCCAAGCAGCTTGAGGTACGTATCAACATCGCCCTCGTACTCCTTCAGTGTGCCATGACGGAAGGCGATGATCTTCTCGGTCAGGCCATCAAGGAAGTCCCGGTCGTGCGACACCACGATCATCGCGCCGTCGTAGGCCATGAGCGCTTCCTTGAGCACTTCCTTCGAGAGCATGTCAAGGTGGTTCGTCGGCTCGTCCAGGATGAGCAGGTTATACGGTTGCAGCAGCAAGCGTGCCAGAGCAAGACGTGATTTCTCGCCGCCACTCAGCACGCTCACACGCTTGTTGATATCGTCGCCCTTGAACAGGAACGCACCCAGAAGCGTGCGCAAACGCGAGCGCATTTCCGGGGGAGCCCCTTGCTCCATGATCTCATAGACCGTCTGGAATCCGTCCATCGAATCAGCCTGGTGCTGGGCGTAGTAGCCGATCGATGTTGCATGCCCCACCTGAACATGTCCGGCGGTAGGGGGCTCAACAGCGGCAATGATCTTGGCCAGGGTGGTCTTGCCTTCGCCGTTCTTGCCGATGAAGGCGATCTTCTCGCCACGTTCCAGGGCGAAGTCGACGCCGCGCAGGACCTTCTTGTCGCCATAGTTCTTCACGACACCGGTGCATTCAACAACGACCCGTCCGCTGCGTGGCGCGGGCGGAAACGAGAAGTGCATGGAGGACGTGTCTTGCTCATCCACCTCGACCACTTCCATGCGTTGGAGCGCCTTGATGCGTGATTGCGCCCGTGAGGCCAGCGAGGCCTTGTACTTGAATTTGTCGATCCACTTCTGCATGCGCTCGCGCTCGCGGTTCTGGCGGGCTGCCATGGCCTTCTGCTGCTCCATGCGCTCTGCGCGGATCTCCTCGTAGTCCGAGTAGCTGGCGGGGATGTCGTAGACCTTGTTCTTGGTGATCTCGATGGTTCTGTTGGTGATGCTGTCGAGAAACGTCCGGTCGTGAGAGATCAGCACCACGGCGCCGTCGTAGTTCGAGAGAAAGTCCTCCAGCCAGCGCACCGAGTCAATGTCAAGGTGATTCGTCGGCTCGTCAAGCAGCAAGCAGTCAGGACGTTGCAGGAGCAGACGTCCGAGCTCGGCGCGCATCTGCCAGCCCCCTGAGAACATCGTCAGCGGATTGTCGAGTTGCTCGCGCTCGAAGCCCAGGCCCGTGAGCACCTGCTCGATGTCGGCCTGCATGGTCATGCCACCGCGCCGCGCATAGAGGTCATTGGCATCGGTCAGACGTTGCACGAGCTTCATGTACTCGTCGCTTTCGTAGTCCGTGCGCGTTTCCAGCTGATGCTGGATCTCGTCGATCTCGGCATGCAGCGCCAGGACCTCTTCGAAGGCCTGCATGGCGGTCTCGCGGAGCGTCTTTGTGACGTCGAGCGTGAGCTCCTGCGACAGGAAGCCCACGCGAATGCCGGTCTGACGTGACACATCGCCGGAGGTTCCCTGGCGCTCGCCGGCGATGATGCTGAGCATGGTGGACTTGCCGGCGCCGTTACGGCCGACAAGACCGATGCGGTCTCCATGCTTGATGAGAAAGCTCACGCCCTTGAACAGGACGCGTGTTCCGAAATCGACGGTGATGTTGGAAAGAGAGATCACAAACGCTCTATCGCATCGAGAATGACCTCTGCACAGGCCTTTTTCGACATTGGTGGGTAGGAGATCGGCGAATCTGTGTTCGTAACGATCGTTATTGTATTGTTGCCAGTGCCAAAGCCCGAGTCGGGAGCATTCGCTTCATTGGCAATGATCATATCGGCATTCTTCTTCGACAGCTTTTCACGGGCATATCCGATCACGTCGCCCGTCTCGAGGGCAAAGCCGACGACCTTTTGCGCGCTGCTCTTGCCTGATCCGATCTCGGCCAGGATGTCCTTGGTGCGCACAAGTTCGATCGAGGCCTGCTGGCCAACCACGTCTTTCTTCAGCTTCGTGTCAAGGGGCGTTGCCGGGGTGTAATCGGCCACGGCGGCCGACATGATGAACACGTCGGTCTGCTCACGGTGTCTCATGACCGCCTCGTGCATCTCTGCGGCAGAGGTCACATCGACGCGTTCCACACCGAACGGCGTGGGCAGGTTCACCGGGCCGCTGACAAGCGTCACCAGATAACCCCGCCGCTGCGCCGCTGCAGCAAGGGCAAACCCCATGGTTCCGGTTGAGTGATTCACGATCGACCGTACCGCATCGATCCTCTCATGGGTTGGTCCGGCGGTGATAAGAAGGTGCTTTCCGGCAACACCACGTTCGGATGTGGTTGTCGGTGTCGATGTCGAAGCATGCACTGTCCCTTGAACATCATGCTGTGCAATGACCGACGCAATCGTCTCGATCTCTGGCAACCGGCCATGGCCGATGAGGCCCGAGGCGAGTTCTCCCGCTTCGGGGTCGACCACCGTGATGCCGTCGGCACGAAGTTGCTCGACGTTACGCTGTGTGGCGGGCTGTAGCCACATGTCTGAGTCCATGGCCGGAAAGACGACCAGTGGTGTCTCGACCGGGCGTGAGCAGGCGACCGTCATGAGGGCCGTATCGCACAGTCCCGTGGCCAGCCGTGCCAGCGTTGTAGCCGAGCAGGGGGCGATACAGATCACATCGGCCCAGCGGGCCAGGTGTACGTGCCACGAGCCCCCTTCCTGAATGGCGGGGTCATAGGGATCGATGATGACCGGATGCGTGGTGACGGCTTCGAGGGCAAGGGGCGCCACAAACTGCCGAGCCGACGGCGTCATGATCACGCGCACGTCGTGCCCGGCGCGGCGCAGATCGCGCACCAGCCACGGCGTTTTGTACGCCGAGATGCTGCCTGTTATGCCAAGGAGAATGTTCATAACATGAAACGAGCCATCACGGGGGTACCGGATGGCTCGTGATACATCATGGTGTGGAGTTTACTCTTCTGTTGCCGGGGCAGGAGTTTCCGACGAGCGGGTGTGGATCTGTCCGTCCACCATCTCCTTCATGGCCATGAAGGTTGGTTTTGGCAGCAGATCGAACTCCTTACTGATGGCGATCTGGTCGGCATTTGGACCTTCCGACTCATCGGCATCGGTGATCACATCAGCCATCCGCTCGGTGATCTGCGTCTTGATCTGATCGTTGATCTGGCGTGAACGCAGGCCCATGGCAATGATCGAACGGTAGATCGAGCCCTTGGCGGACTCATCCATACGGACTTTGACAGGGTTGACGATGTAGGTGCTCATTTACGGACTCCGAAATAGGGGACCGCAAAGATAGGGAATAACTGGGTTACGGAGGGACTGTCCTCTTCATCCCCGCGAGGTCCTCCGTCATCCCCGCGAAAGCGGGGGTCCATCTTCGTCGCCCGCGAATCGACATTCCCGCGAGGTCCTTCGTCGCCTTCGGCTCCTCAGGATGACGCACCGCGCTTTGTTTTTTGGGGAAGTTGTTCAAGGCGACGTGGCGGGCGTCATCCTGAGGCCCGAAGGGCCGAAGGACCTCACCGGGATGACGGAATTATTGCCCCTACCTGATCCCAAACACCCGGTAGCGATTACGCGATACCCATTGGTATATGGCGCGGCGCAGGGGAGGGGGCACGAGCCGGACGAATACTGCGAACAGGTTGTGGATGCCGCCGAGGCGGGCCAAGAGGTAGATGATTGCGCGGTCCTCAATGAGAAGTTCGCCACTGTGGGTGATCACATAGACCGTGTCGGGCGGACCAATCACGCCATGGCGCGCAAGCAGTGCGGCACCTTCATCTGACTGGAAGGAGAGGTAGTGGAACTGCCGTTTGGTGTCGAAGCGATGCAGGTATCTCACAACGACATCGCACAGGTTGCAGACGCCGTCGAAGATGACCGTGATCGGGGCGTTGTGCATGAGCCTACGCCTGACGTGTCAGGTGGGCAACATAGAAGCCATCGCCGCCGTCGTCTCCGGGCAGAGTCTGCCATTGCCGGTCAAGTCGGAAAGGGGCTCCCTGAACCGATGCCAGGAACTGGGCGATTTGCTCAGCCCCTTCCTCGGGAAGGATGCTGCAGGCAGCGTACACGACACGTCCTCCGGGCTTGGCGGCCAGGGCACTGCGACGTAGGATGGATTGCTGCGCTTGGAGGAGCTCGGCAAACCCTTCCTCCGTGCGGTGATAGAGGATGTCGGGATTGCGCCGCACCACGCCCGTGCCCGTGCAGGGAACATCGATGAAGACGCCATCAGCGGTTTCGTGCAGACGTTTGATGACCTTGGTGGTGTCGATGTGACGTGTCTCGATGATGTCGACCCCGGCCCTTGTGGCACGCTTCCGCAATGCGTCGAGCTTGGCCTCGACAACGTCGAGGGCGATGATGCGACCTCGGTTGAGCATGGAGCTGGCTAACAAGAGGGACTTGCCGCCGGCACCGGCGCAGGCATCAATGATGCGTTCACCCGGGCGGACGTGAAGTTCGTGTCCCGCGCGCACAGACGTGACATCCTGCTGCTCGAACCAGCCGGCCGAGAAGGCCTCGCTTGCAAAGAGTCCGAACGGACGATCAATGCGTAAAACGGTGTCGCTAACGGCATGGGACGCGTGCTGCATCAGTGCAATTATGCAGGCGTCGCGCGTGGTGCGCAGCGTGTTGATTCGCACGAATACGGGCGCGTCCGAGAGCATGCGGGCGATCACCTCGGTGGACGTGTCCGGGTAGGACTTGGCGATCAGGGCGCGGAGCCACTCAGGAAAGGCCGCACGCGAAGGGTCGACAACGCCGTCGAGCTCGCCGGCAAGAGCGGCCTCAACGTTGTCGTAGCGGACAGCTTGGAAGACGACGCGGCGCAGCTCGGCAGCGAGATCTTCCGATGGTGCCGAATCGCGAAACAGACGTTCAATCGACGAGGTCAGGTGTCGACCCTGAGCGAGCGTGTCGTACACACAATCCCGCACAGCGCCATGCAGAGCAACGGGGATGGACACGCGATCAGGTCCT
>JBEAYU010000093.1:0-3386 GCA_041170435.1 Bacteroidota bacterium
TCCTTGTGATCGCGGCGCATGTTGAGCACGCGCTGACGCGCAATCATCAGGCAGAACGGAAGAGGATCAACGATGATGTTGCCTCGGCGTAAATGGCCGTGTACCCGTATGAACGTCTCCTGTGTCACATCCGCCGCGTCATTGCTACACGCCGTCATCCGCAGAGCATACACGTAAACGTGCCGTGCGTAGGCGTCATAGAACTCACCAAAGGCAGCATCCCGCTGTCTCGGATCGTTAAGCCGGTCGAGAAGCTCTGAATTGGACGATTTGATGGGATCAGGAATCATGGTGAACCATAACACACCCGCGAAGCTCCAAATTGTCACATGGAAATCTATTGATGTGACAAATTGTTGGGATCCGGGTGTTTCACGTCGAGCCGAAGAATGGATGTCGGCAGGCTATGGTCACAAACGACTTCTCTCATCAAGGAGTTCACTGCGCCGTTCTCATTGAGGAGATGGACTCGGTACCTATCACTTTGGAGTGTTCTGACGATGCGATTGATGAACAAGTTCACTATTACAATCTTATGTCTGCTTGCCCCGTTCTTTTCGGGAAGGGCACAGGACCAGCTTGATGTTGCGTGGACGACCTTTCTCGGTGGTTCGGGTAACGACGAGGCGCGCGCGGTGGTGGTCGATAAATTCGACAACGTGTATGTCTGCGGAGTTGTTGAGGGTACCGGCTACCCGCCCCCTCAAAATGTTCCTACATCGTTTGATCAAGGACCAGGGGGCTTCTTGGCATCATTCAGTCCCGATGGTACGCTACGCTGGTTGCAGTACTTCGGCTGTGTGCGACCGCATGAGCTAGTGATCTCGGAAAGTGGCTTGCTGTACATGGCAGGACAAACGGCGGTAGAATGCGGTTCAGATGGTTTCGTGGATGGCGTGGTGGCGTTCTTTAACACGGCTGGCCAACGCGTGGGACGCGACTATACGTTCGATGGATCAAAGGATGACATCGTCACGACGATCGACGTGAGACGGAATCCTGCGAATGGCGTCGATGCTGTATATGTCGCGGGCATAACCACGTCCACCGACTTTCCGGTGACCGGCAATGCACCGGTGAGTTCGTTTCAGGGAAGTGGCTCAGGTTCGGATAAAAGCGATGGTTTTGTTGCGGTACTAAATGTTGTCGAGCGGACCTCGTCCCCACTAGAACTGGTGCCCTATGTGGTTACGTATTTCGGTGGTTCGGATATCGACGAGATACTGACGTTGCGCCTTGGTAGGAGTAACGGTTTCGTGAATTCAGTGTACATCGGAGGGCGCACCAGATCCGGTCTTCTCTCTGCTCCCGGTATCATCCAGCCCGCGCGTCTAGGCACGTCACTGGATGATGATGGCTTCGTTGCCTCTCTCGATCCCGTGTTTCTGCGAGGCAACTGGATGACGTTCTTGGGTGCTGCCGGCAACCAAGCAGTGCATGGCCTCCAGACGGATGCCGTGCCGACCATCAACCCTACAACCGGAAACCTGATCCGTGTATGCGGAGTGAATAACGGGAGCGACTTCCCATTTCCGGGTCAGTCGGGAGTTCCTCCAGTTCAATATCAAGGTGGTAGTGCCTTGGGTGGCGATGTGTTCTACCTTGAGCTCGTCGACCGTTTCGTGGTGGGGGTTGACGTTAGCAACGTCTCCGGTGTGGCCTCATCCGAGGATGACCTTCCGGGAGCATTTGCTCGTACCTCTGAGCCCCTTGAACGAATGGTGGTATTCTCGAACGGCATACTGACGGCAAGTGGACAAACTGAGAACTTCGATGCCTTCATCTACTCGAACGATGGCACACGGTCGTTCGTTTCGGAATACAAAGGCAATGGCGACGACTACGTATTGGACTCAGTCTATGCTCGCTTCAGCTTCGGTGGCTATGACGCTGGCCCCAAGTCGCGATACTTCTGCGGAGTTACAACCAGCACCAATCTGCCAGGTATCGATGCCGCCGGACCCATCTTTCAGCGGACGCCAGGGGGCGGACAGGATGCCTATATCGTCAAACTTGGCTGTGCCGCCAGGACCGCACGCATCACAGCGACGGACTCGGTACTGTGCGCATGTGCTGCAGGAGCTGACAGTGTGATATTGACAATTGCTCCAAGCCCCAAGGATGTGAAATGGGACGACGGTTCAACATCTGCCGCTCGTGTGGTGCGTGGCCCCGGAACCTACAAACTGGAGTTCACCGAAGTAGGGGGCTGTCGATACATCGATTCCGTGATCATCCGTGCAGGTACAACGCCGGTGGGCAAACTGACGCAATCCGGTACGATCGACCTGTGTACCACACCTGATGCACTGATCACTGTTAACGGCAGCAACTTCTCAACGATCCAGTGGTCCGGTGGTACCGTTGTTGATAATCAAACAATCCGCGTGTCGTCTGCCGGAAAGTACTGGGCGATACTGACATCGTCCGATGGATGTGTGACCACCACAGATACGGTCACCGTTACATCTCTGAGCGGATCTGCAGGCATCAGTGCAGCACTTGGTTTGGTCAACACCGACAGCGTGGAAGTTGGGGAAACGGCTCGCGTGACGTTGCGCATCACTGCACCTGCCGGCACGTCGCTCGAGACACTTCCTGTTGATTGGTCTGCCGTCGTGCAATTCGATCGATGGATCCTGCATCCGGTGCGCCCCCTGACCCTAGGAACGGCAAATGATTCAATCCGTACGGTCTCGGTGAGTGGACGTCGCAAACCGTCTAGTGACACGCTTGGAGTGTTTGCGTTCAGAGTTGCACTTGGACCAAGCGATAGCGCAACGATCATCGTGGACAGTTTGGTGTTTGAGCCATGTGCGGTGAAGGTTCCGGGGACAGCCCTTGGAATCAAGATCGCAGGGATCTGTCAGGCAGGGGGCGTGAAGCGCTTCATTACAACGGCGCGCAACCGTCTTCGAGTTGCCATCGCACCAAATCCCGTTGGAGGGATGGGCTCTACGGTATCAGCAGATGGAGTTGAAACGGGTACGGCCACGGCCCGGATCGTGGATCTTGTTGGACAGACGATCGATATCGAGAAGATTGACGGTTCAGATGGAACAGTTCAATGGTTGATACCCAACTGGTTGCCCACGGGTCGGTATGCCTGCGTTGTCACGTCAGGCGACGCTTCATCAAGCGTGATCTTCGAGGTGGTGCGATGAGAGCAATTGCACTGATCGTTGCTGCGTTCGCAGCCCTTACCGTCACGTCGGCACAGGTCCGAATTGACGTTGGTACCGGTCTTGGCTTCACAACTGCGCAAACATCGTTCACCACGTTGCCCGGGTTTCCGTCATGCTGTCCTCTGTTCGAGAGCGGATCAGGAACCGGTGGGACCTTCGGACTCGGCGTTGACGTACCGATATCGTCGTCCTTCTTTGGCA